>NZ_BAABCN010000004.1:0-347919 GCF_039538945.1 Glaciibacter kafniensis | reverse complement strand
GTCGCCTACACCGAACTCGGCGCCGACTACTCCACCCGCATCAACCCCGAACGCGCCAAGAATCGCGCCCGCCGACAGCTGAAGAACCTCGGCTTCGACGTCACCCTCACACCATCGGAGGCAGCATAAGCCATTTCATTTACCTAATAGACACTCGCTGGCGCTCGCTCCTCGACCAACGCAATGGTCAGATTCGTTCACCACCATGCCGCGCAGCGGCCCGGAAGCTCGAGACCCGGCGAGCCGATCTCGGGAACGTGGGTTGCGTTCGAGGGTCGGCTCGCGGGGTCTCGAGACGCGTGCTCGCAGGCTCGCGCGCTCCTCGACCACCGAGATTGCTCAGCGGCTGAGCGTGGTGTGGGCGCGGTGCTTGCGGGCGGGTATCCAGTCGCCGCTGGGGGCCATCCAGGGTGGCGCCTTGACCTGCACGGCACCGTCGAGGATGCGGATCAGCCAGCCGGAGGTGTCGATGGTGGAGTGGTGGTACCAACAGAGGGCGACGCCGTTGTTGATGGTGGTTTTACCGCCGCGATACCAGGGCACCACGTGGTGCATCTCGGCCCAGCCCGGCGGTGACGTGCAGCCGAAGACGACGCAACCGCCGTCGCGGGCGATAATCGCCCGGCGTTGGGCCCGGGTGAAGAAGCGCTGCTTCAAATCGGAGTGGAGGATCTCGCCGTTTTCGGCGAAGACGATCCGTTGCATCTCGCCCGCACAGACGAGATGCTTCACGGTGCTGATCGAGACGGGGGCGTCGACCCCGTCGACCCAGCCGACGCCGGTGGAATCGAGGAGGTCGGTTGCGTTCACGTGCACCATGACGACGGGGGCGGCGCCGCCCAGGGTGGGGGTGCCGGCGTCGCGGGCGGCGGCGTCGAAGACGCCGCGGAGGATGTCGGCACGTTTCTCCCCGCCGGTGCGGGTATCGAGGTCGTCGAACTGGTCGGCGCCGGGGATGACCTCGCCGGCATCGATGCGCGCCCGCTCCTCGGCCTCGTGTTGGGCTTGTTCCTCCGCGGTCGCGAACCGGCCCGGCTCCGCCGGGACCGGCTGCGCATGAGCTGCGGTTGAGTGAGCACTGAGGTAGGTGTCGAAGATGCCGTTCATGATTCCGCGGAGCTCCGGGGTCACCCCGCCGCGCAAGGGGTAGAGCCCGTCGCGGAATTGGCCGAAGCCGAAGCTGCTGCGGGCGGCCAGCACGGTTCCCTCGGTCGGCGCGGTGCCGTCCGGGTCGAGGAGCGCCTTCCACTGCAACATCTGCCCGCGGATGAGGTCGGCGGAGAACGCGAACCCGGCGTTCGGCAGGCCCTCGTTCTCCGCGGTGATGGCACCGGTCGCGGAAGCGACGAGGCCCCGCTCGGCGGCCTCGACATCCGTGGGGTCGAGGTAGCTGGGCAGGTCGGAAAGCCCGGTGACGATCGCCTCGGCCGCATCCACCCCGAGGGTTCCGGCGGTCAGGGCCGCGGCGACGACCGGGTAGCGCGGTGGCAGCATGCTGCCGCCCATCTGATGCACCCGGGTCTTCTCACCGAGCGTGACCCGCCGCTTCACCTCCCGGGCCGAGACGCGGGTGAGCGTCGTGATCAAGTCGGTGCCGGTGACACTGCCACGCGTGCGTGCCAGGGACACCGTCTGAATGCGCGTGTCGGAGCGCACCTCGACGTCCGCGGCCAGGGCGACCCGGCCCGCATCCGCTAGCCGGCCCACGGCCTCCATCGATCCGAGCAGGCTCAGCAGGTCGTCGTCGGAGCGGAGGTGGGGGTTGAGCTCGGTCATCGCTCCGGACATCACGGTGGCGGCGAGCTTGAGAGAGTCAGCCGTGGAGAACCTGGCCGCCATCTTCGCGGAAACCTCGAGCGTTTCAGCGGTCGAAAGCCCGGCCGTCAGAGCCTGCACCTGCAGCATGACCGCGGCCACCGGAGTGTCGGTGGTCGGGGCGATGATGGGGGAAACAGGCTCTGATTCCATAACCCAATTCTCTCAAAATGGGAACTGGAATGCGAGCATTTCTCAGGATCGGTGGATAACTTTTCGTAAGTTTGTCTGTGGAGGATTGCTGCCTAGGAATGGGTGGGTGCGCCCCCAGGCACGGGTGCCGAGGGGGTCGCGTTCAAGGGGTCGGCCCGCCGCGTTTCGACAAGCTCAACTCCACAAGCTCAACTCGACAAGCTCAACTCCACAAGCTCAACCACCGAGCTGGGCCCGGTTTTTGGCAGGCGACCGGGTGGCCGCGTTGAGGGGTCGACTCGCGAGATCTCGACTGGCCCGATCAACGAGATGCGGAGTTCAGAAGTCGGCTCGCCGTGTATCGCAAAACGAAACGCCACACGGTTTGGCTCGACAGCCCATCAAACGATGCCCGTCGTTCCGAGCAGCATCCCGATGAGGAAGGTGGCCACGAGGGCGATCGCTCCACCGACGACAACCCGCACAGTGGCGCGGATGCGTGAGCTTCCGCCGATATGCGCGGCCACCGCCCCGGTCAACGCAAGAGCAAGCAAGACCACGACGAAAGTGAGCGGAATTCGCCAGGCCTCTGGGGTGAGCAGAATCGCCAGGAGGGGCAGGATCCCTCCGAGGGTGAAAGAGAGGGCCGAGGCGAACGCGGCGTGCCACGGACTCACCACGTCGTTCTGATCAATGTGCAATTCGGCCGACAGATGGGCCGCCAGTGCGTCGTGAGCGGTGAGCTCGACAGCCACCTGCTGAGCGGTCTCGGGCGAGAGCCCTCTCGCCTGGTAGATCCCGGCGAGCTCTTTCAACTCCTGCTCTGGCATCTCCTCGAGCTCGCGCTTTTCCTTGGCGATCAGCGCCTTCTCGCTGTCGCTTTGGCTGCTCACCGAGACGTATTCACCCAGCGCCATAGAAATCGCGCCCCCGACCAGAGCTGCGGCACCCGCGGTGAGAATGGCACCGGCCACCGGGGTCGCCCCCGCCACACCGACGACGACCGCGGCGACCGAGACGATGCCGTCGTTGGCGCCGAGCACTCCCGCGCGCAGCCAGTTCAGGCGTTGCGCGAGCCCTGCGCGATGAGGCTCATTCGGATGCGGCTCGGGCGTGGAATCGCGTGTGAATTCGGTAGCCATAGTGCTACTCAACCACGACGGGCGGGTCGATTCCACACAACGCGGCCGACCCGACTCCCGGCAGCACCGCTAGTGCTCCGCCGCGGCTCGCAGCCAATCCATCACCACCGGGCACGTCGCCAAGATCGAAATGTGACTCTCGCGCGGCCGAAACCACAACTCGGCATTCCGACCGCGGTCAAGCAACCAGGTGGAGTGCGCCGACGGCACGACGCGGTCCTGACCACCGTGCACCAGCAACATCGGCATGTCGATCGCCCCGACGTCGAAACCCCACGGAGTGACGAAGGCCACATCGTCGTCGACAAGTCCGTCGCTGCCGGCAGCTGACGCGGCCTGCGCATCCGCTCCGAGCACCGACCACGCTCCGCCTAACGCCGCGTAGTCCCTGTCGGTAAAGATCGACGGGTCGAACTCGTCGGTCTCCTCGAACCGCGCCCGGGCCTCGCGCCCCGCCTCTGCCGCGCGCAGCGACGCCCCGTCGGCCGCCATCCCATCGAACCAGTCGAACCCATCGCAGCCGCGCCCGTCTGCTTCGAACGGTGCCAGGCCGGCAATGCTGGCCACCGCGCTCACCCGGCCGGGCAACAGGGCCGCGCAGGCCAAGGCATGCGGGCCACCGCCCGAAGCACCCATCACGGCGAATCTGGTGAGCCCGAGCGCGTCGGCGATCTCCGCAACATCCGAAGCGGCCGAGGCCACATTGCGGCCAGGCCGCGGCGTCGAGCCACCATAGCTCGGCCGCGCATACGACAGCAGTCGGATGCCCCGCACGGCCGCCGCCGCCAGCAGCGGTTCGAGCAGAGCTCCGGTTTGCGGCGATCCGTGGTGCCAGAGCACCGTCAACCCGTCTGGACCGGGTCCGTCTCCGGCTCCGGCTCCGGGTCCGGGTCCGGCTCCGGCTCCGGCTCCGCTGTCATGCACCCGCAGTGTGCGTCCGTCCTGAAGGGTGACATCCCGAGCCGTTGTCATGCGCCCAGCGTAGGGCGATCGACCGACAGCGTCGAGGTCGTCACGCTGCCGACAACATCACGGCTCCAGCAGAGACAACATCACGGCGCCAACAGAATTAGTACGACACCCCACTGCCGTGGATGACCACTGTCACCGCTTCACCCACCCGGTAGCTCGCATCCGCGGCGGCGATAGTCAGCACGACCCGGTCGGCCGACCCGATCGCTTCAATCTCGATGTGCAGTCGGGTTCCGCGCGGGGAGAGCGACGTGACCCTGCCGTTCGGCGCCACGCCCTGCCCGAGCGTCAGTTGGTCTGGACGCAGCAGCACCCGGATCGAGCCGCCGGTCTCTGCCTCAACGCCCGCATTCTGATGGCGCAGCGAAACGCTGCCGAACGCCGTCTCGGCCGACGTTCCGCGCAACTGACCCGCCACGAAGACGGCATCGCCGAGAAAAGTGGCGACCTCTGCCGTGCTCGGGTTGTCGAACACCGACAGCGGGGAGCCGTGCTGCTCCAGTCGCCCACCGGCCAAAATGCCGATCTGCTGACCGAACATCAACGCCTCATCCTGGTCGTGAGTGACGAGCACCGCCGTGGCGTTGCTGGCCTCGAGCGCTGCAATCACTGCCACCCGGGATTGCTCGCGCAGCCCGGTGTCGAGGGCGCTGAACGGTTCGTCGAGCACGATCATCTTCGGCGCAGGGGCGAGCGCCCGCGCGACAGAGACTCGCTGCTGCTGCCCGCCCGAGATTTCATGCGGATAGCGCCCGAGCAGGTCGGAGGGCAATGCCACGAGATCGGCAACCTCTCTGATGCGTGCGGCCATCTGGGCCGACCGCGAACCCCCCGAACCGGCCGTGCTCACAGAACCAGCAGAACCGCCCGAGCCGCCCGAACCACGCGACCCACGTGAACCACGTGAACCACGCGTCAGACCGAAGCGGATGTTCTGTTCCACGGTGAGGTGCGGAAACAGCGCGCCATCCTGCGCCACGTAGCCGACCCCTCGGCGGTGTGCAGCAAGAAAGGTGTGTGGGCCAGACACCACGGTGTCGTCAAGCGCGATGGTTCCGCTGTCGGGGCGCGCGAATCCGGCGATCAAGCGCAGCAGGGTGGTCTTGCCACTGCCCGATGCGCCGACCAGGGCGGTTCGAGTCCCACTGGGAATGGTGAGGGAGACCCCCGAGAGAACGGGGCGTCCGCCGAGGGCGAGCGAGACATCCTGCACACGGAGCGTGGTCATTGAGCGGTTCTTTTCCGTGACTGGAGCGACATGAGGGCGACGGTCGGGATCGAGATGATCACGAGGAGTAGAGCATACGGGGCCGCGTCTGAGTAGGCGACCGATGAGCTTGCCGACCAGAACTGCATGGCCAGCGTGCGGGTTCCGTTCGGCGCCAGCAACAGGGTGGCGGTGAGCTCATTGGCGACGCCGAGCGCGACGAGGGCCGCACCGCCCAGAATCGACGGAACGAGCAACGGCAGGGTGACACGTGCTCTGGCCACCATCGGCGAGGTACCCAGCGACTGCGCCGCTTCTTCGAGCATGATCGGCGCCTGACTGAGCCCGGCCCGCAGCGACACCAGAGCCCGGGGCAGAAACATGATCAGGTAGGCCACGAGCACGGTGAACGCGGTCTGATAGAGCCCCGGAACCAGCCGGATCGTGACTGTCACGAGCGCGAGCGCGATGATGATGCCCGGCAGGCTGCTCGCCAGATAGGTCGATCCCTCGACGAGCCTGCTGGTGCGGCTCGGATGCCTGATGCTCAGCCAGGCCAGCGGCATCGCCACGATGATGGTCAGCAGCGCACCGCCGATGGCGAGAAGCACCGTCTGCGTGATGGCGGGCAGAATCTCGGGCTGCGCCCACGGGTCACCGACGCTCAACCAGCGCGCGATACTGCCGAGGGGAACGCCGACGGCGAGCAGGGTGACGGATGTTGCAGCCGCGATGGCCGGGATCGTCGCGCGGCCCAGGCGGTGACGTTCGGCGGGACTCGAGGCGCCAGAGCCGATGCGCGCGTAGCGCGCCCGACCGCGCGTGGTCGATTCGGCGGTGAGCACGAGCAGGCAGAGCAAAGTGAGCACGATGCCGAGCGCGCTGGCCGCCGGGCCGGCAAAGGTCGACTGGTACTGCACAATGATCGCCGTCGTGAAGGTGTCGAACCGAATCAGGGCGAACGCGCCATACTCGGCGAGCAGATGCAGCGCGACGACGAGGCCACCGCCCCAGATCGCCAGGCGCAGCTGGGGCAGCACGACGCGCACGAACACCCGGGGAGCGGTCAGCCCGAGCGATCCAGCCGAGTCTTCCAGGGCCGGGTCAAGCCGGCGCAGCGTCGCGACAGCCGGCAGATAGACCAGTGGGGAGTACGACAGAACGGCGATCAGCAGTCCGCCGCTGAGCCCGCCGATCGAGGGGATGAGACTCACCCAGGCGTAGCTGCTGACGAATGCCGGAACAGCGAGAGGGGCAGCGAACAGAATCGCCCAGACACGTCGGCCAGGCAGATTCGTGCGTTCCACCAGCCAGGCCTCGCCGACGCCGAGCGCGACGCAGAGCGGAACACCGATGACGACAAGCAGAACCGTGTTCGCGAGCAGCTCGCCGACCTTCGGGCGAAAGATCAACGGGGCGAGCACATCCCACCCGGTCTGCAGCATTGTGACGACCACGAAACCGACCGGAACCAGCGTGACCACAGCGATCGCAACGGTCACGACAACGAGAAGTGCGGAGGGGCGGGAGCCAGCGCCCACACCCCTCCGCGTGTTCAGCACGGTCACCGAGGCGACCGATACTGAGCTGGGAGAACGATCATCGAGATGAGTCCATTAGATGAGGCCGGCCGCCGTCATCAGCGTGGTGACCTCTGTGCTGTTCAGCTTCGACGGGTCGATCACGGGTGCTTCGAGGGTGTCGAGCGCCGGCAAAGCCGGGTTGGCTGCGACGCCGCTGCCCACCGGGTACTCAAAGCTCGTGCCCGTCTGCAGGATGCCCTGGCCGGCCTTGCCGGTGATGAACTTGAGGAACGCCTGCCCTGCGGCCGCGTTCTTGCTCGTCTTGAGCACGCCACCGCCTGACACGCTGACAAATGCGCCCGGGTCTTCGTTCTTGAAGTAGTACAGCTTCGTGTTGTTGCTGTTCTCGCCGGTTCCTGCCTGGTCACCGAACCAGTAGTAGTGGTAGATGACGCCGGCCGCAACTTCACCGGCGTTGACCGCCTTCATCACGGTGCTGTTGCCCTTGTACTCCGAGAAATTGGCCTTCATGCCCGCGAGCCAGGTTTCGGTCGCGGCGGTGCCCTTCTGCTCGAGCAGTGCGGAGACGATGGCCTGAAAGTCGGCGCCACTTGGTGAGGCGGCCCACTTGCCCTTCCACTCCGACTTCTCGAGGTCGAGCAATGAGGCCGGCAGCTCGGCTTCGGGCAGCAGGCTCGGGTTGTAGACCAAGACGGTTGAGCGCGCGGCGATCCCGGTCCAGGTTCCGCTCGACGGCTTGTACGCGTTCGGCACCTGGGCCAGCGTGTCGGTGTCGACGAGGGCGAACAGCTTGGCGTTGTCCACGAGCGACATGGCCGGGGAGTTCTCGGTCAGAAAAACATCGGCGGGCGACGCAGCGCCCTCCTGAATGATCTGGTTGCCGAGCTCAGAATCTGAGCCGTTGCGAATGGTGACCGTGACGCCGCTTTCCTTCTCGAAGGCATCCGCCCAGGCCTGGGTGAGTTCCTCGTGCTGCGCGTTGTAGACGGTGATCGAGGTACCGGCGAGTGATTCCGGTGAAGCGGATGACTCGCCTGAGGGAGCTGCTGATGGCGATGAGCATCCGGTCAGGGCGAGTGTTGCAACGGCGACGGTGACAAGTGCGGGGCGAAGTAGGCGGTTCATTGGATCCCTTGGTGAGGTGCAGTGCGAAGGCAAGCCTACCCTTAGTCACTGCACCGATGCTTCCACGCCAGAGAAAACTCTCAGACAGCGCGGATGCGTGTCACTGCAGCTCCGTCGCTCGGAGTGTTGTGTGTTCCCGTGCAATCCGCCTAGTCCGATTTGCTGGGCTTGTCCGGCGTGCCGGCCGGAGGAGCCGGAGGCGCGACGGCCGCCGGCCCCAGGCTCACAAAGATCTCAATCGTCGCCCCGTGCGGCGCCGACCCTGACGGGTTGGATCCGGCGACCAGTCCGGCGGCAACGTCGGAGTTTCGCGGGGCACCCTCGACGACAGTGAAGCTGGCTCTCTCCAGGATGCTGCGAGCTTCAGCAGGAGACCTGCCGCTGACATCCGGGATGTCGGTTTCAATCACGCGGAACGCTGACGAATCAGGCTCTGCAAACGCGTCGCCGCCCCAGGTATTGTCAGCCACCGTCATGATGCGCGGCCAGATGCGGTGCCGGGCAGTGGCGGCTGCACCGCTCTCAAAGTCCAGGTTGCGGAGGTTGGTCTCGCCGACGACGTTGCCGACCCAGACCGCCGTCGCCGCCTTCGTGCTGGCGCCGATCATCCAGGTGTCCTTGGCGCCATCCGTCGTTCCGGTCTTGCCGATGTGCGGCACGCCGGTTCCGGTGTTGGAGGCGACAGCGGTTCCGCCGCCCGCAAAGGTCTGCTGCATGGCATAGGCCATGGCTGCGGCGACGTTAGCCGGCACCGACTGCGTGCATTCGGATTTCGGCGGTGCGATCTCGGCGCCGTTTCGGTCAACGATGCGATCAATCGCAATCGGCGAACAGGTCACCCCGTTGTTTGCAATGCCGCCGAAGGCGCTGGCCATCGTCAAGGGAGCCACCTCTTGGGAGCCCAGCACGTCGGACGGGTTCATCTCGAGCGGGTCGCCGTTCGCTCGATGTACACCGAAACGCTCAGCCAGCTGTTTGATCTTGCAGAGATCCAACTGATGCGCCATCGCCATGAAGCTCGAGTTCACCGACCACTTCGTCGCGTCGACGGCGTTGTTGGCGATTCGACCATCGTCATTGCGCGGATTGAAGGGCGCCCCACTCCAGCCCCCGATGCAACTGTCGGTGAACTGCGAAAATCCCTGTCTCCGGCCGTCGAAGCTCTCCCTCAGCGAGTGGCCGGCATTGACCCACTCCCCCAGCGTGAAGACCTTATAGGTGGAGCCGGGCTGAAAGCCGCTCGATCCGCCGTAATCGATGTCGGTGTTGTAGTTCATGGATGTCCAGCTCGGCCCGTTGGCTTCGAGCACTTCGGGGTCGTTGCTGAATGTCTTGTTCTGCGCCATCGCCAGGATGCGTCCGGTCGCGGGTTGCACGGTCACCGCCGTCGAACCCACGTCGAAACGGGGATCGACACTCGGAACGTTCTCGTTGACCGCTGCTTCCGAAGCGACTTGCAGCCCGAGATCCAACGTGGTGTAAATGTCGAGTCCACCGCGGCGCAGCCGCTCGACGCGCTCTTCCACCGTTGCGCCCAACGCGTCTCCATTGCGGATCGCCCAATAGACGTAGTCGCAGAAGTACCCGGAACCGCCGGCAGTCTTGCATCCGGAGGTCGGCGGCGTGATCACCGGGGCGACCGGCGCAGCCACCGCTGCCGTGTGCTGTTCAGGCGTGATCTTCTTGTAGCGCAGCATCTGATCGAGGATGTAGTCGCGACGGTCCAGGTTTCTCGCGTAGCCGTTGGCCGCCCCGTTCGTTTCGCTGTCAGGCTGGTCCAGACGAAAGTCCTCCGGATAGTTGACGATCGCAATCAGGCTCGCCGCCTGCTCCAGAGTGAGATCCTTCGCGCTGACCCCACCGAAGTAGTACTTGCTGGCCGCCTCGATGCCGTAGACCGTTCCGCCGAAGAAGGCGATATTGAGGTAGCCCGCCAAGATCTCATTCTTCGAGTACTTCTTCTCCAGCCCAATGGCCAGGCGCATCTCCTTGAGCTTGCGCGACGGCTCTTCAAGGGTGGCGGAGTCGATGGCCGCAGCTCGTTCCTCCTCCGTCGTGGCGCTCATCACCGCATTCTGCACCAACACGTTTTTCACGTATTGCTGGGTGAGCGACGAACCACCACCGCCGTTCTGCTTGAGCATGAGCTTGATCGTCGCCCGCGCGGTTCCCTGCATGTCGACGCCGCCATGACTGAAGAACCTCGGGTCCTCCCCCGCCACCGCCGCATCCTTCACAAACTGGGAGATGTTCTCCAGCGCCACCTCCTCGCGATTCTGCTCGTAGAAGGTGGCAAGTTTAATCAACGAACCGTCGGCTGCCGTCGCGTAGATGTTGGAGCCTTCGGCCAGCTCACCGATGTTGAGATAGTTCGGCAGATTCTCAAAAAGGCCAATTGTCTTGGTGGCCGCAATGCTCGAAACCGTCAGAGTCGGCGTCACCGCAACGGTGACCAAGAGGCCGGCAACAGCACTCATCCCAATCAATCCCAGAAACGCTCCGAACCCACCCGCGACGCTTCGTTTTCCATTCCCCATCGTGCGAGGCTACGGGGTCAAAGTCGTTTGCACACCCTACCTAGGGCTGATCTTTCCCGGTTGGGGGGCATCCCGGTGGTCGAGCCTGTCAGATCCCGCACGCCGACCTCGAACCCGGCCATCCCTCGCCCCCTCCCCAGCATCCGCTCAGGGTTTTGCATACCCCCCAGGGTATGGTGATCTCACACGCCGATCCCGACCAACAATCCTGAAAGAGAACCTGATGTGCCGTGCTGTGACCTGCAAGACCTGCAACAAGACCACCTGGGCGGGCTGCGGTCAGCACGTCGACGACGTGCTGCGCAACGTGAAGAAGTCCGACCGCTGCGCGGGCCACGAGAATGAGACCCCCGCCCGCGCCGGATTCCTCACCCGACTGTTCTCTGGCGCAAAATGACGCGCGAACTGATGCCCGAGCTCACGCCCGCGTTGACCACCGCGTCCGCCCAGAAGAAGATCGTCATCGTGGGCGGCGTCGCCGGCGGAATGTCCGCCGCGACACGGTTGCGCCGTCTCGACGAGGCGGCAGAGATCATCGTCTTCGAGCGGGGCGCGCACGTGTCGTTCGCGAACTGCGGTCTGCCGTACTACGTCGGCGGAGCGATCGAGAAGCGCGACAGCCTGCTGTTGCAGACGCCGCAGTCACTCTTCGAGCGGTTCCGTCTCGATGTGCGGGTGAAGCACGAAGTGATCGCCATCGATCGCGAGCACCGACGCGTCGTCGTTCGCGACCTGCTGACCGGCCAGACACACAGCGAGCACTACGACTCCCTGATTCTGGCCGGCGGAGCGCAGGCCCGTGAGGGTGTCGCCGGCGGCGAGATCCCGGTGCGCACGCTGCGCACGGTCGAAGACGTCGACTTCATCACCGCCGAGCTGACGGATGCGGGGCCCTCGGCACGCGCCGTCGTCATCGGCGGCGGTTTCATCGGCTTGGAGGCCGTCGAAAACCTGGTGCGTCGCGGGCTGAACGTCACGCTCGTGCATCGGGGTGCTCATCCGCTCTCCCCCCTCGACGCAGAGATGGCGAGCCCGGTTCTCGACGCGCTCACCCTGCACGGTGTCGACGTGCGTCTGGGAACCTCGGTGACGAACCTCACGTCGGACGGGGTGCAACTCAGCGACGGCAGCACCATTGAAGCGACGCTCGTGATCGAGGCGAGCGGCGTGACCCCCGATACCGGGCTGGCGGCCGACGCCGGTCTGACCATTGGGGCCGCGGGCGGCATCGCCGTCGACGCCTTCCAGCGCACGAACGATCCCTCTATCTATGCAGTCGGCGACGGTGTCGAGAAGATCGATGCCATCAGCAACACAGCAACCCTCGTGACCATGGCCGGTCTGGCCAACCGTCACGGACGCAGTGCCGCCGACGCGATCTGCGGGTTGGCCGAGCCGAGCACGCCGGCGCTCGGAACCGCGATCGTCGGTGTCTTCGATCTCACGATCGCGCTCGTCGGGTGGAATGAGCGGCGCCTGCGGGCCGCTGGCCGACCGCACCGCGTCGTGCACACGCATCCGCTCTCCCACGCCGGCTATTACCCGGGTGCCGAGCAGATGGCGCTGAAGCTGCTGATCGACAGCGAAACCGACCTCATTCTCGGGGCACAAATCGTCGGTCGTGACGGCGTCGACAAGCGTATCGACGTGATCGCCACCGGCATGGCGGGCGGCCTGACCGCCTCGGCGCTGTCTCGTCTGGAGCTCGCCTATGCTCCTCAGTTCGGTTCGGCGAAGGATGCCGTGAACCTCGCCGGCTATGTCGCCGACAATCTGCGCACGGGCGCGACCCGCAGCATTCAGTGGCACGAACTCGACGCAGCTCGGGCCAACGGTGCGATTCTTGTCGACGTGCGCTCGGCCGGCGAGTTCGACCGTGGCAGCATCCCCGGCGCGATCAACCTGCCGTTGGACGAGATCCGCGATCGAATGGGAGCATTGCCGGATGCCCCGCTCATCGTTCACTGCCAGGTCGGTCAGCGTGGACACACGGCGGCCCGCCTGCTTACTCAGCTGGGCGCCGACGTGCGCAACCTTGACGGCGGATTCAAGACCTGGGAGGCCGGATTGCTCTCGACCCGGCCTACCAACCTCATGAAGGAGAAGGAACATGACCGTGCAATCCAGTGATGCGATAGCTCAGCCAGCGCCCCGTATCGGCGCAGGAGCGATGGATGCCGAGCAGCAGCGCAAGGTGTTGAACCGACTCAAACGTGCCCAAGGTCAGCTGGCCGGTGTCATCGCCGCCGTTGACTCGGGCGCCGAGTGCCGCGATGTCGTGCTGCAACTCGCTGCCGTCTCGAAGGCCCTCGACCGGGCCGGATTCACGATCGTCTCCTCGGCGATGCGGCATTGCCTGGCGGCGCCAGTCGACGGGACTGCAGAATCCGCAGATCCCGCGGATTCCGCTGACGGCTCAACCCCGTTGACGGTCGACGAACTGGAGAAGCTCTTTCTCGCGCTCGCCTGACCCAGACGGGAAGCATCACAGGTCGAGAGATCTTCAGCCCTGGTCGGCTCCCGCCCGACGCGTCAGCACGTGACCAATGCGAGTATGTGACCAATGCGAGTACGTGATCGCCGCGGTCATCCTGCTCTTCACTGGGCTCTATCCCCGTCCCCTGTTCGATCTGGTGATCGGGCTCAACCGCTGGATCTTCCGGGTCGTCGCCTACATGGCCTTGATGACCGATGCGTATCCGCCGTTCCGGCTCGACCAGGGTCCGCGAACCCGACAATGCACCAGAAGTCGGGCCGCCCGCTCAGCCACCGCTCCACGCTCGGCCGCCGACCGCCGCGAGTTAACGCACAAGGCCCCCGATTTCTCGGGGGCCTTTCGTGTGAGTCTGGTTGGCTCCAGCTCATTTTCATTCGCGTGCGCGAGGGGGGACTTGAACCCCCACACCCTTACGGGCACTGGCACCTGAAGCCAGCGCGTCTGCCAATTCCGCCACTCGCGCGAACTTCAAAATGCTAGCACTTTCGCCTGCCTCTTCGCCATTCGAGAAGTCGCCCTGGTGTGTCGCCACTCACTCGCCGGGTCTGCTGCAGGCCATTTCGTGGCAGGTTCCGGCCGACGGATGCCGCCACGCGGGTCGAGTGCCGCCGCGCCCGTCGGCCCCAACGCGCGGCGCGGCGCCCGACCAGCGCTGCGCGAAACTCCCCCTATAGAGAGGAATGCGGCACCACCAGCACGTAGCGCGATCCCCGGCGGTCAGCATCGCGATGAGATACCCCCGTAGGATGACTTTCCGTGTGCTCGCCGCCCTACCGGCGAGTTAACACCCGAGACAAGTAACATGCTCATTAGCCAAACGGACCGGATCGGGAGACCTGTGGGCATACTGGATAACTTTGAAAAAGGCTTGGAGCGCGCCGTCAACGGCGCTTTCGCCAAGACCTTTAAGTCGGGCTTGCAGCCGGTGGAGATCACCTCAGCGCTGCGACGCGAGCTCGACACCAAAGCTGCGGTCGTTTCGCGCGACCGCATCCTCGCACCCAACCGCTTCACCGTACGCATGGCATCGGCCGACTTTCAACGGATGACCGGACTCGGTCCGGCACTGGTCGACGAACTGACGCAGTTGGTGCAGCAGCACGCCGCCTCCCAGCGCTATCAATTCGCCGGCGGCCTCTCCATCTCTCTGGCCGAAGACCGCACTCTCACCGAGGGAATGGTGCAGGTCGATTCCAGCACCGTGCAGGGCGGCGTCTCCTGGACCCCCGTGCTCGACATCAACGGCAAGCGTTATCCGTTGGTCAAATCCCGCACTGTGATCGGCCGCGGAAGCGACGCCGACATCACCGTCGACGATTCGGGCACCTCCCGCCGCCACGTCGAGATCCTCTGGGATGGCAGTCGCGCCCAGGTGCGCGACCTCGGCTCCACCAATGGCTCCCAGCTGAACGGCTCCCCCGTCAAGCAGGCAATCCTCGAACCCGAATCGACCGTCACGATCGGACGCACCAGCATCGTCTTCCGCGTGCTCGCACAGGCCTCATCCGTCGATCAGTTCTCCGATCGTCGTGTCGAGGACCCCACCGAACGCCACGACATGGGCGGATTCTGGGGGCCCGCCACATGAGTGTGAGCGAACTCACCCTTCTCGTCTTGCGCCTGGGCTTTCTGCTGCTGCTCTGGCTGTTCATCTTCGGCATCGTCTATGCGCTGCGCAGTGACCTGTTCGGTCGCCGGGTGCGCAAGATGAACCCGGATGCCGCCGCCGCTCCCGTGGCCTCCCCCGAACCGCTCTACTCGGCAGCTCCGGCGCCCTCTGCTCCGCTGCCCCCCTTCGTCGCCCCGACACCCGCCGGCGCCGCTCTCACCGAACCCGTTGGCGCCCATTCACCGCGTTCGGCTTCACCGAGCCCCGCGTCCTCCGGCCACTCGGTCAAAGCCACGACCCAGAACGCGAGCCGCCTCGTCATCACGTCAGGCCCGAAGGTCGGCACCGAGTTTCCGCTCACCGCCGAATCGATCACCATCGGCCGCTCCACTGACTCGAGCCTCGTGATTCGCGACGACTACACCTCGACCCACCATGCGCGCCTGATGCTGTGGAACGGGGAATGGATGATCCAGGACCTCGACTCCACCAACGGCACTTTCCTCTCCGGCGCCCGGGTCGTCGTTCCCACGCCCGTTCCGCTGAACGCTCCTGTCAAAATCGGCGCGACCACGTTCGAGCTTCGGCGGTAGGTGCATGGCGACAGTGAGTCAGAGTGCCGCCGTCTCTCATGTTGGCAAGGTTCGTTCCAACAACCAGGACTCCGGGTACGCCGGCCATTCCCTCTTCGTGGTTGCCGACGGCATGGGCGGTCACGCCGGGGGCGATGTCGCCTCGGCGATTGCCACGAAGCGTGTCATGCAGGCCGACATCGGGTACACGACGGCTCAGGATGCCGAGTTCGCGCTTCAGGCCGCGCTGATAGCCGCCAATTCACAGCTCGCCGAGACTGTTTTTGAGCACGCAGAGCTCACTGGCATGGGCACCACCGTCAGCGCCATGATCGTGCTGGAAGATCAGGTCGCGATTGCGCACATCGGCGACTCGCGCATCTACCTGCTGCGTGACGGTGAACTGAGTCAGATCACCGTCGACCACACCTTCGTTCAGCGCCTCGTCGACAGCGGTCGCATCACAGAGCAAGAAGCGATGGTGCACCCGCGCCGTTCGGTGCTGATGCGCGTGCTCGGCGATGTCGAAGCCTCACCAGAGGTCGACACCTCGATTCTCACCACCCTGGCCGGCGACCGGTGGCTGATCTGTTCCGATGGCTTGAGTGGCGTGGTCTCCCCTGCCGCGATCGCCAACGCCCTGCTCAGCGGCGCGAGCCCCCTGTCCGTCGCCACCCGGTTGGTCAAAGAGAGCCTGGATGCCGGCGCTCCCGACAACGTCACCATCGTCGTCGTCGACATCGGTGACGGCCCGCTGCGCGAGGCAGAGCCCGTTGTCGTCGGTTCGGCCGCCGCCCCCCTCGCCTTCGGCGAGGAACCCATCCGCAACCGTCCCCTCCGCTTGCCTGGCCTGCGCCTGCACCCGGTGCGTGAGTCCCACTTCGAGCCTGACTCGCAGGACTATCTGTCGGAGCTCATCGAAGAAGACGCCCGCCGTGCCCGCCGACGCCGCTTCACCTGGCTGACCGGCGTCATCCTGCTCGTTCTCGCGATTAGTGCCGCAGCGGTCCTGGGCTACCAGTGGACGCAGACTCGGTTCTTCATCGGTGTGGAAGGCAGCAACGTGGCGATCTTCCAAGGCGTGCAGCAAGACCTCGGCCCGATCAAGCTCTCCCACGTCTACGAAGAAACTGACCTTCCCGTGTCCAGCCTGCGCATGTATGACAGGCAACAGGTCGAGCAGACCATCAGCGCCCCCTCGTTGGAGGACGCGCAACTCATCGTCGAACGGCTTCACAATGCCAACATCCCCTAAGCAACCGATCGTCATGGAGTCGTCGCCGCGGGCGACGGCTCCGAAAACCGGCGCCATCAAACGCCTGCACCTGCCTCAGAAACTGCGCAATCTTGAGCTGTTCCTGCTGCTCATCGCCTGCGCGATCAACGCATCCACCATCGTGCTCGTTCAGCTCGGCGCCCTCGGCCACATCGACACCCAGCTGGTGTTGCTCGGCGCAGGTCTGTCGGTGCTGGTGCTGGCCCTGCACGTTGTCATGCGGTTCACGGCTCGAGATGCCGACCCCTTCATTTTGCCGATCGTCACGGTTCTGAATGGCCTCGGTATCGCGATGATTTACCGCATCGACATCGCGAACAGTGAAGAGGGCTGGGCAAGCGCCTCTGTACGCCAGATTGCCTGGAGCGCCCTCGCCATTCTCTGCGCGATTGCCGTGATGCTGGTGATCCGCAACCACCGGGTGTTGTTCCGGTACACCTACATCGCCGGGTTCGTCGCCGTGGTGCTCCTCCTGTTGCCCCTGATCCCCGGTCTCGGCCACGAGGTCAACGGAGCCCGCGTCTGGATCGGCATCGGCGACTTCGCCACCTTCCAGCCCGGTGAGATCGCCAAGATCGCGCTGGCCGTGTTCTTCGCCGGCTACCTGGTGCAGAACCGTGACAGCCTCGCCATGGTCGGCAAGCGGTTCCTCGGCCTGCAATTCCCGCGCCTGCGCGACCTCGGGCCCATCCTCGTCGTGTGGGCACTGTCGATGTCTGTCATCGTCTTTCAGCGTGACCTCGGCACCGCCTTGCTGTACTTCGGCCTGTTCCTGGTCATGTTGTACGTGGCCACCGGGCGCCTGAGTTGGGTCGTGCTCGGCCTCACCCTGTTCATTGGCGGCGCCCTCATCGCCAGCCAGACCCTCGACTACGTCAACGGCCGGTTCACCAATTGGCTCGACGCATTCAATCCAGAGGTCTACGCGGCAAACGGCGGCAGCTACCAGCTGGTGCAGGGCATCTTCGGCCTCGCCAACGGAGGCCTGATCGGCACTGGCCTCGGCCAGGGCCGCCCCGATATCACGCCCGTTCCGCAGAGCGACTACATCATCGCCAGTCTCGGCGAGGAACTCGGTTTGGCCGGAATCTTCGCAATTCTCGTGCTCTACATGCTCTTCGTTGCCCGCGGCTTTCGCATCGGCTTCGCCGGTCAAGACGATTTCGGCAAGCTGCTCGGCGTCGGTCTCGCCTTCGTCGTTGCCCTGCAGTGCTTCATCGTGATCGGTGGCGTCACCCGCGTCATCCCGCTGACCGGTCTCACGACACCCTTTCTCGCGGCTGGCGGCTCCTCGCTGGTCGCCAACTGGATCATCGCCGCACTGCTGCTGCGTCTCTCCGACACGGTACGTAATCAACCCAAGCTGGTGGTTTAGATGAATCGCGAACTCAAGAGAGTCAGCATCGTCGTGCTGCTGATGTTTCTCACCCTTCTCACCTCGACGACGATCATTCAGGCGGTGCAAGCCGACAACCTGGCAGCGGATGCTCGCAACACCCGCACCCTTCTGAACAGTTATTCGGTTGAACGGGGACCGATTCTCGTCGCCGGAGAGCCGATCGCGCAGTCGATGCCGGTTGACGACGATTTCAAGTTCCAGCGCACCTATAGCAACGGTCCGCTCTACGCACCTGTCACCGGTTTCTTCCCGGTGAACGGCGCACCGACCGGACTGGAAGCTGCGCTCAACCGTGAGTTGAGCGGCACCTCGAACTCGCAGTTCTTCGACCAGCTCAGCGCGATCGTCACCGGAGCGACGCCGAAGGGCGCCGCCGTCGAGACCACCATCGACCCGGTGGCTCAGCAGGCGGCCTGGGATGCCCTGGGCGACTACACCGGCGCGGTGATCGTGACAGAGCCGAAGACCGGCAAGGTACTGGCCATGGTCTCCAAGCCCAGCTTCGACCCGAACGAGTTGGCCGTTCACGACACGAAACTCGTCAACGAACGCTACGACGCACTGGTCAACGATCCGACAGATCCGCTGATCGACCGCACCATCAACGAGCTGAACCCACCCGGCTCGGTCTTCAAACTCGTTGTCGTCGCAGCGGCCCTGGAGTCAGGCAAGTTCACCCCCGACACCATGTTCCCGAACCCGGGTGAGTTCCAGCTTCCCGGCTCCAGCTCGATCGTCATCAACTCGGGCGGCGGCACCTGCGGCCCGGGCGACCAGGTCAGCATCGCCACCGCGTTGAAGCTGTCGTGCAACATCCCGATGGCGGAACTCGGCCTGCAGCTCGGCAACGACGCCATCCGCGAGATGGCCGAGAAGTTCGGCTTCAACACCGACTACGAGATTCCCCTCGACGTAACGCAGAGCGTGTACCCGCGCGGGCTCGACGATGCCCAGACCGCACTGTCGGCGTTCGGCCAGTACACGGTGCGGGCCACGCCACTTCAGATGGCCATGGTCTCGGCAACAATCGCCAACGGCGGGGAGCTTCTCGCACCCAATATGGTTGACGAAATTCTTGCCCCAGACCTGAGCACCCGTCAGAGTTTCGAGCCGAAGGTGGTGCGACAGGTGATCAGCCCAGAAAACGCCGCAACAATGACGCAGATGATGGTCAACGGCGTCAATGACGGCGCGGCAAGCAATGCAAGAATAGACGGGGTTGAAGTGGCGGGAAAGACCGGCACAGCAGAGAACGGTGACACCGATCCGTACACGCTGTGGTTTACCGGATTTGCCCCTGCAAACGACCCAAAGTATGCGATCACCGTTCTCGTTGAGAACGGTGGAGGGCTCGGCCAAACGGGGTACGGCAATCTTATTGCCGCGCCAATTGCACAGAAGGTACTAGAGGCGGTGCTGAATAAATGAGACCGACAACAGGGCTCACCTTCGGGGGGCGTTACGAGCTGGCGTCACGGATTGCCATCGGCGGCATGGGTGAAGTATGGAAGGCCACTGACCTCGTCATCGGCCGCTCAGTCGCCATCAAGATCCTGAAGGACGAATATCTCGGCGACCCCGGATTCCTCGAGCGCTTTCGCGCCGAGGCCCGCCATGCTGCCTTGGTCAACCACGAGGGCATCGCCAATGTCTTCGACTACGGAGAAGAAGACGGCAGCGCCTTCTTGGTGATGGAGCTCGTGCCCGGCGAGGCGCTCTCCACTGTGCTCGAGCGCGAACATGTGTTGCCCACCGACAAGGTGCTCGACATCGTCGCCCAGACCGCCGCCGCGCTCCACGCTGCCCACGCCGCAGGTCTCGTGCACCGCGATATCAAGCCCGGAAACCTCTTGATCACGCCGGATGGCCGCGTCAAGATCACCGACTTCGGCATCGCCCGCATCGCCGACCAGGTTCCGCTCACGGCAACCGGTCAGGTGATGGGCACCGTGCAGTACCTCTCGCCAGAGCAGGCGAGCGGCCGCCCGGCCTCACCGACGACCGACATTTACTCGCTCGGCATCGTCGCCTACGAATCTCTGGCCGGGCGTCGCCCGTTCACCGGCGAATCGCAGGTTGCCATTGCCATGGCCCAGATCAATGAGACGGCTCCCGACCTGCCCGTCACCGTGTCAGAGCCCGTTCGCAACCTGGTCTTCGCGTGCCTCGCGAAGGACCCAGCCGAACGTCCGGCCTCTGCCGCGCACCTGGCGCGCGCCGCAACGGCGCTTCGCCGTGGAGACGTCGCGGCCGCTGCGGCATCCGTGCCTGCAGTGCTCGGCGGAAACACTCCCACTGCCGCGACCATGCTGATGCCGGGCGTCGGAGGCAACGACGACGCGACGACGGTTCTTCCGCTCTCCATTCCGGGCACCCAGGAGTCGGCCGCAGCTGCGGCAGCGGCCGAAGAAGAAAAGAAGAAGAAGCGCAGCCCGTGGACCTGGCCGTTGATCGTGCTGATCGCTTTGCTGGTGCTGGTACTCGGCGGAATCGTCTTCGCTTTGACGACCCAGAACACCCCGCAGGCGCCGGCCACGACCTCGACTCCGGCCACACCGCCGAAAACACCATCACAGGCTCCGTCGCCGACGGCATCGACTCCGCCTCCTCCGACGACGGTTCAGGTGACACTGGCCGAGTTCTCCGGACTGACGAGCGCAGAGGCCCGCGCGAAACTTGAGGGCATGGATCTCGTCGCCAACATCCAGACCGGAAAAGCTGCAGAAAGCGAAGACCAGGTTGATCACGTCTACGACGTGAACCCGACCGGTCCTGTCGCGTTCAAGCAGACGATCACTGTCACGGTCTACGGCGCTGTCGCGACACCTGATACCCCGAGCTCAGGGCCGTCCGCGACGCCCAGTTCGGTCGCGAGCGGCGACAGCGTTGAGGTCTCCTGGCCGGCAGCAACCTGCCCGGCCGGTCAGACACTCTCCGGATATGAGGCACAGGTTGACGGAGGGGCGACGATCACGTCGGCGAACCCGACAGGGGCCGATGTCACGAACGTCACGATCGAGGCGGGAAGCACTGATTTCAACGTGAGCTACCGCTACTTCTGCGGCCCCGTTGCATCAGAATTCTCGCCGGCCACGACGGTCACGGTCACCGAGGATTCGGTACCGACGGCCGTCCCCACCCCTAAGAAGCCATAGGAGTAGGGCGCCCATGTCCACAGTTGCCACCGAGCGGGGAGTTGCGTCTTGATTGAGGAAGGCCGTCTTCTGGCGGGTCGATACCGGGTCGGCGCACTCATCGGTCGTGGCGGGATGTCCGATGTGCACATCGGCACCGACTCTCGTCTCGGGCGTGCCGTCGCGATCAAACTGCTCAAGCCCTCGCTCGCCGTCGACCCCGCATTCCGCACCCGGTTTCGGCAGGAGGCACAGGCTGCAGCACGCATGGCCCACCCGACGATCGTGCGGGTCTTCGATGCCGGCGAAGAGACCGTCACCGAGGAAAACGGCCACGAGACCCAGCTGCCGTTCATCATCATGGAGTTCGTCGACGGGCGACTGCTTAAAGACATCATCAGCGAAGGTCCGCTCGACAGCGCAGAGGCCGTGCGCATCATCGATGGTGTTCTGACTGCCCTCGAGTACTCCCACCGCGCCGGCGTCGTTCACCGCGACATCAAGCCTGGCAACATCATGATCACCCGCACCGGTCAGGTGAAGGTGATGGACTTCGGCATTGCCCGTGCCATCTCTGATTCGTCGACAACCGTCGCCCAAACCACCGCGATTCTCGGCACCGCCTCCTATTTCTCTCCTGAGCAAGCCAAAGGCGAGTCAGTCGACGCGCGCACCGACCTTTACTCCGCCGGCGTGGTGCTCTTCGAGATGCTCGCCGGCCGGCCGCCGTTTCGCGGCGATACCCCGGTGGCGGTGGCTTACCAGCACGTCAGTGAAACTCCGGTCAAGCCGAGCTCGATCAACCCCAAGGTGTCTCCGGCCCTCGACACCGTGGTCTTGCATGCCCTCGCCAAAGATCGATTCTCCCGGTACCAAAGTGCGGTGGAGTTTCGCAACGACGTCGAGACCGCCGGTTCCGGCCAGATTCCGGTTCACCGCCCGGTCGATGACTCGGCCGCCGGTTTGTTCGGCACACCGACCGGCGCTGTGTCGAGTTCCGAACTCGCTCTGAAGCAGCTGTCCGAGGATCAGACCATGGTGCGCACGCAGCGGCGTCCACCGGTGATCTGGATCTGGGCGGGAATCGTCAGCGTCATCGTCATCGTCATCGCCGTGATGTTCTGGGTGTTCAGCTTGTCACCGTCGACCGAGATCCCCGATAACTCCCGCAAGGTTCCGAGCCTGACCGGGCAGAGCTACGAAGAAGCGCAAAGCGCACTGCTCGACTTGGACCTGACCGCTCTGAAGACCGAAGAGTCGAGCGCAACGGTGCCCGCTGATCAGGTCATCCGCACCGACCCGCCGTCGGGCACCATTGTTGTGCCCCAGGAAGTCATCACCGTGTACGTTTCGACCGGGGCGGAGATGGCCGCGGTTCCGGATGTCAGCAATCAGCCCATTGACGCGGCACAGGCCGCAATCACCGCCGCCGGGTTCACCCCCGGATCGGTGACGAAAGAAGATTCCCCGACCGTCGCAGCTGACCTCGTGTTGCGCACCGATCCGGTCGCCGGTGAGCACGAAGTCGGGTCGACGATCAACTTCTTCGTCTCCAACGGCATGGTCACCCTGGGCGATCTGCGCGGCCAGTCTCTGAGCGCCGCGACAGATCTGTTGCTCGGCACCACACTGCAGTTGGTTCCGGTTCCTGAGCCTGACTACGACTGCTCGGAGAAACCAGGCTCTCCGGTTACCACGCAGTCGCTGCCGCCCGGCCAGGTGCCCCAGAAGTCTGAGGTCACGCTCACCTACTGCGCCGGCTAGCGTCGCCGAGCCCACCGAGCTTGACCGTTGCGGTCGAGATTCCCCGTTGCGCCGGTCAAACTCGACCGGAACGGTCAAGCTCGACGAGCAGTCGTTGGTCGAGGAGCGAGCGCCAGCGAGCGTCTCGAGACCTCGCGAGCCGATGTTCACACGCAACCCACGTTCAAGGATTGGCTTGCGGGATCTCGAGACGCGGCCTCCTTCGTCGGCTGCTCCTCGATCAACGACCTCAGCCGAGCCGCAACAGCGGGTTCAAGCCCTTCGCGGTCTCGCGCGCTTCGGGCAGGCCTGTCAGCGCCAGCCAGTTGCCGAGCATCAGATAGCCGCCCTCTGTCAGCACGGACTCGGGGTGAAACTGCACGCCGAGAATTGGTGCGGTGGCATGGCGCAAGCCCATGATCACTCCGCCCTGTGTGCGCGACGTGACCACGAGCTCGTCAGGAACCGTCGAATCGACGACGGCAAGCGAGTGATAGCGCGTGGCGGTGAAGGGCTGCGGCACCCCGTCGTAGAAGGGGCTGTCATCGTGGGTGATCAGCGACGTCTTGCCGTGCATGAGTTCATCGGCGTTGGTAACCGTTGCCCCGAACGCTTCGGCGATCGCCTGGTGGCCCAAGCACACGCCGAACAGCGGCAGGCCTGAGGCGTAGGCCGCCTTGACCGCGGCGATCGACATCCCGGCGTCTGCGGGCTTGCCCGGACCGGGAGACACGAGCACACCGTCGTACTCGGCGATGCGTACCGGCACCTCGGAATCCGGAAAGTCGTCGTTGCGCACAACATCGGTCTCGGCGCCCAGCTCCATCAGGTAGCCGTTGAGGGTATACACAAAGCTGTCGTAGTTGTCGATGACCAGGATGCGTGTCATGAGGCACCTACCGTCGCTTCCTGATTCGTCGTAATCGATTCCACCCACGGGAACACCCAGGTAGCCAGTGCAAAGAGTGCGGCACCGATCAAGATCAGCACGAACAGGATGCGCAGCCACACGGGTCCCGGGAGAATCCGCCAGATTGTTGCGTACACGTGGAGCCTCCTAGCCCTGAGCCTGCGCGGCGATGATCGGAGCAAGTTCGGCCGGCGGACCGGCGGTCAACGGCTGCCACGACTCGTAGACGCCGTAGGCGATGATGCGTTCGGCCGTTGAGAGCAGCGGGTTGCAACTTGTCATGGTGATGATCCGGTCGACCGGAGCCACCTCGGGGTGACCAGGAACGCCGGCGATCACCGTGGCCGCCGTCGGGGGAACGTATTCGAGGTCACGGAACCGGTACGTGAAGTAGCCGTCGGCGGTCTGCACGTAGATCGCGTCGCCAAGCTGGAGCTCGTTGATCAAGTGCATGCCGCCGCCGTTCGCGCTGCGATGCGCGGCAATCGCGAAGTTTCCGACCTCACCCGGCATCTGGGTGCCGGGGTAATGCCCGATGCCGGTGCGCGGGCTGTTCAGCACATTCGTTCCGACGCCTCCGGCGATCGTGCGGTGGTAGTCGGCGCCGAAACGCGGCACGTAGAGCACCGCGAACGCTTCAGTCTCTGCTGGCTGGGCCGCAACGACCGGTTCGCCGAAGTCGGCGGGCAGAGGAGTGGCCTCCTCAGGGGGCGGGGTGGCCTTCGTGGCCTGCTCGATCCACTCCCGACTGATGTCCGTCGACGCCTGCGTCTGCGAGTTGGCCATCATCATGTCGTTCCACCACAGCTGCCAACCGAGAAAGAGGAGCACGACGGCGCCGGCAGTGATGAGAAGCTCACCGAGCACACCAATCACCGTGACGGGGCGGCGTATTCGCTTCTTTCGACCTCGATGACGGGCGTCGGGTGAGCGCGGTTCTCCGCGAAACTCGGCGTCATCGGTCATGCTGACAATCCTAATCGGGGCCAGCCTGCGCTTTCGCCCCGAGCCTGCACCGAGTTCGGCCGGTCGATGACGGTAGAATCTCTCGCATGGCACGTACGAATCCCCGCACCAAGCCCGCACGCGACGAGGCAACCCGCTCCGGCGAGCAAGCACCGAACCCGGTGTGGTTCAAGCCGGTGATGTTCGGCTTCATGCTTCTCGGCCTGGTCTGGATCATCGTCTTCTACGTCAGCCAGGGCCAGTTGCCGATTCCGGCACTGGCCTCCTGGAACATCCTGGTCGGCTTCGGGATCGCCTTCATCGGCTTCCTGATGACAACGCGCTGGCGTTAATTCCCCGGTCACAGGCCTTCTGCCGGGAAGTTACAACGGTGTAATTATCCCCATGTGGAAACTCCTGTGGATAACTTACTTGGCCGGTTAGAGCGCGACCTCCTGCAGGAGCGCTCCCTCAGACGAGGAACTTGCTGAAGCTCAGCAGAATCATCACTGCGGCCAATGCGATGAGCAGCGCAATCTGCAGCGTCTGCTGGCTGCGCTTGCGCGTCTGCACGAAGATGAGCCCGAGCAGCGCGCCGCCGATCAGGCCACCGAGGTGCGCTTGCCAGGAGATTCCGAATCCAGGAATGAACCCGATCACCAGGTTGATGGCGACCAGCACGACCAGCTGAGTCATGTTGGCGCCGAGGCGCTGGTGAATGACGAGGAACGCACTGATCACGCCGAAGATCGCTCCGGATGCGCCGACCACGGCGACGTTCGGAGCCGCGAGAAACAGCACGCCGAGCGAACCAGCCAGCCCGCTCAGCAGGTAGACGACCAGAAAGCGCCAGCGGCCGAGCATCCGCTCAAGCAGCGAACCGAAGATCCACAGCGTGTACATGTTCAGCAAGATGTGGAACGGGAACCCGCCGGTGCTGTGCACGAAGACGCTGGTCAGCATGCGCCACGGCTCAAAGAACTGCGGGTACGAATAGGCGCCGGCATACAACAGGGCTTCGGTAACCCCCAAGGCTGGAATCAGCTGCAGGAGATAAACGAAGACCGACACCGCGATGATCGAATAGGTCACAACCGGGGTGCCGTCGCCGGTCATCCGGTTCAGCCGCGTCAACAGTGCCGGCTTCGTGCGCGGCGCAGTGGCGCGCTGTTCGCGCATGCACTCCGGGCAGATCACGCCGACGGCGGCTTGGGTCTGGCATTCGCCACAGATGGTGCGCCCGCAGCGTTGGCAGAGCACAAAACTCTGCCTGTCGGGGTGCCGATAGCAGTAATTTGCAGCCGCTTGCGGCATCCCCGACATGAAGAAGTGTGCCTAGACCTGCTCGACGGTGATGCTCTCGATGACAACGTCTTCGAGGGGGCGGTCACGGCCGTCGGTGGCAACGGTAGCGAGCTTGTCGACGATGGCGCGCGACGCCTCGTCTTCGACGGCGCCGAAGATCGAGTGCTTGCCCTGCAGCCAGGTCGTCGGAACAACGGTGATGAAGAACTGCGAGCCGTTGGTGCCACGGCCACCCTGGATGCCGGCGTTCGCCATGGCGAGCACGTACGGCTGGGTGAAGTCGAGGTCGGGGCTGATCTCGTCGTCGAACTGGTAGCCGGGGCCACCGATGCCCTGGCCCAGCGGGTCGCCGGCCTGGATCATGAAGTCTTTGATGATGCGGTGGAAGATAGTGCCGTCGTAGAGCGGCGTCTTCGAGGTCTCGCCCGTGCCCGGGTGCTTCCATTCGATCTCACCGGTGGCGAGGCCTACGAAGTTCTTCACAGTCTTCGGGGCGTGGTTTCCGTAGAGGTTGACCTTGATCGGTCCGAGTGACGTGTTGAGAGTGGCGACAGCAGTGTGCTTAGACATAGCGATAATTCTTGCACAGCACCTCTGAACGGAGTCGATCGCAGAATGCGGCCGTTACAGATGCACTGCAGATACTCAGAGTGCATCCAGCCGATTCAGTGGCAAGATGGTGTGTGTTCGCCCGATGACAACGATGGAGGGTCCAGATGAGCCTGTCACGCAAGCGCCGCAAGGAACTCACTCGCCTGCGCAAGAGCGCCGACGAACTGTGGAGCCACCAGCAAGAGGTGATGGACCACGCCAATGCCGTGGCCAGGGAGGCCGGCCGCCAGGCCGGTGTGCTCACCCGTGAAGAAGTCGTTCCTCGCGTTCGCGAAGGATACGAGCAGTACGTGCAGCCTGGCGTGCACGCCACCCAGCACATCGCCGGCGACGTTCGCCGCCGGGTCACGAACGACGTGATCCCCGGAATCGGCAACGTGATCGGCAATACCATCGGCGGTGTCATGTCGGTCGGCGACATCGCTCGGGATGCCCGGGTGCGCGCCGCGCTCGGACGTCTGAGCTTTCAGAAGCCCGTCGTGGTCGAGCAGAAAAAGGGTCCGGGTGCCGGCACGTATATTGCACTCGGGATCGGCATCGCGGCTGCTGTCGGCGTCGCGTACGCCGTCTGGCAGACTTTCCGGGCCGATGACGAGCTCTGGGTCGCCGATGATGAGTTTGAGGCGCTGAAGGGGAATGCTGAGGCGTAGAGCGCCTTTTCGTGCCTCATGAAAGGCCCACATCGAAAGATGTGGGCCTTTTTTGTGGGCATGGGGGCCTCATCGCAGCTCGACCGGCCGAGCTCGCTTCGCTCACCGGCCTCGATGTGACCGTTGGTCGAGGAGCGCCCGACGAAGGAGGACGCGTCTCGAGACCCCGTGAGCCGATTTCTGGGACGCGATGAGGGATCGGGGTGCCGGAACCACGAAACCGGCTGAGACGCCTTGTCAGAGCCTCCGAGCTCGCTTCGCTCGCCGGAGCCACGGGGGCTAGAGTCTCTCGCCGGTGGACGGGGAGCCCCTACGCTCGCTCCTTCGTCGCTCGCTCCGCGTTCGATTCGCAGTGCAAACTTAAATAAGAAAGACCCCCACCCCAAAAGCGGGGGTGGGGGTCTTTCTTATTTGTGGAGCCACGGGGAATCGAACCCCGGACCTCCTGCTTGCAAAGCAGGCGCTCTACCAATTGAGCTATGGCCCCGAATGATCACCCGGAAGTGACCATTTGTGGGGATACCAGGACTTGAACCTGGGACCTCTTCGTTATCAGCGAAGCGCTCTAACCGCCTGAGCTATATCCCCCAATCGGGCAGATTCGAGACTATCGGAATCTGCGCGATTATCCCAATCGAGCTAGTTGTTGGTGAATCCCACGAGCAATCCACCAGTGATCTTGACGCTCAGATTGTACAAAACGGCGAAAATCGCACCGAGTGCGGTGATCACAACGGTGTTCAGAATTGCGACGATGACGGCAAAACCCATCACGTTGCCAATCGACAAGAAGCTCTTCAGATCGGCCGAGCTGCCGGCGATATCTGTGTACAAGGCATTCGCCTTGTCGAACAGACCGGTCTGGTTCAACACAGTGAAGATCAAGAAGGTGGCGACGATTGTCACCACAGCCAGGCAGATTGCGACCAGGAATGACAACTTCACACTCGACCAGAAGTCGATGTAAACCAGCTTCAGGCGAACCTGCTTGGTTGGTTTCGAACGAGTCGACTTCTTGGCAAGTTTCTCTGCGACGCTACTCATCTACGGTCTCAACTTTCTCCGAATCGCCCTCGGCTGCCTCGTCAACTTCTTCGGGCACCAGATTACGTTCGGTGTTTTTTGCGATGGCGATGATCCTGTCAGTTTCCGCGAACTTCGCGAAGACCACGCCCATAGTGTCGCGGCCCTTGGCAGGCACTTCAGCGACGTCAGAGCGTACCACCTTGCCGCTGGCAAGAACCACTAGGACTTCGTCCTCTTCGTCGACAATCAGCGAGCCCACCAGGTCGCCACGGTCCTCGTTCAATTTGGCCACCTTGATGCCCAAACCACCGCGGTTCTGCAGGCGGTACTGGTCGGCTGCGGTGCGCTTGGCGTAGCCGCCCTCTGTCACCACGAAGACGAATCCGTCTTCAGAAACGACGGAGGCGTCGAGCAGATTGTCGTCGCCACGGAAGTGCATGCCGATGACACCAGACGTCGAACGTCCCATCGGCCGCAGTGCTTCATCTGACGCGGTGAACCGAATCGACATGCCCTTGCGAGAGACCAACAACAGGTCGGAATCCTGTTCGACCAGCAACGCCGAGACGAGCTCGTCACCCTCGCGCAGCTTGATCGCGATGATGCCGCCGGAACGGTTCGTGTCGTACTCGCTCAGCGCAGTCTTCTTGATCAGGCCTTCACGCGTGGCCAGCGTGAGGTACTGGGCCACTTCGTAGTCACGGATGTCGAGAATCTGTGCGATCTCTTCACCCGGCTGCAGCGCGAGCAGATTGGCGACGTGCTGACCCTTGGCATCGCGGCCGGCCTCCTGCACTTCGTACGCCTTGGCCCGGTAGACCCGGCCGGTGTTCGTGAAGAAGAGCAGCCAGTGGTGGGTGGTCGTCACGAAGAAGTGCTCGACCACGTCGTCGGCGCGCAGCTGCGCGCCCTTGACGCCCTTACCGCCACGGTGCTGGTTTCGGTAGTTGTCGCTGCGCGTGCGCTTGATGTAGCCGCCGCGCGTGACGGTGACCACCATTTCCTCTTCAGGAATGAGGTCTTCGATCGACATGTCGCCATCGAACCCGAACATGATCTCGGTGCGACGGTCATCGCCGAACTTGTCGGTGATCTCGGTGAGTTCTTCTCTGACGATCGTGCGCTGGCGCTCGGGACTCGCGAGGATCGCCTTGAATTCGGCGATCTGACGCTCGAGCTCTGCCGCCTGGTCGATGATCTTCTGACGCTCGAGAGCGGCCAGACGACGCAGCTGCATCGCGAGAATCGCATCGGCCTGCAGCTTGTCGACATCCAGCAGAGCCATCAGGCCCTCGCGGGCATCGTCGACCGTCGCGGATCGACGAATCAGGGCGATGACCTCGTCGAGGGCATCGAGTGCCTTGAGGTAACCGCGCAGGATGTGAGCATCCGCTTCAGCCTTGTTCAGTCGGAACTGGGTGCGCCGAACGATGACCTCGATCTGGTGCGTCACCCAGTGGCTGATGAACCCATCGAGGGGCAGCGTGCGCGGGATCCCATCGACGATGGCCAGCATGTTTGCGCCGAAGTTGTCCTGCAGCTGCGTGTGCTTGTAGAGATTGTTCAGCACGACCTTGGCCACCGCATCGCGCTTGAGCACGATGACGAGGCGCTGACCGGTGCGACCTGAGGTCTCATCACGGATGTCTGCGATGCCGGCGACCTTGCCATCCTTGACCAAATCGGCGATCTTGATCGCCAGGTTGTCAGGGTTGACCTGGTACGGCAGCTCGGTGATCACGAGGCAGGTGCGACCCTGCAGCTCTTCGATGCTGACCACGGCACGCATCGTGATGGAGCCACGGCCGGTGCGGTAGGCATCGTGGATGCCCTTGGTGCCGAGAATCTGGGCACCGGTCGGAAAGTCGGGGCCCTTGATGCGCAGCATCAGGGCTTCGAGAAGCTCCTCACGGTTCGCTTCGGGGTTCTCGAGGAACCACAGCGCTCCGGAGGCGACTTCACGCAAGTTGTGCGGCGGGATGTTGGTGGCCATACCGACGGCGATACCGACTGAACCGTTGACCAACAGGTTCGGGAAGCGCGCGGGCAGCACGGTCGGCTCGAGTGTGCGGCCGTCATAGTTGTCTTGAAAGTCGACGGTGTCTTCGTCGATGTCGCGCACCATCTCGAGGGCCAGCGGGGCCATCTTCGTTTCGGTGTATCGCGGGGCAGCGGCGCCGTCGTTTCCGGGAGAACCGAAGTTTCCCTGGCCGAGCGCGAGCGGGTAACGCAGGCTCCACGGCTGCACCAAGCGCACGAGGGCGTCATAGATCGAGGAGTCACCGTGCGGGTGGAACTGCCCCATCACGTCGCCGACGACACGGGCACACTTGGAGAAGGCCTTGTCTGGGCGGTAGCCGCCGTCGAACATGGCGTAGATCACGCGGCGGTGAACGGGCTTCAGACCGTCACGAACGTCGGGCAGGGCTCGTCCGACGATGACGCTCATGGCGTAGTCGAGGTAGGAGCGCTGCATTTCGAGCTGCAGATCGACCTGGTCGATCTTGCCGTGCTGCACGAGGTGAGCGGCGGCCGCGGCGTCGCTGGCAGCGGTTTCTGCCGCGTTTGTGGTGCCCGTTTCGCCCGAGTTTTCGGTGGGCGTCTCGTTAGATGTCAAGGAAGCGCACGTCCTTCGCGTTCTTTTGGATGAAGTTTCGGCGAGACTCTACGTCTTCGCCCATCAGGGTCGAGAAGATCTCGTCGGCTGCGGCAGCGTCGTCGAGTGTGACCTGCAGCAGGGTGCGGCTTTCGGGAGCCATCGTGGTTTCCCACAGCTCCTTGTAGTCCATCTCGCCGAGACCCTTGTAGCGCTGGATGCCGTTGTCTTTCGGGATGCGCTTGCCGGCGACAGCGCCATCGGCGAGCATCGCGTCGCGCTCCTTGTCGGAGTACACATACTGGTGCGCGGCATTCGACCACTTCAACCGGTACAGCGGGGGCTGAGCCAGATAGACGTAGCCGAGGTCGATCAGGGGGCGCATGTAGCGGAACAGCAACGTGAGCAGCAGCGTGGTGATGTGCTGGCCGTCGACGTCAGCATCGGCCATCAAAACGATCTTGTGGTACCGAACCTTTTCGGGGTTGAAGTCTTCCCCGATTCCGGCACCGAACGCGGTGATCATCGCCTGCACTTCGGCATTGCCGAGTGCACGGTCAAGACGCGCCTTCTCAACGTTCAGGATCTTGCCGCGCAACGGCAGAATCGCCTGAGTCTCGGGGTTGCGACCCTGCACGGCGGAACCGCCGGCCGAGTCACCCTCGACGATGAAGATTTCAGAGACCGACGGGTCTTTGCTCTGGCAGTCCTTGAGCTTGCCCGGCATCCCGCCACCCTCAAGCAGCCCCTTACGACGCGCAGTCTCGCGCGCCTTGCGGGCGGCCATGCGAGCGGTGGCAGCCTGGAGCGCCTTGCGGATGATCTCCTTGGCGGCGACCGGGTTGCGGCCGAACCAGTCGGCGAGCTGATCGCCGGCGACACGCTGAACGAACGCCTTCGCTTCGGTGTTGCCGAGCTTGGTCTTCGTCTGCCCCTCGAACTGCGGCTCGGCGAGTTTGATCGACACGACAGCTGTCAGACCTTCACGCACATCGTCACCAGAGAGGTTGTCATCCTTTTCTTTCAGGATGCCCTTTTCGCGGGCGTACTTATTCACCAGTGTGGTGAGCGCGGCACGGAAACCCTCTTCGTGGGTTCCGCCCTCATGGGTGTTGATGGTGTTGGCGTAGGTGTGAACGCTCTCCGTGTATGCAGTCGTCCACTGCATGGCGACCTCGAGTGCGATCTTGCGCTCGGTGTCTTCCATCTCGAACGAGATGATCTCTTCGTTGACGAGGTCTGACTTGCGGGCACGGTTGAGGTACTCGACGTAGTCGACGAGGCCCTGCTCGTACATGAACGAGTTGGTGAGCGGCTTTCCTTCGACATCGAGCTGGTCGATGCGCTCGTCGGTGAGCGTGAGGCGCAGTCCCTTGTTCAAGAACGCCATCTGCTGAAAACGCGCACGCAGCGTCTCGTAGTCAAAGTCGATGGTTTCAAACGTGTCGGCACTGGGCCAGAACGTGATCGTCGTGCCGGTCTCATCTGATTCTTCGCCCATTTCGAGCGGAGCGTTCGGTACACCGTGGGTAAAACTCTGGCGCCAGACGTGGCCCTGACGACGCACCTCGACCTCGAGACGGCTCGAGAGAGCGTTCACGACCGAGCTACCGACACCGTGAAGTCCACCGGAGACCGCATAGCCGCCGCCGCCGAACTTACCGCCGGCGTGAAGCACCGTGAGAACAACTTCGACCGTCGAACGGCCTTCTGACTTGTGAATGTCGACGGGGATGCCGCGGCCGTTGTCGGCCACGCGCACTGCGCCATCCGCTTGGATCCGGATGTCGATGGTGTCGCAATACCCGGCCAGCGCCTCATCGACAGAGTTGTCGACGATCTCGTAAACCAGGTGGTGGAGCCCGCGGGGACCGGTAGAACCGATGTACATTCCGGGTCGTTTGCGTACGGCTTCAAGTCCTTCGAGAACCTGAATTTCGTCTGCGCCGTATTCGTGTGCCGGCTCGGTCTGAGGTTCTACTGTCATCTGAAGATGGACTCCGCTCTGTCGCTCTGGCGACTCTTCAGTCTACCAAACCGGGCGAGTCCACCGGGCCGAATCGCTGATCTAACGCGTTTTGTTGGCGAGGTTGACCGAATTTGTTTAGCTACCCGTAGGTATCGCGCGGACCCCGCCCTGGAATTGATCTGGGACCCTTTTTCCAGGAAGGGGCGTTGGGTCCCTGAAAGCGGATCGACGCAATGCCGGCATCTGGGTATCTCGTCGCGATGTGAGTCATGATTTCAACCCGCATCAACCGCAGCTGAGTCGCCCACGCAGTCGACTCACAATGCACGGTCAGAATTCCCTCGTCGATTCCAGCGGGGCGTGAGTGCTTGGCCGTCTCTTCTCCGGCCAGCTCCGCCCACGACTCCAGCAACTCGGATTGAGCCAGCGAAGAGTTCCAGCCCAGTTGAATCGTCAGGGAATTGATCGTGTCGCCCAGACCCCGCGGGTCACGGCCGACGCCGAAGGGAACGCTCGACCCCGCTTGATCCTGCGGCCTCTTTCGACCTTTCGAGCGGCGGGCATACGGGTCGCCGAAGACGTCTTTGAACCGCGAATAGACGCGGGATGCCTCGCTCGGCTCAGCCATCGATGACCGTCCCCGCTTCGATGTGCACCGTGTGCGCGGCCAACGATTCCGGCACATCTTCGAGCACTGCCGCGGTGATCAACACCTGTTCGAACCCGGCAACAGCTTCGGCCAACCGACGACGACGTGACTGGTCGAGCTCGGCGAAAACGTCGTCGAGAATCAGCACGGGGTCGCCGCTGGCTGAATCCCGGCGCAACAGTTCGGCCGACGCGAGCTTCAACGCCAGTGCGAATGACCAGGATTCGCCGTGACTGGCGTACCCCTTCGCCGGCAGCGCATTGAGCATGAAAACCAGGTCGTCCCTGTGTGGGCCGGCCAAGGTCAATCCACGTTCGAGCTCTTTGCGGCGGAGGCCCTCCAACGCCGTCCGAAACACATCGGCGGTGCTTCCGGTGGTCGAGCCTGTCGAGACCCGAGAGTCACCAGCGTCAGCGTCATCATCCGTCGCACCCAAAATGCTCAGCGATGAGATCAATGCCGGCCCATGGTCTTCACCGGCGACCGCGTGATAGGCCGCTTTCAGCGGAGGGCCGAGCAACCGCACCAACTCGGCACGCTCATCGATGATCTCGGCGCCGAGCGCGACGAGGCGTTCGTCCCAGATATCGAGGGTATTCAGTTGCGTGCCCCGCGCTCCCGACGCGCGCGCCGACTTCAACAGGGTGTTTCGCTGCTTGAGAACACGGTCGTAGTCAGCCAAAACACCGGCAAGTCGCGGCGTGCGCAAGATCAAGAGCTGGTCGAGAAAACGGCGACGCACCGACGGATCGCCCCGCACGAGAGCGAGATCTTCCGGCGCGAACAGCACGCTCGAAAAGTAACGAGGGAGGTCACGCATCCGAATCACCGACCGGTTCACCTGGCCACGATTCTGCCCGGTGCGATTCAGCTGAACCTCGGCCAGAATCTCGCGGCCGTTGTACTCGAGCTTCGCGCGGATGATCGCGGCGTCGAGGCCTGCTCTGATCATCGCCTTGTCGTTGGACACCCGGTGCGAACCCAGCGTGCTCAAGTAGCCGAGGGCTTCAACAAGATTGGTTTTTCCCTGACCGTTGCGCCCGACAATGAGGTTCGAGCCCGGCGAGAATGGCACATCGGCTTGTTGGTAGTTGCGAAAGTCTGTCAGCGACAGGTGGGTGACACGCACTCCTGGTCAGTCTGCCTTTTTCACAGCGTGGCCACCGAACTGGTTGCGCAGGGCCGCGACGGCCTTCATCGCCGGAGAGTCTTCCTGGCGCGAGACGAAGCGGGCAAAAATCGAGGCACTGATCGTCGGAACCGGAACGGCGTTCGCGAGGGCTTCCTCGATCGTCCAGCGGCCTTCACCCGAATCCTCGACGAAACCTTCGATGTCTTCGAATTCCGGGTCTTCTTCGAGAGCACGAACGAGCAGCTCGAGCAACCAGGAGCGCACGACGGTGCCGCGCTGCCACGCCTTGAAGATTCCCGGAACATCGGTGACGAGATCGCTGCGCTTGTCGAGCAGCTCGTAGCCCTCGGCATAGGCCTGCATCAGTGCATATTCGATGCCGTTGTGCACCATTTTTGCGTAGTGGCCCGCGCCAATTTCGCCGGCGTGCACGAAGCCTTCGTCACGCGGACCCTCGGGACGCAGCGCATCGAATACCGGCATCGCCCGCTCGATCTGATCGGCTTTTCCGCCCACCATCAGGCCATAGCCATTGGCCAGTCCCCATACACCGCCCGAGACACCGGCATCAACAAAGTTGATGCCCTTTGTCTCGAGCAGCGCGCCATGCTTGAAGTCCTCGGTAAACCGAGAGTTGCCCCCATCGATGACGAGGTCGCCGGCTTCAAGCTTCTGCGAGAGATCTTCGATCACCGAGTCGGTAATCGCACCTGACGGAACCATCACCCAGACCAGGCGCGGAGCCGGCAGCGCCGCAATCAGATCGGCAGTCGTTGCCACATCGGTGAGGTCGGGATTCTGGTCGAAACCAGTGACCGTGATTCCGGCGTTCCGCAGACGCTCCCGCATGTTCGCGCCCATTTTTCCGAGACCAATGATTCCGATGTGCATGTGGAGATCCTTTCGGCTTGAAACTGGGCGGGAAACAGAGCGTGAGATTTCTAGCGCAACAGCAGGTTGGGCTGCAAAAGGTACTTGTAGCTGTCTGCTCCAGGCTCTTCACGCGATGTCTGGCTCGTGATCAGCACCGGGCCCGGCTTGTTCGGGTTCTCGGTCTTGGTGAACGAGATGCGCACATACTCGGAGTGCACAGCACCCAAACCATCGAGCAAGAACTGCGGCTTGAGTGAGACAACCGTGTCGGTTCCGGTCAGGATGGCGTCGATCGCTTCGGAGGCCTGGGCTTGTTCCGATCCGATGGCCTCGAGCGTCAGGCCTTCAGACGTGAAGGTGAACCGGAGGGCAGCCTCACGTTCCAGTACGAGCTGCACCCGCCGGGTGGCTTCGATCAGGTCGGCGGTGTTCATCACCGCGTAGTTGTCGACCGTCTCGGGGAACAACCGACGAACGGGCGGAAAATTGCCCTTGATCAGCAAAGAAGTGACCGTCTTCTTGTCGGCGGTGAAGGCGATGAGCTCACGGTCGTCGGTGTTCGTGATGGCGACCGAGATCGTTCCGCTGTGGCCGAATGTCTTGCCGACTTCTTGCAATGTGCGGGCAGGAACCAACGCAGTGATGGTTTCGGCGTTGCTGTTGCTGCCTGAATCCCAGTTAATCTCACGCACGGCGACTCGGTAGCGGTCGGTGGCGACAAGGCCGAGACTGTTTTCAGAAACCTCGAGCTGCACTCCGGTGATCACCGGAGTGACATCATCGCGAGATGCCGCGACGGCGACCTGGGCGATGGCTGCAGCGAACTCTTCGGCCGGAACCAAACCAGATTCGGTGTTCACCTGCGGGATGCTCGGGTATTCCTCGACGGGCATCGACAACAGGGTAAAGCTTGCTGAACCACACTTGACGGTGATTCGGGACTCGTCAGTGGAGAAACGCACCGGTGCATTCGGCATCCGACTGGCGATTTCGGCCAGGAGCCGGCCTGAAACGAGAACTCTGCCGGTCTCTTCAACATCGGCAGCAATCTCAGTCTGAGCTGAAACTTCGTAGTCGAATGACGACAAGATCAAGCCGTTTTCGGTCGCCTCAATCAGCACACCGCTCAGGATGGGCAGGGTCGTGCGTTGAGGGAGGAGCTTGACAGCGAAAGACACAGCTTCGCTGAAGACATCCCGATTGGCTTGAAATCTCACGAATTCACTCCTGTCGATGGGAGGCGGTTGATGCTGGCCTCAATGCTAGTCGTCTTCGAGTTCTGCCCGGCGACCCGGCCCGCTGGCCGGTCAAGGTTGTCGAATGACAGAAATCTTAAATTAATTGTTAATGGTCTTAACCGGTGTGGAAACTGTGGATAACTTGTCATTCGTCAATCAGCCATTGGGAACTACAACCATGTGACTTGTGGGGAGCCTGTGGGATTTTGTGTAACTCACTATCGATGTCGAATGACAAGAATTGTGAGTTTCCCCATGTCGCATCCGAGTTTCAACAGGTAGTGCCCAGTTGTTCATTAACTTTCCACAGAGTTATCCACAGGTGTGTAAAGAAAAAAATTTTCCTTAACCCGGGAGGTTTCTCTACTTGTAGCGGTGGTTCTGCTTGATCCGGTTGGTGAGTTCGGTCACCTGGTTGTAGATCGAGCGCCGTTCTTTCATCAGTTCACTGATCTTCTTGTTGGCGTACATCACCGTTGTGTGATCGCGGTTTCCGAAGAGCTGCCCAATTTTCGGCAGCGACAGGTTCGTCAGCTCTCTGCAGAGGTACATGGCGATCTGCCTGGCGGTCGCGACGGCCTGTGACCGAGACGACCCGTAGAGGTCGTCGACGGTCAGTTTGAAGTAATCGGCGGTGTTCGTGATGATGTCGACCGGCGCGATGACGTTGTCCTCATCGAGCGTGATGAGGTCCTTCAGCACGGTCTGCACGAGGTCCATGTCGACGACGGTGCGGTTGAGGCTGGCGAAGGCGGTTACCCGGATCAGGGTTCCCTCGAGCTCCCGGATATTCGAGGAGACCTTCGTGGCCATGTATTCCAGGATGTCGTGAGGCACCTGCAGCTTCTCGCTCTGCGCCTTCTTGCGCAGGATGGCGATGCGGGTTTCGAGGTCGGGAGCCTGGACATCCGTGATGAGGCCCCACTCGAACCGTGAACGCATACGGTCTTCGAAACCTGTCAGTGCCTTCGGCGGCAGGTCGCTGGTGATGACCACCTGCTTGTTGTGGTCGTGCAGGGTGTTGAAGGTGTGGAAGAACGCTTCCTGCGTCTCAGCCTTGCCCTGCAAGAACTGGATGTCGTCAATCATCAGGATGTCGATGTTGCGGTATCGAGACTGGAACAGCGAGCCTCGGTTATTGGCGATCGAGTTGATGAAGTCGTTGGTGAACTCTTCGGAACTGACGTACCGAACCCGGATTCCCGGGTACATGGTCATCGCGTAGTGGCCGATGGCGTGCAAGAGGTGAGTCTTGCCCAGCCCAGACGACCCGTAGATGAACAGTGGGTTGTACGCCTTGGCCGGAGCTTCGGCGACAGCGACGGCCGCAGCATGCGCAAACCGGTTCGATTGCCCGATGACGAAGTTGTCGAAACTGTACTTAGCGTTCAACCGGGTGTCGTGGGGACGTTCCTGCGGCGTGGTTTCAAAAACTGACTGCGGGGTGGCCGGCGTTTCGACGTCGGGAATCGGAATCTCTTCGTGAATCGGACGCAGGGATTCCTGCTCCAGCTCCGGGTTGACGACCACATAGAACGTAGAAACGGCGGTGGTTTCGTCAAGCTGCCCCATCGCAGCGAGAAGAGGAACACGCATCCGTTGATTGAGCATGCTTGCCGTGAATTCGTTGGGAACCTCCAGGTAGAAGGTTCCGGCGGCGATTCCCTTGGGCTCGACGAGGTTCAAGAAGCCGTACAACATCGGGGTGATGGTGTCGTCGGACTCCAAAGTGGTCAGGACTGCCTGCCACGTATCCGCGATCGGTTGTTCCCCGTCTGCCATGGTTCTCCACAATCTGTATTTTTTTCTGCCGCCCGTGAGCGCGGGTCGTGCCCGTTTTGCCGAATTTGGCCGCTCTGCTGAGGGTCAGTCAAAGTATTCACAAAGTTATCCACTGCCTGTGGGTAAATCCGGTACAACTCACAGGTTCCGTACAAAAACCTGTGGATAACTCGTGATCACGGTAGTCAATTCCGGGGTTCAGGATCAAGCTCACCTTAGTTTTCTCGGCGTGTCACTGCGAGGGTTGGCGCGATTATTGTGGAGAATTCCGCGTTTGGACCTACCGGGTTTGACCATTACTACGCAAGGCCGTAGTTTTAATCAGTTGACCTCAGCCCATGGGCTGCCCAATTTTCTTTCCCGGCCTGTGTTTGGCATGCGGAAATTCAAGACGTGGAGAACGAATTATGAGCAAGAGAACTTTCCAGCCGAACAACCGCCGCCGCGCCAAGGTGCACGGCTTCCGCCTGCGCATGCGTACCCGCGCCGGCCGTGCAATCCTCGGTGCTCGCCGTCGCAAGGGTCGCACCGAACTCTCCGCTTAAGCACTCCGGTGCTCGCGCAGACCAATCGGATCACGAGTGGGAGCGACTACAAAGCAGTCGTTCGCCGGGGTTCACGCGTTGTTGGTCCCCATTTGGTGACCTATCTCCGCACGAACTCTGACGCCACTCCCCCGCGGTTTGGCTTCATCGTCGCGAAGAATGTGGGTAATGCAGTGAATCGCAACCTCATTCGTCGGCGCTTGAAAGCGGCGAGCTACGAATTGTTGTCGACGGTGCGCCCGGGAACGGATGTCGTCATCCGGGCGCTGCCGTCGGCGAACGCGGCGACGTGGTCCGCATTGCGCACCGAACTTTCGGCGGCATTGCACAAGGGCAATTCTCGGTAAGTGGTGACGCACGAGAGATGAACAGAATCCTGTCGACGCTCTGGCTCCTCCCCCGCAATGCGGGAGTGGTGCTTCTTCGCGTCTACCGAGCTGTGATCTCTCCGCTTTACGGCGATGTCTGCCGGTACTACCCATCGTGTTCGGCCTACGCCTTGGGCGCAGTGCAGGAACACGGGCTGGTGGTCGGGTCGGCGTTGGCTGCTCGTCGGCTGGCCCGGTGCCATCCGTGGGCGGAAGGCGGAATCGATGACGTTCCGTTGAAACGCACGCGTCGCTATGAAGTGACGCGATTTGGTTTTGTCGTCGCACTAAGCCATGGAAAGGGCTGACCCGAAGTATGGACATCATTGGAACGATTCTCTGGCCGCTGAAGTGGGCGGTTGAGCTTCTCCTCGTTGCCTTCCATTGGCTGTTCGCCGCCATTGGCATGGACCCCGCTGCAGGTATCACCTGGGTGCTGTCCATCGTCGGCCTGGTCCTCGTTGTTCGTGCGGCCCTCATTCCCATCTTCGTTCGGCAGATCAGAAGCCAGCGCAAGATGCTCGAGGTTGCCCCGCAGCTGAAGAAGATCCAAGACAAGTACAAGGGTAAGAAAGACCAGTTCTCTCGCGAGGCCATGTCCCGAGAGACCATGGAGTTGTACAAGCGCACGGGAACCAACCCGCTGAGTTCGTGCCTCCCCCTGCTTTTGCAGATGCCGATCTTCTTCGCCCTGTTCTCGGTGTTGAACGATGCCCAGCACGGCAAGGGCGGCGTCGGGCCGTTGGACGTGGACCTGTCGGCCAGTTTCGCCAACGCCGAGCTCTTCGGGGCTCCGTTGAAGGATTCCTTCGCTTCGCAGTGGACGTTGATGACCGCCGGTCAGCCGTTCAACGCCGAGGTCATGTGGATCGCCGCCACGATGGTCATTCTGATGACCGCCTCGCAGTTCATCACCCAGCTGCAGATCGTCTCCAAGAACATGTCGCCGGAGACCAAGGCCAGCCCGATGTTCAAGCAGCAGCGCATCATGCTCTACTTGCTCCCGCTGGTCTTCGCCTTCTCCGGTGTCGCATTCCCGCTGGGCGTCATGTTCTACTGGCTCACCTCCAACATTTGGACGATGGCACAGCAGTTCTTGGTCATCCGCAACATGCCCACCCCGGGCAGTGAAGCAGCAAAGGCCCGCGAGGAACGTCTCGCTCGCAAGGGCAAACTCATCGCCAAAGACGGCGATGTGATCGTGGTCGAGGAGCCCAAGAAGCCGGCACAGCGTCAGCAGCCGGTGGGTAAGAATCGCGCGAAGAAGCAAACCGGGCCGAAAAAGTAGAAGGCGAAGATCACAGTGACTGACAACCTTGACCTGATTGACCCGGATGCCGCCGCTGTAGAAACGGCGCCGGCCCCCACCGATGCTGCCGACGCGACGAGCAGTGAAGCGCCCACACTCGACCAGCTCGAGCGTGAGGGCGACATTGCCGCCGACTACATCGAAGAGTTTCTCGACATCTGCGACCTCGACGGTGACATCGACATCGATGCCCGCAATGGACGCGCTTACCTGTCGGTGAATGCCACAGAGGCTGCCAACCTGCGTCTGCTCTCCAAGCCGGAGACCGTCACCGCGCTGCAGGAGCTCACGCGCCTCGCCGTGCAGAACAAGACTGGGTCGTTCTCTCGCCTGATCCTCGACATCGGCGGTTCGCGCGATGCACGTGAGGCCGAGCTGCAGGGTCTCGTCACCCGGGCGATCGAGCGCATCGAAGAAGGCGCTTCAGAGGCTGACCTGCCCGCGATGTCGTCCTACGATCGCAAGCTGGTTCACGACATTGTCTCAGCGCGTGGCTACGTTTCCGAGTCGCAGGGCGAAGGCCGCGACCGTCACACCGTCATCACCGCTTCATAGTTTCACGTGAAACGATGACCGATCTTCTTGAGGCTGAACCCGCCGCTGCCGCCGAGCTTTTCGGCGAGCAGTTGCCGGTGGCGCGCGCGTTCACCCAGAATCTCGCCGATCAGGGCGAGGAACTCGGTCTGATCGGACCCCTGGAACTCCCCCGGCTCTGGAGCCGACACATCCTGAACTGTGCGATTGTGGCGCCGCTGCTTCGCCCCGGCCTGGTTGGCGACGTCGGATCGGGTGCTGGTTTGCCCGGCCTTGTTCTGGCGATTGCACGCCCCGATGTATCGTTCGTGTTGATCGAGCCGATGGAACGCCGGTGCGCCTGGCTGAACGATCAAGTTGCGGCTCTCGGCCTCACCAACGTGAAGGTTAATCGCGCCCGTGCCGAAGACGTGCGTTTGACGCAGCCATTCGACCAGGTGACGGCTCGCGCTGTGAGTGCATTTCGCACGCTGATTCCGCTGACCGCTCCGCTGCTTCGCCCGGGTGGTGAGCTCGTGTTGATGAAGGGTGCCGGTGCGCAGGGCGAAGTTGATGCGGCAGCCAAGGCGATTCGCAAGTATCGGTTGACCGACGTCGAGGTGATTACTCTCGGCGAGGGTGTGCTGCAGGACGTCACGCGAGTCATTAGGGCTACAGTAGATTAGTCCCCGGATTCCTCCGCCTGCCCCGGCTGGAGTGCCATCCGAATGCTTTTTCGGGTGGCCAATCGACCGTCACAACGCAAAGGTTTCACGTGAAACATCCTGGTGAAGACCAGCACAGCAGCAACAGCGCTTCGGTATTTGATGGGGCCACTCCCCTGGCTCGTGAGATTGCCGACCTGACGCGTCGCCGCCAGGCCATCGCATCCGAACGGCTGCCCAAGCCCGAAAAGACGCGGGTGATGACGATCTCGAACCAGAAGGGCGGCGTGGGTAAGACGACGACGGCCGTCAACATCGCAGCCGCACTTGCCCGTCAGGGCGCCCGTGTGCTCGTCATCGACCTGGACCCGCAGGGCAACGCCTCCACTGCGTTGGGTGTTGACCACCGCGCCGATACGGCGAGTGTCTATGACGTCATCGTCAACGACCTTCCACTCGGTGATGCGGTGCAGAAGAGCCCAGAGTTCGGTGCGCTCTACTGCGTGCCGGCCACGATCCACCTCGCCGGCGCCGAGATTGAGCTTGTCTCTCTCGTTGCCAGGGAGCAGCGCCTCCGTCGCGCACTCGACCTCTATATGCAGGGGCTCGAAGAGCCGTTCGACTACGTTTTCATTGATTGCCCGCCGTCACTGGGCCTGCTCACGATCAACGCGTTCGTAGCTGCCCGCGAGGTACTTATCCCGATTCAGTGCGAGTACTACGCGCTTGAAGGGCTGAGCCAACTGCTCAAGAACATCGAGCTCATCGAGAAGCATTTGAACCCTGACCTGTCGGTCTCGACGATTCTGCTCACGATGTACGACAGCCGCACCAATTTGGCGAACCAGGTGGCGCAGGATGTGCGCGATCACTTCCCGAAACAGGTTCTCAAGACCCTGATTCCGCGTTCTGTGCGCGTTTCTGAGGCGCCGAGCTATGGTCAGAGCGTCATCAGCTACGATTTGAACTCAGCAGGGTCGCTCTCCTACCTCGAAGCAGCGGCAGAAATCGCCCATCGGGGCGCACCACAGACAGGATCACAGCGCTAATGGCGAAACGGACTGGCCTCGGCCGTGGAATCGGCGCACTGATCCCGATGCAAGATGAGACCAAACCGGCCCGTCCGGTCGATGTCTTCTTTCCGCAATCAGGCCCGGCGGATGCCCCGCGCACGAAGAAGCGTGAGGTCGAGTACCCCGACGAATTGTTGGCCGTGCCCGGTGCGCGCCTGGCTCACCTGAATCCCGCCGACATCATCCCGAACGCGCAGCAGCCGCGCACCGTGTTCAACGAGGCTGACCTCGCTGAACTGGTGCACAGCATCCGTGAAATCGGCGTGCTGCAGCCGATCGTCGTGCGCCCGCACCCCGATCGGGTCGGAAAGTACGAACTTGTCATGGGTGAGCGTCGTTTGCGCGCTACCCGCGAGGTCGGACTCGACAGCATTCCCGCGGTCGTACGCGACACCGCCGATGTCGACATGCTGCGCGACGCTCTGCTTGAGAACCTGCACCGCGCTCAGCTCAACCCACTGGAAGAGGCGTCGGCCTACCAACAGCTTCTCTCGGACTTTGGAATCACCCAAGACCAGCTTGCTTCGAAAATTGGCCGGTCACGGCCGCAAATCACCAATACGCTGCGCCTGCTGAAGCTCCCGGAATCAGTGCAGCTGCGCGTTGCCGCCGGTGTACTGAGTGCGGGTCACGCCCGCGCGATCCTCTCGGTTTCGGACCGTGAGGGCATGCTCAAGCTGGCCGACAAGATCGTGAATGAAGACCTCTCGGTGCGTGCGGCCGAGGCCGCTGCCGCGATGTCGACTCCGCAGGAGCCGGTCGCGCCGAAGCCGACGCCCGGTGGGCGTCAGGGGCAGCTCAACGAGATCGCAGACCGTCTCGGAGACCGACTCGACACTCGGGTGAAGATCAAATTGAGTGCTCGTAAGGGCCAGGTGACCGTCGATTTCGCCACAATCGGTGACCTGAATCGTATCCTGGGCATTCTGGGCGAGCCGGGTTTCGGCTCCAACTAGCCACTCCCCCGCACACACACACACACACTTCGGGCGCATGTTTCACGTGAAACATGCGCCCCTTTTTGTTTGCCGGTTCGGATAGATCGTTTGATCGAGCCGGTTGGGATCTGCGTTGGGTGAGCCTGCTCCCTGCCCCCGTTGCTGACTCGGCTAGCGCCCCCGTCACTGTCGACGGGGTCGACCTTCGGACCCCCTCGTTCGATCGAGTTGACCTCCACCGTGTCGACCTCCACCGTGTCGACCTCCACCGTGTCGACCTCCACCGTGTCGACCTCCACTGTGTCGACCTCCACCGTGTCGACCTCCACTGTGTCGACCTCCACTGTTTCGACCTCGCCGAGTTTGACGTCTTCGATCGCCACTCCCCACTTGCCGGTCGTTTTCGAGCGGATGATCTAGTTCGGTGGCTATGTCGGCCGACTCGATTTCGCAATTGCCTCCGTGAAGTTGAAATCGAAGTCGCGCTTTTCCCCGTTGCGCTGATGGGTCGGGCGGATATTCTCAATTTCGCTTCACCAGGACGGATTCTGCCGAGATTTCGGCCTCCCGTGATCGCGACAGATGTCAAAACTGATTTTTGGAACGGTTCTGACCGTATTGCCTGATCAGGCGAGGTTTCTCACGAACTGAGCAGTGTTTCACGTGAAACATTGCGCGATCCGTCTGGCATGCGTTTGGTCATGTGGGGAATCGGTCCGCGCGTGAAATTTGTGTCATTGCCCACACAAAAGAGCCATCGTGTGATGGTCAGTGCGAACCAATGAAGGATACGTACTCTATGGACACAAACACACGATGGCTCCTCATGAGAGTGCCTCCATCTGGTGGATCTGGCAACCCCTCGATGGTTTAGGTGGGGTGGGCGTCTGAAGCCGGTGGTGGCTCTAGGCGAGTTGGTGGCGCTACTTTTTTGACGGTTGCCGACGCGCCCGGTTCGGCGCATGACATTGACGCGGGAGTCGGTGGGCTCTGGTCTACGTGCGAAGTGTCCGGTCTCGTCGGTTGTGTTTCGACAACCAACCGCACCCGGCGGTTCCGTGCGTGCGCTCAAATTGTCGCGTCTTGGACCACGCGGGCGACGATTCGGGCGCACGCACGGAGGGTGGGCCGGTGGTCGATCCTGTCGCGAGCCTGGCGCAGAACTTGGTCATTTCGTTGGCCGAGGAGCACGCGACGGAGACGGACGCGTCTATGAGGTATATGACCTTTTCGTTGATCGAGGAGCGCGCGAGCTTGCGAGCACGCGTCTCGAGATCTCGCGAGCCAATCCTTGAACTCGGGTTGCGTTCAAACGTCGGCTCACGGGGTCTCGACCCGATCGCGGGCGGCCTCCTCGACCAACGAAATGGTCAAATTCGTCCACCACAATGCCGCACAGCGGCCCCGAAGCTCGAGATCTCGCGAGCCGACCCTTGAACTTGGGTTGCGTGTGAACATCGGCTCGCCCGCGGCCGTCCCGACCCTTCTCTGGGTGATGTCAAGTCGCGTGGGCGTCGAGTTTCCTAAAAAGTTGACCGTGCGATGTAGCCGGTTGAGGCAGCGAACCTCTGTCAGACAGACCGCATCCGCTTCTCGGGTCCGGTGCCGCAACGCGGGTCCGGTGCCGCCACGCGGGTCGGCGCCAATGCGCGCAGCGGCGCCCAACGCGCGCAATTTGCAGTCCGCCCATCAGCGTCCCTGCGTACATGCGCCACGCGGGCCGAATGCCGCCACGCGGGTCCGACGCCGAGCCCGATTGCACCACGCGGGTCGGACGCCGGGCCCGATTGCACCACGCGGGTTGAAAACCTCCACGCCTAGTGAGCTCATCGGGCGTCACGGTTTTCGACCGGCGCAACGGCGTTCCGGTGGTCGACAAGAACGGTCAGAGACCTCGGGAGTCACCTTCCACTTGTGCATGTGCACCAGCCTGCCAGCTGTCAACCAGACCAGCTAGCGATCGATACAGAGACCCCGTCGCCAATCCGTCCGGAGGCACCGTGCGTGCGCTCATATTGTCGCGTCACGGACCACGCGGGCGACGATTCGGGCGCACGCTCGGAGGGTAGCGGGTGGTAAAGCCTGTCGCGACCGCTCGAGCCTGGCACTGAACCTGGCCATCTCGTTGACCGAGGAGCGCGCGGCGAAGGGAGCGCGCGTCTATTGGGTCGATGGGCCATTTCGTTGATCGAGGAGCAGCCGACGCAGGAGGCCGCGTCTCGAGATCTCGCGAGCCGATCCTTGAACTCGGGTTGCTTGTGAACATCGGCTCGCGAGGTCTCGAGACGCTCGCTGGCGCTCGCTCCTCGACCACCGAAATGGTGATGTTCGTCCACCAAGCCAATCCCTCAGCCTGGGGTGCGTGTGAGGATTGGCCGGAGTGGGTCTCGACCCGATCGCGGGCGGCCTCCTCGATCAGCGAGAGGGCATATCCCCTCCCCCGATGGCGAAGCGGCTCAGGGCCTCGACAGGATCGACCAACGAGCGGATCCGAGCGACCCGAGCGACACGAGCGACACGAGCGAGACATCCGGAAACAATGAAGGCACATGTTTCACGTGAAACATGTGCCTTCATTGAGGTGCGAGCGCGAGGCTAATTGCCCGCGATTGCCGCCCGTGCCAGTGCCACATAGACCTCGCCGAGCGACCGGCCGGAGGCCTCAATCGACTGAGGAACCAAAGAGGTTTCAGTCAAGCCGGGAAGAACGTTCGCCTCCAGGAACCAGGCGGTTCCCTCGGCGTCGACGATGAGGTCGACCCGCGAGATGTGGCGCAAACCGAGCAGCGAGTGAATCGCCACGGCAGTCTCACTGACCAGCGCGGCAGTCGCCTCGCTGATGCGAGCGGGAGTGTAGAACAGGGTCTCCCCCGCGTTGTAGCGAGCCTCGAAGCTGTAGACACCGCTGCGCGGAACGATCTCCACCGCGGGAAGAGCCGTTGGGCCATCTCCCGTGTCGATGACCGTGACGGCCAACTCGACGCCGCTGATCTTCGCTTCGACGAGCGCGGCATCCGCATAGGTGTACGCATTGACCATCGCGCGAGGCAATGCGCCTGCGTCGTCGACAATCGTGACGCCCTGCGCCGACCCACCGACAGCCGGCTTCACGACGAGCGGCGTGCCCAGTGCGCCGAGGAGGTGGTCGAGAACACTGCCGGCGCCGAGGTCACGGAAGGTCTCGGTCGAGAGTGCGATCCCGTGCGGAGTCGCAAAGCCCGCACGGCGCACGAGCTCCTTCGCCGTCGGCTTGGACCAGGCGAGACCGGCCGCAGCACCGCGCGAGCCGACGGTGGGAATGCCGGTGGTTCCGAGGAGTGACAACAGCGCGCCGTCCTCCCCTGTGGCCCCGTGCAGGGCCGGCCAGATGACGTCGGGGCGGTTCGCTTCGAGCCCCGCCAGCAGACCGGCGTCTGGATCGAGTACGCGCACGGTGTGGCCGAGGTGGGTCAGGGCATCCGCGACGCGACGACCGGACCGCAGTGAGACATCGCGCTCGTGGGAGATGCCGCCGGCGAGAACAACAATGTCGAGGACGGCTTTGTCGGAAACAGCGCTGTCGAGTGACGCGCTGTCGAGAGGGGTGGAGTCAGTCATGATCAGGGTTCCCTTGCTCTGTTCTGGGCAGATTCTGTCTGGGCAGATTCGCGAATTAGGAGATGTTGGGCGGCGGGGCGCTGAACCGGCGGTTGTCCCGCGCGGCATCCAAAGAGCCGGTGCCGGCAAAGGTGTCCAGCAGATCGAGCTCGCCACGGATCACGGTGGCCAGGCGACGGATGCCGACACGGATGTTCGCAGGCGTGGGATAACAGAACGAGAGACGCATGTTCTGGTGACCGTCGCCATCCGCGAAGAAGGCGGTGCCGGGCGTGTACGCGACAAGCTCCTTGACCGCGCGCGGCAGCATCGCTTTCGAGTCGAGGCGCTCGGGCAGAGTCACCCAGACGTAGAACCCGCCGTTGGGGTTCGTCCAGCTCAGCTCGGGCAGGTACTCCTCGAGTGACGAGATCATGGCATTCTTGCGCTCGTGATAGACGCCGCGGAAGGTGTTGATCTGACCCTTCCAATCGGCGGTCTTGAGGTACTCCGAGATGACCAGCTGGCTGAACGAACTCGGCGACAGCACCGCCGCCTCGTTGGCCAGCACGAGCTTCTCGCGGATGGCGTGGGGTGCGAGCGCCCAGCCGACCCGGAATCCGGGCGCGAGGGTCTTGGAGAACGTGCCGAGATAGACCACGCCGTCCTGTTCGATCGAACGCATCGCATCCGGTGCCGGGCGATCGAAATAGAGCAGACCGTATGGATTGTCCTCGAGCACGAGGATGTCGTTCTCTTTGGCGATCTGCAGAATCTCGACGCGACGCTCCCAGCTCAGCGTGACGCCGGCGGGGTTGTGAAAGCTCGGAATTGTGTAGAGAAACTTGATGGTCTTGCCTGCGGCCTTGACCCGCTTGATGTGCTCGCGCAGGGCTTCGGGGATGAGCCCGTTCTCGTCCATCGGCACGTGTTCGACCTCGGCCTGGTACGACTTGAAGATCACCATCGCTGTGACGTAGCTGGGGCCCTCAGAAAGCACCACGTCACCCGGGTCCAGGAAAAGCTTGCTGACGAGCTCCAGGGCGTGCTGAGAGCCTGTGGTGACCACCACGTCGTCGGCGTTGGCGCTGATTCCCTCCAGCGCCATGACCTCGAGGATCTGTTCGCGCAGTTCGGGAACGCCCTGGCCGGATCCGTACTGCAGTGCGACGGCTCCCTGCTCGCGCATGACGCGATCCATGGCGCCGATCACCAGCTCCTGCGGGAGGGCTGCCACGAATGGCATTCCCCCGGCGAGTGAGACGACCTCTGGCCGGGATGCCACGGCGAAGAGAGCGCGCACCTCGGAGGCGCGCAGGCCCCCGGCTCGCTCGGCGTAGTGGGAGTACCACGGGTCGAGGTTGTTACCGGCCTGGAGGGAGCCTTGTTCTGTCACGTCACTTCCGTTCTGGTGAGGGTTCAATCGTATGGTGTGATCTCGGCAGGCGCCGTCACGGCACGTGCCGCGCAGCAGCCCTATGCCCTGTGGTGCGTATGCCCTGTGGTGCGTCAGCTCCGTGGTGCATCAGCTCCGCGGAGCATCCGTCATGCAGATACAAAAAACCCCGCCCGGCGTGAGCCGGGCGGGGTCGTTGAATCGACGGCGACGGCTACGCGAGGTAGGCGGCCAGGTCGGCTTCGAGGGCAGGCTTCGGCTTGGCGCCGATAACGGTCTTGACGACCTCGCCCTTCTGGAACACCTTCATCGCCGGGATGGAGGTGATCTGGTACTTCGCGGCCAGCGCCGGGTTGTCGTCGACGTTGAGCTTGACGATGTCGAGCTTGTCGGAGTGCTCCAGGGCGATCTGGTCGAGGATCGGGCTGACAGCGCGGCAGGGGCCACACCACTCGGCCCAGAAGTCGACAAGAACTGTCTTCTCGTTGTTGATGACTTCCTGTTCGAAAGTCGCGTCGGTGACGGCGCGTGCGCTCATGTGGGGCTCCTTAGTTGGTTACGGTTGCGAGTTCGGATTCGCTGGCGCGAGCCAGCAGGTCTTCGGGGAGTGACGCGAGGTAGTGCTCCGCGTCGAGTGCGGCGACAGTTCCGGATGCTGCGGCGGTGACGGCCTGACGGTAGGTCGGGTCGATCACGTCGCCGGCTGCAAAAACACCGGTCTGGCTGGTCTTGGACGACCGTCCGGCCACGGCGATCGTGCCTTCACCGGTCAGGTCCAGCTGGCCGTGCACGAGGTGCGTGCGCGGGTCATTGCCGATCGCCACGAAGAGACCGCCGACCGGGAGTGCACTTTCGACGCCGGTGACGGTGTCGCGCAGAACCAGGCCGTCGACGGCATCCGCACCGGTGATACCGGCAACTTCCGAGTTCCAGATGAACTCGATCTTGTCGTTGGCGAATGCACGCTCCTGCATGATCTTGGAGGCGCGCAGGGTGTCCTTGCGGTGGATGACGTACACCTTGCTGGCGAAACGCGTGAGGAAGGTTGCCTCTTCCATCGCCGAGTCTCCCCCGCCGACAACGGCAATGACCTTCTCCTTGAAGAAGAAGCCGTCGCAGGTGGCACACCAGGAGACGCCGTGACCCGAGAGTCGCTCTTCGTCGGGCAGGCCGAGCTTGCGGTAGGCGGAGCCGGTGGCGAAGATCACGGCGAGGGCTTCGTGCTTCTCGCCGGAACCGAGCGTGATGCTCTTGATCGGGCCGGTCAGGTCGAGCTCGGTGACGTCGTCGTAGACGACCTCGGTGCCGAAACGCTCGGCCTGCTCCTGCATTTTCATCATGAGCTCTGGGCCCTGGATGCCCTCGGCAAAGCCGGGAAAGTTCTCGACGTCTGTCGTGTTCATCAGTTCGCCGCCGGCCTCAACCGAGCTGGCGATGAGAAGCGGTTTCAAATTGGCACGAGCAGCATAGATCGCGGCGGTGTATCCGGCTGGGCCGGAGCCGATGATGATGATCTGGCGCACGCGCACACTCCTTGGGTTTTCGGGGACGAGGCCAGCGGAATCTGCCTCGTTGACCGGTACAACACATCCTAATCGGATGCTATTCCGACCCTCTGGTTCCTCCTTCGAGGTACACAGGAGGTTCGGAGCCGCCGCAGCGCGGGTTTGGTCAGCGCTTCAAGCGCGCGAGAACTGGCTCGAGGAATACCCGAAGCTCCTGGGTGCGCATGAGCAGCAGAATCCCGAAGTACGACGCAGACATGACTAGCCCGATCACGATCATCGAAATGATCGCCGAAGCGATCCCCGACACGGCGAAGCCGCCCTCCTGCGTTCCACCGAGCAGAACCAGAAGCAGCACACCCAGGATGACCGGGATGATCACCGCGACGAGATACTTCGTCAGACTGCGCACGATGCGGCGGCCGTCGATGCCGCCGATCTTGCGTCGCAACAAGTACGCGGCGAGGAATGTCTGCAGGATTCCGGAGACGGTCACGACCAGGGCAATTCCCGCAGCGATCCACTCCTTCGGCAGGAACGAGCAACCGACCACACCGATGACCACGAGCACGACCTGAAACAGGGTGAAGTAGAACGGGGTGCGCGTGTCGCTCAAGGCATAGAAGGTGCGCTGAAGCACGAACAACACGCAGAAGGCGATCAGGCCCAGTATGTAGGCGATGATCACGTTTCCGATGCCCTGCGCCTGCTCGAAGCTCGCCGACACGAAGATCGCCCCGAACGGGTAAGCGCACACGGCGATCACCGCGGTGGCCAGCACGATGATCAGAGACGTGCCGCGAATCGCCGACGACGCGTCTTCCTTCACCAGGGAGACCTTATCGAGTGAGGCATGCTCGCTCATTCGGGTGAAATACGCCGTCGCAACTGAAACCGTGATCACCGAATGCGGCAGCATGAAAATGAGCCAGGCGGTGGCCAACACGGCGGCCGACGCGTCGCTGCCGGAGGCATCCGTCGCCACCCGCGTCTCGATGATTCCGGCGATTGTCGTCAGCAGGATCATGCCGAATGTCCAGGACGCCATTTTGCCCGAGGCGGCGAGACCGACTCCCCGCCAGCGGAAGTCCGGGCGGTAGCGCAGGCCGATCCGGTTCCAGAAGTAGAACAGGGAGACGGCCTGGACGATGACGCCGAGGGTCGCGCTTCCGGCCAGCACCGCGATCATCAGCGGGGTGATCGAGGATGCGCTCCGTGTGCCGATGGGGTCGGTGCCGAACATCAACATGAACGCGATGATGCCGGCGATGGCGATGACGTTGTTCAACACCGGAACCCAAGTGATCGGGCCGAATGACTTGCGGGCATTCAGCACCTCCCCCAGCACCGTGTAGAGCCCATAGAAGAACATTTGGGGAATGCACCAGTAGGCGAAGGAGACGGCCAGCGCGAGTTGCTGCTCGTTGAATCCCGGCGCCACCAGCTCGGTGAGGAACGGGGCAAGGATCGTCGCAAGGATGGTCGCAGCGCCGATGATGACGAGGGCGACCGTCACAAGTTTGTTGATGTAGCGAGTACCGCCGTCGTCGTGCAGAGCCGACCTGACGATCTGGGGCACGAGTACCGCAGTCAAGACACCGCCGGCGACGATCACGTAGACGGTGTTCGGCAGCTGGTTTGCCACGGTGAAGGCGTCAGCGACGCTGAGCACACCGATCGCCCTGGCCAGCACGATGACCTTTACGAAACCCAGCACACGGGAGACGATCGTGCCGGAAGCGAGCAGTGCGCTCGCCCGGCCAATTCCGGCGTTACTCACGCGTGTCATCCCCTGGCTCCGTAACTGTCTTGGGTGGTTCGACCTCGCCGGTGTCGCCGGCGCCCGCAGCATCTTCTGTCGCGTCACTATCCGTCGCGACACCATCCGTCGCCGTCCCATCCGTCTCGGCGGCCGGCGCGGTGCGCGCCTTGCGGCGGCGCGCGATGTTGCGCCAGACCCCGAAGCCGAAGAACAGCACGACGAGCAGGGCGAAGATGGCGGTTCCGAGACTCTCCCAATCGGCGCGCACGTTGATGGCGATCATGCCGGGTTCGCCGATGGGAGCCCCCGTCGGCGAGAACAACGTCACACGCAGCGTCACCTCGCCGTTACCGACGGCGGCCGAAACGGGAACTTTCACTGCTCGAGCCGAGTTCGCTTCGATCGTCGTCTCTTCGTCGCTGCCGACAACGAGACGCCCGTTTGACGGAACGACATTGACGCGCACGGTGACGGCCTGGTCGAGTGCGTTTGTGAGGGTCACAGGAATGTCGACCTTGCTGCCGACGACGTTGATCGGGCCCTTCGTCGTCACGACGACGGAGTCCAGAATCTTCAGCGATGACGCGAGACTCGCATTGACTGCGCTCAGCCAGGCTTCCGGCTGCGTCTCCCAGTCGACAGACAACAGAGTGAGCACCTCGAGGCGTTGTGTGCCGGTGACTTCAAGCGGTGACGTCAGAGCGGTCGAAAACGCAGTGAGCTCGGCCTCGCGGGTCAGGAGGACCGCCGAATTGTCAACGCGACTGTCGGGTTCAGACTGCGAGGCGAAGGCGACGCCGGCCGTCGGCGCCGCGGAGCGGGCCGCCTGCAGCGTGCCGGGCTTCTGCCACGGGGCCGACTCCAACGCTTCCAGCGTCTGGCTGAGAAACGGCATGGGTTCGGTCGTTGCTCGGTTGAAGGTGGTCAGCAGGGTGCGCGCCGCCGTCGGCTGCTCTGCGGCGACAACGGCGAGTAGAGCGGATGCCTCGGCCATCGCCCCCCGCCAGGCATCGAAGCTCACAGCGGAGGCTGCGCTGCGAAGTGCACTCTGCAGGGCGTCATCAGTGGTCAGCCCGACGGTGTGCTCGAGATCGAGTACGGAATTGGGGACAACACTCTGATCTGAGTTTGTGACGTTCGCGCCAGACAGGATCGTTGAGCCCAGGCCGCTCGCGGCGAAAACCTCGAGGTCTGCGGAACTGACCACGCCAGCGCTCGGCCAGCCGACATCCGTCATCGTGTAGTCGAAATCGAGCAGCTCAGCGGTCGTGGGCGGGATTACCGCGCCAGATGACGGGGTCGGCGTCGGTGACGCGGACGACGGCTCGACGGTTGAGGGGGGAGTCAGCGGTGTGGTCGACTCGTCGCCGGTCGCCGGCGGAGTGGTGAAGAGGGAAGGGTCAATGTCTTGCTCGAACGACAGCGGCTCCAGGAGCGCCGGGGCGCCCGCCTGCGCCTGCAGAGCAATGTCGGCGTCTGCATAGCTGAGCGGAAAAGAGTCGTTGGTGGCCTGGGTGAGTCGGTCGAGCCAATCGACCGCGTCGGCAGGGGCCGAGTTGCCCAGGATGCGGATCGACGCGAGGATCATCGGGTCGATCGCGAGCGTGATCGGGCGATTCTCGACGGCCGCAAGTTCACGACTGAGCTGGCCGCTGGGGCCGGTCAGACTCGCCAAGGTGTCAGCTGAAATCAAGCCGGACGCGTCGGCGGAATCGGCCGGAACCGTCAGCGGAAAGACGGTCGCCAGGGTGATCGGGGTGATCGGCTCCCCCGAATACCAGATGATGGTGCTCCGACCGTCGGCGATAGCATCCGCATCCGTTGTGACGGTGGCCGCGATCCCGCGGGCTCCCCACGCATTGCCTGTGGTGAGCCCAACGTTGGCCGCCGGGATGGTGAGGTCGACGCTCGTGCTGTGCCCGGGCTGAAGCTCAGCAGTCAGCGGATGGCTCAGCAGCAGATCACCGGGGGTTCCGGTGGTCGATTCGGGATGCAACCAGTCGTCAATGGCCGTGCGGCTGGTGAGCGCGCGCTCGGCGAGATACACATTGATCGTGCTGACGGGGATCGTGTCGGCCGTGTGGTTGGACACGGTGGCGGTGACTCGCAGGTCCTCGCCCGGGTGAAGCACGACGGATGCCGTGGGAGAAAGTTGCACGTTCACCGAGTCATCCGCTGTCTCAGTCTTCACCGACGTCGCGGCCTGAGCGCGGTGCGCAGTCGTCTGCCCGGCAGATGACAGTGCGGCGGACGACGGAGCGGCAGCCTGTGCAGACGACGGAATCAGCACAGCGGATGCGGCGGTCACGATGCCGACCAGCACGACGGCAAACGCAGTGCGCGTTCGCACAAATCGCGTGACTGAAGAAGTGGGGAGCACAGGCCGACGCTCGGGAATTGACTCGGCCACCATGTAGGGGATTCTACGGCGTTGATGCCGGGAGAACCCTGCGCTGGAGAGTCGGAGGGTGCATCTGCAACTACTATTGGGGGCATGCAGAGCGTCGCGGCAGCCCTCGCGCGACTGGGCGACCTGGCTGCCTCCCCCACGGTGTCCCGACTGGCGAACGCATTTGCGGCAGCCGGTCACGAGCTCGCTCTCGTCGGAGGTCCGGTGCGCGACGCCTTTCTGGGGCGCGAGATCAACGATCTCGATTTCACCACCGACGCGACGCCCGACCAGATCCTGGCGATCGTCAAGCCCATTGCCGAGGGGCACTGGGACATCGGGCGTGCGTTCGGCACAATCGGCGCGAAAATCTCCGGCGAGACCGTTGAAATCACCACCTACCGAGCCGACAGCTACGACGGTGAGACCCGCAAGCCCGATGTCGTGTTCGGGTCGAGCATCGAAGACGACCTCATGCGCCGCGACTTCACCGTCAACGCGATGGCCTTGCGCCTCCCCCAACTGACCCTTGTCGACCCGGCCGGCGGCATTGACGACCTCATGGCCCAGACGCTGCGTACTCCGGCGGCCCCTGAGATCTCGTTCGGTGACGATCCCCTGCGCATGATGCGGGCCGTGCGTTTTGTGGCCGCTCTCGGTTTCACGCTGGAACTCGATACCGCTGCCGCTCTCGAGGAGATGTCGGATCGCATCCAGAACATCTCGGCGGAGCGCGTCTGCGAAGAGCTGTCGAAGCTGTTGCGCTCGAATACGCCGCGCGCCGGTCTTGAACTGCTGGTCGACTCGGGCCTGGCCGCGATTGTGCTGCCGGAGCTGCCGGCGCTGCGCCTCGAGATCGACGAGCACCACCATCACAAAGACGTTTACCAGCACACCCTCACCGTTCTCGATCAGGCGATTGAGTATGAGGTCGCGCGTCAAAACCTCGAGAGCCCCGATCTGATCGTGCGGCTGGCTGCGCTGTTTCACGACATCGGAAAGCCGGCGACGCGTCGGCTGGAGCCGGGCGGAGTGGTGAGCTTCTACCACCACGATGTGGTCGGTGCGAAGCTGGCCAAGAAGCGGCTGCGTGCGCTGCGGTTCGACAATGACACCATCAATGCGGTGGCATTGCTGATCGAGTTGCACCTGCGTTTCTTCGGCTACACCGAGGGGGCGTGGACCGATTCGGCCGTGCGTCGCTACGTCCGGGATGCCGGTGACCAGCTTGAGCGGTTACACATTCTGACCCGTGCCGACGTGACGACCCGCAACCGCCGCAAGGCCGATCGCCTGGGTTTCGCTTACGACGACCTGGAGCACCGCATCTCGGTGCTCGCCGAGCAGGAGGAGATGGCCGCGGTGCGGCCCGATCTCGACGGCGAGGCAATCATGCGCATTCTCGACATCCGCCCGGGACGTGAGGTGGGCGAGGCCTACCGCTACCTGCTCGAGCAGCGCCTGGACGACGGCCCCCTCGGCGAAGAAGAGGCGACCCGCCGGTTGCAGGCGTGGTGGGCTGGGCGTGAGGTCTAACGCGCCCCCGCGCCTGACACCACCTGACCGGGTTACAACCTGCTGGCGTGGCTGGCATCATTCGTGTCGGAGCTGACTCCACGAGCTCATCCCGCCGAGTTTGACACTTGCGGTCGACTTTCCCCGGCACACCAGGGTGCCTCGACCGCAACGGTCAAACTCGGCGAGGGATGCCCGTTCATGTGACCCTTCCCTCGCGCCGTCCTTCACAGGATGGCGGTGTGGAAGTTATGCACGCGGGTCGCGGTGGGCCTGTGTGCGGCAGAGCGGCTGCCGCATCATCGAGTGATGATCAACCTCCAACCGCCATATCCCACCCTCGTGCTCGCCCGTGATCTCGACCTTGTGGGGAACGACGGGCGTGCGCTGCGTCGAGGTCGGGTCGCCGGCGAGCAGGCTCGGCTCCTGCGCGGGGTCTATGTTTCTGCCGAGGTGTGGAACGCCGCAGATGACGACGCCCGCTATCTCCTGCGCATCACAGCAGCGGTGCTCACTCGAAAATCCTCTGCAGTGGTGTCGCATCTCTCGGCGGCCAGAATCTGGGGTCTCCCGATCTTCGGTCGGTGGCCCCGCGACGTGCACTTGACTGCGCTGGGTGGCCGCACGCGGGAGTCGAAGAACGGCATCCGCTGGCATCATGAGGTGTTGCGCGCGGGCGATGTCGTCGAGATCGACGGGATGCTCGTGACAAGTCGCTTGCGTACCATGGTCGACCTGGCCCGAACGACCTCTTTCGCATCAGCCGTGGCCAGCCTCGACGCCGGGCTGCGCCAGAAGTTCACGTCGAAAAACGGGATGCCCGATTCCGATATCTCGAAGGACGAGCTCGGCGACGCGATTCGTCGGCTCGGCTCGCGGCGCGGATGCCGTCCGGCGAAGGTCGCGGGCGACTTTGCCGATGGCGACTCGGACTCGGCGGGTGAATCGGTCAGCCGCGCACACATCTTTCTCAGTGGGATGCCTGCACCTGAGCTGCAAGTGGTTTACCCGCGTGCGGACGGTGGGAAGGACATCGTCGACTTCACCTGGGACAAGAAGCATCACCTGCGCAACCTCCCCTTGCTCGGCGAGTTCGACGGAAAGGTCAAGTACACCCGAGATCAGTATCTGCAGGGGCGCACCATGGACGAGGTGGTGTGGGAGGAGAAGGTGAGGCAAGACCGCCTGTGCACGCCGGGCCGTTTGATGGTGCGCTGGCTCTGGGGTGACGCAGCCAGTCCGGCGCGGTTGCGAGCGAAACTCCTGGAGGCCGGACTCCGGCCCGAGCGATGAGCCAGCACTCCCCAGCCGTCGAGCTTGACACTTCCGGTCGAGTTTCCCTGGCGCAACAGAGTGGTTTGACCGCAACGGTCAAACTCGGCGACAGAGATCAACTGGAGGCGCAGGCGGAGGCACGAAACGCAGGCACGAAACGCAGCGACGAAACGCAGGCACGGCGTGCGCGCGCAGGCACCAGATCAGGGGCGTGGAGGGCGCTCGGCCAACCGGTAGTTTCCCAGGCTCAAATCGGGTACGCTTGGCAGGTTGTCTGTGTGCCGGATTCCCGGCCTCCACGTTCAACACATGCACAACCCTCCTGTTGCAGAAAGTCTGCAGCCGTTTTAGTCCGAAGGAGGTGGGTTAGTCATGCATCAGTACGAGTTGATGGTTATCCTCGATCCCGAGATCGATGAGCGCACCGTAGCTCCCAGCCTTGACAAGTTCCTGAACGTTGTTCGCAACGCCGGTGGAACCATTGACAAGGTTGACGTTTGGGGTCGCCGCCGTCTCGCATACGAGATCAACAAGAAGACCGAAGGCATCTACGCCGTCGTTGACTTCACCGCAAGCTCCGACGCGACGGTCGAACTCGACCGCCAGCTGTCACTGTCCGAAGCCGTTATGCGCACCAAGGTTCTCCGCGCAGAAGAAGGCATCGCTCAGGTAGTCGAGGCCAAGAAGCTCGCTGACGAGAAGGCCGCCCGCAAGGCTGCCAACCCGAAGGCTGCTCCGGTCAAGACCGACGTGAAGCCCGACGCCAAGGTTGCCGCTCCGGCCGCCAAGGTCGCCGCTGCCGCTAAGCCTGCTGCCGCTGCAGCCGAAGCCCAGGCCCCGGCCGAAGCTACGGAAGCCGTTGCTGAGGTTGCCGCCGACAAGGCAAGCGACAAGTAGCTCATGGCCGGCGAGACCGTAATCACCGTGGTGGGCAACCTGACCGGCGACCCCGAACTGCGTTACACGCAGAACGGGCTGGCGGTTGCCAACTTCACCATCGCATCCACTCCGCGCAATTTCGATCGCGCAGCTAACGAGTGGAAAGATGGCGACGCATTGTTCCTGCGCGCGAGCGTTTGGCGTGAATTCGCCGAACACGTCGCAGGTTCATTGACCAAGGGTTCCCGTGTCATCGCTACCGGGCGTCTCAAGCAGCGTTCGTATGAGACGAAGGAAGGTGAGAAGCGCACCAGCATGGAGCTCGAGATCGATGAGATCGGCCCCAGCCTGCGCTACGCCACCGCTTCGCTCACGCGCGCGCAGTCCTCAGGCCGTGGCGGCGCACCCGCCGGCGGCGGAGGAAACGAAGAACCTTGGGCACCCAGTGCTCCTGCTGCTGCGGCTCCTGTCGCATCCGGTGGAGACGTCTGGAACAGCCCGGGCAACTTCAGCGACGAGACCCCCTTCTAGGCCGAGCCTCACGGCTACTGCCTGAAACGCACACTTAAGAAAGCAAAGGAAATCATGGCTGGAAAGAGCAGCGGCGACCGCCGCAAGCCACTCCGCGGAGCCAAGGGTGGCAAGAACGCCGCCCCCGCGAAGTCCATTCGCGTTGGCGTCATCGACTACAAAGATGTCGCAACCCTCCGCAAGTTCATCTCAGAGCGTGGAAAGATCCGCGCCCGCCGCATCACCGGCGTGTCCGTCCAGGAGCAGCGCCTCATCGCGCGCGCCGTCAAGAACGCCCGCGAAATGGCCTTGCTGCCCTACGCCGGCTCAGGCCGGTAAGGAGCCCTCACATGTCGAAACTCATTCTGACGCACGAGGTTTCCGGCCTCGGTGCACCTGGCGACGTCGTTGACGTCAAGAACGGCTACGCCCGCAACTTCCTGGTTCCCCAGGGCTTTGCTGTGACGTGGACCCGTGGTGGCGAAAAGCAGATCGAACAGATCAAGGCCGCTCGCGCGGCTCGCGAACACGCCACTCTCGAAGAGGCGCAGGCTCTCAAGGCTGCCCTCGAAGCCAACAAGGTCAAGCTGGTCGTCAAGACCGGCACCGGCGGACGCCTCTTCGGCTCCGTCAAGACCTCCGACGTTGCTGACGCTGTGGCCGCTGCCGGCCTGGGCGCCATCGACAAGCGCAAGATCGAGCTCAGCCCGATCAAGCTGACCGGCGAGCACACGGCGACTGTTCGCCTGCGCGACGAGCTCAGCGCCACGATCACCCTTCTGGTGGTCGCTGCCAAGTAAGGCAGAGCTTTTCTGTAGCGGCGGATCCCTCACGGGGTTCGCCGCTACACCCCGTTAAGGGCTCAAATTCGCACGTCGTCGCGCGCACTATCCCCGACTTTGTCCACCCCTTTGTGCACAGGTGGGAGTGAAATTCATCAACCTTCAAGGTGTACTTGAAGCAGCTTTCTCCACACAGCTGTGGAATGTTTAAATACCTGCTCAGGCTACATTTCTATTGCAAAGAAATTAAGTTATCCACATGTCAGTGCACAGGTAGTGCACATGCCAGGCGGCGTTTCGCCCAGATTCTCCACAGAGTTATCCACAGGGGTGTTTGGAGGGGTGGAAAGTCCTCCTTAGGGTGGGGCATACGCCGGTACCCGAGGCGTGCGCGCGCGTCAGACCGTAACTGTCAGTGGCTGCGGCTAGACAAGAAACACAAAAGAAAGTTGAGGCGCGACGTGTCACTCGCTCACCTAGGTTTATCCGAGCAGGCAAGCGACCGACGCGCGACAGAGACGCGGCACGAACGCGTTCCCCCGCACGACTTGCTCGCCGAGCAGAGCGCTCTCGGCGGCATGATGCTCAGCAAGGATGCCGTCGCCGACGTCGTTGAGACCGTGCGCGGAACCGATTTCTACATTCCCAAGCACGAGATCATCTTCGACGCGATCCTCTCGCTTTACTCTCACGGCGAACCGACCGATGTCATTGCGGTCACCGACGAGCTCACCAAGATCGGCGAGCTCTCGCGGGCCGGTGGCGCCGAGTACCTGCACACCCTGACCAGCCTGGTGCCGACGGCCGCCAATGCCGGCTTCTACTCCTCGATCGTCGCCGAACGTGCCCTGCTGCGCCGCCTCGTCGAAGCCGGCACGCGCGTCGTGCAGATGGCGTACGCCGGTGAAGGCGAAGTGCTCGACATCGTCAACACCGCGCAGGCCGAGATCTATTCGGTGACCGCGAACAGCGAGACCGAAGACTATGTTCCACTGTCCGAAGCCGTGGGCGTGGCCATCGATGAGATTGAGGCCGCGAAGCTCAAAGACGGTGGAATGTCGGGAGTCCCGACCGGATTCGCCGAACTCGACGAGCTCACCAACGGGTTCCACCCCGGTCAGCTCATCATCGTCGCCGCCCGGCCCGCCCTCGGAAAGTCGACCTTGGCCCTCGACTTCTGTCGCGCAGCATCGATCAAGAGTGACAAGCCCAGCGTCTTCTTCTCGCTCGAAATGGGTCGCAGCGAGATCGCCATGCGTCTGCTCGCCGCCGAGGCGTCAGTGCCGCTGCAGAGCATGCGCAAGGGAACCGTCGAGGCGCGCGACTGGACGACGATCGCCCAGACTCGCGGCCGCATCAACGACGCCCCGTTCTACATTGACGACAGCCCGAACATGACCCTGGTCGAGATCCGCGCGAAGTGCCGACGCCTCAAGCAGCGGGTCGGCCTTGAGCTTGTCGTGATCGACTACCTGCAGCTGATGACCTCTGGCAAGCGCGTCGAGTCTCGCCAGCAAGAAGTCAGCGAGTTCTCGCGTGCACTCAAGCTGCTGGCCAAGGAGCTCCAGGTTCCGGTCATCGCGCTGTCGCAGCTGAACCGTGGACCCGAGCAGCGCGCCGACAAGATGCCCGCGATCTCCGACCTTCGTGAATCAGGTTCGCTGGAGCAGGACGCCGACATGGTCATCCTGCTGCACCGTGAGAGCGCCTACGAAAAAGACAACCCGCGTGCCGGCGAGGCCGACCTCATCGTCGCCAAGCACCGTAACGGCCCGACCCGTACGGTGACCGTGGCATTCCACGGCCACTACTCGCGTTTCGCCGACATGGTGGCTGGCGCGTAGCTGAGAACTGACTCTGGCCCACGTCACGTGTCCCTGCATGTTCGGAGCGACTGTGCGGCATCTGGGCCACCGGAAAACTACCGCTCGCCGCCTGTGTAAAGCGGATGCAGGCCGAGATGACCGCCGAATCGAGCCGTCCGCGTTCAGCTAGCCCAGGGCAGCGCGGCGCGTGGTGTGCCTGGTTGGCACTGCTGACCAGGGGTCTTCAGGCCATGGATGCTTCGGGTAGCGGCCACGCATCTGCGCGCGCACCTGTGAGTACGGTCCTGCCCAGAATGATGCGAGGTCATCGGTCACGGCAAGTGGGTGCCCGGCGGGGGAAAGCAAGTGGAACAACACCGGCACTCGTCCTGCGACGAGACGCGGAGTCTCTGCCCACCCGAAGCATTCCTGTAGTTTCACGGCTACAACGGGGCGGGCGGCGGAATCATCGACAGGTGGGTAGCTGAGTCGCACATGCGAGCCGCTGGGCACCTCGAGGCGCTCCGGAACCAGCGCGTCGAAGTCGACCGCGGCGGGCCACGGCAGGATGCGCCGGAGAGCCGGGGCCAGATCGATGCGCGCGGCCGGCGTGCCGCCGGCGAGGTCTGACAGCTCGGGGCCGAGCCAGGAATCGAGGGTGCTGAGCAGGGCGGCGTCTGAGACATCCGGCCAGGGGGAACCGAGCTCGCGATGCAGCACGGCGAGCCGACGCCGCAGGGCGTCGGCGGCCTCTGACCAGACGAAAACCCCGAGTCCTTGTTCTGTGACCGCGCGTCGGACGGCATCGCGTCCCCCATCATCCGCTTGAACTCGTAGCGGGACTGACGCGCGAATGATCGCACCGAGTCGACGTTCACGGCGCGCAACGACACGCCCGTTCACGAACTCCGCCTCGACCCTGTCGGTGCAGAGATGGGACGCGACCTGCTCTGCCTGGTCCTCAGAGATGATGGCGGCAGAGCGGATGATGGCTCCTGTTCCTGCGGCCGCTCGCCCCTGGGCCCTGGTGACGTCCGCGACCGCCAACCATTCGGCGTTCGCGAGCGGACCGGTGATCCCTGCGCGGGTGCCGGAGGCGAGAAGAAAGGTGGCGCCGTGCGGTGAACGATCAACGCGGCGGGCGATCCACTCTGGGAATGCGAGCGCGATGACAAGTCCGGTCTGGTCAGCGCTGCCTCGCGCTGGGCCGGTCGCCCCGCTGAACCGCTCGAGACGCCGGACCTCCTGCTCCCATCGGCGGGCATCCGGGCTGCGTCCATTGCGCAGTAGGGTGAGCGCGGCCTGGGCATCGCCGTCCGCGACGCGGAGATCACCGCTGAGCAGCGCGACGACCTCGGCCGCTGTGCGCCCGCCGACCAGGGCACTCCCGGTGCGCAGCGCGCGGGCGAGGCGAGGGTCAGCCGGGATACGAGCGAGCTGTCGCCCTTCGTCGGTGGCGCGGCCATCGGCATCGATCGCGCCGAGACCCTGCAGCACGGCGATGGCAGTGTTCAGGCTGCCTGCGGGAAGCGGATCTACCAGCCGCAGGCCCGCGCCACCGGGTGCTCCCCAGCAGGCGAGGAGCAGGGCTGCGTCGGTGAGATCTGCCGCCTGGATCTCAGGGGCAGCGTGCGACGGTGCGGTGGCGAAGGTTCGCTCGTCAACGCATCGGACCACGATGCCTGGCCCCTGCCGGGTGGCGCGCCCCGAGCGCTGGATGGCGGATGCCTTGGGCGTTGGGCCGGTGACGAGACCGCTCATGCCGCGTGCTGCATCCCGCTGCGGAGCGCGAGACAGGCAGGTATCGACGACCAGGCGCACACCGGGGACGGTCAGAGAAGATTCGGCAAGTGACGTCGTCACGATGATCCGTGCAGGAGCGTCTGCGCTGCGCCCGCTGATGACCGCATCCTGCTCTGCGGCGGGGATCTGGCCGTGCAGTTCGCGCACGTCGAACTCTGCGGCGAGGCCACGGATGCGTCCGGCGATCTCCGAGACCTCACGCGCACCCGGCGCGAAGACGAGAGAATCGGCGTTCGGATTGGTACGCACGAGGGTGCGGTGAGCGGCAACCGCGGTGCTCGCGACGTGGTCCAGGAAGGCCCAGGTCACCCCGCGTTCATCCAGCCGAGGGGTGGCAGACGGTGCCCAGCGCACCTCAAGCGGATGCGCGGGCACCGTCTGGGTCACGATCGGGGAGGGCGCCGCAGCTGTTCCCAGTACTGTCGCGAATCGGCCGGCGTCGAGTGTCGCGGACATCGCGATGAGGACGAGGTCGTCGCGGAGCTCGCGGACCTCACCGAGCAGCCCGATCAGTAGATCCGTCTCCAAAGCACGCTCGTGCACTTCGTCGATGATGACGGCGCCGACGCCCTCGAGACCTGGGTCGTCGAGCAGGCGGCGCAGCAGCACGCCGGCGGTGACGAACTCGATCCGGGTCGACGAGCTCACGTGGCGTTCGCCCCTGACGGTGAATCCAACGCGGGAGCCGATGGGTGATCCGTCCAACTGCGCGAGTCGTCTGGCAGCAGCGCGGGCGGCGACCCGGCGGGGTTGCGTGACGATCACCCGACCCGGAACACGATCTGCGACGAGCGGCGGGACAAGCGTGGTCTTGCCCGTGCCCGGCGGCGCGCTGACGACGACGGACGGGCTCCGATCGAGCGCAGCACTCAGGTCATCGATCGCCGACGCAAACGCGAGCCCGCGACCGATCCGGGGCGGGTCGAACGGCGTACTGGTCACTCCCCCAGTCTCTCGCGTTCAGACGGTGTGCGTTCACCCGGAAGACCTCGGTCCAGGCTGAGCCGGTGCGACTTCTCAGGCAGGTGATCGAGGGCCAGCCTGCTGCGGCAATCACGATTCCGACGGAACTGGTCAGACGAGGCTTTGCGTAACAGCTGAGTGGGTGGCGCTCAAGAAAATCCCACACGGTGAGAGAGCGGACCGCTACGCTACGAACACCAGTGCGCGACGCCGCGCCGGCCTCAGACTCTGCGAGTCGCCGACGGCGCTGTGCAGAGCGGGAGGCGCCCATGAAGGTCGGCATTGAACGAGAGAGACGCGCGGGTGAACGCCGCGTCGCGGCCACTGCTGAGACGGTGGCCCAACTGGTGGCCCTCGGGCTCCAGATCGAGATCGAGGCCGGCGCTGGCACCGAGTCGGGCATCGCCGACGTCGCCTATGCGGATGCCGGTGCGCGCGTCGTTCCGCAGCTGCAGCTGAGTGAGCTGGACGTCTACCTCCACGTACGGCCGCTCACTCCGGAGGTGGCCGCCACGCTGGCTCCCGGCTCGATCAGCATCGGACTGGGCTCCCCCGCCACCGAGCTGCCGACCGTCGCCGCTCTGGCGGACGCCCAGGTCACCGCATTCGCGCTCGAACTCGTGCCACGCATCTCCCGCGCCCAGTCGATGGATGCATTGAGCTCGCAGGCTCTCGTTGCCGGCTACCGCACGGTGATCGAGGCCGCCACCCGCTATCCCCGGTTCTTTCCGCTCTATATGACCGCCGCCGGCACCATTCCGCCGGCGCGCGTGCTCGTCCTCGGCGCCGGCGTGGCCGGACTGCAGGCGATCGGCACGGCCAAACGCCTCGGCGCCCGCGTGTTCGCCAACGATGTGCGGCCGGCCTCCGCCGATGAGGTGCGGTCGCTGGGAGGCACCTTCATCGACCTCGATCTGGATGCCGCGGCGGCCGAGGGTACCGGCGGGTATGCCCGCGCGCTGAGCGAAGACCGCGCGGTGCGCCAACGTGAGCTGCTTGCCCCGCACGTGGCGGCATCCGATGTGCTGATCACCACGGCGGCCATTCCCGGCCGGGCCGCCCCGCTGCTCGTGACACGCGAGATGATCGCCGGGATGCGCGCCGGTTCGGTCGTGATCGACCTGGCCGCGGAATCGGGCGGCAACGTCGAAGGCGTCGTGTCCGGGCAGGATCTGTTGGTGCCCACCGCGGCGGGCGACGGCCACGTCACGCTCGTCGGTCTGAAGGATGCGGCCTCGACGATGCCGAGCGACGCCTCGCGCCTCTACGCCAAGAATGTGGCAAACCTGTTGGCCCTGATGACGGTCGACGGCCAGGTCGCCCCCGACTTCGACGACGAGGTGATCGCCGGCGCCTGCCTGACCCGCGCGGGCGCGGTACTGCACGAACCCACCGCCGTGGCCCTGGGCAGGCCGCCGGAGCGAGCACAGCTCCCGGAAGGAGACATCTGATGGATCCGATCACCCTGCTCACCGTCGTGGTGCTGTCCGTCTTCGTCGGCTTCGAGGTTGTCTCGAAGGTCACGAGCATCCTGCACACCCCACTGATGTCGGGCGCCAACGCGATTCACGGCATCATTCTGATCGGCGCAATCATCGTGGCCGGCCAGGCCGACGACCCGTGGGTGCTCGGCATCGGCCTGCTGGCCGTGGTGCTCGCGACGGCCAACCTGGTCGGCGGCTTCGTCGTCACCGACCGGATGCTTCAGATGTTCCGTGGTCGGGGCAGCGCGGCTGCTGCAGCGAAGGAGAGCACGAAGTGAGCCTGCTCTCCCCCGAATGGACGGCACTGCTCTACCTGGTGTCTGCGGTCTGCTTCATCCTCGCCCTCAAGGGGCTCAGCTCCCCCAAATCCGCCCGCCGCGGCAACCTGATCGGGGCCGGCGGTGCGCTGCTCGCCGTCGTGACGGTGTTCCTCTCGGCGAAGCTCGACAACATTCCCTACATCCTCATTGCCATCGCCGTCGGAACCGCGATCGCGGCGCCGATTGCCCGTCGCGTGCAGATGACCCAGATGCCGCAGCTCGTCGCGCTGTTCAACGGCGTCGGCGGTGGCGCAGCGGCCCTCGTCGCGGTGCTGGAACTCAGCCACAACGCCGACCCCTGGGTGCGCCTCGCCATCGTGTTCACGATGCTCGTCGGGGCTGTCTCGTTCGGCGGCTCCGCGGTGACGGTGGCGAAGCTGCAGGAGCTGATCAGTACCCGCCCGCTGGTGTTCCCCGGGATGCGCTGGGTCAGCATCCTGGTTGTCGTTGCCGCGTTCACGGCCGGCGGTTTCGTGATCGCCACCGGGTCGATCGGGTGGGCTGCAGTCCTCCTCATCCTGGGCTTGGTCGCCGGCCTGCTGCTGGTGCTTCCGGTCGGCGGTGCCGACGTGCCCATCGTCATCTCCCTGCTCAACGCCTTCACCGGGCTGGCCGTTGCGGCGTCGGGGGTCGTGCTCAGCAATGTGTTGCTCGTGGTCGCCGGCACCCTCGTCGGCGCCAGTGGAACCATCCTGACCCGCGCGATGGCCTCGGCCATGGGGCGCGGGGTGAGCGGCATCATGTTCGGTGCGTTCCGGGGCGGATCGACCGCCGGTTCGACAGTGCAGAGCGAGCGACCGGTGCGCTCGATGGGGCCAGACGATGTCGCAGTGCTGCTCGGCTACGCGCAGCGCGTCGTGATCGTGCCGGGTTACGGCCTCGCCGTCGCTCAGGGCCAGCACGCCATCGCCGAGCTGGCCACAGCGCTCGAAGCACGCGGCACCGAGGTGGTGTTCGCGATTCACCCGGTCGCCGGCCGGATGCCCGGTCACATGAACGTGCTGCTGGCCGAGGCGAACGTGCCATACGAATCGCTCAAGGAGATGGCCGAAGTCAATCCGGAGTTCAAGAACACGGATGTCGCCCTCGTCGTCGGTGCAAACGATGTCGTGAATCCGGCGGCCAAGTCCTCCCCCGGTTCCCCCATTTTCGGAATGCCGATCCTCGAGGTGGGCGACGCCGGCCAGGTCGTCTTCTTGAAACGGTCGATGCGCCCCGGATTCGCCGGAATCGAAAACGAGTTGCTCTACGACCCGAAGACGTCGCTGCTCTTCGGTGATGCCAAAGACTCCCTGACGAAAGTGCTGAGCGCGGTCAAGGCCCTCTGAGCCGTCCCTGCAAAACTGTGCACGGCTCGGGGCTGCCCGCGGAGCACTGCCATCTCGGTGCGCGCGTAGACTGAGGGGGTTAGAACCCGCAAGTGAAAGAGGTCCCCGCGTGGTGAACGCCCCGGCTGCAACCGCTGCTGAACGACGATACTGGACTGTTCCGATTGGCCGCGCTGTTCTCGCGCTGATCCCCGCAGCAGTCATCACGTTCAACTCAGACCACTCGCCCGAACTTGGACTCGTCGTCTTCGGCGCCTTCGCCGTGTTGAGCGGGCTCTTCGTAGGCGCCGTGAGCTGGCGCACCCTGGGTGATCCGCGGGCGCGCACCTTGTTTCTCGTGCAGGGCCTTGTCGGAGTCGTGCTCGGTGCACTTGCCCTCGTCTTTCACGACGGCGGCCTCGGCTTCTATCTCTACCTGGTCAGTGTCTGGGCCGCAGTCACGGGCTTTCTCGAGCTCTACAGCGGCACGCGGGCACGCGGCAAGTCGGCATCCGCCAAAGACTGGATGTCGATTGGCGCGCTGACCGCGATCCTCGCGCTGGTCTTTCTCATTCTTCCGCCGCATGCCGTCGTGTCGGTCGGCTTGATGGGCGCTTACTTCGTGATTCTAGGTGTCTACCTCGTCATCGGTGGGTTGTCCCTCAAATGGGCGACGAACCCAGCCGCAGCCACCCCCGCAGCTAAAGATTCGGACATCTCGTGACCTCGAACCCTCCCCAGAAGCCCAGCCGGTCTGATCGGTTGAAGCCCGTCGAACTCGTCGGATTGTCCGGCGTGATGGCGCTGTTCGTGGGGCTCACCATTTTGCTGACGACGCGGGAGCTGCTGCTCTCGGTGATCGCGCTCGGCATTACGTTCATCGTCGTGCTCGTCGTCATCGCCATGTTCGCGCTGAACATCAAGCCAGACGAGGCTGAGCGCAACGACCTCGACGAGCAGGACAAGAAGCACTAGGCGGACACTCGGTTCTTCGCCACTCCCGTTGGTCGAGGAGCGAGCGAGCGTAGCGAGCCCGTGTCTCGAGACCGCGCAAGCCGACGTTCATACGCGACCCAAGATCTGAAGGTCGGCTCGCGAGATCTCGAGACGCGGCCTCCTGCGTCGGCTGCTCCTCGATCAACGAGTTGGCCACGACCACGAAGGGCCCGGCCACCGAATCGGTGGCCGGGCCTGTTGGCGTTGCGGGCGGTCGTGTGCGCAGCGATGTCCACGAATCCCTCACCCATTCGACGGAGATTTCTTCACAATCGTGCGAAATCTGCCCTGTGCGGGCCGATTTCGGAGAAATCTCCGTCGAATGGGCGGGTGCTAGTCGAGGCGATCGACCAGCGAGTCAGCCAGACCGACATAGCCGGCCGGCGTGAGAGTGAGCAGGCGGGCCTTCGCCTCGTCGCCGATCTCCAGAGCCGAGACGAAGGCAACCAGGTCAGCCTGACCGATGCGCTTGCCGCGGGTGAGCTCCTTGAGCAGGGCGTACGGGTCTTCGATCGAGGAGCGTCCGGCGGTGACCTCCGCGCGAATCACGGTCTGGATCGCCTCGCCGAGGATCTCCCAATTCGAGTCGAGATCTGCCGCGAGCAGGGTGCGGTCGACGTCGATCTCGCCGAGCCCGCGCAGAATGTTGTCGAGTGCGAGCAGCGAGTGGCCGAAACCGACACCGATGTTGCGCTGTGTCGTCGAGTCGGTCAGGTCGCGCTGCAGGCGCGAGGTGACGAGGGTCGCCGCGAGCGAGTCAAGGATCGCGCTGGAGAGCTCGAGGTTGGCCTCAGCGTTTTCGAACCGGATCGGGTTGATCTTGTGCGGCATGGTCGACGAGCCGGTGGCGCCGGCCTGCGGAATCTGGCGGAAGTAGCCCATCGAGATGTAGGTCCAGATATCGGTGGCCAGGTTGTGCAGCACCCGGTTGGCGTGAGACACCCGCGTGTAGAGCTCGGCCTGCCAGTCGTGCGACTCGATCTGAGTGGTGAGTGGGTTCCAGTCGAGGCCGAGGCTCTCGACGAACTCACGCGAGATCGTGGGCCAGTCGGCTGAGGGCTCAGCGGCAACGTGGGCCGCGAAGGTGCCGGTCGCGCCGCTGAACTTGCCGAGGTAGTCGTTGCCTTCGATCTGCTTCTGGATGCGCTCCAGGCGGTAAACGAAGACGGCGAGCTCTTTGCCCAGGGTCGTCGGTGTCGCGGGCTGACCGTGCGTGCGTGCCAGCATCGCATCCGCCCGGAATTCCTCGGCGCGGGCGCGGAGTTTGTCGATCACAAGCTGAAGCTTCGGCAGCCAGACCTCGCGCACTGCGGCGCTGACGGTGAGGGCGTATGACAGGTTGTTGATGTCTTCGCTGGTGGCGGCGAAGTGGGTCAGCTCGGCGATGTGGTCGAGGCCCAGGGTGCCGAGGCGTCGGCGCACGAGGTATTCGACAGCCTTGACGTCGTGGCGGGTGGTCGCCTCAAGCTCGGCGAGTTCGTCGATCTCGGCCTGACCGAAGTCGGTGACCAGCTGGCGCAGCGCGGCCTTCTGGGCATCCGTCAGCGCGGCGGAGCCGAACAGACCGCGGTCGGTGAGCGCGATCAGCCATTCGACCTCAACCTGCACGCGAGCCCGGTTGAGACCCGCCTCGGAGAGGTACTCGCCCAGATTGGTGACGGCGGCGCGGTAACGGCCATCGAGTGGGCTGAGGACCTGGGGGGGTAGTTGACTCATCGGACTCCCTGTCTGATTGCGGGTGCGAGCTGTGTGAAGAGCGCGTGGTTTGCTCTCTCAATCATGCCTAATACCGCGTCAAACAACGCATCGTCGGAATAGTACGGGTCTGGCACATCGCGCAGGGTCGCCTGATCTCGGTCGAAACTGAGCAGCAGACGCACCTTGGTGCGGTCGTACTCGGTCGGCGCCCAGTTGCGCATCACGCGCTCCTGAGCGTGGTCGAGCACCACGACGAGATCGAGGTCGGCGAACCAGGAGGCGTCGAACTGGCGGGCGCGATGATGGCTGCCGTCGTAACCGCGTTTGGCCAGCGCCGAGATCGTGCGTTTGTCGGCTTGCTCCCCCACATGCCAGTCCTCTGTTCCGGCGGAGCTCGTGGCGATCAGCCGACCCAGCCCCGACCGAGTCGCCAAGTCCCGCAGCATCACCTCGGCCATCGGGGAGCGGCAGATGTTTCCGGTGCAGACGAAAATGATTCGAAAAGGCGTCGCTTCGTCAGGACTGAGCGCCGCAGAATTCATGCCTTCATTCTGGTGCACGCGCATGTCATCCACACGTGAACATCCAGATGAGTATTCACCGATCTGCTGGCACGGGGGGTTCGCTGCCGACACGGGTGCCACACTCGCCACATCTGAAACAGGGAGGCCGGGTGGATGCTGATGAGCTCGCGCTCTTCACGGGCGTCACGGATGCCGAACGGCTCGCGTCACTCCGCGAACAACTGTGGCTGTTGGCTCGTGTGCGCGAGGACGTTCAGGTGCACGGACAGATCCTCCGAACGCTCGTAACCGACAACCCCGGTTACCAGTGGCGCTCCGCCGCGGAACGCGGCTATGCCGCGCAGGTGGCGGAGCTCGGCAGCGACCTCGAGCTCGCCGGGCGTGACCTTGAAGCGGCCTGCGACGCCGCGCGCGAAGAGCTCGCGCGATCGAACAGAGTCGAGTAGGTGGGCCGGGAGATGGCCGGGGAGGATGGCGGTTGGGGCCCTGAGGGGAGTGCGGGTGCACGCCTCACCGTTTCGGGTGGAGGGTCGACCCTCGTCGGCACTGACACGCTCCTCGCCCAGGAGGCGGCGATGCGGATGCTGCACGCGGCGGCACTGGACTGGCAGGCGACGCTGGTGCGCATTCGCAGTCTCAACTCCGTGCCGGCCCCGGCGTGGTCGCCCCGCGACCCCGGCCTCGGCGTGCTGGCCGCAACCATCGCGATCGACTCGGTCGAGGCGCAGAGTCGTCGGCTGGCCGACACGTTGAACACCGCCTCAGACGGTTACGCGCGCGCCGAACGGCAAGCCGAGGAGGCGGCGCGGGTCACCGGCGCGAGTCTCGGCTGGATGATGGGCAGGTTTCCGCAGCTCGTTGCCCTCGCCGCGCTGTCGGCATTGCCGGCGCTGACAACGGGGGTCGTGATCTGGTTGCTCAGGCAGGCACTCACTCAGAGCGCGAGGCCGGGCGGTGGGGTGTGGCGGCGTCCACCGGTCACCCCACTGCTAACCAGCGTAGACAGTTTCAACCGGGATCCGGCGGCGCTCCGCTCGGCCGGCGCGGGGAGTGCGGCCCGGCGATCACGCCCTGGAGACGCCCCCGCCGGGACCGCAACGACCCAGAGGGCCGAACGCGACGAGGGTTCGCTCGTGGATCCGCGCCTTCTCACCAGCCCGCTCGCCGCTGCTCTCGTGCGGGTAGCCGTGTCGTCGCTCGACGATATGGCCGTCGGAGCGTTCGGCCTCCCTCTGCCGCTGGCACGGGCGCTCGGCGACGACGGGGCCGGGGTGCTCGGCGTCACGACCTCGGCGGCTGGGCTGCTGGCGATCGCCCGCCCGGGCGGGCTCTTGCGCGAGACGCCCGTGACGGTGGCTCCGGTGGGCCCGGTGGGCCCGGTGAACCTGGCCAACGCTTCTGCTCTGGCCAACGCTTCTGCTCTGGCCAACGCTTCTACTCGGGGAGTGCCGTCGATTTCCGGCGATCGCGCGGCGCAGCAGGGTGCGGTGCGAGCACCCGATGTGGTGTCTGCATCACCGCCGGCCGGCCTCGCCGACCTGGCTGTGCGCATCCCCACCCTGAGCGAGGATGGCGGCCAGGTGCGCGTCGAACGATACGGAGACGACAGTGCTGCGGCCTGGGTCGTCTACATCGGTGGGACGGTCGACTGGAGCCCGGTCGCTGCAACCGAACCGTGGGACCTCACCTCAAATATTGCGGCGGTGGCCGAGGAGGAGGCCGGGTCGTATCGCGCTGTCGTGCACGCAATGCGGGAGGCCGGAATCCAACCGGGCGAGCCGGTGATCGAGGTCGGCCACTCCCAGGGCGGATTGATCGCGGCGCAGGTGGCGGCATCCGGTGAATTCACCAGCGTCGCCACGGTGACTTTTGGCGCGCCGAGCGGAGGCGTGCCCATCCCCTCCGGCGTCGACACTGTGGCCGTCGAGCACACCGATGACATCGTGCCGGGCATGGGTGGCGCGTCTGACGAGGCAGCGGCACGCCTGCTCGTGCGCAGAGAGGTCTATGCGTCAGATCCGATCCCTGGCGACGTTGCCCTCCCGGCGCACAGCATGGCCAACTACCTCGAGACGGCTCGTCTGATCGATTCGTCGCCGGAGCCGCGGCTGCGCGCCTTTCGAGCGCAGCTGGCGAGCGTGGTCGGCGGCTCCGACGGAGTCGCCGGATTCTGGCGGGGCACCCGTTCGTCGGGCGACTAGCGTCGTTCCGTGGAAAAGCGCTGCTCAGGCTGCCGTGGGGTCGCTCGAACGCGCCTCGTGCCGCCAGGCGCTCGGCGTCATGCCGTGCGCGCGCCGGAACGCGCGCGTGAACGTGGTCGCGTCGCTGAATCCCGACTCGAACGCGACCTGCTCGACCGTGCGGTTTGACGTGCCCCGCAGCAGCCGCTCGGCGATCGCGAGGCGCTCGGTTCGCAACACCGTGGAGGGCGACAAGCCCCGCACCTCGAACACCTGGTAGAGCCGGCGACGCGAGATGTAGTGCAGACGGGCCACCGCATCCATGTCGAACCCCGGCACGGTCGCGTTCGTACGCAGGTACTCGAGCACCGCGTGGCGCAGACCGTGCGACGTGCGCGGCACACCACTGCCCTCGCCGAACGAGGAGCGGATCATGACGGCCGCGAGGTCGCGTACGGTGTCGCCGACCTCGGCTGACTCGCCGTCAGGCAACAGGTCGACATAGGAGAACAACGTGCGCGCGGCGGGCGAGAGCCAACCGTTCGGCAGTGTCAGCCTGTGCATCGTGCTCTCGAGCATCTCCTTGGGGAGGCCGAGCGACTCGCGCGAGACCTGCACGATCAACTGCTGCTGGCCGGTCGGCGAGTAGTCGAGGTGGTACGGGCGGTCGGTGGCATAGATCGAGACAGCGCCCGGCCGTACGGCAACCGAGGTGCCGCTCGCGATCACGCGGCCGCTCGCTGAGCGCTGTAGCGACAGGTGCAGGTCGTCGCGGTGCGAGCGACCCGCGAGGCTCTCGGTGCGGTCGGCGCTCGTGCCGCTCGTGGTGACCAGCGAGACGGAGACCGCAGAGTCGAGGCTGGCGTGCGCCATCTGCCCCTTGAACTGGGGCTCGAAACCGACGCAGCGCAGGGGCACGAAGCAACCGCTGACGATGGTCTCCCACTCGTCGGCACTCTCCACGTCGAGAACCTGCAACTCTACCTCCTCGTGCTCTGCATTCTAGCGGGGGCCCTGTCAGGCCACGGCTGCTCGGTGAGGCCGTGCACAAAACGCCGATCAGCGTGACGCCCGGACGCCTGCCGTGCACAAAACGCCTGCGCCGGTGCACAGAGAGCCGTGAAAACGACCGGCCCGCTCACGCAGTCTGTAACCAACACGCCTACGAAAGAGAATGATGACGTTCTTCACCCAAGTGCATTGGAACGGCCGCGGCTACCTCGACGGCTGGGCCCACCTCGACCAGACCACAACCGTGACCTCACCGTCGACCGGTGAGCAGCTCGCCGAAATCGGCATCGGCAGCCCGGCAGACATGACTGCGGCCATTGAGCGAGCGGATGCCGCCCAACGCGATTGGGGATCGCTGCGGGCCGAGGAGCGCGCGGCCGTCATGCGCCGCGCAGCCGTGCTGTTCGAGCAGCACCGCGACGTGCTCAGCACCTGGCTGACGACGGAGGCCGGCTCCTCGCAAGGCAAGGCTGCCTTCGAATCGGGCCTCGTGGCCGACGAGTGCAATCTCGCCGCCGGTACTGCGCTCATGCCCTACGGCGAGCTGCTCACGTCGTCGCAGCCGCGTCTGAGTCTCGCGCGCCGCCGCCCCGTCGGCGTCGTTGGGGTCATCTCGCCCTTCAACTTCCCGGCCATTCTCTCGGCGCGCTCGGTGATCCCCGCGCTTGCGCTCGGCAATGCCGTGGTGCTCAAGCCTGACACTCGCACCGCGATCTCAGGAGGCCTCTTCCTGGCGGCGATCCTCGAGGAGGCAGGGCTGCCCACGGGTGTGTTCGCGGTGATCCCCGGAGGCATCGACGCCGCGACGGTGCTGATCGACCACCCCGCGGTGCCCGTAATCTCCTTCACCGGTTCGACGCAGGCTGGACGCGCGATCGGCGAGCGCGCCGGCCGCAATCTCAAGCGCGCGCACCTCGAGCTCGGCGGCAACAACGCGATGATCGTGCTGCCCGATGTCAATGTCGAGGCCGCGGCTTCTGCTGGCGCCTGGGGCTCTTTCCTGCACCAGGGCCAGATCTGCATGGCCACCGGCCGTCACCTCGTGCACACCGACATCTACGATGAGTACGCCGAGCGGCTGGCCGGCAAGGCCAAGGCGCTGAAGGCTGCCGACCCGTCGACCGGCGCACCGCTCGGCCCCATCATCGACGCCGGTCAGCGCGACCGCATCCACGAGCTGGTTACCGCCACCACGCAGGCGGGCGCCACGCTCCTCGCCGGCGGCGAGTACACCGACCTCTTCTACCAGCCGACCGTGCTCGGCGACGTGCAAACGCACCACCCTGCGTTCGCGCAGGAGGTATTCGGGCCGGTCGCGCCGCTGATGCGCTTCGAGGAGCTCGACGAGGCGATCGACCTCGTGAACGCAAGCGAGTACGGCCTGTCGGTCGCGCTGCTCGCCGGCGACGCGCTCAAGGCGTACGAGCTGGCCGACCGCATCGACACCGGAATCCTGCACATCAATGACCAGACGGTCGACGATGAGTCCCAGGCTCCGTTCGGCGGCACCGGTGCTTCCGGCACCGGCGCCCGCTTCGGCGGTCATGCGGCCAACATCGAGGCATTCACTCACTCGCAGTGGGTGACGATGCAGTCGCGCATCCGGCCGTACCCGTTCTGATCCACGCACCCAAGCCACCACTGATGAAAGGACGTGCAAGGATGCACACCCCCACCCCCACCCGCATGCGTGCCGCAGCGATCGTTGCAGCCGGCGCCCTGCTGCTCACCGCGTGCTCGAGCGCGGGCGCACCCGCCGAGACATCCGCCGCCTCGGAGGGAACGAGTGAAGCCGTCGAGGCCGCGAATGCCTTCCTCGCCCCCTGGACGGGCGGCGCGAAGGCCGGTCTCCTGATCGACGAGCCGCTCTCGCAGCCGATCGCCGAAGGCACGCGCGTCGTCTACCTCGACGTGGGCACGCCGGTCAGCGCCGTCATGTGGGAGAACCTGCAGGCGCCGGCCGAACTGCTCGGGCTCAAACTTGAGCGGGTGCAGACGGGCCGCGACGCCCAGAGCATCAACACCGCAATGAACACTGTCGTGGAGCTCGCGCCCGACGGCGTTATCAACATCACGCTCGACCCGGTCTTCTTCGAGTCGCAGATCAAGCAGCTAGATGCCGCTGGCATCCCGATCGCGAGCGGCTCGGTCATGAACACGACCGAGTTCGGCCTGCCAGAGGCCTTCAACGGCCCCGACTGGATGAAACTCAACGGCGAGGCCCTCGGCGCGGCAGCCGTCGCCCGATCCGGAGGCGCGACTGAGCTCGTGTTCTACAACGTGCCAGAGTTCCCCTTCTCGGAGTACGAGCTCGCGGGTGCGCAGGAGCGCATCGCCGCGCTCTCCCCCGAGGCCACCGTGCGCATCGTCGACATCCCGATCGCCGAGCTGGGCTCGACCGCAGCCGACCGGATCGTCAGCGATCTGCAGGCGAACCCCGACACCGGCTACTTCATGGCCTCGGTCGACGAGGTGCAGATCGGTCTGCCGCAGAAGCTGGAGCTCGCTGGCATCGATGTCGACGGCATCGCCATGTGGACGGCACCGCCGAACTACGAGCAGATCAGCACTGGCCAGCAGGACGCAACACTCGGCGTCGACCTCAGCCTGATGATGTGGACGGTGCTCGACCAGCTGCTGCGCGAGATCAACGGCCAGGAGTACACCTGGCCCGACGTCGAGACGCGTGCCGCGGCCCTCACACAGATCATCGACAGCGAGAACGTGCCGGCTGACCCGGTCGCCGGGTACCGCGCGATCGAGGGCTACCAGGAGCAGTTCGCTGAGAACTGGCTCGTCAACTGATCGATTGATCGACTGATCACCGGTCGGGGAGGCGCTTGGCGCCTCCCCGACTCCCCACTTGCGCATCAAAGGAGACCCGTGCTCGAGGATCGAACGCAGCCGCTGCTGCGAGTCTCTGCCCTGCTGAAGACATTTCCCGGACTCACCGCGCTTGACCATCTCGACCTCGAGGTGCGCTCCGGTGAGATCCTCGCGCTCGTCGGCCACAACGGCTCGGGCAAGTCGACGCTGATGAAGATCCTCGCTGGTGTCTACACCGCCGACGGCGGCGCGTTCGAGACCGCGCCAGGCACCGAGCTGCACTTCATCCACCAGGATCTCGCGCTCATCGAGCAGCTGTCGGCGGCCGAGAACCTCGCGCTCCGCAGCGACGAGGGTGCCGCCGGGCTCTCGCCCTACCGCGAGCGCCGCATTCGCGAGCATGCGCGTGAGCTCATCACCCGCTTCGGGCCCGAGTTCGACGTGACCTGCCCGCTGCATCAGCTTTCGCCCGCCCAGCGCGCCGTCGTCGCCATCAGCCGCGCCATGGACGGCTGGACGCACTCCCGCAACGTATTGTTTCTCGACGAGCCGACGGAGTCGCTGCACCGCAGCGAGGTCGAGGTGCTCTTCCAAGCGGTGCGTCGTCTTGCTGCCGAGGGCGCTGGCATCGTCTTCGTCTCGCACCGGCTCGACGAGGTATGGTCGCTCGCTGACCGCGTCGTGGGCCTGCGCGATGGCCAGAAGGTGATCGATCAGCCGGTCGTCGAGATGCTCGAGACGCAGCTGATAGAGATCGTCACCGGCGCCCCGCATGAGGATGCCGGAGCCGATGGGACGCCCGCGAGCGCCGCTGGCGACCGCGCGCTGCACGTGCGGGGCCTCAGCGGCGGATCGGTGACGAACTTTGATCTCGACCTGCACGCCGGTGAGATCGTCGGTATCGCAGGCACGCTCGGCTCCGGTCGCGAGGCGGTGCCCGCGCTGCTCTACGGCTCGATGGAGGCTGACGCCGAGGTGTTCGAGGCAGGCGAGACGCCACTGCGGCGCCGCACCCCGGCCACGAGCCTGCGCCACGGCATCACCTTCGTGCCCGCCGACCGCGGCCGGCTCGCGGTCGTGCGCGACTTCACCGCGCGCGAGAATCTCACGCTGCCGCATCTGGCCGCCACGACACGGGCTTTCGCGCCAATCGACTCGCGCGCCGAGCGCGCCGAGGCGGCGGGGGCGTTCGCCGAGTACGAGGTACGACCCGCCCGCACCGAGCAGCGCATCGCCCTGTTCAGCGGCGGTAACCAGCAGAAGATCGTCATCGCCCGCTCAATGCATCGCAGGCCACGCGTGCTGCTGCTCGACGAGCCTACGCAGGGCGTCGATGTCGGCGCCAAGTCGGCGATCTACACTGCGGTGCGCCGCGGCGCTGCAGCCGGCACTGCGGTGATCGTCAGCTCCTCCGACGCGAAGGAGCTCGCGACCCTCTGCGACCGTGTGCTCGTCATGCGCGACGGCGAGGTCGGCGCCGAGCTGACCGGCAGCCAGCTCACAGAGCGCGCGATCGTCGCCGAGGCCTACGGCCTGCCGTGATCGCGGCTCGCCTCACCACTTCCCACTGACCCATTGACCCGAAGGAGCTGACGTGTCCACCACGAAGGCCGACATCACCCGAGCGCTGTCGTTTCGCAACATCAGCGCTCTCTACATCTTGGCGATCATCGTCATCGTCTTCTCGCTCTGGATTCCTGAGAAGTTCTTGCAGCCGGGGGTCTGGCGCTCACTGCTCGACGCCGAAGCGCTCACCGGCATTGCGGCGCTCGCCGCGCTCGTGCCGTTGATCGCAGGGGCCCTGAACCTCGCGATCGGCGCGCAGGTTGGATTCTGCGCGATCCTCTCGGCCTTCCTGTTGAGCAAGCTGCAGTTGCCGATCGCGTTGCAGCTGCCGGCCGTGATCGTGGTCGGCGGCCTCATCGGCCTCATCACGGGCCTCGTGATCACCAAGCTCAAGGTCGAACCGATCATCGCCACCCTCGGCATGAGCTCGATCCTGCTCGCGGGAATGGCGTGGGTCTCGGGCAGCCAGCAGATCCTGGGCCTCGACCCCGCCTACCGCGAGATCGCGGCAGCCCAGGTCGCTGGCATCACCATGCCCGTGTGGGTGCTGCTGGTCACCGCCATCGGCGCCTGGTACGTGCTGGAGCGCACGCCCGTTGGCCGCAGGCTCTACGCCGTCGGTTTCAACCCCGAGTCGGCCCGCCTCGCCGGCATCGACGTGAAGCGCCTGCAGATCGCGAGCCTCGTTGCAGGTGGCGCGCTTGCGGCGCTCGCGGGCGCACTGCTGACGAGTCGCCTCAACGCCGGCGACCCGACCGTCGGCCCGAGCTTCCTGCTGCCTGCGCTCACGGCGGTGTTCCTCGGCGCGACGCAGTTCAAGGGTGGCCGCTTCAACGTCGCAGGCACGATCGTGGCCATGTACGTGCTGGCGGTCGGCATCAAGGGCCTGCAGCTGGTGGGTTCACCGACCTGGGTGAACGGTCTCTTCTACGGGGCCGCGCTGATCCTGGCCGTCGGTCTGTCGCAATGGGACAAGACTTCGAAGCGCGCGGCCTCGGTCGGGCGTGTGATCGACGGGCTGAAGCGCAAGCAGAAGGCGACGGCCGAAGCGCCGCTGGAGGAGTCCGCGTCAACCGGGCAGTGAGCGACCGCCCACCCGCCTCCGGGACCCGTTCGCGCCAGTCAGACCTATTGGGCGGTGCCACGCCCGAGCTGGCAGAGGCCCTTAGTTGTCCCGCGACTTCGCGGGCCGCACCAGGAGGCCGAGCAGCCAGCTGATGATGCCGAGCACGAGCGCCCCGAGCACACCCCACCAGAAGCCTTCGATGACCAGTCCAAAGCCGAACAGGCTTGAAATCCAGGCGGCGAGCAGCAGAAGCAGGCCGTTGATGACGAAGGAGATCAGGCCGAGCGTGAGGATGTAGAGCGGGATTGCGACGATGCGCACCACCGTGCCGATGATGGTGTTCACGAATCCGAAGATCAGCGCGACCAGCAAGTAGGTGAGGATCGTTGGGATGGTTTCAGGCGCGTAGGGCACCACGTGAACGCCCGCAACGATCAGGGTCGTGAACCACAGGGCGAGAGCGTTGAGAATCAGCTTGATCAGGAATCTGGCCATGTAACAACTATGGCATCCCTGATGTGGGCGCGCTCAGGAAAACTGTCGGAACGGATGCTGGCCTCTCGCAGCGCCGACACATGCAATTCCTCGAATATGTCGCGGCGTAGACTCGCGGAGTGAGCCTTTCTGACCAGCAAACTGTTCGACTGCGCCCTGAAATCGTCGCCCTTCCCGCCTATCGACAGGGCCGAACCGCCGACGCCGCAGCGTTCAAACTCTCATCGAACGAGAACCCGTTCGACCCGCTCCCCGGCGTGATCGAGGCGGTGCAGGCCGAGACGGCGTTCAACCGCTACCCGGATGCCACCGCCCTCGCCCTGCGCGAGAAGCTCGCCGAGCGCTTCGGGCTCAAGGCCGATGAGGTGCACATCGGTTCTGGATCTGTCGCGCTCCTGGCTCAGCTGATCCTCGCGGCAGCCGGCCCCGGCGACGAGGTCATCTATTCCTGGCGCTCGTTCGAGGCGTACCCGTCGCTGGTCACGGTGTCCGGCGCGACGAGTGTGCAGGTGCCGAATCGCGCCGATCACGGGCACGATCTGCCCGAGATGGCCGCGGCGATCACCGACCGCACCCGCGTCGTGATCGTCTGCACGCCGAACAACCCCACCGGCAGCATTGTCACCCGCGACGAGTTCGACGCGTTCATGGCCGTCGTTCCCCGTGATCTCCTGGTCATTCTCGATGAGGCATATATCGAATTTGTGACGGATGCCGACGCCGTCACCGGGCCGACGTTGCTCGCGCGCTACCCCAACCTCGTGGTGCTGCGCACCTTCTCCAAGGCCTACGGGCTGGCCGGCCTCCGCGTCGGCTATGCCCTCGGCCCCGTGCCGATTCTCGATGCCGCACGGGCCACTGCGATTCCGCTTTCGGTCACCGCTCAGGCCGCGACGGCCGCCATCGCCTCCCTCGAGCGCAGCAACGAGCTCATGGAGCGGGTGCGGTCGATCAGCGCGCGCCGAGACGCGCTCTGGCAGGATCTCATCGACCAGGGCTGGGACATCCCGAAGCCTCACGGCAATTTTATCTGGCTGCCGACCGGAGAGGTGACCGCCGAGGTCGCCGAACGGCTGGGAGCAGCGGGACTCATTGTGCGACCCTTCCACCCGGAGGGCATTCGCATTTCAATCGGCGAGGAGCAAGCCATGCACGATCTTCGACGCATCTCACAAGAGATTGCCGAGGCCGTACCCGCGGCGACTGCTGCCCGGCGACTCAGTTCCGCGACGGACGCGCCGACCCGGCGACTCAGTTCCGCGACGGACGCGCCGGCCCTACGAGTCGATGACTCGACGGCTACGTCGGCCCGGCGACTAAGTTCCGCGACGGACGCGCCAGCCCTACGAGTCGATGACTCGACGGCTACGTCGGCCCGGCGACTAAGTTAGTACGGTGGCAGCCCTTATGAATAACGCCTCCGTGCCCGCGCAAGACCTGCCCACGGTGCAGCTTCTCACCCCCGAAGGGGTGTTCGCTCCCACCGAGTCCGCGCAGGAATACCTGCCGTTTCTCGACCGTCTGGGTGAAGACGACTATCGCCGTTTCTACCGCGACATGGCGGTTGTGCGCCGTTTCGACACCGAGGCGGCCAATCTGCAGCGGCAGGGTCAGCTTGCCCTCTGGGTGCCGAGTCACGGTCAGGAAGCCGCGCAGGTCGGCTCCGCCTATGCGACGCGCGCCCAGGACCACATCTTTCCGTCGTACCGCGAGCACGTTGTCGGAATGATCCGCGGCCTCGACCCCGTCGACATCCTGCGCATGCTGCGCGGTGTCACCCTCGGCGGTTGGACCCCGGAGGAACACGGCAACTTCCACCTCTATACGCTGGTGCTCGCCTCGCAGACCCTGCACGCCACCGGGTATGCCATGGGCATGCAGCTCGACGGCTCGACGGCCACCGGCAATCCGGACACCGACGCGGCGGTCATCGTCTACTACGGTGACGGGGCCTCCTCGCAGGGCGACGCCAACGAGGCGCTCGTCTTCGCGGCCAGCTACCAAACCCCCCAGGTCTTCTTCATGCAGAACAACCACTGGGCCATCTCGGTGCCGGTCGAGCGCCAGTCGCGCTCCCCGCTGTATCTGCGCGGCACCGGCTTCGGCATTCCCAGCGTTCAGGTCGACGGCAACGACGTGCTCGCGAGCTTCGCGGTCACGGCCAAGGCAATGGATGACGCGCGTGCGGGCCGCGGACCGGCCCTGATCGAGGCGCTCACGTATCGCATCGGTGCCCACACCACCGCCGACGACCCCACCAAGTACCGCACCGCTGACGAACTCGCCAGCTGGGTGGCGCGCGACCCGATCGCCCGATTCCGCACTTACCTCGAAGGCCGCGGCGCCGGAAGCGACTTCTTCGCCGCGATCGACGAGGAAGCAGCGGACTACGCAGCGGATGTCCGCCGCCGTGCCCTCGAGATCACGGGCCCTGACCGCTCGGTGATCTTCGACAACGTCTACGCCGAACCGCACCCGCTGATCGACGAGCAGAAGGCCTGGCTCGACCGCTACGAGGCATCCTTCGAAGGAGGCGACGCGTGAGCGAAACGACCGCTGCAGTGCCGAGCATTGTGACCACCAACCCGGACTCCGTGACCGATACGGCTCCGGGTGCCGCAGCATCCGTCACCCTCACCATGACGAAGGCCCTGAACACCGGGCTGCGCCAGGCGCTGCTCGACGACCCCAAGGTCTTGCTGATGGGCGAGGACATCGGTCCGCTCGGCGGCGTCTTTCGGGTGACCGAGGGTCTGCACGCCGAATTCGGCGACAAGCGCGTGCTCGACACCCCGTTGGCCGAATCGGGCATCATCGGTACCGCGATCGGCCTGGCCATGCGCGGCTTCCGCCCGGTCTGTGAGATTCAGTTCGACGGCTTCGTCTTTCCGGGCTTCGACCAGATCACCAGCCAGCTGGCCCGCATGCGCAACCGCCACGAGGGCGAACTGACCATGCCCATCGTCATCCGCATTCCTTACGGCGGCCACATCGGCTCGATCGAACACCACCAGGAAAGCCCGGAGGCGTACTTCGCGCACACGCCGGGTTTGCGTGTCGTGAGCCCGTCGAACCCGCACGACGCCTACTGGATGATGCGTGAGGCGATCGCCTCGAACGACCCGGTCATATTCTTCGAACCGAAGAGCCGCTACTGGCCGAAGGGCGAAGTCAGCTTCGCCGAACCCGGTGCGCCGCTTCACGCCAGCCGCGTCGTGCGTGCCGGAACCGACGTCACCGTCATCGGCCACGGTGCCATGGTCAGCGTGCTGCTGCAGGCGGCCGACATCGCTGCCGCCGAAGGGATCAGCCTCGAGGTGATCGACCTGCGCAGCCTGTCTCCCATCGACTACGCACCGATCCTGGCCTCGGTTGAGAAGACCGGTCGCGCCGTCGTCGCCCAGGAGGCCGCCGGCTTCGTCAGCGTCGGCTCCGAGATCGCCGCCACAATCGCCGAACGGGCGTACTACCGGCTCGAAGCGCCGGTGCTGCGTGTCTCCGGTTTCGACACCCCGTTTCCGCCGGCTGCGGTGGAGACCCACTTCTTGCCGAGCCCCGACCGCATTCTCGAGGCCGTCGATCGTGCACTCGCCTATTGAGCTTGAGCGCGTCCGCGTCACGCGAGTGTCGCCGATGATGCCGAGTGTCCCCGGTACACCGGCGACACTCGGCACGAACGGCGATTCTCAGCCTCTCACCCGTCAGATCCAGAACCTCAAGAAAGGCACACCATGAGCGTGTCGAAATTCACTCTGCCGGACGTCGGCGAAGGTCTGACCGAGGCCGAGATCGTGGAATGGAAGGTCGCCCCCGGCGACACCATCACCATCAACCAGGTGCTCGTCGAGATCGAGACCGCGAAGTCGCTCGTCGAGCTGCCGTCGCCCTACGTCGGCGTGGTCGGCGAAATTCTGGTGCCGGCCGGCACCACGGTCGACGTCGGAACCCTGATCATCACGATCCTGTCGGATTCCGACAGCGACACCAGAACGGATGCCCCGGCGCCGGCCGACGCGTCCGCGCCGACCGCTCCCCCCGTTTCGGCACCCTCCGCCTCGGCCTCGGCCTCCGCCTCGGCCTCCGCCTCGGCCTCCGCCGAGCAGCGCGAGCTGGCGCAGGCCGCCGTTGACACCTCCGACACGATCTCCGGAGAGTCTGAGGCCACAGCGCCACAGGTGCTCGTCGGGCGTGGAAGCTCGGCGACCATGCCGACCCGTCGCATCCGTCACAACGCTGCAACGGTCGCGCACGAATCGATGTCACCGCCGGCCGTTGCTGCGGCCCCTGCCGTCGCGGTTGCGCCGGCGCCGCCGGCCCGCCCGGTGATGTCGGCTGCCGGTGTGCTCGCCAAGCCGCCGATCCGCAAGCTCGCCAAAGATCTCGGCGTCGACCTCAGCCTTGTCACTCCGACCGGCCCGATCGGTGATGTGACGCGCGAGGACGTGCTGCGGGAGGCGACTCAGGTGAGCGTGTTCCGCAACATCCAGACGCCCGAGTGGCCAATCGATCGTGAAGAGCGCATCCCGGTGAAGGGTGTGCGCAAGGCGATCGCCCAGGCCATGGTCACCAGTGCGTTCACCGCCCCGCACGTCAGCCTCTTCGTCGACGTGGATGCCACGCGCACGATGGAATTCGTCAAGCGCCTGAAGACGTCGACTGACTTTGCCGGCGTCAAGGTGTCGCCGCTGCTGATCATGGCCAAGGCGATGATCTGGGCGGTGCGCCGCAACCCCACGGTGAACTCAACATTCACCGACGAAGAGATCATCGTGCGCCACTACGTCAACCTCGGCATCGCCGCGGCGACGCCGCGCGGGCTGATCGTGCCGAACATCAAAGAAGCGCAGGACATGAGCCTGCTGCAGCTGGCCGGCGCGCTTGAACAGCTCACCATCACCGCGCGCGACGGTAAGACCTCGCCGGCGCAGATGGCCAACGGAACCATCACCATCACCAACATCGGCGTGTTCGGCATGGACACCGGAACCCCCATCTTGAACTCGGGTGAAGCCGGAATCGTGGCGCTCGGCACCATCAAGCAGAAGCCGTGGGTCGTCGACGGCGAGGTGCGTGCGCGTTTCGTGACCACAATCGGCGCCAGTTTCGATCATCGGGTCGTCGATGGGGATGTCGCCAGCCGCTTCCTCGCGGATGTCGCGAGCATCATCGAGGAGCCGGCGCTGCTGCTCGACTGACCCGGGTCGGTATTCTCCGCCGAGTTTGACACTTGCGGTCGAGTTTCCCTGGCACACCGGGGTGCTTCGACCGGAATGGTCAAGCTCGGCGAGGGAGCCGCGAGGTGTGACCGCGAGGTGTGACCGCGAGACATGACCGTAGGTACGTCGGCAAGAATCCTTATCGCTTTTGACAATCATTATCAATAGCCGTAGTTTTACAGAGTGCTCATCAAGAAACTCGCTATCCCCGCCCTCGTCGTCGCAGCTGCGTTGACCCTGGCCGGATGCGCCGGTGTCGGGTCAACAGCGAGCACCGATGCGGGCGGCAACAGCGCCGGCTCGGCCGGTGGCACGCTGAAGGTCGTGGCCACGACGACCCAGGTCGCCGACTTCACCCGCAACATCCTCGGCGACACGGCCGGTGTCGAGCTGACCCAGCTGATCAAGCCCAACCAGAGCGCCCATAGCTTCGACCCGTCTGTGGCCGATCTGGCCGCCCTCGGTCAGGCCGACGTGCTTGTCATCAACGGCGTCGGCCTCGAAGAATGGCTCGACGACGCCATCTCCGCGTCCGGCTTTCACGGCGTCACCATCGATTCCGATGAGGGAATCGAGATCGGCGAGGATGCCGCCGGAAACGACACCGCGCACAGCGACGAGGCCGCAGAAGCGACGCACGACGACGCGACGCACAACGACGCAACGCATGACGACGCATCCGCCGACAGTGACCACGACGAGACCCACGATCACTCCGGCGGCAACCCGCACATTTGGACCGCGGTCGCCAACGCCGAGAAGATGGTCGGCAGCATCGCCGCCGGCCTCGCTCAGGCGGATGCCGCTCACTCCGACGAGTTCGAGGCGAACGCCGCGGAATACACCGCGCAGCTCACCACTCTCGATACCTGGATTCACGCCAACATCGACGCGGTACCGGCCGCGGAACGGCTGCTCGTGAGCAACCACGACGCCTTCGGCTACTTCACCGCCGCCTACGGCATCACCTACGTCGGGTCGGTTATGCCAAGCTTCGACGACAACGCCGAACCGAGCGCGGCCGCCATCGACAAGCTTGTCGCCCTGATCAAGAAGACCGGTGTGAAAGCCGTGTTCTCCGAGGCGTCGATCAACCCGAAAGCCGCAGACACGATCGCCAGCGAGGCGCAGGTGGCCGTGTACTCCGGCGACGATGCCCTCTACGGAGACTCGCTCGGCCCGGCCGGCAGCGACGGCGCCACCTACATCACAAGCCAGCTGCACAATGTGCGACTCATCCTCGAATCCTGGGGCGTCACTCCGACTGCCGTGCCCGCCGAACTGGGATAGTTGACCCCGTGAACGAGACTCCCGAGCGCCTGACTCCCGAGCGCCTGAATCCCGAGCGTGTGACTCCCGAACGTGTGACTCCCGAACGCGGCACACGCGGCACGACGGCCGCCGCCGACACGGTTCTCTCGGTGTCCGACGCCTCCTTCGCCTACGATCAGGCGCCCGCGCTTGAAGGCATCGACTTCACCATCCGTGCCGGTGAAGCCGTGGCCCTGATCGGGCCGAACGGCTCCGGAAAATCAACCCTGCTCAAGGGCATCCTCGGCCTGATCACCCGCACGCAGGGCAGCGTCAGTGTTCTCGGCGCCTCCCCCGCTCCCGTCGGCGCGATCGGCTACGTGCCGCAGGCCGGCGAGCTCGACCCCGAATTTCCGATCACACTTGCCCAGGTCGTGATGATGGGTCGCTACCGTTCGCTCGGCTGGGTGCGTCTGCCCGGCAAGCGCGACCGGGTGGCCGTGGCCGAGGCACTGGATGCCGTCGGCCTGGCGCACCGCGCCCACACCCGCTTCGGTGAACTCTCCGGTGGGCAGCAGCAGCGTGGACTGCTCGCGCGAGCCATCGCATCCGCCCCCACCCTGCTGCTGCTCGATGAGCCGTTCAACGGCCTCGATCAGAAGAACCGTGACGCGTTGATCGCAACGGTCGAGCGGCTGAAGTCCAGCGGCGTTGCCGTGCTCGTTTCAACTCACGACCTTGACCTGGCCCGCGCCGTCTGCGAGTCGGTGCTGTTGCTCAACGGCACTCAGGTGGCGTTCGGGCCCCGCGACGACGTGCTCACCCTGGCCAATGTGCAACAGGCGTTCAAAGAGGTCGGGGTCGAAATCGACGAGCACACCATCGTCGTTCCCGACCACGAGGGCTGCTAGGTGCTGCTCGCGACCACCGCGCTCACCGGCAACTCGCTCGCGATCCCCCTCTTCGACGCGTTCAGCTACCCGTTCATGGCGCGCGCCCTCATTGTCTTGCTGGTGCTCAGCGTTGTCGCCGGTGTCGTCGGAGTGCTCGTCAACCTGCGCGGGCTCGAGTTCATCAGCGACGGCCTCACCCACGCGGTCTTTCCGGGCATCGCCATCGGCTTCGTCTGGGCCGGACGAGGAGGCCTGTTTGTCGGGGCGATGATCGCCGCTGTTCTTGCGGCAGTCGTGTTGACTCTGTTGGTGCGCAAGGCGGTCTCCTCGGATGCCGCCATCGCGATCGTGCTGACCGCCATGTTCAGTGTCGGCGTCATCGTCGTCTCCCAAAATTCCGACTACGCCGGCCAGCTGGAGGCTCTGCTCTTCGGGCGGCTACTCACCGTGACGCCGACCGAGGTCGTGCAAACCATCGTGATCGCGCTGATTGCCTTGTTATTGGTCGGACTGACCCTCAAAGAGCAGGTCTTTCGCGCCTTCGATCAGGCCGGCAGCCGGGCCAGCGGCTACCGCCCGCTCCTACTCGACCTCGTGCTCAACGTGGCCATCGCGCTCGTCGTGGTCGCCGCATCCAGCGCCGTCGGAAACCTGCTCGTGCTCGCGGTGCTCATCGTTCCCGGCGCCGTCGCCCGGTTGATCACCGTGCGGATGTGGTGGCTGTTTCCGATCGCAGCCCTCTTCGCGGCCCTCGCCAGCTGGGTCGGCCTGACACTGGGCTTCGAAGCCTCGGTCCAAGCCGGCATCGACCTGCCGAGCGGCGCCACCGTCGTGCTCGTACTCGTCGCCGGATACGCGGTCGCCCTCCTGGCCAGGCTGAGCATCGACCGGATGCGTCGCCGCAGCGCGACGCGAGGCGGCCTCCCTGGCGCCCTCACCGTCGGTGATTCCGTGGAGATTATTGCCAGCGCCGGCAGCCGTGCCGCCCACGACGGAAGAACCCACTGATGGGCTACTTCGAGCTGGCACTGCTCGCCGCGATCCTGATCGGCGCTCTCAGCGGCCTGGTCGGCGCCCTCGTCGTGTTGCGCCAGCGCACTTTCTTCGCCCAGGCGCTGACCCACGCCACCTTTCCCGGCGCGGTCGCCGCGGCGATGCTCGGCATCAGCATCCCGCTCGGCGCCGCCGTCGCCAGCGTGATCATCGTCGGCATCATGACCCTGATCGGCAAGACCAACCGACAGGGCTCACAGGTCGCCTCCGGCATCGTGCTCACCGCCGGATTCGCCCTCGGCGTGCTGTTGCAGACGCTGAACCCCTCGCTGGCGGTGCACGTCGACTCGTTCTTGATCGGCTCGATTCTGACCGTGACGACCGGGGACATCCTGCTCGTCGGCGGGGTTCTCGTGGTTGCCGTCGCCGTGATCGTCTTCTTCGGCAAAGAGATTCTCTTCTCGACGTTTGACCGCACCGGCTTTCGCGCCGCCGGCTACAAGGAATGGCCGATCGAGTTGCTCTGCCTGGCTCTGATCACCGCAACGGTGGTCACCGCGATGCCCGCGGTCGGCGCGATCCTGGCGATCGCCCTGATCGCGGCGCCCGCGGCGGCGGCTCGACTGCTTGTGCGCGGCCCGATCCGAATCTTTCTGCTCGCTCCCGTGCTCGGCGCTGCCTCCGGAGTCATCGGCGTGCTGCTCTCCCGCACCCTCGATGTGGCGGCAGGGCCCGCGATTTCGCTCGTCGCTGCCGGGATCTTCCTGGTAGCGGTAGGGGTCCGCTCGCTGGGGCGGATACGGTTGAGGGCATGAAGCGAAACACCTGGCAGCGTGAGGCCGTGCGCGAAGCACTCGACCACACCGAGGGATTCGTCAGTGCCCAGGGCCTGCACTCGACGCTTCACGCCACCGGCTCCCCGATCGGCTTGGCGACGGTCTACCGCGCCCTCGCCGACCTCGCCGCCGCGGGCGACGCCGACTCCCTGCAGTCCCCGGAGGGCGAGAGCCTTTACCGCGCGTGCAGCACCAACGACCACCACCACCACCTGATCTGCCGCAACTGCGGGTTGACGGTCGAGATCGAAGCGGATGCCGTCGAAACCTGGGCGAAGAACGTCGCGGCTCAGAACGGTTTCACCCAGGCCGCGCACGTCGTTGACGTGTTCGGCCTCTGCGCGGCGTGCACTCTCGCATCCGCCGCCGCCGCTGAACCCGCGCCGACCCCCGCTTCCTAACCTGCGTCGCTCGCCGCATTCGGGCTCCGCATTTTGGCTCTGCATTCTGGCTCTTCAGACTTCTCAGCTCTTCAGGGCCCGAAGATCGTCAGCGCCCGAATCGGGTCACGCGGGTCGGGCGCCGCTGCGCGGGTCGGCGCCAACCGGCGTAGCGGCAGCCAACCCGCGCAGCGGCGGTTCCTGAACTGACAGCGTGCGTTAGCCGGCCAGGCTCACTTTGCCAGTTGCGACTGCGGCGACGGCTCCCCCATCGACCAGGAGGTCGGTGCCGGTGATGAATGAAGCCGCGTCCGAGAGGAGGAACGTCGCGGCAGCGGCGATGTCGTCTGGAGTGCCGAGCCGACCGGTTCCCGATCCGTCGACCATTGCCCGCATGCCTGCTCCCGAAGGGCTGGCCAGTTCTTGTCGACCCATCTTCGTGGAGATCACGCCGGGGCTGATCGAGTTGATCCGCGCGCCCTTCGCGCCCCAGGCGGCGCTGGCGGCCTGCACCTGAATCTGGTTGGCCTGCTTCGAGAACGCATAGGCAATGCCCGAAGTCGGAAAGTTCGAGGCGGCGGCGAACGGAGCGCTGAGCAGCTCGGCGGCGGCGACCTGTGCAATCTGACCCCGGGTTGCGGAGTCGAGAGCGGGCATGAGGTGCCCTGACATGCTGGAGATGACGACGCCGGCGGCTCCCGGAGCAACGACGCGGGCGAATTCCTCGAGCATCAGGGCGACACCGAGAAGGTCGACGCGCAGGATTGCTTCGACCGGGGCCTGTGCGGGCGAGAGCCCGGCGGTGTGCACGACCTGCAGCACGGGACCCAGAGCTGCAGCGGCGTCGGCCAGTGCGCGCACCGAGTCGCGCGACGAGACGTCGACGGCCTGCGTGTGGATCTGGTGGCCCTCGTCGCGCAGAGTCTCGGCGACAGCGTCGAGCGCGGTCTCGTTGAAGTCGGCGAGCAGTACCGTGCGCCCGGCTCCAATCCGTCGCGTGATGGCGATTCCCATTCCGCCGGTTCCGATGACTACCAATACGCCGTTGTCCATGTCGACATCCGCTCTTCAGTTTATCGAGACTATCTGTCTCGCAATGAATGCTAGTCCTACTACAGTGGTCCCGTGCCCAGCGGAAGAAAACGGAGCGAGTCATCTCGCCAGGCGATTCTTGAGGCAACCCGGTCGCTCCTGCTCGAGGTGGGCTACGAACGCCTGACGATCGACCAGATCGCCGCACGCGCGGGAGTGGGCAAGCAGACCATCTACCGGTGGTGGGCGTCCAAGGGAGAAGTGGTGGCGGATGCTGCCCTCGACGACGGCGTGACGCCACATCCGGTCGCGCTACCCGACACCGGCGCGATCCGTGCCGATCTCCAGACCTGGTTGCGACAGTGGGTGACCGATATCACGACGCCGGAGGGAACCGGCCTCATCCTGGCCCTCACCGCCGCGGGGTCTGACAATAAGACGCTCGCTGATCGCCTCTACACACAGTTCTCCGCGCCCCACGAGGATCGCATTCGGGATCGATTGCGTCGCGCGCAGTCGGAGGGTCAGCTCCGCGCCGATGCCGACCTCGAGTCGATCGCCTCGACCCTCGTCGGAGCTCTCCTTTATCGGGTGCTCGGCCGCAACCGGCCGCCGACCACCCAGGATGCCGACCACCTGGTCGAACTCGTGCTGCGCGGCGCTGAAGCGTAACGAGAGTCGACTCGACGATTCGGGCCACGCGGGTCGGGTGCCGCTGCGCTAGTGGGCGCCGAACCGCGCAGCGGCAGCCGACCCGCGCAGCGCCCAACTCCGCGTCGCGCCTACCCGTTGAAGGTGGCGGGGTGCGGCCCGGTGCGGCCGTCGCGCTCGAGTCCGTCGATCGCCGTGAGATCGGCATCCGTCAGCTCGAACGAGAAGAGGTCAAGGTTCTCGCGGATGCGCGAGGCGGTGACCGACTTCGGAATGACCACGCGGCTCTGCTGCAGGTGCCAGCGCAGCACGACCTGTGCAGGGGTGCGGAACACGCGCTCGGCGATCGTCGCGATGACGGGGTCGGCCAACACCGCGCCCTGAGCCAGCGGGCTCCAGGCTTCGGTGATGATGCCGTGCGCCGCGTTGAACTCCTGCACCTCGCGCTGCTGGAGGGCCGGGTGCAATTCGACCTGGTTCACCGCGGGAACGGTGCCGCCGAGATCGAGGATGCGCTGCAGCTGATCGGGAAGAAAGTTCGAGACACCGATGGCCCGCACCCGGCCCTCGGCGTAGAGCGTCTCCAGCGCCCGCCAGGTGTCGAGGTAGCGATCGTTCTCCGGTGCCGGCCAGTGAATGAGAAACAGATCGACGGAGTCGAGACCGAGCTTCGCCAGGCTCGCGTCGAATCCGGTCAGGGCGCTGTCGTAGCCCTGATCGCTGTTCCACAGCTTGGTGGTCACGAAGAGCTCTGAGCGAGAGACTCCGGATGCGGCAATGGCGCGACCGACTCCCGCCTCATTGCCGTAGATGGCTGCGGTGTCGATGCTGCGGTAGCCGGCGGCGATGGCTTGGCTGACGGCGGTGGTGGTCTCGGCGTCTGGCACCTGGAAGACGCCGAATCCGAGCTGCGGAATCTCGACACCATTGTTCAGGGTGAGGGTGGGGATAGACATTCTGCTCCTTGCGTGTGGTGAGGGTGGAAACGAAAAGTGAGGGACATGAGGGCGTGTTGGTTGGGCGTCCGGGCGCCGACGTTGGTCGGCCGGAGCCGGTCGGCCGGAGCTAGTCGGCGAGCACTGGCACGGGCGCCGTGCCGGACACGGGCTGCGGCGACGCGGCCTTCGCCTTGGCCTGTGCCCAAACCATCGCCCCGCCCAGCAGCACGACGGCCGCGGCGGTGACTCCGGCCCCGGCCCAGATCGGCGAGGTGTAGCCGAGTCCGGCCGCGATGGTGAGCCCGCCGAGCCAGGCACCGAGGGCGTTGCCCAAGTTGAACGCTGCGATGTTCGCCCCCGATGCGAGCGTCGGCGCATCCTGAGCCTGTCGCATCACCCGCATCTGCAAACCGGGCACCGTACCGAAGCCGAATGACCCCATCAGCACGAGCGCAATGACGGTCATGACCGGGTTCTGGGCGGTGAGCGCGAAGGCCACCAGGATGACGGCGAGGCCGCTGAGCAGCACAATCAACGTCGCGTCAAGCGAGCGGTCGGCCGCCTTGCCGCCGACGATGTTGCCGACGACGAGACCGATCCCGAAGAGAATCAGCAACCACGGCACGGCGCCGGCGGAGAAGCCCGTCACCTCGGTGAGCGTGAAGGCGATGTAGGTGAACGCGCCGAACATGCCGCCATAGCCGAGCACGGTCACACTCAGCGAGAGCCAGACCTGGGGCGATCTGAAGACCCGCAACTCGCTGCGGAGGCTGCGCCTGCCGGCTGCCGCAGCAATCGGGCGGGGAATGAAGACGAGCAGACCGATCAGCGCAACGACGCCGATGAGGGTGATCGCGAAGAACGTCGACCGCCAGCCGGCCGCCTGGCCGAGCAAGGTGCCGAATGGCACGCCGAGCACGTTGGCCGCGGTGAGGCCGGTGAACATGATGGCGATTGCGCCGGCCTTCTTGTTCTCGGCGACCAGACCGGCCGCGACGACCGAGCCGATGCCGAAGAACGAGCCGTGGCAGAGGGCGGCGATGATGCGGCCGAGCAGCATGATCTCGTAGGTCGGTGCCAGCGCCGAGATCAGGTTTCCGATGATGAAGAGCACCATCAGCCAGACCAGCACGTTCTTGCGGTTGAACCGGTTGACGGCGGCGGTGAGTAGCAAAGCGCCGACGACGACGCTCAAGGCGTAGCCGGTGATCAACCAGCCGGCGGCGGTGGGGTCCACGGCAAAATCAGCGGCGACCTCGGGGAGCAAGCCCATGATGATGAATTCGGTGAGACCGATCCCGAACCCGCCGATGGCGAGGGCGATGAGACCTAGTGGCATGTGAAAAACCTCATGAGTTCTATTCAGAAACGCAAAGACCGCGTACGCTGTTAGTTGCAGGCGCGTGGTTAATAGTTGCACACGCGTTCTAAATGCGCAAGCAACGATATGCATGAACTCTGTATGCGTGGACTCTGGAGGTTGGTCATGGGGATCGAAGACACCGCTGTTGAAGTGCGGGCTCAGGGCTGGCGCACGCTGGCCGCCTTGCACGCGGCCATCGAGACCGATCTCGAACGCGCGCTGCAGCGCGAGGCCGACCTGTCCGTTGTCGAATACACCGTTCTCGACGCCCTCGGCCGCCAAGACGGCTGGCACATGCGGATGCAGCAACTCGCGCGAGCGACGGCGCTGTCGAGCAGTGCGACGACGCGCCTGGTGAACCGCCTCGAAGATCGGGGACTGCTCACACGCATCCTCTGCCTCGACGACCGTCGCGGAATCTACACGGAACTGACGGCACTCGGCCACGAGCTCGTTGAAAAAGTGCGGCCGATTCACGACGCCGCCCTCGAGCAATCCCTGGACGCGGCCCAGCGGGTTCCCGAGTTGGCTCCCCTGGTCGACGCCCTGCACCGCACGAGTGAGCCGCAGCCGGCCTAGCCCTCGCTTTCGCGCGCGGTCGGTGGCAAGGTCGACTCAAACGGCCTGTGCGCGACGCGCCCGAACGATTCGGCACGACTCGGCACGACCCTGCTGCGAAGGGATCCGCGCATGACTCCTCCAGATTCGACAGGTTCGACGGGTTCGACGGGCGCGACAGCCGCGGCGGGCTCGACGGGCGCAGCTCAGGCGTTCCACCGCCCGCCCGGGGCCGCGGTCTCCCGGAGGCACAGCATCGCCGACACCGGGATGGAGGCCGAGGCCGCCTATCAACTCGTGCACGACGAGACGATGCTCGATGGCAATGCGCGCCTCAACCTGGCGACCTTCGTCAGCACGTGGATGGACGACTACGCCGACAAGATCTATGCCGAGTCATATGACAAGAACATGATCGACAAGGATGAGTACCCGCAGACCGCGGCCATCGAAGAAAACTGCTGGCACATCATCGCTGGCCTCTGGAACTGCCCAGACGTTGCGAACACGATCGGCACCTCGACGATCGGCTCCTCGGAGGCCTGCATGCTCGGTGGCCTCGCTCTCAAGCGCCGGTGGCAGCTGGCCCGGCATCACGTCGGCAAACCGACGGGCCGGCCAAACCTGATCATGAGCAGTGCCGTGCAGGTGGTTTGGGAGAAATTCTGCAACTACTGGGATGTCGAGGCGCGCTACGTGCCGATCAGCGCGGAGCATCCGGTGCTCGACGGTCACGACCTCGCCCGCTACGTCGACGAGAACACCATCGGTGTCGTTGCGATCATGGGACAGACGTACACGGGAACCTACGAACCGGTGCAGCAGATCGCCGCCGCCCTCGACGCGATCCAGGCGAAGACCGGCTACGACGTACCGATCCACGTCGACGGGGCATCCGGAGCCATGATCGCGCCGTTCTTGCAGCCCGACCTGGTCTGGGACTTCCGGCTCGAGCGGGTGCACTCGATCAGCACCTCGGGGCACAAATACGGCCTGGTCTACCCGGGGGTCGGCTGGGTGGTCTGGCGCACGGCAGACTGCCTGCCCGCAGATCTCATCTTCGACGTCAGCTATCTGGGCGGCAGCATGCCGACGCTGGCCCTCAACTTCTCGCGCCCCGGCGCCCAGGTGCTGCTGCAGTACTACCTCTTCCTGCATCTCGGGCGCGAGGGCTACCGGGCTATTCAGCAGGCGTCACAGGATGTCGCCCTCTATCTGTCGGCAGGAATCGGGGCCCTCGACGCCTTCGAGTTGTGCAGTGACGGCTCAGACATCCCGGTGTTCGCCTGGCGGCAGACCGAGGGGCATACCGACAAGTGGAATCTCTACCATCTGTCTGACCGGCTGCGCATGAAGGGCTGGCAGATTCCCGCCTACCCGATGCCGGCCGACCTCGAGGAGCTGACCGTGCAGCGGATTGTGGTGCGGAATGGCCTCAGCATGGACATCGCCGAGGATCTGCTCGCCGACATCGTCGAAGAAACCGCCTATCTCGATGCACTTGAAACGCCCATGCCGGTCGAGGGGCCGACGGCCGGATTCCACCACTAGCCACTCCCCCGCACCACCCCCCCCCCATTCGACGGAGATCTATCGCAATTTCGGCCAGATTTGGCCGGAAACAGTCTCATCGGGAAAAATCTCCGTCGAATGGGAGCGATGGTCACACATTTCGCAGGTGCTCGCGGGTCGAAGCCAGTTTGCACGACACGCCCGGAGCGCGTAATGTTGACCCCTGCTGCGCATATCTGTGCGTGCATTGCGGACGACGCATCCTCTCCTTTTCGAAGCATTGCTTTCACAGCCCTGCTTTTCAAGGTGAGTGGAGAGCTGTTCGCCGACAAGAGATCTTGGGAAGGGCATTCGCCCTTCGGTATTGGAGGAGAACCATGGCAGCAACTTGCCAGGTGACCGGAGCCATTCCCGGCTTTGGACACAACATTTCGCACTCGCACCGACGCACCAAGCGTCGTTTCGACCCGAACATTCAGAAGAAGAAGTACTTTGTTCCGTCGCTTCGTCGCAGCGTAACGCTGCAGCTGTCGGCTAAGGGAATCAAGGTTATTGATGCTCGTGGCATCGAGTCGGTCGTTAAGGACCTGCTCGCACGTGGGGAGAAAATCTAATGGCTAAGGCTCAGGACGTACGTCCGATCATCAAGCTGCGTTCGACGGCCGGCACGGGTTACACCTACGTGACCAAGAAGAACCGTCGCAACAACCCCGACCGCCTCGTGCTCAAGAAGTACGATCCCGTAGTGCGCAAGCACGTTGACTTCCGTGAGGAGCGCTAAACATGGCGAAGAAGAGCAAAATTGCCAAGAACGAACAGCGCAAGGTGATCGTCGCACGTTGGGCCACCAAGCGTCTCGAGCTGAAGAAGGCTCTCGTGGACCCGAGCGGAACCGACGAGTCCCGCGAAGCTGCCCGTAAGGGCCTGCAGAAGCTCCCCCGCGACGCTTCGCCGGTGCGCCTGCGCAACCGCGACGCGGTTGACGGTCGTCCTCGCGGACACCTCAGCAAGTTCGGCATCTCGCGCGTGCGTTTCCGCGACATGGCTCACAAGGGTGAACTGCCGGGCATCACGAAGTCCAGCTGGTAACTCGCGCCTGACGTTCGCTCTGCGAACCCAGTTGCATCCGAAAAGGGATGCCGACACTGTCGGCGTCCCTTTTCGCGTTAACGCCTCTCCTCGCTCGGATTGACAGCAGTTTGAGGGCGGTTTGACCCCGCTTTGTCAGCCGGGAGCGTAATTGTCGCGAAACGCCGGGCGAAATGATCAAAAAACGCCGGAAATACGCGGAACTTGCCTGAAATCTGCTAGATTCAACGCGGTCGAACCGACCAACGGAGTCGCTCTTACGGAGCGTCGACCGCCTCACGAAATAGCTGTTTATACAGACGAAGGTCCGAGGAGGACACTCAATGGCTGACAAGTCGCTGAACAAGACCGAGCTCGTTGCCAAGGTTGCCGCTGACTCCGGACAGAGCCAGGCTGCAGTTGACAGCGTTCTGAACGCATTCTTCGCAACCCTCGCCGACACCGTTGCAAACGACGGCAAGGTCACGATCCCGGGCTGGCTCGGAGTTGAGCGCACGGCGACCGCCGCTCGCACCGGTCGCAACCCGCAGACCGGCGAAGAGATCGCGATCGCCGCTGGCCACCGCGTCAAGCTCACCGCCGGCAGCAAGCTCAAGGCTGCAGCAAAGTAGTCTCCAACTACTCAGACAGCGGGCGTCGACTTCGGTCGGCGCCTTCTGCCGTTTAACGGATGCGCCGTTTAACGGATGCGCCGTTCAACGGATGCGCCGTCGGCGCCGGCCGTGCCAGCCGGACACTGTTCACCCGGCACTCACCCACTGCTCGAGCGGGCGTTCGCCCAGTGGCGGGCGGTTAGGCTTGGTTAGTGCTCCGCTACGTTCGCATCATCGGTCCGGCCGTCCTCGTGTTGGCCGCCGTGTTGGCGACCCTGGCCGGATTGTCGTTCGGCGGTGGGGCCGCAGCCCAGCTACTCGCCGACCCTGGACCCGTTGTGCGGTGGGGCCTTCCGATCGCCAAGGTGCTGGTGAATATCGGGGCGGCCGGCATGATCGGCGCCCTCGTGCTGACCTGTTTCGCGCTCAGTCCGAAGCAACGCGAGTTCAACACCGCGCTCGACTTCGCCGCGGCAGCCGCGGCCTTCTTCACCGTCGCCGCAGCGGTGACCGGTTTCTTCACGATGCTGCAGGTCACCAACGTGCCGCTCAGTTTCGATGACCGGTTCAGCGCGACGGCCGGTCAGTTCTTCACTCAGATCGCGATGGGGCAGTCCTGGCTGATCACCACCCTGATCGGTGCGGCGATCACCGTGCTCTGCTTCGCCGTGCGCAACCAGACGGCGCTTGTTTTCGTGACGGCGTTCTCGGTTGTCGCCCTCATCCCGATGGCGCAGCAGGGGCACTCAGCCGAGGCCTCTGGCCACAACGCCGCCGTCACTGCCCTCGGCCTGCACATCATTTTCGCCGCGATCTGGCTCGGCGGGCTGCTCACCATCATCGTTCTGCGCAAGCAATGGAGCGACAAACGGTTGATCACGATTCTCGGGCGCTATTCGAGCGTGGCGCTGGTCTGTTTCATCGTCGTGGCGGCATCCGGCTACATCAGCGCTGAGCTGCGCATCGGTACATTCGACAAACTGCTCACGCCGTACGGCATTCTCGTGCTGACGAAGGTCGCCGTGCTGATCGTTCTCGGCTGCTTCGGCGTCGTGCAGCGTCGGTTCTTCATTGACCGGATGCAGCGCGCCCAGCAGGCCGTCGCCCCCTGGTTCTGGTGGCTGGTCGTGGCCGAGCTCGGCTTCATGGGCATCGCCTCCGGTGTGGCCGCCGCGCTGGCGAAGACCGCGACGCCCGTCGTGCAGGTGGCGACCACCGAGATCCCCACCTCGACACCCGCCCAGATCCTCACCGGCAACCTGCTGCCGCCGCCGCTCACCTTTGAGCGCTACTTCACCGAATGGAACATTGACCTGCTCTGGGTGTTGTTCTGTGCGTTCGGCATCTTCTTCTATCTCGCCGGTGTGTGGCGATTGCACAAACGCGGCGACAAATGGCCGGTCTTCCGAACCATTTCCTGGGTGCTCGGCATGATCACGCTGTTCTACATCACCAACGGCGGCGTCAACGTCTACCAGCAGTACCTCTTCTCGACCCACATGCTCTCGCACATGGCATTGACCATGATGGTGCCCGTGCTGCTCGTTCCGGGCGCTCCGGTCACGCTGGCCGCCCGCGCCATCGCCAAACGCAAGGACGGCAGCCGGGGCCCCCGCGAGTGGATTCTGCTCGCCGTGCACTCGAAGCCGGCCGGCATCCTCGCCAACCCGTTCGTTGCCGCCTTGCTCTTCGTCGGCTCGCTCTGGGTCTTCTACTACACGCCGATCTTCAGCTGGGCGACCACCGACCACCTCGGGCACGAGTGGATGATCGTGCACTTCTTGATCACCGGCTACCTGTTCGTGCAGTCGCTGATCGGTATCGACCCGGTGCCCTACCGGCTGCCGTATGCGTTCCGGCTGCTGCTGCTTCTCGGCACGATGGCCTTCCACGCGTTCTTCGGCCTGGCCATCATGACCGGCACCGGTCTGATGCTCGCCGATTGGTATGGCGCGATGGGCTGGGGAAACGACGCACTCGCCGATCAACAGATGGGTGGCGGCATCGCCTGGAGTGTGGGGGAGATCCCGACCATCGCTCTGGCGATCGCCGTGGCCATCCAGTGGAGTCGCAGCGATGAGAAAGAGACCAAGCGTCTCGACCGCAACGCCGACCGCACGGGTGAGGCCGAGCTGAACGAGTACAACGCGCGCCTGGCCCGCCTGGCTGCGCACGATCGCTAGGCAGCAGGCGACGATGGGGCCGGGTGACACGGTGACGATTCGCCCGTATGAGCCCACGAGAAGCGCCATCCGGTCGTGCGCGGGGTGCAGCTGACGAACTATGCGATGCGACGGGTGCTCATCGCGCGCCGGTTGGCGGCTGGCGTGATCTAGTGGAGCTGGATCGCGATCGAACCGTCGCCACGGATGGCCACGGTCAGCCCGATCGCAAATGGCACGTCTTCGTCGCGCGTCGTCATCTCGCCGTCGAAGAGCGATTGCACGTCGACCACGATGTGGGCCTGGCCGGTGGTGTCCGGCATCTCGAAGGCGCTCTCGCCCGCCGACAAGGTCACGGCGGGGTAGTCGGCGATCGACCAGGCCGGGAGGCCCTTGATTCGGTCGTCGATGACGACGCCGAACGGGCAATCAGAGGGCTGTAGCACCTGCTGAGTCGCACAGGCATCGAGGAAGGTGTCGACCTCCTTCTGCACCTGCAACACGAAATTCTTCGTCGGTTCGGTGTCGACGGTGACCTCGGTCACCCCTGACGAGGTGACCGGAACATTCTGCTCCGGCGAGGTGAGCAGCACGGATTCGTGGGCGATCGTGTAGAGGTTGGGGGCGAACGCCAGGTACGAGGCTTGGTTGGAAAACGCGCGCGGTGCCGCGGGGTCGGCCTGGGTGCGGGTGTCGAGGGAGAGCCCGTTGACCGTGAAGATCGACTGGTGCTTGACGTCAACCTGCAGAACGCCGATCGGACTGGTCTCGAAACGCCAACTGGTGAACGGTCCGGCGAAGGTGCCGGTGCGCTTCACGCTGAATGACATGTTCGACGGAACGTCTCCGAGTGTGAAGCTGTACGAGACGGTATGGATGCCGGGCGCCGTTTCGGTGTCGCCAACGAGCTGGATATTCTCGAGCTCGCCGAGCACCGAGTCGCGGAGCAGGGTCTTCGGCAGATCGGTTGGCAAACCGGCCGCCGCGAATTGTTCATTCGTCGGGGTCACCCCGGGAAGCGAGAGTGCGCCGGTCGTGTCGTGCCGGGCCAGCGCGTTCAAGTATTGACGCACGAATCCGCCGGCGCTGTACACGTCGCGGTTGAGCGAACCGATGGCCGCCCCGAGAGCGACGAGGAGGAGCGCGGAAATGCCGACGACGGCGACAATGGCGCGCATCCGCCTGCCCCGCTGGTCACCGCCCCCTGTGCTCATCAGTTCATCTTATTCTGCGGCGGCTGCGCAGAAGCTGACTGCACCGAGCCGACCGCATTGCCGCGACTGCACCGAGCCGATGGGGATAACAGCGGCAATGGTACGGCTCTGCCGGTTACAGTGGAATGTCCCTCTCGCGTCCATCGAAAGTTCCCCGTGACCCCGATTTCACTCTCCGCCGAACAGGCCGAGGTTTTCGCCGCGATTGAGGGCACCAAACAGAACCTTTTCATCACCGGCCGAGCCGGAACCGGAAAATCGACGCTGCTGAATCACCTGTCCTGGAACACCAGCAAACAGATTGTGATCGCGGCGCCCACGGGCGTTGCAGCGCTGAACGTCGGCGGCCAGACCATCCACTCGCTGTTCCGTCTTCCCATCGGTGTGATCGCCGACCACGTCATCGACCAGCCCGACTCGGTGCGCAAGATCCTCAACACCATCGACACTCTCGTCATCGACGAAGTATCGATGGTCAACGCCGATTTGATGGATGCGATCGACCGCAGCCTGCGTCAGGCCAGGCAGCGTCCCCACGATACGTTCGGCGGGGTACAGATCGTGCTGTTCGGTGACCCGTACCAGTTGGCCCCTGTGCCGGGTGACTCCGACGAGCGCGCTTACTTCGCCGACACCTATCGTTCGCTCTGGTTCTTCGACGCCAAGGTGTGGCGCGACGCCGACCTGCGCATTTTCGAGCTGACCGAGATTCACCGCCAGCACGACGCCGACTTCAAACACATGCTCAACGCCGTGCGCCACGGTCAGGTCACGGCCGAAATCGCCGGGGCGTTGAACGCGGCCGGCGCCCGCACCCCGCCGAGCGAGGGCGTGATCACCCTGGCCACGCGCAACGACGCGGTCAACCGCATCAACGCCGAGGCGCTCAAGCGACTGTCGGGGCGTGCCCTGACCGCCAAAGCCGAGGTGACCGGTGATTTCGGCGGACGCACATTCCCCGCCGATGAGACTCTCGAGCTCAAGGTCGGTGCGCAGGTGATGTTTCTGCGCAACGACGCCGGCCACGAGGGTGGGCCGCGGTGGGTGAACGGCAGCATCGGCACCGTGACGAAGATCGACTCCACGGTGTTCGTCGACATCGATGGCGAGACCCACGAGGTTGAACCGGCCATCTGGGAGAAGTTCAAGTACAGCTACGACCCGACAACGAAGAAGCTGAGCAAGGATGTCGTGGCCGAGTTCACCCAGTTTCCGTTGCGGCTGGCGTGGGCGGTCACCATTCACAAGTCGCAGGGCGCGACCTATGAGCGGGCGATCGTCGACTTGGGGGCGCGGGTGTTCAGCCCCGGACAGACCTACGTCGCGCTCAGCCGCCTGACCAGCCTCGACGGCCTCTACCTGAGTCGCCCGCTTCGCCCATCGGACATCATCGTTGATCCGAACGTGCGGCGGTTCATGCAGATTCCCGCACAAGACTAGTTCGCTCGGGGGAACTGCCCCCTGAAGTTGTGGCGCATTCGAGGGTCATGATCATTCGATCGGATGACGTGCTCACACATCCGCGCCGATAGAATTTGCTCAAGACAAGTCAGAGATGTGCGCGGGGGTGCCATGAATTACCGAGTGAGCGATCGACGGGCCATCGGCCTACTCGCTGTGGTGATCAGTGCCACCCTGCTGCTCTCCGGCTGCACTCTCGCGGCCGACGCGAAGACGTCGGAGCGCGCAGAGGCGACGACACCCTTCTCTTCTGAGATCACCGGCCAACTCGAGGCGGCGCTCACCGGCGCGATGACGCAGGCCGGCGCATCCGGTGCAATCGTCGGAGTCTGGGCGCCGTGGGCCGGTGCCTGGACTGCAGCGCCCGGAACAACGACGTTGACCGGGCACGAGAAGCTGTCGACTGACATGCGGTTTCGCATCGGCACCAACACCACCGCGATGACCTGCACCGTGCTGCTGAAACTTGTCGAAGAGAAGCGAGTCGCTCTCTCCGACCCGGTCTCGAAATACCTCGAGCGGGTGCCGGGGATTGACGACATCACGCTGGGTCAGCTCTGTCAGAACACTTCGGGCCTGGCCGACTACACCGGTCAATTGGGCGCTCAGTTCGTGAACAACCCCACCCGCGACTGGCCGCCTCTTGAGGTGGCGTCGGCCGGTATGGCGGCCGCGCGCACAGCGAAGCCGGGCGGCGGATTCACCCCGTCGAACACCGGAATCGTGCTGTTGGGCATGGCGCTCGAAGTGGCGACGCACCAGGACTGGGACACGCTCTTTCAGAAGTACATTTTTGAACCGTTGAACCTGACGTCGACCAGTTTTCCTGGCCCCAATGAACTCAGCATCCCGGGCTCCCACCCGCACGGCTACGCCGCGAGCCTGGGTCAGGGCGGCCAGCTGGTCTGCGAATCAGTACTCGACGAGACCCAACTGTCGAACTCGATGGCCGGAGTCGCCGGCGGCGTGGTGTCAACGGTGTCCGACCTGAAGGTCTGGGCGCAGGCGCTGGCTGAGGGGCAGCTCCTGTCGAAGAAAACGACGGATGCCCAGTGGGCGACGATCCCAGCCGGCGCGAACACGGTCTCCTGGAACACATACGGGCTGGGGGCATCCCAGCTGGGCCCGTTGCGGGGGAGCGACGGAAGCATCCCCGGATTTCTGTCGGCCACGTATGCCGATCCGGTCAGCGGCTTAACCATCGTCGTGATGCTCAACAACTCAACGGCCGGTGCCTCGTTCGCGAAGAATCTTGCCCTGCAACTCGCCTCGATTGCGGCTGCGGCTCCCGCGGTCGGATCAGCCACCGCGCCGACGATCACCCTGCCGTGGTCAGAGGCCGACACAGTGCAGGCGCTGGCATCAACCCCCGCGTGCCCGCCCGTCGAGGCGGCTCCGGCCGGTTGATGTATTGGTCGAACGTGGCGGGAGTTCGACGCTCGATGGCGTTTTCTGCCGGGCCATGCGCATCCGCTCGCCCCTAGGCTGGGCGCATGACGCTGATCCCCGATACGAAAGACTGGACGTGGGTGCTCGAGCGCCCCTGCCCCGAGTGTGGCTATGACGGGCGTGCGGTTCAATTCGCCGACATTCCTGCACTCGTCGGTGCGAACGCTGCCGAGTGGCAGCGCGTACTTGAGCGACCCGACGTGCGCGAGCGGCCGAACTCGACGACCTGGTCGGCGCTCGAATACGCGGCCCATGTGCGCGATGTGTTTAGCGTCTTCACCGCGCGCCTCGAGCTCATGCTCGCGCAGGACAACCCTGATTTTGCGAACTGGGACCAGGATGCGACGGCGCTCGCCGAGCGGTATGACGAGCAGGATCCGCAGGTGGTTGCGACCGAGCTCGCCGACGCGGCTCAGCATGCCGCCGAATCTTTCGCGTTAGTGCCGGAGGCGGAACTCGGGCGCACCGGGCGCCGGAGCGATGGCGCCGTGTTCACCGTCTCGTCGCTCGGGCGCTACTTCGTGCACGACCCAGTGCATCACCTGCACGATGTCGGAGGGCGCTGAGGCCAAAGCGCTAACGCGCCGAATTCGCGCTGCGCGGGTCGAGCGCCGCCGCGCGCGTTGGCGCCGGTCAGCGCAGCGGCGCTCGACCCGCGCGGCTCCGATTCCGTGGGTCGAGCCTGCCGGCGCGAGCTCAGACGTCGGCTCGCTGGATTTCGACAGGCTCGATCAACGGTGGTGGCTCGAACCGGGGTGGGTTTAGTACCAGTTCATCGACTGCGAGTGACCCCACGCGGAGCAGGGCGTGCCGTAGGAACTCTTGATGTAGCTGAGCCCCCAGGAGATCTGCGTCGCAGCGTTGGTCTCCCAGTCGCTGCCTGCCGTGGCCATCTTGCTGCCGGGAAGAGCCTGCGGGATGCCGGTGGCGCCGCCGTCGGCGTTGTACGCGGTGTACGACCAACCCGACTCCTTCTGCCAGAGCTGGTTGAGGCAGCTGAACTGCGACTCATCCCAGCCATACTGCGATGCAGCCATGTCGCGTGCGACGGCGCGGGCGCCATCCGGAGTTCCGGCGGCGGCCAGGGCAGCAGCCTGTGCAGCAGCCTGTGCGGCGGCTTCAGCGGCGGCTGCGGCGGCCTGTTCAGCCGCAACACGGTCGGCTTCGGCGGTGGCGGCCTGAGTTTGAGTCGCTTCTGACGACGTCTGCTTGGCCAGGGCGAGCACGGTCGGCGTGTCGAGAGAGTCGTAGTTCGACAGTGAGGCGACCGAGGAGGCCAGCGGGGTGGCGTCGACCTTGTTCTGCGCGGAGGCGAGCACCTGATTCGCGTGGCCGAGCGTCGTATCCGCCTGGAAGACGGTCTGCGCGCGCACGAGCTTGGCGTCGTACTGCTTCTGCTGCTCCTTGAGTGAGCTCGCAGTTGCGGCGGCATTCGCCTGGGATGACGCATTCGCCGAGAGGGCGACAGCGCTGGTGCCGGCCACGAGGCCGACAGCCACGATCGAGGTCGCAATCAGCACCTTCGCGCGGCGCGGGCGACGAAGGGTGGGGCCGGGGCGGATGCCGGTGAGGCGGGTAAACAGGGTGGGGCGGGTGGAATCGGGGGGAGTGATCTGCATAACTTCCAGCTGGCGTGATGGTCGGGAATCGCAAGTCCGACCGGCCAATAATCGATGTGACGCGGTCTCATCTAGCCGCGCAGGCGAAGTTGCAAGTATGCACAGGCAGTCTGGACGATTCCTCACGTTTCACTGTGCGAAGCATGCGCACGCATAAATGTGGGGGAGTCTGACCGTGTCGGGTGAAGCTACTTTCCGCCATTCAGTGGCATGGTCAACGCCTGCAGCACGAGGGGGAGCGTGCGCATTGCGTAGGGAGAGGTGGCCACGCTGGGGGTGGGGTCTTTCGACAGAATCGATTCCTGCATGGCCGATTCGCAGAGTTCGATGATGATGCGGGTCGCGTCGACGGAATCCATCGAAAATTTCAGCCCGACACGGGCCAGAGCCTCGTCGAGCCTGGCGGCCAGTCGCACGCGAAAGTCGCGTTCACAGGCCAGGTAGCGGGGCGCCTGCTCGGTGTCGCGCATGGCGTTCAGACGAAACTCCGACTGCATTAACGTCTGGTGCCCGCCGTCGCCTGAGTCGGGTGACACCATGGCAGGTTCTCGCAGTCTGTGAGAAAGTGGCGGCGGAAAGGAAATCTCCATGACGGCGATCCTGGTCACCGGCGGCACCGGCACTCTCGGTGTGCCGACGGTTGCCGCACTGCGCGCGGCTGGCCAGTGGGTGCGGGTGCTCAGCCGCCGCACCGGCCCCGGCCTGACGACGGGTGACCTGCTGGCCAACGTCGGCCTGCGTGAAGCGCTCGACGGAGCGCACACCGTCGTTCACCTCGCCACGGCCGGCAACAAAACGGATGTCGACGCCGCGAGAAATCTCTTCGCCGCGGCCCGGCAGGCCAAGATTTCACATCTCGTGCTGATCTCCATCGTGGGTGTCGACCAGATTCCGCTGCCCTACTATCGCGACAAGGTGACGATCGAGCGACTGCTCCTGGATTCAGGACTGCCGCACACGATTCTGCGCTCGTCCCAGTTCCATCCGCTCCTCGACCGAATCTTCTCGGTGCAACATCGCATGAGTGTTGTGCTCGCCCCGACGTTTCGGGTGCAGCCGATCGACACGGCGGAGGTGGCCGCTCGTCTGACCGAACTGACGCTCGGGCCGCCATCCGGACGCGTCGCCGACGTGGCCGGACCTGAGCAGCGCCGCGGCACCGAATTCGCCCGCCTGTGGGCACGTGCCGGAGGGCTCAACCGACCTGTCGTGCCGCTCCTGCTTCCCGGCCGCACCTTTGGTCGTTTTGCCGCAGGCCACGCCCTCGTCGATGGCCCGCCCTATGGTCGAATCACGTTTGCCCAGTACCTGGCGAACCGGCCGCCGCGCGAGTTCTGACCGGGCGGATTCCGCGGTGTCCTGAGCGCGAGACCCTGAACAGGGTTGAGAGAAGGCCACGAGAGCGGCTCGCCAACGCCGAAGCGTCAGCGAGCCGCGAGCTCCCGGGTAGTGTGGTCGACCCGCAGGTCAGCTCATCGCACGCGCTTTGAGGGCTGCGTACTCGTCAGGGGTGATGGTGCCGTTGTCGAGCAGCGCCTTGGCCTTGGCGATCTCATCCGCCGAGCTCGAGCTGGCCACCTCGCGAATGTAGCTGTTGGTCGCGGATTGGGCCTCCCGAGCGCGTTGTTCTGCGCGCTCATTCATGCCAGGAGCGCGGGCGATCACATAGACGAGCACAGTGAGGAACGGAAGGAAGATCAAGAAAATGATCCACAGTGCCTTCCACCATCCGTTCAGCTTGTGGTCGCGGAACAGGTCGGTGATGACCGCGAAAATAGCCATCAGGTAGGCGATGAACGCGAAGCTCCAGAAGAAAATCCAAATAATGTTCCAGAAGCTGTCCCAGAAGCTCATAGTGAGTCCTTTCACATATTTATCCCCAACGGATGGATTCAGAGTGTCGTGCGCCGAAAAGGGCCGCCTCATCCATGACGGGTGAGTTAGGTGGCCGCGACCGGCGGTATCGGCACGATTGCCACGGAAGCTTCTCACCCGTTTGTGGTGAGACGGGGGTTGACGCGACACGTTGACTGGCTACTATCAGGAATGAATAGGTGGGGCTATTTCATCGTTTCACCGTCGCGGGAGTTCTCTGAGGAGGAACAGTGCCCAAGACTCGGCCATACAGGGTGAACGAGTCGATTGTGCTTGCTGTTCCACGCCCCCCGCACCTCGTGCAGGCTCGACCTCGGCTGACGCTGACATCGAACCGTTCCGTCGTTACCGAGGTCTGGGCATCGGCGGGTGCCGGAAAGACCACCCTGCTCTCGCTCTGGGCTCAGGACGTGCTGGCCAGCGGCGAAACTGTGGCGTGGGTGGGCCTCACGCCCGGTGACGGACCACGTCCTTCGCTGTCCAGCCTGGTGAGGGAGTCGGTGCGGCGCGGCGCACTGCACACACTCGACGAGGGCAAGCCAGATGCGGGCAGCGCGAGTGCCGTGACCGAGCTCAACGCTCACGCTGATACCGGGGCCATCGATATCGTGTCCCACGCCGGTGAACCGCTGACGCTGATCTTCGATGACCTGCACCAGATCAAGAGCCACACTGACAGCGCCTGGCTGCTCAGCCTCATCCAGGAGAAGCAGCCGTCAGTGCGCATCATTCTGGCCGGCCGATATCCACCCTCGACGCTCGCCAAACGCAGTCTGATGCCTGACTCCGTTGAGTATCGGTCGCGCGACCTCGCGTTCACCAGGGAAGAGGCGCGGGAGTTCTTCACCGTGCGCAGCGGAGCACTCGACGAGGTCGAACTTGACGCCGCGTGCACGCGCACGGGCGGCTGGGCCGCGGCCTTGGCACTGCTGGCCGGTTGGATGCGTGGGGCCGAGTCACCGCAGCGACTTCCCCGCAATTTCAGCGGCGACCACCGCGCAATCGCCGACTACCTGGTGAGCGAAGTGCTCGACCAGCTCTCAGCAGGTGACCGAGAGTTTCTCCTGACGACCTCGGTCGTTGATTCAGTCACTCTGCCGTTCGCAGTGTTTCTGACCGGGCATGACGATGCCGGAGACATCCTGGACCAGCTCGAAAACCATACGTCGTTGGTCAGCCATCGAGACGACGGCGAAAGCGTCTACACCTACCACCCCACACTTCTCAGTTACTTGCGTGCCGAGCTTCGCCGACGAGACTTCGGTGGTTTCACGCGCAGTGTGTCGGCCGCATCACAGTGGTATCGCCGCCACGGCCGCGCCGACTTGGCGCTCGAACTCTGCCTCCGATCCGATCACACCGGCGACCTGCTTGAGGCCCTCAACGACGCCGGGGTGCCGCTGGTGTTCGACGGCCAAGCCGAACTTGTCGTGCGCGCCTTGGGTGCGCTGGATCGCGCGCGTCTCCACTCCACGACGACGCATGTGCTGAACGCGTTGGTGTCTGCGCCCTACTTTCCCGATCAGGTGCGAGTCGATCACCATCTCGCTGCCGCTGCTCCCACTATTGAGACAGCACCCATCGCCGTGCGGCTGATTTTCGCGACTCTGGCGGTGTTGCGCGCACAAACGCCAGACGTGGCGACGGCAAAGCAAGCGTTGGAGCGGGTCGAAGCCGATGTTCCGAGCGACGAGGATGCCGAGGGCGTGGCAGGAGGCCTCGCCTACGACGCGGTGCTGTTCTCGCGCCTCGCCCGCGCCGTGTGCTTCGAAGCGGACGCTGACTTCGAGGGGGCGCTCGGTGTCTTACACGACGCGGTAGAAAGCTCACGGTTCTCCTCGCACCCCTGGCTTCACCTGATCCTGCTCGAAGCCGCATCGACGGTTGCCGCGCGACAGGGGAGATGGCCGGAAAGTTCTTCGCTTCACGAGGAAATGGCCACACTGTCGAGCGCAGAGGGGCAGCCGACGAACCTTGTCGAGGCCCACGTGCAGTTCGCTGTGTCGGCACGGGAGTTCGAGCGTCTCGACTCCGATCATCTGGAAGCCCAGCTTGATGATCTCATCGCCGCGCTTCCGTTCGACCTGGCCCCCGGGGTGATGATTCCGGCCCGCGCACTCCGTTTTCTTCACCAGCTCGACGCCCACGAGCATCCGCGCACCACCATTGACGATCTCGACCGCTTGCTCAGAGCACACGCACATTCGCACCCCAATACCCTGGCCCTCTGTTCTTTTCGCTACGTCGCAGCCATGCTTCACCTTCACGACCGGCACCAGGCAAAGCTTGCCGTTGATCTCGTCACTGACGAGTTGGGCGACGCATCGTTGGAGTCGGCGCTCGCTGTCGCCCAGTACAACTCGTCGGCAGGTCGGCAATCGAAAGTCGAGGGAACTCTTGAAGAGGCGCTCGGCTCCTCCCGCCAGATTTGGAACGGCACAACACCCGTGTACGGCTGGATTCTTCTGGCCGACTGGGCTGAACTCTCCGGCCGCACAACGCGAGCCGACTCCCTCATCGTGAAGGCTCTGGAGATCGCCGAGTTGATGCAGACCCGCCGGCCGTTTGTCGCAGAGGAGCAGCGAGGAGTGCGCCTCTTGGAGGCCCGCGTCGGCAGGCTCGGCTCGCATGACGACTTCGCCAGGTCGATCACCGATGCCGCGGCACTTCTCGCCCCGCCGAGCCAGCCGCGCTCGCCGGATGCCGCCTACTTCACTCCCAAGGAACGCGAAATCCTGCGGGAGCTCCCACGCCATCAAAGCGTGAGCGAGATCGCGGCGAAGCAACAGCTCAGCCCGAACACAATCAAGACGCATATGCGGTCGATCTACCAGAAGCTCGGGGTGAGTGGCAGAGCCGACGCGGTCGAGCAGGCGGAGGCACACGGCCTGCTCTAGTACAGCTCTCGCGGGCCGCGGTGCACGTTCGTGTGGATGATGGCGCTTCCGGTGCGAAACTCGCCCGGATCAGGCGAGGTTTTGTTGTGCGCGGCGGCGCACAGTTGCAAGCAACAACCTCAGTCACTGGAGACAGATGTCCACCCGATACGAGATTCGAATCGCATGTGCGCTCTCTGAGACCATTCGCACTGCGTTCTCCGAGCTGCGTGCCGTCGAGTTGTCGCCCACGAGCACGCTGCTGACCGGGGACATCCGCGACCAATCAGAACTTCACGGCCTTCTCGCCCGCATCGCCGATCTCGGCATCGACATCACCGAAGTTCGCACTCAACCGTGAATCTCGACAGCCTGTGGACCAGCTGCGCGGGTCGGATGCCGTCGCGCGCGTCGGCCCCGGCTAGCGCAGCGGCAGCCGACCCGCTTGGCAGGCTTCACCCGCATCGGGCGAAGAGCAAACCGCCCCGTTAGTTCACGCTTGCCTCATCCCACCGCGCAGCGTGAGCACCGCGCAGCTTCAACATCTGAATCGAGGTCCACCTCCCATGACCGAATACGCCTACGGCCCCGTCGAGATCCTGCTCCTCGGATTCGACGGCAACCAACCGAGGGCCGCCCTGCGGGAAGCCCTCGCCGACCTCGTTGTTGAGGGCAGCATCCGATTGCTCGATCTGTTGCTGGTCAGTGTCGATGAGACGGGTGGGATCAGCTCGGCCGAGCTCGAAGACGGTGCCGATGGATATGGGCTGGGCGGTTTAGTGCTCGCCGCCTCTGGCGTGGCCGCCGACGAGGACATCCTCGAGATGGCCGCCCACCTCGCCCCTGGCACCTCGGCGGCACTCGCGGTGATTGAGCACACCTGGGCCAGGCAGCTGGCGTCTGCGCTCGCCGAATCGGGCGGCTATGTCATCCATACCGACCGGATTCCGGCTCCCGTGGTCAACGCGGCGCTCGCAGAACTCGCCGACTAACACTCACCCGCTCAGCACCCATCACCCCGTAGAAGGAGCCGTCATGCCACTCTTCAGACGATTCGGACGCCCTGGCTTGCTCGGTCTGGCCGCCGGAACCGCGGTCGTTGCCGGAACTGCCACCGCCGTGCGCGGCGGAATGATGCGCCACCAGCAACAGCAGGCCACCCAGCAAGACGAGGCCGCTCAGTACGAGGCGCAGCAGCAACAGGCGCAGTACGCACAGCAGCAGTACGCGCAGCAGCAGGCCCAGTATGCGCAGGCAGCGCCGCCGCAGGCCGCAGCGCCGGCCGACCCGATGATCGCTCAGCTGCAGCAGCTCGGCACCCTCCATGCGCAGGGCGTGCTCTCCGACGAGGAATTCACGGCGGCGAAGGCGAAGTTGCTCGGTTGAGGCCGGCATCCGTCGCCGAGCTTGACCGTTCCGGTCGAGTTTGAGCGGCACAACGGGGGACCTCGACCGGAAGCGTCAACCTCGGCGAGACCCGGTCACCGAATCTGGACCGGTAGTCGAGCCTGTCCTCACACAATCACCGAATGCGCTCGATCACCGAGCGCCGGCTAGAAGCTGTCGAAGCCCTTGCCGATCATCACCACGCCGATGACAAGCAGCAGCACGCTCATCACCGTCGCGTTGTTGTGCACCAACCAGGTGCGCAGCTTCTCGAGAGGACTGGCCATCTTGTCGGCGGCGATCAGATAGGCGATCACCGGCACAGCGACAGTGCAACCGGCCAACACGGTGAAGATGAGGATGACGCCGATCTTCTCCCCGACGCTCAGGCTCGCGGCGCCGATCGAGACTCCGGCGGCGATCCCCATCAGCAGGTTCTTGGGGTTCACAGCGGCGAGCAGAAAACCAAGCCCGAACCCCTTTCCGGCCGTCATGCTGTCGATCGCCTGCATCCACTTCGGCAGGGCCGGCTCCTCGTCACCGTGCGGGCGACTGCGCCACTGCTTGACCGCGAGCAGCAGCAGAAGCACCGCCAGAATGAGCTGGATGGTGCCCTTGATCGGCTGCGAGGCGTCGGCGTTGCTCTCGGGGATCACCGATGACAGCAGGGTGAACACCGATACCGCCACGATGATGCCGAGCAGCCAGCCGACGAGGAACCCGACGCTCGTTTTCCGCGCCTTCGGGGAGAGCAGCATCAGAATCGCCGCGATAATCGGGATCGGGCTGATCGCAATTCCGAGGGCGAGCGGGAGTATCGATCCGATGACGGCGAGCATCATTCCTCCTGAGGTTGGCGCTGCGGTTGGCGCTGAGGGTCAGCGAAGGCGGCAATGGCGGCACGATTTGTGCCGAAACTGGTGGTTCCCTCGATCAGGTCGAAGTGCGCGAGCCGATCACGAATCTCAGGCCGCATTCGGCTGTAATGCACCTGAATTGACTTTTCCTTGAGCCAGGTCAGCAACTCGCCGAAGCCCTCCGCACCCGTGACGTCGATGTCGGTGACGGCCTCAAGATCGAAGACCAGGTGGCTGACGCTCCCCGCACCGGCCCGCGTGACGGCCTTTCGTGCGGCATCCTCAAGCACCCCGACGTTGGCGAAGAAGATGGGGGCGGCGAAGCGCAGCACGATGACGCCCGGTGCCGTCATGGTCACGGTCGGCTCCAGGGGGAGCAGCGAGCTGTCTGGAGAGTCATTGGCGCTCAGGATGTCGACGGCCGGGTTCGCCGCCCGGCGGGCGAGGTTGATCAGTGAGAGCACGAATGCGATCACGATCCCGGCGATCGGTCCGAGCAGCAACGCCCCGAGAAAACACGCGGCACCGACGAGAAACTCGAACTTCTCGAGCTTCCACAGCGAGCGAAACTCCGAGATTCCCAGCAGCGGGATCACGGCGACAGCAACGATGGCCCCGATTGCAGGTGACGGGACGTTTTCAAGGAGTGAGGTGCCGAAGAGCATCAGAAGCAGTGTTCCCACGCCGACGATAACCGAGGGGAGTTGAGTGCGGGACCCGGCCTGGTCCATCGCGGCCGTGCGTGAGGTCGACGAGCCGATCGCGAAACCGCCAGAGACGCCCGCGGCGAAGTTCGACACCCCGAACGCCATCAGATCGCGATTCGGGCTGGTCGGGTAGCCCCGTTTCTCGCCATAGCTGCGCGACACCAACAGTCCCTCACCCATCGTGACAAGGGTCAGCGCAATCGCCGATGGGATCAGCTGCAACCACAATGTCCAGCTGATCACTGGCCAGGTGAAGCTGGGCGCGCCAGCGTCGACGTGCCCGAGCACCGCCACGCCGGCATCCTTCAAATCGGCGGTGACCACGAGAATCGTCGCGCCGATCAACACGATCAGCGCCCACGGGACAGCACTCGCGAACCGGCGACCGAGCACGAGCACGAGTACGGCGGCCACCGACATGGCGAGTGAGGTCAGGTTGGTGGTGCCGAGTCCAGAGATCAGTCCGCTCACCTTGTCGACGAACTCGCCACCGCTGTCGATCTTCACGCCTAGCATCTTGGCGATCTGGCTGACCAGGATGTCGAGGGCGAGGCCGCCGACGAAGCCGATCAGGATCGGCTTCGAGAGAAAGTTGGCCAGAAAGCCGAGTCTTAACACGGAGGTGAGCGCGAACATGATGCCGCACAAGATGGCCTGGGCGAAGGCGAGAGTCAGATAGTCGGCGCTCCCGGCGAGGGCAAGGCCGCCAAGAGAGGATGCCACGAGGGCTGCCGCCGCGGCATCCGGTGATGCCACCAATTGCCGGGACGACACGACAAACGCATAGACGATGGCCGGCACGATGAGGGCGTAGAGGCCGGCAGTTGGGGGGGAGTCCGGCGATCTGTGCGTAGCCGATGTTGAGGGGAACCGCGATGGCGAGGAGGGTCACGCCGGCGAGAGCTTCGGTGCCTGAGTTCTTCAGGGTCAAGCCCGGGAGCGGTCGATAGGCCATGTCCCCTCCTCAGCCGGCCGCATCACGCGGTGACATCTCAGTTTTACGGGAGCGAGCCAAACGGCTCGCCACCCGATCCGGGTGAGGTGAGTGCTGGTCGAAGCAGAGAAAGTTGCAGAAGGGCGAGTCACGGGCTGCGGCGGGTCACAGGCTGCACTGCGAGATGAATGGAGAAACGATCACCATGCAATCCCTGGGTTCGTGGCGCGACGGTGAAACACGCAGCGCGATCGTCGACTTTGTCGAGCGGGTGACCGGCAACGGCCCCGACGCGGTTGCGCAGCGGGAACGCGTTGCGGTGTTCGACAACGACGGAACGCTGTGGACCGAGAAGCCGATGCCCACCCAGCTTCACTACATCCCCCTGCAGTGGGCGGCTGCGGCTGCAGCCGACCCGGCTCTGGCGCCGGAACAGCCGTATCTGTCCGCGGTCACGAGGGACTTTGCCTGGCTCGGGGCGGCCTTGAACAACCACTACGCCGGCGATGACACCGACGTGAAGGTGATGATCGGGGCCATCCCGCGGTCGACGGCGAATCTGAGTGTTCGCGAGTATGCCGCATCCATTGCCGACTTCTATCGCACCGCCAAGCACCTCACTCTCGGTCAGTCCTACCAACAGGCGGTGCTTCAGCCGATGCTCGAGCTGCTGCGCTACCTGGAGGCGAACGGTACCGTTTTCGCCGGCGCTACCGGAGCACCCGGCGCCGCTGTGACCACACCCGCCGACGGCGCCGGCGCCGCCTCCGGAGCCTGAGATGACGCATCCGCCCGACACCGCGAGACCGTCAGGCACACGGGTGCGTCGTGCCTGGCTCGTCCCCACGCTTGTCGGGTACAAGCCCGCCTGGATCGGCCGCGACGCGCTCGCCGGGTTGAGTGCAGGAGCCGTCGTGATTCCGCAGGCGATGGCCTACTCGACGATTGCGAATCTGCCCGTGCAGATCGGCCTCTACACCTGCATGGTGCCGATGCTGGTCTACGCGCTGATCGGTGGTTCGGCGGCCATGAGTGTGTCGACGACGTCGACCATTGCGACGCTCACGGCGACGACGCTGGTGACGGCGGGTGTCGCGGCCGGATCGCAGGATGCCCTCAACGATCTGGTCACCCTCACCGTGATTGTCGGGATCATCCTGGTGGTCGCGCGCGTGTTGAAGCTCGGCTCGCTCGTCGAGAACATCTCCGAAGCGACGATGATCGGCATCAAGGTGGGGGTCGGGGCGACTGTCGCGGTCGGCCAGCTGCCGAAATTGCTCGGCGTCGAAACCAATTTCAGCGGTCACGGTTTCATCAGGTCGATCGTTGCCACAATCGAGGCGATTCCCAACGCGAACCTGGCCACCGTCGTGCTGTCGGCGTCGAGCATCGCCGTGCTGCTGCTGATGTCGCGCTTCACCCCGCGGTTGCCCGGCCCCTTGATCGTTGTCGTGGCCGGCATCCTGCTTGCCGCATTCACCGGGATCGTCTCTATCGGCGTTGGGCTGATTCCCCCGGTTCCGAGCGGGTTGCCGACGCCCGTCATTCCGACGTTCCAGGACACCGGCGCCATGATCCCGGGGGCGCTGGCCATTGCAGTGATGGCATTCCTCGAGTCAGCGTCGGTCGCGCGGGGCATCCGTCAAGCGGGCGACCCGCAAGTCGACAGCGACCGGGAGCTGCTGGCCACCGGCGCGGCCAACTTCATCGGTGCGTTCTTTCAGAGCATGCCGGCGGCCGGCGGGTTTTCGCAGAGCGCGGTCAACCAGAAGGCAGGGGCCCGGTCGCAGCTGGCGACCATGGTCACGGTGGTGCTTGCGGTGGCCGTTGCCCTCTTTCTCGGCCCAGTGCTCCGACTTCTGCCACAGGCCACGCTGGCCTCCATCGTGTTTGTGGCGGTGATCGGGCTGATCGACGTGAAGAGTCTGAGGCGACTGGCGCGGCTCAGCCCGGTCGAGTTCTGGATCGCACTCGTCACCGCTGTCGTCGGTCTGACCGTCGGGTTGCTCCCCGCCGTCGCCGTCGGGGTGGTGCTCACGCTGGTGATGGTGCTGCACGAGTTGAATCGGCCGCGAGTGGATGTGCTCAGCTCGCAACCGGGAAAACTCGCGTTGAAGCTGGACTCGCCGCTCTACACGGCGAATGTGCTCTCAACGATCCGGGCGCTGCAGGGCGAGATCGACACGGCGGGGCGGCCGGCCCGTGTCGTTCTCGATGTGTCGGTGCTCCGCATCCTGACCGTGATGGTCATCGACTCCTTCACTGATTTCGACCGCGAAATGGCGGGGCTCGGGGTGGAGCTGCACTTCGCCGGGCTGCCCGACGCCGCTCTCGAGCGCGCACGCAAGACCGCCTGGTGGCAGGCCGTGGAGGAATCGCATCGGGCGCACGCGAGCGTCGAGGAGGCGCTCTCCGAGGAGTAGCTGAGCTCGGTCTCGCCCGACGGCCGTGGTGGGTCGCGCGGGTCGGGTGCCGTCGCGCGGGTTGGCCCCAGCTAGCGCTGCGGCACCCGACTAGCGCGTCGTCACGCGAACACTGTTCGGTGGCAACTAACGCAGGTCGCGACTCAGGCGCAGTCCGAACGGATGCGGGCCGAGGAAGTACCAGACGAGCGCTCCGATGAACGGGGCGGCGATCACTCCGATCACCCAGACCAGCTTCTCGACGTCGACCAGGTCGGGCGAGCGCATGATCTGCATCAGCGCGTAGACGATTGCGCCGAGATAGGCAGCGGCAACGACCGCTACGAGAAGAAAAACGAACAGTGCTGCGACGTCCATCGGGAGGCCTCCTTGGGTACTTCACGTTAGGGGGAGCGACTGCGTTGCGTCAATCATTGGCGTTTTCGGCGGCCGTGCCGCGGTTCCGTGGGCTGCGGCGCGCGTGATCCCGCCTGGCGTGCGGAAGCTCCCACGCGATGGGATTCTCCGCGCCAGAGTTCGCGAGCTCCGGCGAGCTAGTAGGTGAGCAACCCGTTCTCGTAGGCGTAGATGACGATCTGCACCCGGCTCTGCAACGTCAATTTGCTCAGGATGGCGCGAACATGCGACTTCACCGTCGCCTCGCTGACAAACGCGGCGGTGGCGATCTCCGCATTGCTGAGTCCGCGTGCGGTCAGCAAGAAGATCTCCCGCTCGCGCGGGCTGAGCGCTTCGATGGCCAGTTCCAGTGGGCGGTCTGAGCTGCCCGGCGCTGCCGCGAACTCCCGCACGAGGTCGAAGGTGGCCTTCGGGGCCAGCACCGCCTTGCCGGAGTTCACTGTCCTGATCGCGGCAAGAATGAACTCCGGGGTCGCATCCTTGGTGATGAAACCGCTCGCGCCCGTGCGAATCGCCCGGTAGACCGCCTCATCACGCTGAAACGTGGTCAGGATGATGACGCGCGGCTGCGTGTCGTCGGCCGCCTTCGTTTCGGCCCGCATGTCGAGGTTCGGCTTCTCCTCGGCCTGCTGTCGAGCGGTCACCGCCGCGACGATGCGGGATGTCGCTTCGATGCCGTCGAGAATGGGCATGCGGATGTCCATCAGCACGATGTCGGGGTTGGTGCGTGCGACGACCTCGACGCCGCTGTGCCCGTCGGCGGCGGTGCCGACCACCTCGAGGTCGGCCTGCGATTCGAGCAGCATCTGCATGCCCGAGACGAACAACGCCTGATCGTCGACGATGACCACGCGGATGCGGGGCGCGGGAGCCTTCACGCTGTCAACTCCGGCAGGGGACTGCGAGGTTCGAGCGCATCCGAACCGGTCGGCAAGAAGACCGTCACCAAGAAGTCGGAATCCGGGCCCTCTGACGCGCCGGCCGTCAGCCAGCCGCCGGCCAGGCGCGCGCGATCCTTCATTCCACGGATGCCGTGGCCAGAGACCGGCTGCTCCGTCGCGATGAGGGCGGGTCGGCGCTCGGCGTCGCATCGCGAACTGACGGTGAGCGCGAGACCCGGCCCGCGCCAGTCGAACGAGATTCGTGTCGGGGAGGTGCGCCCCGAGTGTCGGAGCGCGTTCGTCAGGCACTCCTGCACGATGCGGAACAGGGCCAGTTGCTGTGCCGGCGTCATCGGCTTGGCTGGGCCGAAATGCTGGACCTCGACGGCGAGACCGGCGGCTGAGACCCGCGCGACCAAGGAATCGAGGTCTGACAGGTTGGGCTGAGGTTCATCACCGGGTTCTTCACGGAGCCCCTCGATAAACGTGCGCACGTCGATGAGAGACGACCGGGCGGCATCCGAAATGGCCTCGAGGGCAACCCGGGTGGCCTCCGGCTTCGCGGCGCTGATGAACCGGGCACCATCGGCCTGAGCGATCACGACAGAGAGTGAATGCGCGAGAACGTCGTGCACCTCACGGGCGATTCTGTCTCGTTCTTTCACGATCGTGAGTTCGGTTTCGGCCCGGCCGAGGTCGGCCGAGGTCTGGCTGAGCAGGATGCGGCTGCGTTGCTGCACGACGTACAGCCGCACGGCATAGCCGGCAGCCCAAGCCCCCGCGTAGAGGAAGAAGGCGACGATCGCCGCGACGAAGTAGGTTCCAATGATCTGCCTGCTGTTGTTTCCTTGGCCAGTCCACGAGGTCCAGCCCCAGGGGCTCACCCAGCTGGGAACCACCATCAAGAAGGCGATGACTGCGGCAATCGGAACACCGAGGGTCAACGCGACCACTGGGAGTCGGCCGTTGCCGTTTCGGGCGACGAGAAAGTTCACGATCATGATGCCGAAGTAGACCGGCCAGGTCGTGGATTCCGGCGGCGGCAAAACCGTGGCGAGCTGCAGCACCAGCAGGAGTCCCACGAGGCAGAGGGAGACGAGCGGCCAGATTCGCCCGACGGCGATCGCTATCGCAACGAGCACCATCATCGTCAGGCCGAGCGGGCCCTGGATGCGACCGGCTTCGGCGATGATCCACAGCGTCAAGAAGACGGCGGCGATCGCCGGTTCGAGCAGCGCGCGCAGTGCGGTCAGGAGGGAGGGCATGGCCCCACGATATGGGCAGCGGGCGGTCGGCGTGGGCCGGTGTGTCGAAAATCCTCCGAACTGATGACCGACACTGCACCGCATCCGCTACCAGCGCGTGCGCCCAAATCGTCGCCTCGCGACGCCGGGACGCGACGATTTGAGCGCACGCGTGGGTCGGCGAGGCGAGGGCGCGGCCAAAAAGGCGCGGTCTACAAGCCGCCGGCGACGCGAATCACGGTTCCGGTGGCGTAGCCGGCGTCGTCGGAGAGGAGCCAGGCCACGGCGCCGGCGATCTCTTCCGGCTGACCGGCGCGGCCCAGCGGCACCGTCTCGGCCACCCGGGCCGGCCGCTGGGGGTCTTGGTGAAAGTCGGTCCAGATGGTGCCGGGCGCCACCGCATTCACTCGGATACCAAGTGCAGCCACCTCCTTCGCCAGACCAACGGTGAGCGCGTCGACCCCCGCCTTTGCCGCCGCGTAGTGCACGTAGGAACCGGCCGATCCCAGGGTGGCCGCCGCGGAGGAGATGTTGACGATGGCCCCGCCGCCCGTCGGCGTCATGGCCCGGATCGCATACTTGGCACAGGCCAGCACACCGACCAGATTCACGTCGAGGTCACGGCGGATCGCCGCCAGGTCGTTGTCGGCCAGCGTGCCGACGGCGCACACCGAACCGGCATTGTTCACCAGGCCGGTGACGATGCCAAGTTCGGCGGCCCGCTCAAACAGAGCGATGACCGAGCTCTCATCCGTCGTGTCGACCGCCACGGTCAGCGCGCGGCGCCCCGCAGCACGGATGTCGGAGGCGACGCGATCGGCCGCCGCCGCGTCATTCCGGTAGCCGACCACCACGTCGTGCCCCTCGGCCGCCAATCGGCGACAGATCGCCGCGCCGATTCCGCGACCGCCTCCGGTGACGACCGTCAGTTTCGGTGGCCGGGATTCAGCCGCGAGGGTCGGCTGGGCGGTCTTCGGCTGGGTGGCGGTCATCGCTTGACCGCCTGCAAGGTGTAACTGAGCGGCATCCGCCATGGTTCGCGGTCGAGGCGCCATTCGCCGTCTTCGCCACAGACCATCTGGCCGGGGAGCGCCTCCCACGGCACGCTCTGATGCTCGACCAAGCCGGTGATCTCCATCCCGTGGCGGAGCAGGGCCGTCACGATCTCGCCCATGCCGTGGTTCCACTCGTGAGTCGTTGTCGCGGTGACGCGCTGGTCAGTGTCGACGTAGGTGGTGTCGTCGTCGAAGACCAGCGGCTCGTCGCGTTCGAAGTACGGGTAGACGATGTGCAGACTGTCGCTGATGTCTTCATCGGTGGCCCAGAGCACCGGATGCCCCTCCCGAATGAAGAGGCGTCCGCCCGGTTTCAACAGCGCGGCAACGGTCTCGGCCCAGCGTTCGATGCTCGGCAGCCAGCAGAGCGCCCCGATGCCGGTATAGACCAGGTCGAAGGACTCCGCGGTGAGCACGCCAGTCACTTGGTAGACATCGGCCTCGACGAAGTCGACATCGTTGTTGCGGCGCTCGCCGCGAGCTGGCGTGCTTCAACCAAGGCGGCCGGCGAGAAGTCGAGACCGGTCATCCGGGCGCCGAGCCGGGAGAGCGACACGGTGTCGGTGCCGATGTGGCACTGCAGATGCACGCCGCGGAGCCCACGGATGTCGCCGAGCAGCGGCAGATCGAAGCGCACCACCGACGAGAGAAAGTTCGGGTCTGCCGTGAAAGCACCCACGGAATAGTCGGCAGAGGCCGCGTGCAGGGGTGCCCGGTCGTTCCAGTTGGCTTTGTTGACGGCAAGGTAATTGCTCACGAGGCTTCGACATCCTGATCTGCCCGAGTGTCGAGCCTTGCAGGCTATCAAAGCAGTGAGTTCAGGGCCAGTGCAGGTGGGCTCAGGGGGAAGGAGATGGCGCGGCCGGCTGCTCCAACGTGGCCGCAAACGTCGCCGGAAAGTTGTCGAGCCAGGCCCAGTGTTGGGTGGGCCAGCTGACGACGAACGCGCGTCCGACGACGGCGTCGAGGGGCACGAAGCCGGTCGGGGCATCCGACTTCAGAAAGTGGTACGCCGAGTCCGCCGAGTTGAACCGGTTGTCACCCATCACCCACAGATTGTCGGAGGGAACCGTGACGCTGAACGGGGACTTCGTCGCCGCGGAGTCCTCATCGGGCAGCTGAATGTATGGCTCATCGAGGGGAACGCCGTTGACACTCAGCTGCCCGGTCGCCGTGCAGCAGACGACCGTGTCGCCCGGAAGCCCGATGACCCGCTTGATGAGGTGGTTGTCACTGTCGGATGCACTCAGGCCGACGAAGGTCAGCGCGCCGTCGAGCATCCCGGCGAGGCCGGCCGCTGGTGGCGCAGGCGGAGCGAGCCATCCGCCGGGATCCCGAAAGACCACCACGTCGCCGTGCTCGATCGGCATCACGGAGGGAACGAGCTCGTTCACGAGGATGCGGTCGTTGACCTGAAGGGTGTTCTCCATCGATTCCGACGGGATGAAGAATGCCCGAATCAGAAACGCTTTCACGAGCGCAGAGACAAGAATCGCGACGAGCACGATGACGATGAGGTCGCGCACGAACCGGAAGGTGCTGGAGCGCGGTTTTCTCGGTCTGACGCTTCGTGGCCCAGGCTGCGGTGAAGTCTCGGCGAACGTCATGGCCTGATCCTACGAGCTGATGGGCGCCGGAGGGCGGACGTGTCGCACCCAATCTCGATCAGCCGACCGCACGCGCACGCCTAGCCAGCGGCATCCGTTCGGCATACTCTCCGACCAGTTGACGTCACCCTACAGAGCTGAGGATCGAAATGAGCAACACGCAAACTACTGCCGCACTCGCCGAATGGGAGCTCGCCGAGATCGAGAAAGCCAACGCGTCTGGGCGGGTGCCCGTTGTGTTCGTGCACGGTCTCTGGCTGCTCTCGAGCAGTTGGCAGAAGTGGCGTGATCTGTTCGAAGACAACGGCTATGCGACGCTGGCGCCGGGATGGCCGGATGACCCGGCGACGGTGGCCGAGGCCCGAGAGCATCCCGAGACGTTCGCTCACAAGATGGTGCAACAGGTCACAGACCACTACCTGGCCGCCATCGCCATGCTGTCGAAGAAGCCGGTGGTGATCGGGCATTCCTTTGGCGGATTGATCGCGCAGAAGATCGCCGGCGAGGGGGTCGCCGCCGCGACGGTGTCGATCGACAACGCGCCGTTCAAGGGAGTGCTGCCGTTGCCACTGTCGGCGCTGAAATCAGCGGCGCCGGTGCTCGGCAACCCGACGAATGCCGGCAAGGGGGTGGCGCTCACCTTCGACCAGTTCACCTACGGCTGGGCGAACAACCTGCCAGAAGATGAAGCGCGTGAGCTCTTCGAGACGTACCACGTGCCGGCGGCCGGGGCTCCGCTCTTTCAGGCGGCGACGGCGAACTTCAACCCGTTCGGCGGCGAGACGAAGGTCGACTCGAAGAACCCCGACCGCGGCCCACTGCTGATCATCGGCGGCGAGAAAGACAACACCGTGCCGCCGGCGATCACCAACGCCAGCTACAAGATTCAGGCGAAGAACCCGGGAATCACCGTGGAGACCACGATTCCGGGCCGCGGTCATTCGTTGACGATCGACAACGGTTGGAAAGAGGTGGCCGACGAGGCTCTCGCCTTTGTGCAGAGGTATGCGGAGGCCTAAGCACGAGGCCTAACGCAGCACCGAGCTGAGCAGCAGGCTGGTTTCACTGTTGATCACGCCGTCGACCAGGCGGATGCGCCCGAGCACGGCGTCGAATTCGGCCAGCGTTTCGCAGCGCAGCTCGGCCACGAGATCCCAGCCGCCGTTGGTGGTGTGCAACGCCCTGATCTCCTGAAAGCCGCGCAGTGCCCTGATCACCTGATCTGTCGTGCGGCCCTGCACCTCGATCAGGGTGATTGCCTGGATCGCGAGCGGGTCGAGTTCGTCGCGCACCCGCACGGTGAAGCCGATGACGGTGCCAGAGCTGACCAGGCGTTCGAGTCGGCTGTTGACCGTCGCCCGGGCGACGCCGAGGGTGCGCGCGAGGGTGGCCACCGGCGCGCGGCCGTCTTCACGGAGGGCGGCGATCAGGCGGCGGTCGAGGTCGTCCAACACAGTCATATGCACAATGTATATCTCGCGGTGGCAGTCTGCGCAATTGTGACTCTGGTTCTAGGCATTATGCCAATAGCTGTTACATATCGCCTAGATCTAGCGTTGAAGGGTCCGAGGAGGAATGACACATGACGCGTTTCGTTGACGTTCGAAATATGGTTCGCTGGGTGGCCGACACCGGTCCCGAGAAAATCATCTCCGGCCTGATCGACTACATCGAGAGCGACTTTCGTCGCTGGGAGAGTTTCGACCGCACCGCCCGCGTTGCCAGCCACACCCCGTTCGGCGTGATTGAACTGATGCCGACCAGCGACTACGAGACCTACGGTTTCAAGTACGTCAACGGGCACCCGAACAACCCGGCCCGCGGATTCCAGACCGTGACGGCCTTCGGCGTGCTGGCCGATGTGCACAACGGCTACCCGACCTTTCTCGCCGAGATGACGGTGCTGACGGCGCTGCGCACTGCCGCGACATCCGCCATGGCCGCGAAATTGCTCGCCAGGCCCGACTCGACGACGATGGCCATGATCGGTGCCGGCAGCCAGGCCGAGTTTCAGGCACTCGCCTTTCGCACGGCGCTCGGCATCTCGAACATCCGAATCTGGGACACCGACCCGGCCGCAATGGAGAAGTTCGTGCGCAACGTCGTGCCCCTCGGCTTCACCGTGCACATCGCCGACAGTGCAGCGGATGTCGTCACCGGCGCCGACGTGATCACCACCTGCACCGCAGACAAGGCGCTGGCGACGGTGCTCACCCGCGACCTCGTGCTGCCGGGTGTGCACATCAACGCGATCGGCGGCGACTGCCCCGGAAAGACCGAGCTTGAGGCGTCGATTCTCGATGTGGCCGATGTATTCGTCGAGTTTCCGCCGCAGACCCGCATCGAGGGCGAGATTCAGCAGATGCCCGCCGACTTTGCGGTCACCGAGCTGTGGGAAGTGCTCACCGGCCGTGCCAGTGGGCGCCTGGTCGGAGCCGCCGGCGCCGAACAGATCACCGTATTCGACTCGGTCGGCTTCGCCATCGAGGACTTCTCGGCCCTGCGTTTCGCGCGCGATGCCGTCGACGCGACCGACTACTACGAAGACATCGATCTGGTGGCCAACCCCGATGACCCGAAGAACCTCTTCGGCCTCGTCGGTGCGCTGTCGCCCGTGAGCTAGCTCCCGGTGTCGGTGCAGGCTCCGTCGGCAGTCGTTCTGATTCGGCCACATCACTTCGAACCGAATCCGCTCACGGCCGCAGACAACGCCTACCAAGACCTCGGGCACGGGCAGCACGCGGCGGGGCTGGCTGCCGCCGCGTATGCCGAGGTGAGCGCCGTCGCATCCGCTCTGGCGCAGGCCGGGGTCTCCGTGCATCTCTTCGAGGATGAGGAGCCCGGCCGGCCCGACAGCGTGTTTCCGAACAATTGGCTGTCGACGCACGCCGGCGGTCATGTGGCGATCTTTCCGATGTTCGCGTCGAATCGGCGGCGCGAACGTCGGGGAGACATCGTCGATTTTTTGAAGAGTCACTATCGGGTGCAAGACGTCATCGACTACTCGGGCCTTGAATTCGACGAGGTGTTTCTCGAGGGCACCGGCGCGATGGTTCTCGACCATGAGAGCCGGGTCGCCTACGCCTGCCGCTCGAACCGGGCCGACCCAGTCGCGCTCGAGCGGTTCTGCACGAACTTCGGCTACGAACCGATGGCATTCGACGCGGTCGACGAGCATGGCACGAAGATCTATCACACCAATGTGCTGATGTGCGTGGGCACGAAGTTCGCCCTGATCGGCCTCGATCGCATCGTGTCACCGGTGCGGCAGCGGGAGGTGGCCGAGCGATTGACGGCGCGCGGGCGCACCCTGATCGAGCTCTCACCCGAGCAGATCCGCAACTTCGCGGGCAATGCGATCGAGCTGGAGGGGCGCGACGGCCCGGTGCTCGCGCTGTCCCGCCGGGCGCTGTCGAGCCTGACCGCTGAGCAGGTCGCGGCTCTCAGTGCGAGGTGCACCCTGCTGCCGCTGGACATCCCGACCATCGAGCTGGCCGGTGGGTCCGTGCGGTGCATGCTGGTCGGCATCCATCTCGACCCGCGGCCGGTGCCACTCGGCTGACTGACCGGCTCGAGGCGTGCCTGTCGGTCTGACTGTCGTCTCGGCCGGCCTGCCCCTCGCCCGTACGTAAAAACGGAGATTCTGCGACTCGCCGCCTCAAACCGCCGGTCGTGCGCGGCGTGTCGCCGAATCTCCTCCTTTGCGTGCCGGGCACCGGGCGCCGAGTCGGCAACGGCAGCGAACTCAGCCGCGGGAGCAGGATCGGCCGCGCAACGGTCAGTCGCGGGCGAAGAGGTTCAGCGCCGCCCACTGCAGCAGAATCACCGTCTTGCCGTCGGCGATTCGGCCGTCGGCGATCATCGCCAGCGCCTCGGCGAACGGGATCGTGAGCGCCTCAATGTCCTCACCCTCGTCGGCGACCCCTCCGCCCGGGCCCGTCAGATCGGCCGCCGTGTAGGGAGCGACGTAGAAGTGCACTCGCTCGGTCACCGAACCCGGGCTCATGAACAGGTCGAAGACGTGACGCAGGGTGCCCACCGTCACGCCGAGTTCTTCACTCGCCTCGCGACGGATCGCCACCTCTGGCTCGTCGTCATCAAGCAGCCCGGCGGCGGTCTCGATCAGCATTCCGTCGGGGTGGCCGTTCACGTAGGCGGGAAAGCGAAACTGGCGGGTGAGGAGTACCGTCTGGGCGGATTCGTCGTAGAGCAGAATCGTGGCCCCGTTGCCGCGATCGTAGGTCTCGCGCTGTTGGGACATCCACTGGCCATCGCGCTGACGATAGTCGAAGGTCGTGCGCCGCAGCACGTGCCAGCCGTCAGACGTCACCTCGACACGGGTGATGGCGACATCGGGATTGCGCGCGAGGTCGGCCCCAGTCTGGTCGAGTCCGGTGCGACCGCGGCCGTCGGGGATGTCGACACCCGGTGTCGAAGGAATGGCGCGGCGGTCGGTCGGCTCGGCAGAAGTCATAGTGTCGAGGCTAGCCAAGTCGGCTGACCGTCAGGACTGGCCACTGGGGCTGGCGGTCTGGACTGGCCGGCAGGGCTTGCAACGCTGGCTGACCACCTGGGCAGGCCACCTGGCAAGCCACGTGGACGAGCCGGTATCGGGCCCGAGGTGCCGCGTCGTCGCTGCCGGATGCGAGACTCTCTGCATGGAACAGCGCACTGACCCCGATGTCACCGCGAGCGAGCGGGCATCCCTCGACCAATTTCTCGACTACCACCGGGCCACCCTGCTGGGCAAAACGGATGGCCTCGGTGCGGAGGCGCTGGCCACGCGGCTGCCGAGCTCGGAGCTCACCCTCGCCGGGCTGCTCAAGCATCTCGCGCTGGTGGAGTCCGACTGGATTCAGGTGCGATTCCTCGGCAAGCCACAAGAAGAACCCTGGGCGAGCGCGCCCTGGGACGACGATCGAGATTGGGAGTTTCACACCGCGGTCACCGACGATCCCGAGGCGCTGCGCGAGCTCTATCGCGCGACCTGCGACCTGAACCGCAGCTCGGTGGCAGGGATCGACCTGGACACGCTCTCGGGACCCGATGACACAGGGCGGCAGTGGAGCCTGCGCTGGATTCTGCTGCACCTGATCGAGGAGACCGCGCGGCACAACGGTCACGCCGACCTTCTGCGTGAAGCCATCGACGGGGTCGTCGGGGAGTAGCCGGCTACGCGACCCAGTCTGGCGAGCGACGCAGGGCACGAAGCTGACAGCGACCGTCGGGGGCCAGAAAAACGTCCGCCTCAATTCTGGTCTGGGAGACCGGGCCCAGAATGAGGCGTTTGTCGTCGGCGACGAAGGAGAGTGCTCCCGTTCCATCGTCGATGGAGAAGCCGATGGCGTGGAGTGGGCCGCCAACGTGAGTGGTCAGGCCCTGAATGGTTCCGGAGGCCTCGCCGTGAAGTTCTGCGTGACGGATGAGCTCAGCGACGGTGGTCGTCGCCCCGCGAGGCAGCAGTTCATCAGTTGATGACCCGAGTGAGCGGATCCACGGCTCGGGGGTTCCCTCGTCGAACAGCATGATGAAGGTTCCGGGCGGAGGGTTCGGGCGGTCGTACGCTCCCGGGCTGCGGATCAGCCGATACTCGTCGTCGTAGCGGAGGCCGCCGAGGAGAAGAGCCGTGCGTTGCTCAGCCGAGAGAGTGGGGGTTTCGCCCATATCGATGAACGTGCCGATCATCGCCTCCAGCGAATCGTGCATGCGACTGATGCCGATGTCGTGCGTGTTGGCGCACCAGACAGACGCGACCGGGTCGCATCCGGCCACATCGAGGGTGGCGAAGTAGTACTCGGGGCCATCGGTGAACTGGAGCCAGGCCGGAGTTCGCCCAGACAGGCTGAGGTGAAAGGCGCGATTCAGAATGATCTCGGTCGTGCACAGAAACCGCTTGCCGCCGAAGACAGGAAGAACGCTGCCGTCGTGCCAACGGTAGAGCTGCTCGACTTCCGCTCCGAGGGTGAACGGAGCGACGGCACGTCGAAGCCGTTCAATCCCCGCGTCGCCCAAGCCTTCACCCATCGACTCGAAGCCCTCGGGAAACACGTCGGCGAGCACGTCGTCGAAACGGGCCAACTCTTCGGATAGCGACATCTGCCCACTCTCCCGGACCGGACCGTGTGAGGCGAGATCGGGCGGTACCCCAGTTGGGGTGGTTTGAGCGGATGCCGCCGGCCGAACCGCACCCCCGCTGTCACGCAAAGGAGGAGATTCTGCGACTCGCCGCCTCAAACCGCCGGTCGCATGCGGCGTGTTGCAGAATCTCCTACTTTGCGGTGTCCGACGCGGCGTCCGACGCGGTGTCCGACGCGGCGGAGGAAGTGGAGGTGGTGGAGGAGGGCGGACTCATCGGCTCGGGTTGAGGCCGCACACGTCGGGACGAGGCAACGAGACCCCCGCCGACCAGCGCCAGCACCAGAGCGGATGCCGCGAAACCGGTCGCGACCCAGTTACCCGAGTCCACGGCGACGGTTCCGGCGCCGTCGGCGCGCAGCCAGGTGCATTCGCGCCCGAGCGGCCAGAGCGAGAAGCTCCCGGTGACGATTCCGGGGCGCTCCGAGATCTCGGCGAGCGGGGAGCGCGGTCCCTCGACCATGCATTTGTAGTCGGCTCCCTTGTACATCGCAGGAACGTAGCTGAGAAACGTGATGCCGAGCGCCACGAAGACGCCCGTCGCGCAGAGCACGACGCCGAGCCGGCGACGATCAGCAGGGGATGCCCACTGCAGGCGCTGGGCGCCCCGCGGTGTGGAATCCTGCCCCACCGGACCGAGCGAGCGTCGCAGGAGGATCGCGACGAGTCCTGCCCAGATCGGCCCGCCGACCAGCACGAAGCTGACGAGCGCGCTGACAACGAGAAAGAAGCCGCCGGCCGCGCCCGGTGTGCCGGGAATCCACTCCGCGGTGAGCAGCACCACTAGCGGCGCAACAGCCACGCTGACGCATGCCGCGACAGCCCCGCGCCACGCGAGATCCCATCGAGTGGTCGGCGTTGCGGTGACGATGAGCAGGAACAGGGTCAGCATTCCGCCGACGAGTGCCGTGGCCGTGACGAGCGGGTACTGAACGATCATCAGGGCGGCATCTGCCGCCGAGACGCCGGTGCCCATGATGACGATTGCACTGGCCACCGTGAATGCGACGGCGATCGCGCCGATGACCAACACCGAAAACCGTGCGGCGGGCACAACACGCGATCGAGCGGCAGCGTTGACTCTCATGCCGGAACGCTAGCGCAGCATCCGCCCAATGCGGCGGACGCGGGCGTCGCCTGGCCGCCGGCGTGCTTCCGGCCACCGGCATCCGCCCCGGCCGTCGGCACCGACCGACTCACCTAGACTCGGCGCATGTCCCGCCTCGTCATCGTTCTTCCGCTCACCCCTCTTCAGGTCGGGGAGAGTTTTGCCGTCGCTGATTGGCCGCTGCACATCACCGTGTTGCCGCCGTTTCTCACCCACGCCGAGCCGACGGATGTTGCCGCGGCGATCAACGAGGCGGCCGCCGGTCAGCCGTCGCTCACGGCGCGAGTCGGGCACGATGAACTGTTCGGCCGTCGCCACGACATTCCCGTCTCGGTCGTCGACGACAACCCCGCGCTCACGGCGCTGCACCGCACCCTCAAGGAGGCGATGCGCCTCTTCGCCGCCTCCCCGGAGGAGCCGGCGTTCACCGGCCCTGGCTTTCGCGCCCACGTCACGGTCAAGCGCCAGGGACGCGTGCACGAGGGGGACCTGCTGACACTGACGCAGATTGCCCTCGTCGACATGGCGCCTCGGGCGGCGGCCAGCGGCAGAACCGTGCTGGCCACGCTCGATCTGGCGGCATCCGAGTAGCAAAACGCGCGCCGCGGACGTCGGAGATCGGCGATCGGAAGGCCATCGACCCTCGAACGGCCCCGCCGCGGCGGGCGCCTCAGTCTCGGTGCAGATGCGGGGCGGCAACCCGCGACGTCGTCACGGTTCGGATCAGCATGTCGTCGAGGTTCGGCAGCGCGTGAGCGAGCAGGTGCTCCGCCTCAGCGGCCACTTTCTCGGCGTCGGCCAGCGAGAGTTCGCCGACGCACACGGTGGCCGTGCCCTGGAGGCGATGGCCGACCCACCGCAGCTGAACGGCGGGAACTGACACAACGCCCGGAGCTCGCTCCAGCGTCGACTGAACCCGGTCGAGGAGTTCGGGTTCGATGCCGTCCATGAGGCGTCGCCCGATGCTGCGCACGGTGCCCCAGAGCAGAACGAGGATGGCCGCCGAGATGAGCAGCCCGACGAGTGGGTCGGCGAGCGGAAAGCCGAGCATGACGCCGATCGCGCCGAGAACCACGGCGAGCGAGGTGAAGCCGTCAATGCGGGCGTGCACGCCGTCGGCGACGAGGGCAGCCGAACCGATCTGCTGGCCGACCCGGATGCGATAGATCGCGACGGCCTCATTGCCCGCGAACCCGATCGGGCCGGCCGCAAACACCCACCAGAGGTTGTGCAGCGGCTGAGGGTTGAAGAATCGTTCGACGGATTGCCAGGCCGCGACGATGGCAGAGAGGGCGATGACGGCAATGATGAAGAGGCCGGCGAGATCCTCGGCGCGACCAAAGCCATAGGTGTAGCGGCGGGTGGCGACGCGGCGACCGAGAATGAACGCGATCCAGAGGGGCACGGCGGTGAGGGCATCAGAGAAGTTGTGGATGGTGTCGGCCAGAAGCGCGACGGATCCACTGATCAGCACAACCCCGAATTGCAAGAATGTCGTGCCCAGCAGAATGAACAGACTGATTTTCAACGCACGGATGCCGCGAGCACTTGACTCGAGGGCGTCGTCGATGGAGTCGGCAGCATCGTGGCTGTGCGGAACGAAGAGGCCGTAGAGAAAACCCTTCAGACCGGATGGGTGCGCGTGGCCGTGTCCACCGTGGTCGTGGTCGTGGTCGTGGTGGTGGTCGTGGTCGTGCGCGTCATGCTCGTGCCCAGCCGAGTGGTCGTGCCGGTGGGCATCCGGCTCGTGCATGTGGGCGTGCCCGTGCGCATCCGCCCCATGCCCGGTTGCGTGCGCGTGGCCGTCGCCCGGATGGGCGTGTTCGTGTTCGACGGGCGAGGCGCTCATGAGTCGGAATCGCCCTGCGTGTGGTGATGGCGGGGTATGCCCCCGAGCGAGTGCTCCGCCTGAAAGATCGCGTCAGAGACCAGCTGGCTCGCATGTTCGTTCTCGAGTCGGTAGAAGACCCTGGTCCCTTCCTGGCGCGTTGTCACGAAGCGGGCGAGCCGTAATTTGGCGAGGTGCTGCGAGACGGCGGCGGGCGACTTGTCGACGATCTCGGCGAGGTGATTCACCGACATCTCGCCCTCCCGTAGTGCGAGGATGAGCCGCACGCGCGTGGCATCCGCCAGCATCGCAAACACCTCGACGGCCAGCTCGACGAACTGACTGTCTGGCTCACGACCGCAAACCTGCATATCTGCATCCATACGCAGATTATGACATACGCGCCTGTCGAAATCCGGACGGCGCCGCGTTGCGCAAACGTGACGTAAAAAAGTTTGCACAGTCAAGATTGAATATGTTAGCTTTGCCCAGCCATCCAATGACGGATAAGGCCAGGGAAGGAATCTCGATCCAAGTGACTATTTTTCTTGAAAAGCAGGCTCGCCGCCGGAGCTCCTACGTTGTCGGCATGCTTGCCGCGGCCTTGACTCTCAGTGCCTGCGCAGCAAACCCGGTTTCGACTCCCAGCACCGCCGATGCGGGCGTGGTCGTCGACAAAGCCACCTGCGATCGCAACACCGCAGCCGGCCCGATCACCTACATCTCGGGCTACGGCTACTCGGCGAGTGCCGGTCAGCTTGACGTGTTTCTCGCCAAGGAGATGGGCTACTTCGACGCCCTCTGCCTCGAGGTTGAGATCAACGCCTCCGGCGCCAACGGCCAGCAGCTCGTCTCGTCGGGTCAGGCCGAGTTCACCGCGCTCGGTTCGGCGTCGGACGTCATGCTGGCCGCCGCGAACAGCCACAATCTGACGGCGGTAGCCACCTACGGCAGCGACTCGCCTTTCTCGATCTTCGCGAACGAGAACATCACCAGCCTGAAAGACCTCGAGGGCAAGAAACTCGGCTACTTCATCAACATGACTCCGATCGCATCCGCGATGTTGGATGCTGCCGGTGTCGACGTCTCCAAGGTCGAACTGATCAAGATGACCAACTACGACCCCACGGTCGTCACCCGCGGACAGGTCGACGCCATCGTCGGCTACGCGTCGAACCAGCCGGAGAAGCTCAAGTCGCTCGGCCTGCCGTTCAATCAGTTTCTGCCATCGGACCTCGACATTCAGGGCACCTACAACGTCATGGAGGTGAACTCGACATTTCTCAAGGAGAACCGCGAGGTCGCCGGCGACTTCATGCGGGCCAGCCTCAAGGCCCTGCAGTACTGCCTCGACAACGACGACGAGTGCGTCGATATGATCAGCACGCTCGCCGCAGACAACAACCAGGGCGACGCTTTTCCGAAGGATCAGCAGGCACGTACCTGGGGCGTCGAATCGGACTGGGTGCGCAACAGCTCGGCCGGCATGCCCGGCGTGCAGACGGCCGCCGAGTGGGAGGCCGAGTACGAACTGGTCAAGCAATTCGGCAACGTGAGCGACTTGCCAGCGTTGAAGTCCATGATGGACACCGACCTGGTCGCCGATCTCTACAGCGACGACGCGTTGATCTGGCCGAGCAAGTGAGCTCAGAACTTCTCGACGTGACCGGCGCGGTCGGCAACCGATTGGCGGCCCCGGCCGCCGGAGCCCGGTCCGCCGGCAACACCGGTGGCGGTACGGCCAACACCGGCGTGCAGGTGGCGAACGTCTCCAAGAGTTTCGGCCCAGAGGGCGCCAAGACGCTCGTGCTCGACGACGTGAGCCTCTCGATCCACGCGGGCGAGTTCGTCTCGGTGATCGGTCCGAGTGGATGCGGCAAATCCACTCTGTTGAAGGTGATCGCCGGACTCAGCGACGCCGACGACGGCGCGGTCACCATCGACGGCAAGACGGTGGCGTCAGCGACCAAGGGCAAGATGATCGGTCTGGTCCCGCAGTCGCCGGCCCTGCTGCCGTGGCGCACCGTGCTCGAGAACGTGACGCTGCCGATCACCGTGAACCCCAAGGCGAACGCCGGACGCACGCTCCGCGATCCCCAAGAGATTCTGGAATCCTTCGGCCTCGGTCACGCGATCAACAAGTATCCGTCGCAACTCTCGGGTGGCATGCAGCAGCGCGCCGCCATCGCCCGCGCGTTCGTCTTCGACCCGAGCGTGCTGCTGATGGACGAGCCGTTCTCGGCACTCGACGAAATGAACCGCGACCAGCAGCGCCTCGGTCTGCTCGACTTCTGGCAGACCAACCGCAAGACGGTGCTCTTCGTCACGCACTCGGTGCCCGAAGCGATCATGCTGTCCGACCGCATCATCGTGATGGCCGCGCACCCCGGGCGCATCGCCGATGTGATCGACGTCGACCTGCCGCGTCCGCGGGATGCCGACGTCTACGCCACCGACGAGTTCCGCGACCTTGAAGGTGCAGTGAGAACGTCGCTACAGAGTGTCATGGAGAAGAAGTATGTCTAACCTGCGCACGGTGCCGAGATCGACAACGCAGTCCGTCACCGAATCGAACGCGGTGCAGTCCGGCACCCGAAAGAACTCGGCGAAGCAGGCCGCGGCCAGACGCGGAGCGCGACTGAAGTGGGGATCGTGGGCACCACCCACCATCACCTTCATCATCGCCGGTGCGCTCTGGCAGGCCGTTGCCCTCGCCAACCCCTACGTGATTCCGACGATCGACGCCGTCTGGTCGAGCCTGGCCAAAGAGCCGATGATGTACTGGTCGAACTTCTTGGTCACGCTGCAGGAGGTCGTCATCGGAGCCGGCGCCGGCATCCTGTTCGGGTTCTTGCTCGCCGTGATCATGGCGGAGTTCCAGATCATGGAGCGCGCCGTCATGCCGCTCATCGTCGTCGTCATGGTCACTCCGGTGGTGGCGATCGCACCGGCCCTGGTGGTGGCATTCGGCTTCGGCATGATGCCGAAGTACATCGTCACCGCCCTGGTCGTCTTCTTTCCGATGCTGGTCAACTCGTTGGCCGGGCTGCGGGATGTCGATGGGCCCGCCCTCGACGTGATGCGCACGCTGCACGCGAGCCGGTGGGAGATCTTTCGCGATCTGCGCTTTCCGGGCTGCATGCCGTTCGTCTTTGCCGGGCTCCGCATTGCGATGCCGCTGGCAATCGTCGGTGCGGCAGTCGCCGAGTTCGTCGCGGCCGGCCAGCAGGCCGGGCTGGGCTCTCTCGTCACGATCGCCGCCGCGCAAGCCAACTTGGCTGTCACCTGGGCGAGCATCGCGCTGCTCTGCCTGATGGGCGTGACCCTGGTGTCACTTCTGGCGCTGCTGCGCAAGCGCGTCTTGTGGTGGAGCGAAGACACCACGGTCGCCCGCTAGCTGCCCGTTCATTGCTCGCGGGGCGCATTGCCTCGCCAATTCACCCCGAAATTCAGCACGAAAGGCACCACCATGAAACAGCTTCGCTTCGGCCTGTTCGAAAACGCTCAGACCAACGACTCCGGCACGGCCACCTGGCGTCACCCCGACAACCAGCGGCACCTCTTCGACACTCTCGCCTACTGGAAGAACATCGCCGAGATCTGCGAGAACGCCGGCTTGGACTTCATTTTTCTGGCGGATGCCTGGGGCTGGGCCGACGTCAACGGCGAACGACCAGACATCTGCACGGTCGAGGGTCTCGACCTGCCGCGTCTCGACCCGGCGATCGTGGCGGCCGCGCTGATCTCGACTACGGAGAAGCTCGGTCTCGTGCTCACCGGATCGACACTGCTCGAGCAGCCGTACTCCTTTGCCCGCCGGATCGCGAGCCTGGATCACCTGTCGAAGGGCCGGATCGGCTGGAACGTGGTGACGACGGGCACGGCGGAGACGGCATCCGCTGCCTTCGGCGTGCCGATGGTCGCTCACGACGAGCGCTACAACATGGCCGACGACTTCATGGAGCTCGTCTACAAGCTGTGGGAAGGCGCCTGGGAGCCCGACGCGCTCGAGCTCGACAAGGAGGGCCGCTACGCCGACCCCGACAAGGTGCACCGCATCGAGCATGACGGCCCCTACTTTCGCAGCAACGGCTACGGCAACACCTCCTACTCGCCCCAGGGCACCCCTGTACTCTTTCAGGCCGGCTCGTCGGAGCGCGGTCGTGAGTTCGGCGGCCGGCATGGTGAGTGCATCTTCCTGGGCGGCGCACCCGTTGCCAAGCTTGCCGGCCAGGTCGCGGCCATCCGTGCCGAAGCTGTGGCGGCCGGGCGTGCGGCCGATTCGATCAAGCTGATGGCCGCGTTCTCCTGTGTGGTGGCGCCGACCCATGAGGAGGCTGAGCGCAAGTACCAGGAGGTGCTCGACTCGCAGACTCCCGAGGTGGCCGTCGCGTCGTACGCCTGGTTCACCGGACTCGACCTCTCGTCGTACGACCCTGCCACGCCGATGACCGATCTGCACACCGAGTTGTCGCAGACCCAGGTGGCGCGTTTCGCCGGTCTCACGGTCGGCGATGTACTCAAGGACTGGCATGCTCACGGCGTGCGCACCAAGCCCGTCGTCGGCACTCCCGAGGAGGTCGCCGATGCAATCTGCGAGCTGGCCGAGGGGGCCGACCTCGACGGTTTTCTGCTGACCCCGGTGATTCAGCCCGGCTCGACGGTTGACTTCATCGAACAGGTGCTGCCGATTCTGCGGGAGCGGGGCGTCGCGGGGACTGGCTATGACGCTCCGACGTTGCGCCAGCGGTTGGTCGGAACCGAGACTCCTGTACTGCGCGAGGATCACCCGGGTGCGGGCTTTCGGGCGCAGCAGGCCGCGTTGACGCTCTGATCTCCCCGGATTGATTCGCGCTGAGAGCTGACAAGAGAATCCGTGGCGCCGACCGATGGTCAGGCCCACGGATTCTCGCGTTCGGGGAGAGGGCGAGGAGGGGCTGTGGCTGCGGGCTGTTACTCGCTGAGCGAGCGCGCCGACCTGGCGCGATCGCTCTCTGGTTCGCCGGCGAAGCTGTACTCGCCGGCCCGCACGCGCTCGCTGAGATCTCGAGCCCACTGCTGTTCGCCGCGCAACCGGGCCGTCGCGAGTTCGAAGATCTCCCGAACGTACAGCGGCGTCGTGGTCGACCGGGCGACATCCTCAATGTGAAAGCCGTTGCTCACGATCTTCGCGTCGATCTCGGTGACGCGATGCGCAAGCGCCGCGAGCACTTCGTCGCGACTGAGGGCGAACATGAACGAGGTGAGGGCCATGACCGGCTTGGTGTCGAAGGTCTCCACTGTCCAGAGCGTGAGCCGGAGCAGGCGAAGAAACTCGACCTCTCCCTCTGGGGTCATCTGGTAGATCGTGCGCTCGGGGCGCTTGCCGGCCGATTCGGTGCCGTTCTCCGCGACGTACCCGTCCTGCTTGAGAGAGCGCAGCGCGTTGTAGATGGAGCCCGGTTGGATGTTGGCCCACTCGTCCACGTGCCAGGTCATCAGCTCGCGGCGGAGAAAGTAACCGTGGACGGGCTGAAATTGGTGAACTGCGCCCAACACGATCAGGCGGGTAAGGCTCGACATGGCTCCATCGTAGGACAGCGAATGGGCCAGATTGCCGATTGAAACAACATTTATATGTTCAAATCTGAATAAGTACTAGCAATATGATCAAACTTGACTACTCTGGTGGTTGAGTCATTTCAATGGAGAAGGAGTTACGTGATGTCTACTGCGACAAACCTGGAGACCGCACCGCCAGAATTGGCATTGCGCCGGGCGTTCTCTCTCTTTCCGACCGGTGTTGTCGCGGTCTGCGGACTCGTCGATGATCGCCCGGTCGGCCTGGCGGTCAATTCATTCATCTCGGTCTCGCTCGAACCGCCCTTGGTGGCCGTCAGCGTCGCACGTACCTCCAGCACCTGGCCCGTGCTGGCCGACAGCGCCCAGCTCGGCCTGAGCGTGCTCGGGTCGAACCACGAGGCGTTGTGCCGCAAACTGGCTTCGCGCAACACCGATCGATTCGAGGATGCGGAGTGGCACGCGACCGACGACGGGGCTGTGCTGATGCATGGTGCCGCGCTCTGGCTTGAGTGCAAGGTCACGGCGACGGTCGATGGTGGAGACCATGAGATCATCCTGCTCGAGGTCTTGAAGTCCGACCTGTTTCCTGAGGTCACCCCTCTGGTCTTTCACCAGAGCCAGTTCCGCGGGCTGTTGACCGAAAAATGATTCGGGTCGGGGGGTCGACCGGCGAGGGCGTTGTCACCGGAGACGCCGTCAGCTGTGATGGCGTCGCCTTTGACGGCGTCGTCGTCGACGGCGACAAGCGCGGTCGGCTGCTCGGCTTCCCGACGGCCAATATCGCCGTCGCCGAGAAAGGCGACATCCCCGCCGACGGTGTGTATGCCTGCTGGGTGAGTTTTCCTCCCGACGCCACCCGATACGGTGCCACCGTGAGCATCGGGGACAACCCGACGTTCGACGACGTGACAGACCGTCGCATCGAGGCCTTCGTGCACGACCTCAGCGCTGACCTCTATGGTCGCTCCATCGCGGTGTCGATCGCGGGTCGCCTGCGCAGCATGGTGCGCTGTGCCTCGCTCGACGAACTGATCGTGCGCACGGCAGAGGATGTCGAGCGGTCGCGGGCATTGCTCGCGAGGGAGAGCTGAGCGCCTCATTACCAGACGAACCGAAGATCGTGGTCGGGTTCTAAGACGGTGTGGGTGTTTCGAGGCCTAGCGTTTCCATGAGGGCTTCCACGCGACGTTGGATGTCGTCGCGAACTGCGCGTACTTCTGGGGCAGGTTTTCCGAAGGGGTCGTCAATGGGCCAGTCCAGGTAACGGCGCCCGGGATAAACGGGGCACGCGTCTCCGCAACCCATGGTGATGACGACGTCGGCGGCTTGCACGACCTCGTCGGTCAGTGGCTTGGGGAACTCCGACACGAGGGCAACCCCAATTTCGTCGAGGGCGTCGATGATCGAGTCGTCGATGGAGGAGGCAGGTCGCGAGCCGGCGGTGCGCACGGTGACGCGGTCGCCGGCGAGCTGCCGGAGGATGCCGGCGGCAAGCTGCGAGCGGCCGGAGTTGCGTACGCAGACGAAGAGGACTTCGGGGGTTCCCGTGACGTCGAAGCCGTATACGGTTGCGAGAGCGTCGAGGCGGTCGCCGGCGAATTGACTCGCCAGCGAGGGAAGGTGCTTCGTGGGTTTGGCGTGGAGGTTGAGCAGCTCGTAGCTTTCGGCCAGGTATTTCTCCACGGTTTCGCGGGAGAAATGGGCTTGGTGGCGCGATGCGAGCCGGTCTGCCGTCCTGCGCATCGCCGGTGGCAGGTCGTTGATGGCCGGGACGTCGGGGGAGGGCAGGGCTTCATGCGTCGGTTTCCCGGCCAGCAGTCGGCCGAACCGCACCCAGGCTTCGGCCGAGAGGGCGTACTCGGTCGCCGTCGCGCCGGGGCGGGTGCGGATGAGGCCGGCGGCGCTCAGCTGGGCCAGGTGGTCGGAGACATCGCTGACACTAAAGCCGAGCTCGCTTGCGAGACGCGGCGCGGTGTTCGTTCCGTCTGGGTCGGAGGCGAGCACGCTCATCAGGCGCAAACGAGCCGGTTCGGCGAGCAGAGCGACCTGCTCGGCTCTGACGATAGCTGTTGCGGCGTCGAGGGGAACTCCGTGAAATGGCCGGATGGGCATTATCTGAGGAGGTCGTTGATTGCAGTGCGACGCTCAGGCGTCACCGAGTACCAGGCGTTGCGTCCCCGCTGTTCGCGTTGGAGTAATCCATCGTCGACCATCACACGCAGATGGTGGCTGATGGTCGGCTGGCTGAGGCCGAGGCCGGCCGTCAGCTCAACAACTGTCGCCTCGTGATTCTCGTTGCGCTCGATGATGCTGAGCAGCTGCAGCCTTGTGGGGTCTGCCACCGCGCGCAGCGTGCGCGCAAGGACCTCGGCCGCTTCCCGCCCGAGAGCGGCTGCGGGCGCAACGGTTCGCTCGCTTCGTGGCTCGCGTGCGGTGGCTGACATGGACGTGATTCTACTTTGCCGACATTGGTGCGACCCTAGGCGGGCACGGTCGACAGCTCGTACGTGGCCAGGCCGGCGGCCGCGAGGAAGTGCTCCGCATCAAGGGCAGCGGCGTTCTTGTTCGAGTTGGGGTTGGTCAGACGTTCTGCTGGTCCGCGAGAAGCTCGGAGATGAGCTGCTCGATGCGCTGCTTGATGTCGTCGCGGATGGGGCGGACGGCGTCGATGCCCTGCCCGGCCGGGTCGTCAAGCTGCCAGTCTTCATAGCGTTTGCCGGGGAAGATGGGGCACACGTCGCCGCAGCCCATCGTGATGACGACATCCGAGTCGCGTACGGCTTCGGTGGTGAGCACCTTGGGGGTGTTGTTCGCGATGTCGATGCCCTCTTCGGCCATGGCTTCAATGGCGACGGGGTTGATTTGGTCTTTGGGCTCTGACCCGGCGGAGAGCACGTCGATGCGTCCTCCCGAGAGGGCCTGTAGGTAGCCTGCGGCCATCTGGGAGCGACCGGCGTTGTGAACGCAAACGAAGAGAACTGAGGGCTTCTCGGACATGATTGTGCTTCTTTCTGAGGGTCAGTTCGCCAGGTCGGCGACGGGAATCGGAGTGGAGGTAGGGAGGGTGGTCTGAGGTGCGAATCGTGGCCGGAGCGAGAGCGCTACGTAGACGAGACCCACGAGCGCGGGCACTTCGATGAGGGGGCCAACGATGCCGGCGAGGGCCTGCCCGGATGTTGCGCCGAACGTTCCGATGGCGACTGCGATGGCGAGCTCGAAGTTATTGCCGGCGGCGGTGAACGCCAACGTGGTGGTGCGTTCGTAGCTCAGGCCGACGAGTTTTCCGGTGAGGAATCCGACGGCGAACATGGCGCCGAAGTAGACGAGCAGGGGAAGTGCGATGCGGGCGACGTCGAGGGGGTTCGAAATGACCTGCTGCCCTTGGAGGGCGAAGAGCATCACGATCGTGAAGAGGAGGCCGCCGAGCGCAAGCGGGCTCACCGCGGGCAGGAATCGCTCCTCGTACCAGGTGCGGCCGCGGCGGCGTTCGCCGATGACGCGGGACAGGTAACCGGCCAGGAGTGGGATGCCGAGGAAGATGAGCACACTGAGGGAGATTGCCCAGAGTGAGAACTCGGCGCTGGTGGCCGGGAGCCCGAGCCAGGTCGGAAGCAACTGCAGGTAGAACCAGCCGAGGCCGGCGAACGCGAGGACTTGGAACACGGAGTTCAGTGCGACGAGGAACGCTGCTGCTTCTCGGTCGCCGCACGCCAAGTCGTTCCAGATGAGCACCATGGCGATGCACCGTGCGAGGCCGACGATGATGAGCCCGGTTCGGTACTCGGGCAGGTCGGGGAGCAGGATCCACGCGAGTGCGAACATCAGAGCGGGTCCGATGAGCCAGTTCAAAACGAGGGAGGACACCAGTAGGCGCTTGTCGCGTCCGACGGTTCGGGCGTCGGAGTAGCGGACCTTCGCGAGCACGGGGTACATCATCACGAGCAGCCCAATTGCAATCGGAACGCTGACCGAACCGATGGACGCGGCGTGGAGGAACTCGCCAACGGCCGGTGTCAAGACGGCCAAGGCCAAGCCCAGTCCCATCGCCAAAAGGATCCACACGGGCAGCAATCTGTCGGTAGCGCTCAGCCCAGCGGGCCGCGTGTTTATCTCCGTCACGTACACTCCATCTCGAAAAGCATCGACAACCGTCTATCGGAAATCGTAAGAACTATATTGACGTTTGTCAATGTAGTTGTCATGATGTTCAGATGACGTTGACCGATTTGCTCCCTGTGACCGATGTGACGGCGTGCTGCGAACCTCTGACCCGGGAGTCGCTGAGCGCACAGAACGCCGAAGCACTGGCCGGCTCGCTCAAGGCCCTGGCCGACCCGGCCCGGCTGCGCCTGGTGTCGATGGTCGCCGCGAGCGAAGGGGGAGAGGCCTGCGTCTGCGACCTCACCGAACCGCTCGGGCTCTCGCAACCGACAGTCTCGCACCACCTCAAAATTCTGGTGGATGCCGGATTTCTGACGCGCGACAAGCGGGGTCTCTGGGCCTACTACCGTTTGGTTCCCGGCGCACTGGACTCCATCAGTCGGCTGCTCATCACCATTTAGCGCCGCACCCCCAACTTCAGCTTTCAACCCCAAGGAGCGCACGCATGACCATCACGGAACTTCCCCTCACGACTGCCCCGGCGACCGGCCGCTCCTCGTTCGACCGCCTCGCCGGGCTGCCCGTCGCCGTCATCGGCGCCGGCCCCATCGGGCTCGCCGCCGCCGCACAGCTCCTCGAACGGGGGCTCGACGTCGTCGTCTTCGAATCGGGCGCGTCGGCCGGTGCCGCCGTGCAGTCCTGGGGACACACCCGGCTGTTCTCTCCGTGGGACGTGCTCGTCGACGAGGCCGCCGCCCGTCTACTCGATACGGCCGGTTGGGATGCCCCCGCGGCGAAACGACTCCCGTACGGCCGCGACCTGGTAGCCGACTACCTCGTTCCCCTTTCCGAGACCCCGGAACTTGCCACGCGCATCCGCTACGACAGTCGGGTGACGGCCGTCTCCCGTCAGGGTATGGATCGCACCCGCTCGAACAACCGTGCCTCCGCACCGTTCCTCCTGCGCGTGCACGGTGCGAACGGCACCACCGAGCAGCTCGCCCGCGCGGTCATCGATGCCTCCGGCACCTACTCAACCCCGAACGGCCTGCTCTCCAGCGGACTGCAGCCGGCCGCGGCCGCTGAGGTCGCCGAGAACATCACGCACGCGCTCCCCGACGTGCTCGGCACCGATCGCTCCCAGTTCGCCGGCAAGCACACCCTCGTGGTCGGCGCGGGCCACTCCGCCGCGAACACGCTGCTCAAGCTGGCCCAGCTCGCCGACGAAACGCCCGGAACCACCATCACCTGGGCGGTGCGCTCGGTCAGCCCCGTGCGCGTTTTCGGCTCGGAGAACGACGAACTTGCCGCCCGCGGACAACTCGGCACCGCGGTGCACGACCTGGTGCGGGCCGGCAAGGTCGCCTTGGTCGACCGGTTCGAGATCGACGACGTGCGGCCGGCGGCAAACGGGCGCGTCGAGGTCGTTGGGCGTCGTCGCCGTGAAGCGGCCTCGATTGAAGCGGATGTCGTCGTGAACGCGACCGGCTTCCGCCCCAATCTCGACATCCTGCGTGAAATGCGGCTCAGCCTCGATGAGATCGTGGAGGCGCCCACGCAGCTCGCGTCGCTCATTGACCCGAACCTGCACAGCTGCGGAACCGTGTACCCGCACGGTGTCGATGAGCTCGCGCATCCCGAACCGAACTTTTACATCGCCGGGATGAAAAGCTATGGGCGTGCTCCGACCTTCCTACTGCTGACCGGGTATGAGCAGGTGCGCTCCATCGCTGACGAGCTGGCCGGCAACAAGGAAGCCGCGCGCATCGTGCAGCTCGTTCTTCCCGAAACGGGTGTGTGCTCGACCGCCCTTCCGACCAGCGACGGAACCCTCCCCGTCGCAGCTGCGCGTGAGGGCGATTCGTGCGGAACGCCGGCGGCTGCCGCCGCCACGGGAAGCTGCTGCAGCTAGTGCTTCTCCCGGTCACGACACGAAGCTGCTGCAGCTAATGCTCCTCCCGGTCACGACGCGACTGATGCGCGACGAGGACTGGCCAGCGGTCGAACGCATCTTCCGCGCTGGCATCGACGGGGGCAATGCGACATTTGAGTCCGCACCCCCATCGTGGGAGCAGTTTGTGGGTTCCAAGCCGGCCGCTCTTCGGTGGGTAGCGACCGACGAGAACGACACCGCGATTGCGTGGGCCGCCGCCTCCGCGGTCTCCACACGCCCCGTGTACGCAGGTGTCGCCGAGCACTCCATCTACGTCGCCCCGAAAGCTGCCGGACGCGGGGTCGGACTTACCCTGCTCACCGCATTCATCGCTGCGAGCGAGAACACAGGGATCTGGACACTCCAGGCCTCCCTCTTTCCCGAAAACACGGCCAGCTTGGCGTTGCATGAACGCGCAGGCTTTCGACGCATCGGCATCAGGGAGCGGGTCGGCCTCATGAGCCACGGACCATTTGCCGGGCACTGGCGGGACACCATCCTCATTGAGAGGCGCAGCGTCTGAGCGCTTGCCGGCATGCGTTTCGCGACGGTGGCGCCATAGTGCCCGCCCCGATGAGCGGGATGCCGACCGCAGCGGAAAGAACCCAGGACGCCCAGTGCGGCAGCAGGTCCCGCCGATGATGTACGGCGCACCGACCGGACCTGGACCTCGCATTTGCTGAGCGCGAGGGGCGACCATCCCGTTGGTCGAGGAACGAGCGAGCGCAGCGAGCCCGTGTCTATTAGGTAAATGGCCTTTTCGTTGATCGAGGAGCAGCCGACGAAGGAGGCCGCGTCTCGAGATCTCGCGAGCCGATCCTTGAACTCGGCTTGAGTTCGAACATCGGCTCGCGAGGTCTCGAGACACTCGCTGGCGCTCGCTCCTCGACCACCGAGAATGGTGATATTCGTCCACCACCATGCCGCCTTCGACCCGCGCGACGGCAGCGGACCCGCGCGGCGCCCGCCCGACTAGACGGCCTGCGCGAACCCGAGCGAGGCATCCGCCAATGACACGAGGTTCTCGGGAATCACCCGACCCTTGGCCTGCATCGATTGCGCCCAGAGCCGGCCGGCCCGATACGACGAACGCACGAGCGGCCCGGCCAACACCCCGAGAAAGCCGATCGCTTCGGCCTCGGCTTTGAGCTCGAGGAACTCCTCGGGGCGCACCCACCGGTCCACCGGCAGGTGCCGGGGAGTGGGCCGCAGGTACTGGGTGATCGTGATGATGTCGGTTCCCGCATCGTGCAGATCCTGCAGCGCCTGGGTGATCTCGCCGCGTTCCTCGCCCATGCCGAGAATCAGGTTCGACTTGGTGATCAGCCCAGCGCTGCGCGCCTGCGTGAGAACGTCGAGGGAGCGCTCGTAACGGAAGGCCGGGCGGATGCGTTTGAACAGTCGCGGCACGGTCTCCACATTGTGCGCGAACACCTCTGGCCGCGAGGAAAACACCTCGGCGAGCAGGTCGGGGTTGCCGGAGAAGTCGGTGGCGAGGATCTCCACTCCGGTACCCGGGCTCTGGGCGTGAATCTGCCGCACGGTTTCGGCATGCAGCCATGCGCCTTCGTCGGGCAGGTCGTCGCGGGCGACTCCGGTCACGGTCGAATAGCGCAGGTTCATTTTCACGACGGATTCGGCGACCCGGCGCGGTTCATCGGTGTCGTATTGCGCCGGTTTGCCGGTGTCGATCTGACAGAAGTCGCACCGCCGGGTGCACTGGGACCCGCCGATGAGAAACGTTGCCTCCCGGTCTTCCCAGCACTCGTAGATGTTGGGGCAGGCCGCTTCTTGGCAGACCGTGTGCAGGTCTTCGCCCTTCACGAGATCGTGCAGTGCGCGATACTCGGGGCCCATCCGCGCCTTGGTTTTGATCCACTCTGGCTTGCGTTCGATGGGGGTCTCGGTATTGCGAATCTCGAGGCGCAGCATCTTTCGCCCGTCGGGTGCCGCGCTCATACGGCGACCTCGGCAGGTGTGTTCTCGACGGCACTGCTCTCGACGGCACTGCTCTCGGTGCCAGTGTTCTGGATGGCACCGTTCTCGACGGCCGGATTCTTGACGGCCGTGGTCTCGAGGCGTGTGCCTGAGGTGTTTGTGTTTTCGATTGCGGCGGCGAAGCGCGCCTGGATGAGGGGGACCACGTCGGCCGGATCGACCGTGCGGCCCAGGACCGCGCTGATTGAGGTGATGCCGGCATCGCGAATGCCGCAGGCGACGATGTGATCGTAGGCGTCGAAGTCGTTTGAACAGTTGAGCGCGAAGCCATGCATCGTGACGCCTTCGGCGACGCGGATGCCGATGGCGGCGATCTTCTCGTCACGCCCGTCACGCGAAATCCACACTCCGGATCGGCCGCGGATGCGTTGCCCGTCGACGCCGAGTTCAACGAGAACGTCGATCAGCAGACCCTCGAGCCGTCGCACATAATCGACCACGTCGATTGGGTCCGGCAGCCGCAGGATCGGGTATCCGATCAGTTGGCCAGGGCCATGCCAGGTGATTTTTCCCCCGCGGTCCACATCGATGACTTCGAGGCCGTTCGTCGGCCGTTCGGAGTCATCCGTGCGTCTCCCCGCGGTGTAAACCGAGGGGTGCTCAAGGAAAATGACGGTATCAGGCGCCAGCCCACAGACCACAGACGCATGTATTTCGCGTTGCAGATCCAGGGCCTGAAGATACGGCACGGAGTTGGCGCTTAGCCCCGCGACGATAAAGTCGACCATTTTCGCAGTCTAGGTCACGCGCGCCCTCGTGCGCCAAAGGCATGACCGACAGTCTCGGCGCGGTGTATCCCGGTGGGCGCGGGGTAGAGCGCGCGCCGGCGGGGATACACCGCGCCGGGGCGCGGGAGACGGAGGCCGACTAGTGGTCGAACCCGGCGATCCGCTTCATCGCCGCCACCCGGATCAGGTCGGCCGGGTCGGCGATGACCTGGTGGTTGAGGTAGAAACCCTCGAACCAGGCGAGCACCTCCGCTTCGGGCAGCCCGACCGCCGTCCAGTCGATACCTGGTTCTGCCGCGGATGCCGGGTGTCCGGTTCCGAGGTCCAGCCAAGCTTTCGCGATCGGCACATCCGCCGGCTCGTCGTTCGGTGTCCACAGCAGCGCGATCGGCTCATCGGGACCATCGAGGTGCTCGTGATCGACCTGTCCGGCACCGAGCCAGGGGAGCATCAGCAGGTCACCCTCGACCTCGACCTCGACGATTTGCAAGGGAACAGGCTCGTAGTCGCGGGCGTAGACGGGCAAGCCGATGTCGCACCATTCCGCGGCTTCGTCGATGTCGGCGAGCAGGTCGGGAAGGATCGGAAGAAGATAGGCGATGTGAATCGTGGCCCAGGCGAGGAGTGCGTCGGTGTCGTCGTTCGACCACGGGCTCGCATCCGCGTGTTCCCCGGCCGCGCCGTGGAAGTGGTGCTCGATGCGGTCGTTGGTGACTTCGAGATGCAGCTGTCCGTCGGCGAACTCGATGTAGAACGCAGCGATCTCGGTGCCGCCGTCTTCGAGCAGTTCAGCATCGAACTCTAGCTGCGTAAACCGGGCGGGCAGCGGCGGGCCGCCGACCGGGAGAGGTCCGAGATTGAGGACGGCGCGGAAGGTTTTCGCCGGAAGGCGCAGAGTCGGGTCGGTCACCACGTCGAGAATAGCGGAGATGACGCACGAGGGCATCGTCCGACCATCCTCGCCGGGTGTCGAATCGCGAACGCTATCGCCGAGCGCCCTGGAACTTTCCGTAGGCACGCATCAGCTGCGGCACCACGAGGTACACGGCGATCGGAACGACCACGATCGAAAGCACGAACGCGCGCAGCACCGGATTCCAGTCGGTCGCGAACGGCGCGATGGCGTAGAACCCGAGCGTGACGAGCGGGAAGATGGCGATCCAGGTGATCACTGCCTTTGCGTGGATCGAGGGCAGGCGGGGGGCGGTTGCGGGCGGGGTGGCGGGGTGTGACATCAGATTCCTTAGGGTGAGAGGGGCGTGCGGGTGGGTCAGAGCGGGCCAGGTTGCGTGGGTGGATGAACTGGTTGAGGTGGTTGAGTCGTCACCGAGCGGATGCCCGATTGAGGTCTTGGTCGAGAAGCCATCCGTTGATCGCGATCGCGGCAGAACTGCCCGCGCCGGCCGCACTGATGACCTGCGCGCTCGGGGTGACGACGTTCCCGGCGGCCCAGACGCCGGGAACACTGGTCTGGCCGGCCGCGTCGACGGCGACGAAGGCCGTCTGCGGGTCGATCGCGCAGCCGAGGGAGCGCAAGAGGCCGTCATTGGGGCGCGGCCGCGGGGCGATAAAGGCGGCGTCACAGCCAACGGTGCGCCCATCGGTGAGTGCGATCCCGTCGAGCGTTCCGGTGTCGCCGATCAACCGGGACACCGTGCCGTCGACGATACGCACTCGAAACTTCTCGAGGCGGCGCGTTTCGTCATCGGTCATCTCGATCCCGTTGGTGACCAGGGTCACCCGGTCGCTGTACCGCCGCAGCAGGCCGGCCTGTTTGAGCGACATCGCCCGTGCCGGCCCGCCGATCACGACGATCTCCTGGTTCCGAACCTCGTAGCCGTGGCAGTACGGGCAGTGATGCACCAGGCTGCCCCAGCGCTCGCGAACGCCGGGCAGGTCGGGGATCTCATCGGTCAATCCGGTCGCGACGAGCAGCGCCCTGGCCTCGAGGGCTCTTTCGTCGGTCAGGGTGACCGTGATCCAGTCGTCGTCGCGCCGGGTGACCGCGGCGACCGACGCCGACACGACGGTGCCGCCGTAGCCGCAGATCTCCTGGCGGCCCATCGACAGAAACTCGGCAGGGGGCATTCCGTCGCGCGAAACAAAGCCCTGCATGTGTGCTGCTGCCGCGTTGCGGGGGCTGCCGGAATCGATCAGCATCACGTCGGCCTGCGCCCGAGCCAGAACCAGCCCGGCGCTCAGCCCCGCAGCGCCGGCCCCGAGCACGATCACATCATGGTGAGAATTGTTGGTCATGGTCACCACCTCCGGTTCCACGGTGACACCGGGATGCACAAAAGTGGGACTTTTGTTGCCGAAACAGGGACACCGTGGTTGCATGGCCAGATGAGTGCCACGCAACGCATCGCGACCGAGCTGAGCCAGATCGCGCCCCGGCTGCGACGCATCCGTCAGAAGAAGAACGTGACGTTGGACGAGTTGGCGACGGCCACAGGGATCTCGAGGAGCACCCTGTCACGGCTCGAATCCGGGCTCAGGAAGCCGAGCCTAGAACTGCTTCTGCCGATCGTTGCGGCATTGGCTGTGCCTCTGGACGAGATCGTCACCTCGCCGAGAATCGAGGACCCCCGTGTGCCGCAGAGACAGACCCGCTCAGACGGACGAATCCTCACCCCGCTCTCCCAGCACCAGGGTGAGCCCCAGGCTTACAAGATCACGATCCCCGCGTCAGAGCGCGACGTCGATCTGCGATCGCATTCAGGGTACGAGTGGATCTACGTTCTCTCCGGCCGGCTTCGACTCGTGCTCGGTGAGCATGACATCGTGCTCGGGGCCGGCGAAGCAGCCGAGTTCGACACGCAGAATCCGCACTGGTTCGGCTCAGCCGGTGCCGCGCCCGTCGAAATTTTGAGCATGTTCGGAAAAGCCGGGCAGCGCATCCATCTGCGTGCTCGGACGAAGAGCACGCAGAGGGGATAGGGCAAGCCTAGGCCTCGGGAATTGCGCGCCCGAAAGTCTCCAGCGTGATGGCTTCCGGCTCCGGACCGCCACGGATGCCGGTGTCCAAACCGTTGATTGCGCTCAATTGCTCGGGGCTGAGCTCGAAGTCGAACACCTCGAAGTTCTCCTGGATGCGTTCTGGTCTGACCGATTTCGGGATGGCGGAGCGGCCTTCCTGCAGGTGCCAGCGCAACATGACCTGGGCCGGCGTCTTGCCATGCGCTTCGGCGATCGCGCCGATGACCGGATCGGTGAATGTGCTGCGGCTGCCGTCACCCCGGTAGGAGGTGATCCCGCCGATCGGCGACCACGCCTGCGTCACAATTCCATGGTCGGCGTTGGCTCTCTGCACCTCGGGTTGACTGAAGTACGGATGCACCTCGACTTGATTCAGGGCCGGAACTACTTCGGTGCGTTCGAGCAACGCCGTCAGGTGGTGCGGCATGAAGTTGCTGACACCGATCGCGCGCACCCGGCCGTCGGCACGCAGCCTCTCCAACGCGCGGTAGGCATCCACCGTCTTGTCGAAGTCGCTCGGCAATGCCTGGTGAAGGATAAAAAGGTCGATGGTGTCGACGCCGAGCTTGCGGCTGCTCTTCTCGAACGCGTGCAGCGTTTCGTCGTAGCCGTAGTCGCTGATCCAGACTTTCGTCTCGAGGAAGATCTCGTTGCGGTCGAGGCCCGAATTGCGGATGGCCTCCCCGACCTCACGTTCGTTTCCGTACGCCGCCGCGGTGTCGATGAGGCGGTATCCGGTGCGGAGCGCAGCCGTGACGGCCTCCGTTGTGACGTCAGGCGGGGTCTGGAAGACGCCGAATCCGAGCGCGGGCATCTCGACTCCGCCGGCCAACATGATGTTTGTGTCCATAAGGCGACCCTATGTCTGCGCTCTCTGGTGAGACAGGCCCTGGCAGTACACCCCGACGAGCGGTGGGTCGCGGCGCAGGCCTCTGAAGTGCTCGGTGGAGTGCTCGTTGCCAGGCGCCATTCCAGTACTAGAATAACGCCATGACCCAGACTCTCACCGACGGCGAGCTGACAATTCTCGGGCTCCTCTCCGAGAGCCCGCGCCACGGCTACGAGTTGGAGAAGGTGATCGAGGAGCGCGGCGTGCGCAACTGGACCGCGCTCGGGTTCTCGTCGATCTACTATCTACTCGACAAGCTCGCCGGGCGAGGGCTGATCGAGGCGATCGGTGTTGCCGGGACCGGAAAGTCGCGAACCACATTTCAGGTCACGGCGACTGGTCACGAACTGTTCGTCGCCGCTTCACTCGACGCTCTCGCCGCGTTGGAGCCCCTGCGCGCTCGAGTGCTCGTGGCCGTGGCCAACACTGCTGGCCTCCCTGACAGCGAGGTGGCGAAACGACTCAGGGAGCGTGGAGAGGCGGTGCGGGCGCAACTCGCCGAGGTGCGGGCGACTCGACTCCGGCAGCAACCGCTGCCCGCGGCGGCATCCGTCATCTTCGACTACAGCGAGACCATGCTGATGGCCGACGCGGAGTGGACCGCGCGAACACTGGCGACGATCGAGAGGGAAATGAGTATGGAGAAGTACGACGTCAAAGTGGCCCGGAAAGAGCTCTTCACTCCGTCGGCGAAGCAGTTCACGATCGCCCAGGTGCCGAATACTCAGTATCTCGCCGTCGACGGACACGGCGACCCCAACACCGCGCCGGCCTATGCCGCGGCGGTTGAGGCGCTCTACAGCGTCGCTTACACGCTCAAGTTTGAGAGTAAGAAGACGCTCGGCCGGGACTTCGTCGTCGGCCCGTTGGAGGGCCTCTGGCGAGCGGCCGAGATGGACGTCTTCGTCACGCGCGACAAGAGCGCGTGGGACTGGACGATGATGATTAGCCAGCCCGACTGGATCACTCCCGAGATGGTGGCAGCCGCGCTCGCGACGGTGCGGGCGAAGAAGGGCCTCCCTGCACTGGAGCTCCTCTCCCTGATCACGCTCGATGAGGGGATGTCGGTGCAGATTCTGCACATCGGGCCGTACGACGACGAGGCACCGACCCTCGACCGGCTGCACCACGAGTACCTTCCGGGCAACGGTCTCACCTTCAACGGCGACCATCACGAGATCTATCTCAGCGACGCGCGGCGCACGGCTCCCGCCAAGCTCAAGACGATCCTCAGACAACCCGTCAGGCCTCTCGCCCCCTGATCGCCCGCTGAATTTCAGCGGATGCTCGGATGCAGGCATACGCTGACCACACACTGACTCACCGCACCAACCGACCGACAGGGAGGTGACCCGATGACCGACCCGGCGCATCCCACACCCAGCGGTGATGGCCGTGGCGAGACACCGAACGAACGGTCCGACCGAAACTGGGATGAGATTCTTCAGGAGCTCCGGGTGACGCAAACCGGCACCCAGATCATCAGCGGTTTTCTTCTGGCCATCGTCTTTCAACAACGGTTTTCCGAGCTGAATGGCTTTCAGGTGACGGTGTATCTCGTGCTGGTCGTGCTCGCCGCGTCGGCGACGGCCGTTGGGCTTGCGCCGGTGAGCCTGCACCGAACCCTGTTCCGGCGTCACGAAAAGGAGTGGATGGTGATGGTCGGCAACAGGCTTCTCAAGGTGACGCTACTTTTGGTGGCCCTGCTCACTGCCGGTGTCGTGCTGTTCATCTTCGACGTGGTGGCGGGGCTTCTCGCCGGGATCATCGCCGGCACTGCGATCTTTGTGCTGCTCGTGGTCGTTCTCGTGGTGCTGCCCCGGTCAGCACGTCATCACACCCCGACGCAGTAACCGCCACGTCTCGACATTGCACCCTCGTGAGATCCACATGGCGCGCGTACCGTGGGAGGAATTAACCAGTCGCGCGAGATTCGGTTAGTGAGTCGAAGCTCGCGCATTGAATTATCCAAGAGGAGACATTATGAGTTCATCGGACGACAGCAAACTTGATGCGGTCGCGGATGCGGCCAGCGGCATTCTCCGTGACACTGCGAAAAAAGCCACGAGCATCGCCGACGATGTCTCAACAGCAATAGGGGACGCCACATCGCGGGTTGCAGAGTCGGCTTCTGAGGCGAGGTCACAGGCTCAGCATTCCGTGGACGAGTCCGTGGGATTCATTCACCGTCAGCTCCGCGAACGGCCGGGTATCGTCTTGGCCGGTGTTGCGGTGGTCGCCTTTATGCTGGGCGCGGCGATGGGGCGCAAGCCGAAGGGTTGACGTTGACCTGTCCGAGAGATGCGCGACTTCGCCGGCTACGAGTTGAGCAGCGCGATGAGCCGTGATTCGGGGGCGCCGCCGGGGCGAAGGTCGAGAGTCGTTCCCGCGTTGTAGAGGTCGACGATGCGCGGGTCGACGTAGCTCTTGCGGGCGATCGCCGCGGTGTTTCCCAGAACGGATGCCGCCTCGCGCATCGCCTCGGCGATCGCGCTCGTACGGGCGCGCTGCGTGCGTTCCGGCCCATGCTTGGCCAGGCTGGTGGCCGCCGCCGACGTTCCATGAAGTGTGCGGAAATCCTTTGCCGTGAAGCTCCCGCCGGTGCGCTCGCGAATGTAGTCGTTGATCTCCTCAGCAGAGAGGGCCTGCCAGGTAGATCCCTCCTGCCACGCCAAGAGCCGGGCGTCGGGGCCGCGGCGTTTGCGCGCTCGCACAAAGGCCGCGAGATCGGCATCGTCAATCTCGCTCTGCCACATCTGTCCGCTCTTGGCCGGAAACGTGAGGGCGACGCTTCCCTCATGCGTCGATGCGTGTGAGCACAACAGGGTGGAGATTCCTCGGCTGCCGTAGTCCAGCGCGTACTGCTCGCTGCCAATCCGCAGGCATCCGACATCGAGCATTCGAAAAGCCGCTGCCAGTGCGCGCTCGCGGGTCGTGCCTCCCGAACGCAACACTCGCGTGACACGCCTTCGTGCGGGTGGCAACGCGGCGGCGAGATCAAGCGCGCGGTCGAACTTCGCGATATCCCTCTGCTCTCGCCAGGCCGCGTGATAAATGCGCTGACGTCGGCCGGCGTCATCGATGCCCGTCGCCTGGATATGACCGTTCGGGTGGGGCGCAATCCACACGTCGGTCCACGCGGGTGGAATGACGAGTGCATCGAATCGTGCGCGCAATAGACGATCGGTGACGGTGGTGCCGTCCGGGTCGCGGTAGCTGAACCCGCGCCCGGACCGCACCCGGCTGAAGGCGGGACGCGACGTGTTGCTGCGTCGCAGCCGAGTCATCCGTCACCGCCTGGGTGATCGCCGCCGATGGCGCCGACGTGCCGACGTGCTCTAGACGTTTTTCTTGCCGGTCATCGCCCGGAAGATGAACAGGATGACGGCGATGACGGCAAGCACGATTCCGACCCAGAGGAGGAACTGAAGTGACTGCACGAAGCCGCCGGTGATGAGAAGCACAACTGCGACGATGACAACGATGATGAGTAAGAGGTTCATGGTGACGACCTTCCATCTCTCGACGGGGAAATCCCGTGACGGCGACGATAGCAGTCATGGCGCAAATATAGTACAGCGAACGCTGTACTATGGCCGGGTGCGCACACTCACTTCCCGCCTCGACGTCATGAACCGACTTGGTCGAGCGATGGCCGATCCCACGCGGTCACGCATCCTGATGGTGCTCGTGGATGGCCCCGCCTACCCGGCCGTGCTGGCGGAAACGCTGGGACTCACTCGCCAGAATGTCTCGAATCACCTGACCTGCCTGCGTGACTGCGGAATCGTCGTCGCCGAAGCCGAGGGGCGGCAGACCCGCTATGCCATCGCCGACCCGCACCTCGCGAATTCCCTCACGCTGCTGCTGGATGTCGTTCTCGCTGTCGATGAATCTGCGCCGTGTCAGGATGCGGCGTGCCCAGTTGCGGGGTGCGGCTTGGAGCCGCTGTCGCGATGACCGGTGGCCCAGAGCGGCCGCGACGATGGGCCTGGGCGCGGAGTGACCGCGCCGGTGAACTCGACGTATCCGGGACTACGCTGTGGGCATGGCAGGAGAAGGCGCGGCCAAGGCAGCGCGCAGTGTGGAAGGGAACGAACCGCTCCGAGTGCTGGCGCGAGCAGGTTTCGCCGCCAATGGTGTGCTCCATGGTGTGATCGGCGCGATCGCGATCAGCGTCGCAATCGGCGGAGGCGGCGAAGCCGACCAATCCGGAGCACTCGGCAAACTCGCCGCGGCTCCAGGCGGTGCCGTGCTGTTGTGGGCCATCGTGGTCGGACTGGTGGCTCTCGGCCTGTGGCAGATCGTACAGATCTTCGTGGTTGTCGGCCCAGACCCGAAACGCAGATGGGCCCGTCGCCTCGCCGACTTCGGCAAGGCGGTGGCCTATTTCGCCGTCGCGGCCATCGCGTTGATCTTCGCCGCCGGCGGATCCACGAACTCGGCGGATTCCAGTCAAAATTTCAGTGCCTCGGTGCTCGCGGCCCCTGGCGGCGTTTTTCTGCTCATCGTGGTCGGACTCGTCGTCAGCGGAATCGGCGTGTACTTCATCTTCAACGGAGCAACCAAGAAATTCACCGACGATATCGTGGTTCCTGCAGGAGCCGTCGGCGAGCTCATCATTGTGATCGGGATGCTCGGCTACATCGCAAAAGGGGTTGCCCTGGGCGTCATCGGGATTCTCTTTGTCATCGCGGCCGTCACCTTCGATCCCAGTAAAGCCAGCGGACTCGACGGGGCACTGAAGTCACTCGTCGCACTTCCATACGGCGCCGTGATCCTGACGATCATCGGGATCGGGCTCATCGCATATGGGGTCTATTGCTGTGCGCGGGCGCGCCTCGCCCGCTTGTCCTGAACTCGAGCGCTGAACCGAGCAATTCGCCGCCCTAGCCGCGCGGATGCCCTCGGAGTTTACTGACAGTAGGGCTTCCTCCGAATATGGAAAGTGGTGGGTTTTGATGAATACCATGTCATTGGTTTGGATCATCGTCGGGATCGTCGTCGTACTCATCATCGTGGGAGTGATCATCTACTTCGCACGCAAGCGGAATCAGGAGCACGCCGAACAACAGCGCATTGCTGACAAAAACCAAGCCGCTGAATTGCGTCAGAACGCCCAGAAAGTCGAGTTGGACGCGCGTGAGAACGAGGCCAAGGCGTCACGCGCGCGAGCAGATGCGGAGCAAGCCGAGGTCGACGCGGAGCGACTGCGCCAGGAGTCCGCACAGCGCGCGGCGGATGCCCAGGACCTGCGGGTGGACTCAAATGAGCAGGCCAGGAAGGCCGAGACGCTTGATCCGACGATAGACAGCGGTCGATCTCGCGGCGAATCTGCCGGCACGACACCACGCGCCGACGACGACCCGAGCAGTCCGATTGTCCGCGGCGACGGTGCTGCCGGAAACCCGAGACATGGGCAGTCCGGTCCCGGCGAGGACTCTCCGCAGACGGATGTCACCGGCGGCAGAGATCGCTGAGGTTCACGGCAACCCGGTTGAGGCTCGCAACGTTGAGCCGCGCAACCCGGTTGAGCGATGGTTCATCCGCCGGCACCCAACACCTGGGCAAGAGCGAGGTCATCGTCCGTGCTGAGACGGGAGACCAACATGGTCCCGCCGAATGGCTCAAGCTGCCGGCCGAATTCGGCCTCGGCGACCTCGACTGCATAGAGCGCCAACGCCCAGTGACGGAGCATCATCAATTCGGTGACCCGGCGGCGAAATTTTGTGTCCACCTGGTCGTCGTGCTTCTCCCTCGCCTCGAAGACGTCCCCGATGACGCCGCCGGCAGCGAACCCCAACACCGGCGCGAGTGCGAGTGACCCGAGGATGAGTCCGAATGCCGGTATTCGCTGGCGAGTACGTTGGTGGCGTGGCGAGCGGGTTCGTCACGTTGTCGCCGCTTCAGGCGCTCGGCATACCGGTTGCGCTGCTTGGTTCCGTGTTCTTGGCGTTCGGTGCACAGTTCCAACATCGCGGGGTGACCAACGTCGACGCGGCCAGCAGCGACAGCGCGAAGACCGGACTCGGAATCGGGCAGTTGCTTGCCCTGGTCCGCCGCCCGGCCTGGTTGGTCGGCACCCTGAAGCTGGGGGTTGCGGTTGTTTTGCAGCTCATCAGTTTGTTTCTCGCACCGTTGACTGTCGTGCAGCCGCTGGGCGCACTGGCCCTTGTCATCACTGCGCTGCTCAACGCCCGGTCGACCGGCATTCGGCTCGACAAGACGGCGATCCGCGCGATCTTGTTGTGCGTCGGCGGGATCGGGGTGTTCGTCGGGGTGGCCGCCGTCACGACAACGTCTGTGCCCATCCAGACACAGCAGTTGGTCATCGTACTGATCATCCTCGCGTGCGTGCTCGCGATCCTTGCCGCTGGCTTCGTCCTTTTCCGCAAGCGGTCGCCGATGGTCTTCTGCATCATCGCCGGCGGAATTCTCTTCGGATTCGTCGCATCCCTCGCGAAGGTCGTTATCGACCGCGTGCAAACCATCGTCTTGCACGGGTTCGCACTCGTGCCAGGGGACGGACTCACGATCGTTGCACTCGTCGCGATTATCGTCACTGCACTCTCCGGCTCCTGCCTCGTGCAGACCGCGTACTCAAGCGGACCGCCGCACCTGGTCGTCGCGGGCTTGTGGGCTATCCCGCCGCCCATGTAACCGGAGCCGACCGCGGCGATCCGGGTGATCTCGTCCGGCATCATGCCTCCTTCGGAACGGTGTCGTCGAGGTACGCGCGGATGATCGTGTCGAAGTTCTCGTCGGCGCTCAGCCCGAGCCCTCGGGCACGCGCCGCTTCGAACCGCGAGGGCCAGCTCTCGACGATCGCGGCGATCGCTGGATCGGGCTGCCATCCTACGAGCGCGCTCACGTCAGGGCCCGCTACTCGGGTCAGTGCGTCGACGATCTCGCCGACGCTCACCGTCAGTGCGGGCAGCGTCACCGCGGTGTGTGCTCCCCACTCCGAGTCTCTCGCAGTGGCCGCCCGGAGGAGTCCCTCGACCGTGCGCGCGGGGGAGGTGACGGCCACGAGGGTTTCCGGGCCGACGGGGCTATTGCTCGGCCGGCCGTCGAGGGGTTCGCGCACGATCCCGGAGAGGAAGCTCGAAGCCGCCGCGTTAGGGAGTCCGGGGCGCACCGTCACCGTCATGAGCCGAACCGTTCGCGCAGGGATGAAGCCGCGGCGGGCGTAATCGGCGACGAGCTGCTCGCCGATGAACTTCTGGATGCCATAGCTCGACTGAGGAGTGGGAAGCACGTCCTCGGTGATGACAACGGGCAGGGGCAGCGCGGGAGTGCTGCCGAAGACGGCGAGCGAGCTCGCGAACACGAGCCGCGGGGGAGAGGGTAGGCGCCTGCACGCTTCGAGGAGCTGCATGGTCGTCGTGAGGTTCACGCGCATGCCGAGGTCGAAGTTCCGCTCCGCCTCGCTCGATACGACGGCGGCGAGGTGGAACACGAGTTCGACGCCATCGAGTATGCCGGGGAGCAGTTGCGCCACGTCGCCCGTCACCGGGGTGACACGGGGATCCGCGAGGAGGTCGGCGCGCGGTTCGACCCGGTCGACGAGGACGACATGCTCGACCGGTCCGGGCGCGGCCCCGGCGAGCGGGAGGTTCTCAAGGGCGAGCAGCGCCCGGGCCAACCGGTCGCCGAGGAATCCGGCGCCTCCCGTGATGAGGATCTTCATACGACGCCTCTCTCCTCGACCATCGCCCGCACGCGCGGGGCAGGGCCGACCTGGGTACGCAGCGTGCGCACCGAGCTGGACGTGCACAGGAACAGAGTGCGGAAGTCATCGCCGCCCCACGTGAGGTTCGCCGCGGTCTCGGGCGTTTCGATGATCCCGAGAAGGTCGCCCTCAGGGCTGATCACCCAGACGCCGCCGCGCGCCGTGCACCAAACGTTGCCGGCCTCGTCACAGCGCATGCCGTCGGGGTTGCCCCTGCCCGGGTTCTTGGTGTCGCCCATGCCCTCATGGATCGTCCTGGGATGGGAGAGCGAACCGTCGACCGCTACGTCGAAAGCGCGGATGCCGCGCAAGTCGTCGACATAAAGCACGGATTCGTCGGGGGAGAAGCACAGGCCGTTCGGTTGGTCGAACTCGTCCTCATTGACGAGCAGGCGGGTCGGGCCGCCTCCGGCCGGGACCATGAAGACACCCTGGAACCCGAGCTCGAGCTTGCGATGGACGCCCACGACGTGGTCCCAGCGGCCGTAATCAGGGTCCGAGAAGTAGATCGCGCCGTCGGATCGGGCCACGACGTCGTTCGGGCTGTTGAGGTAGGTCCCGTCGTAGTGGAAGGCGACGACGTCGGTTCTGCCATCCGGATACTCGCGCACCACCGAGCTGGTGACGTGCTCGCACACGAGAAGTGCGCCGCCGGGCTCGACGGTCATGCCGTTGCCGATGCGGTTGGGGCGTGCGGTGATCGTCGCACCCTGCTCCGCGGTCCACCGCCAGCGGGTGTCGTTCCGGATGTCGCTGAAGATGAGCGATCCGTCAGTTGGGGTCCAGACCGGACCCTCGGTGAATTGGAATCCGGTTGCTATGACGGCGAACTCCTGCGCCGGATTGATGAGCGACTCGAGGGCGGGTGTGCTGCTGAGAATGCTGAGCATGGTGCGCCGATCCTACTATCTGAAAATGGACGATGTTTCGAAAGTTGTTGACGATTCGAATATTGCCACATATTGTCGTGCTAGTTGATTCTTCGCCAAAGACGTCAGGGAAAACACATGCGTATTGCCAATCTGTCCGGCAGGCTCGTCATTGTCTCGGGAGACGCTGCGTTCGACGTCGCGTTGCTCAGTGCCGGGAGATTCTCCTCGAACCCGCAGGCCGTGTTCGATCGCTGGGCAGAGTTCGTCGAGTGGGGGAAGGAAGCCGATCTGGCAGCCGGTGCCGGCGGCGTCATCGATTCGGCCGACCTCGAGTCGCCCGCCCCGCTGCCACGGCAGATCTTCGCCATCGGGCTGAACTACCACGATCATGCGTCGGAGGTGGGTCTCGTCGCATCCGAGGTCCCGGTCGTCTTCACGAAGTTCGCGTCGTCCATCGCGGGCCCGCTCGCCGATATCCCGCACCCCGGCGGCGACCTCGACTGGGAAGTCGAACTCGTGGTCGTCATGGGTGCGGAGGCGCGCAATGTCACCCCGGATGACGCCTGGAATTACGTCGCCGGGCTGACGGTCGGCCAGGACATCTCCGAGCGAGTAACCCAGCACGCCGGGGTGACGCCGCAGTTCAGCCTCGGCAAGTCGTTCGCGGCATTCTCACCGATGGGACCGTGGATCGTCACCCCCGACGAGTTCCCCGACCCCGACGACCTCGCCCTCTCCACCGTGGTCAACGGCGAGACCCTCCAGGATGGGCGAACCTCCGATATGGTCGCCTCCGTATCCATGTTGATAGCGGCACTCTCGAAGATCCTGGTATTGCTGCCCGGCGACGTCATCTTCACGGGTACGCCGGCCGGGGTCGGGCTGGGGATGAAGCCGCCGCGCTACCTGACGGTGGGCGACGAGCTGGTGACCCGGATCGAAGGCATCGGAGAGATGCGCAATCGCATCGTGGGTGCTGTCTGATGTCCCGCCGCCTGACGCTCTCCTTCGACAACGGACCGACTCCGGGCGTGACCGAGGCCGTGCTCGAGGAGCTGGCACAGCGAGGAATCCTCGCCACCTTCTTCGTGGTGGGCCATGACCTGAAGCGCGAAGGGCGCCGCGAACTCGCGCAGAAGGCCAAGGACGCGGGCCACTGGATCGGCAACCACACCATGACCCACAGCGTGCAGTTCGGCACGAGCGTCGACCCCGGCCTTCCCGACGCAGAGATCACCGCAGCCCAAGAGGTCCTCGGAGACCTTGCGGAGGAAACCAGGCTGTTCCGTCCCTGGGGCAATGGGGGAGTCCTCGGCCCGGACCTGTTCAGCACCGCTGCGATCGAGCTCATGAAGCGAGACGGCTACTCATGCGTGCTGTGGAATAGCGTCCCCCGTGATTGGGAGGACGCGACAGGCTGGGCCGATCGCGCGCTCGCCGATATTCGCTCCCAGGACTGGACTGTGCTCGTGGTGCACGACATCCCGGGCGGGGCCATGGACCACCTCGGCGACTTCCTGGATCGCGTCCTCGCCGAGGGTGTCGAGATCGTTCAGGAGTTCCCCGATTCCTGTGTGCCGATCCGCAGCGGGTCAGCTACCGGTGACCTCCACCATCTCATCACCGACGTACCGACAGACAAGAGAGATAAGAAGGAGAACGAGTGACACACGCGGCAGCGAGAGCGATCATCTCCGGCATCGGGGAGTCCCGGCTGGGAAAGGTCCCCGAACTCACGGCGCTCGGCATCATCGTCGACGCGGCCCTGAAGGCGATCGATGATGCCGGGCTCACCGTGCAGGACATCGATGGGCTGATCCTGCATCCGGCCTTCCACGTCTCTCCGAGGTACCACATCATCGTGGCCGAGACGCTTGGTATCTACGTCAAGACGATGGCAGATACGACGATGATGGGCGGCGCCTCATATGGTGTGGCCATCGAGCGTGCAAAGCAGGCAGTCGAGAGCGGGCTCTGCAAGAACGTGCTCATCGTCGGCGGCGAGAAGCTCGCCACGGGCCACCTGAGCGGCTCGGCGATGATGGCCTCGGTCGGCGCGCACAACCTTGACTACGAGTACCCCTTCGCCGCGACGATCCCCGCATACTACGGCCTGCTCGCGCAGCGATACCTGCACGACTATGACGCCGACGAGAGCGACCTGGCGCAGGTGGCCGTGGCAACCCGCAAGCACGCGGCCCTCAACCCGAACGCGACGATGCGGGAGCTCATCACAGTCGATGACGTGCTTAACTCACCGATCATCTCGTCGCCGCTGCACCGACTCGATTGCTCGCTCGTCTCCGACGGTGGCGCCGCGTACGTCATCTCGGCGGCAGGCACGAGCAAGGATCCGTCGCGCGAAATCGAGATCCTCGGTATCGGCCAGGCGCAGTCCTATTACCACATGGGCCAGCTGGCAGAGGGGCACGGCGATCACGACCTCGTGCGTACCGTCGTCGATGTCGCTGGCCAGCGCGCTTTCGCCCAGGCTGGTCTGACGCCGGCCGAGATCAACATGGCGAACATCTACGACAGCTTCACGATCACGGTCATCGTCCAGCTCGAGGACCTCGGGTTCTGTGAGCGGGGCACTGCAGGCAAGTTCATCGCCGAGGGCAACGTAGACCTCGGTGGCAGACTGCCGATGAACACGCACGGCGGGCTGCTGAGCAACGCGCATCCGGGCGCCTGTGGCGGGATGCTCGGCTTCACCGAGGCGGTACGCCAGTTGCGCGGTGAGGCGGGAGCCCGCCAGGTCACCACCCACGAAAATGCTCTCGTGTCGTCCGCGAGCGCGGTGGCCTCTAATTTCTCGGTCAGTATCCTCGGCGCCTCGATCCAGTAAGGACATCATCCGATATGAAGCACATCACCCGGCCCCTGCCCACGATCACTCCTGACAATGAGGAGTTCTGGCGATCCACGAAGGCCCACGCCGCGAAGCTGCAGCGCTGCAATGTCTGCGCCCATTTCTGGTACTACCCCGGCCCGGTGTGCCACCACTGCGGTGCGCAGGACTGGACCTGGACCCCCCTGAGCGGCGTGGGTACCATCTACAGCTACTCGGTGCTCGAGCGCGCGAAAGGCAACCCCTACGAGAACGACGTGCCCATCGCGATCGTGCTCGTGCGCCTCGAGGAGGGCCCGGTGATCATGTCGAACCTGTTCGACTACGGTTCCACCGACCTCGCGATAGGCGCGGCCGTCCAGATGACTTACGAAGACGTCAACGACGAGGTCACTCTCGCCGTCTTTGTTCCGGCCCATCGGTGATGGGCGGGAAGACCAGCTCCCTCGCCGTCGGCGCTCGTGGTGAATTCCGACGGCGAGGGGTCGCCCCTCCTTTTCGGCAGACCTCATCCCCATCCGCAACCAGTGACGATTCGAAGAACCGTCATCACCCTCCCTATTTAGATTCCGAGCACGGGACGTGTCCATGAAGACCATGCAGCCGACGGAGCCCATCCTCACCGTCGAGAATGTATCCAAGAGCTACAGCAGTTCGAACGCGCCCGATGCGCTCGTGCTGAGCTCAGTCAACCTGTCGATCGCGAAGTCCGAGTTCGTGAGCATCATCGGCCCGAGTGGCTGCGGCAAGACGACCCTCATGAAGATCTGCGCAGGCCTGCTCTCCAAGTCGGGCGGCACCGTGTCCTTCGCTGGCAAGGTGGGCACGCCGCCACCCTCGAAGATGGGCGTCGTCTTCCAGTCGGCGGCACTGCTGCCGTGGCGCACTGTGTTGGCGAACATCCTGCTCCCTGCGACGATCCAGCACGCCGACATGGACCGGGCGAAACAACGCGCTCGCGAGCTTCTCGACATGCTCAATCTCAAAGGCATCGAGTCGAAGTACCCATGGGAACTCTCCGGCGGAATGCAGCAGCGTGTGTCGATCGCTCGATCGCTCGTGCTCGAACCCGAGGTGCTGTTTATGGATGAACCGTTCGGGGCGCTCGATGCCATGACGCGCGAGAAGCTCAACCTCGACCTGCAGGACATCCACGCCCGAACCGGCGCAACGATCATGTTCGTCACCCACAACATCGCGGAGGCCGTTTTCCTCTCCGATCGCATCATCGCGATGGCGGCGCGTCCAGGTCGCATCGCCGACATCATCAACGTCGACTTGTTCAGACCGCGCACGCAGGAGAGCTACGTCGATGACGACTTCAGGGAGATCGAGACCCGAGTACGCAGTTCCTTCGACCGAGCGGCGGCATTGGCATGACCAACGAGATGACTTCAACGATCACCGGCGGGCTGGGGAACCCGACAGCGCCGGAGCCCGGAGAGCAGGTGATGAGCCACAGCGCCAAGTGGGTGAACGCTGGTCTCAGCGTGCTGCTGCTCATCGTCGCCCTCAGCATTCTGGAGGCGGTCAGCCGATCAGGCCTCGTCTCGATCCTCCTCGTTCCTCCGCCCAGCTCAATCTTCACGACACTCTGGGGAGGGCTGCTCGCCGGCATCTACTGGGCGCCACTGCTCGACTCCCTGGGGGCCGGCCTCGCAGGCTTCCTCATCGCGTCACTGCTCGGATTCACGATCGGCGGTCTGCTCGCCTCGCTTCCTCGGCTGGAGCGGATCATCTTCCCCTACGTCGTGGCCTTCCAGTCGACTCCCATGATTGCCATCGCGCCTCTCATCATCATCTGGGTGGGGTTCGGCATCCAGTCGAAGATCGTCGTCGTCGCGGTGGTCTGCTTCTTTCCGATCCTGGTCAACACCCTCCAGGGCCTGCGGCTGCGCGATCGTGACCGCCAGGAGCTGGCGATCGCACTCGGCGCGAGCCGTTGGCAGGTCTTTCGCTACATTCGGCTGCCCGGCTCGATGCCCTATGTCTTCGCCGGCCTGCACGTGAGTGCGATCTTCGCCCTGATCGGCGCCATCGTTGCAGAGTTCGTCGGCGCGCGTGGCGGCATCGGAACCATGATGAACGAGCAGCGGGCCCTCTTCAACGTGCCCGGCGTGTTCGCGATCCTCATCATCCTGATGATCGTCGGTCTCACGGTGAACCTCCTCATGAAAGCCCTCGAGAAGCGCGTGACCTTCTGGTCGCGCGAGAAGAACTAGACCACCCGCCCGACGGGTCACGAGAACACCACGAGAAGCACATTTCACGCATCAAGCACAAAGGAGTCTGACAGCATGAATAAGAAAGCAGCAATACTACCCGTGGTCACGTTCGCTCTAGCGGGCCTGATTCTCTCGGGTTGTTCCGCGGCCGCCCCGGAGGCCGAGAAGCCGAGTGGGGCGGCTGCCCTCACCCCCGTCACCCTGACCCTCCCGGCACCCGCGTCGCTCGAGTCGGTCGTGTACGACTGCGTGCCGATGATGGAGGGATACTTCGAGGACGAAGGCCTCGACGTCACGGTGGAGATCGCGGAGGGGAGCGTCCTTGCACTCCAGTCGCTGGAGACGGGCAGCAGCGACGTCGTCGTCGTCGGCACCTCGCCCCTCATGTCGGGCATTTCGGCAGGGTCCACCGCGAAGGCCTTCGCGTCGGTCGTGACCGGAAGTTACGCATATCCTGCCGTCCTCCCAGACAGCTCGATCAAGTCGTTCCTCGACCTGCAGGGCAAGACCGTCGGCGTTCCGAGCCTACAGAGCGGCTCCATCCCCTTCACCAAGGGACTGGTCGCCCTCGCCGGCGGTGACCCGAAGACCGTCGAATTCCTCCCGACCGGCTTCGGTGCCCCTGCACTCGCCGCCCTCCAAGGCGGACAGGTGGATGCGCTCGGCCTCTGGGACACCGCATATGAGGTCATCAAGGGCCTCGGCCAGGATCTGCGCTACATCGAGAGCAAGGAGTCGAAGAGCCTGGGCTTCCAGGTCGTCTACGCCGCGAAGTCGGGGTGGATCGACGAGAACCCGAAGATCGCGCTCGGCATGACGCGCGCCATGAACAAGGCGTACGTCTTCGCGACCGCGAATCCTGAAGCTGCGTTGCAGGACTGCTGGGACGAGTACCCCAACCTGATCCCGACCGGTGTTGACGAGGACAAGGCCCGCGAGGACGGTCTCGCGGCGGTAAACGCGCGCCTGGGCGCCAGCGGACCGGTGGACGGTCTCTACGGATTCTCGACCGACGCACAAGTGCAGACGTTTTACTCGCTTCAGGTTGCGGCAGGAACCGTTCGCCCCGGCATCACAGTCGACCAGCTCTGGACCGATAAGTTCGCCAAGGACGCGAACGACTTCGACGTCGACGCGATCAAGGAAGCTGCAGCTGCCAAGAAGTAGATGACGCCGTCAGGGGCCGCGGTACGCGAGGTTTGCGCGCCGTGGCCCTTCGACGTGGCTATCCCGTCGAATCGTCCTCACACCTCGCCGGCGTCACAGGAACGGGGCAGCAGGCAGCAGGCAGCAGGGCACATTCCCGAGTCGTGCCTATTGCCATGGCCGCGAGCGCTCGCTGACCAGTCGCGGCGCGACACGGCTGCACCACCGCGGGGGGATGTCTCGGGTGGTTGCGGTGCGTAAGTAGGTGCTCAGCCGCCCTGGCCGACGAGCCGGCCAGTGCCGGTTCCGAAGCGCGCCGCCAGCTCTCGCTTGAGGATCTTGCCGCTCTCGGTCATGGGCCAGCTGTCGACCTCGATAACCTCGCGCGGAACCTTGAAGCTCGCCATGAGCGAAGCGCACTGCGCGATGATCGCGGCCTCGTCGAATGGCGCTCCAGCCATCTGCACGAAGGCCACGGGGACCTGGCCCAGGCGCTCGTCGGGCTTGCCCACCACGGCGACCTCGGCAACGCCCGGGATCGTCTGGATGACACGCTCCACCTCCGCGGCGGAGACGTTCTCACCGCCCGGCTTGATCATGTCCTTGATTCTGTCTACGAAGTAGAGGTTGCCTGCGGCGTCCAGCCGACCGATGTCGCCGGTGTGGAACCAGCCCGCCGGGTCGATCGCCTCCGCGGTGGCGGCGGCGTTGTCGTAGTAGCCGAGCATGACCGACCAGCCCCGGATGACGATCTCGCCTTTCACATCGGGATCCATCGTCACACCATCCTCGGTGCTTACCGCGACCTCGATACCCGGTATCGCCTTTCCGCACGAGTACACCCACACGTCCTCGGGATCATCGATGGAGTTGATCGTGGTAGTGCCCGCGGTCTCCGTGAGGCCGTAGATGGTCGTCATGACGGGCACGCCCATCTCACGGCTGATCGTGCGTCGCAGTTCCGGTGTGCCTCCAGACCATGCCTTGTTCAGGCTCGCGAAGATCTCGGGCCGGTAGTCGACGTGGGCGAGTTCCATGGCGTACATGGCCGCCTGACCCGTGCGCGCTGTGCATCGGTACTTGGGGATGAGGGAGAACACGGCCTCGGGAGAATATCGTTCGGGGACGATCATCGTGGGGGAGGCGCCGAGTGCCATAAGCGTCGTCGCGACCGAACCACCCACGTGGTACATAGGTTGGGTGCTGAAGTAGACGTCGTCCGAGGTGATCTTCATCCGCTCCGCGATGTACCACGTGGCCCCGAGACTCGCCCGGCTGGAGAGGAGGGCGCCCTTGGGGAATGCGCTCGTGCCAGAGGTGAACTGCAGGAGCACGGCATCGTCTGCGCGGCCCACGAGGGGCGTACCGGGAGCATGCTCACCCAGCGCCAGCAACTCCGCCCAGGTGCGACGAGCGCCACCGCCGTGCGTTGCGGCCGTCGTGAAGTCGATGGAGGGCGACGCGATCGTGACCATGTCGATCGTGCCGCCGTCGAGTGATCGCGTGACGAGATCGACATAGTCCACGTGGTGGTAGTCCTCGACGAGCACGATCACGGTGGGCTGCGCGAGCCCGAAGACGTAGCCGATCTCGTCCTGGCGATAGCGCGTGTTGATGGGGACGATGATGGCACCGAGATGACTGCACGCTGTCTGCAGTATCGGCCACACCGCGGAACCCGGGGCAAGCACCCCAACCCGGTCACCCTTCCCAACACCCAGAGCGGCGAGCCCGGCCGCGACGGTGCGCGAAGTCTCGAGCCACTGCGTGAAGGTCAGGGCCTGGTGCCAGTCGGTGCCCTCGAAATGAAAGGCCGGACGCGCGCCATGGCGCGCTTCCGCCTTCTCGAGGGCCTCGGCCCAGCTGTACTCGAGGACCTCGGCGAGTACCACTTCAGGCATTGGGGCTCCCTTCGACCGGCGCGGCAGCGTGCCGCGTCGTACGGCTTCAGTCTATATTGTTTCGCAGATAACTAATAGATTCGAAACTAGAGATGATTTTGGCACACCCCCTGTTAGCATCGTCCCACCCCGATCAACGAAGAAGAGGTATCTGCACCATGGCGGCTCTCAACGGTATTCGCGTGCTGGACTTCGGGCATTTCATCGCAGGACCCCTCGCGGCCCAGTTGCTCGCCGACAATGGCGCCGAGGTCATCCGGATCGACCGGCCCGGCGCACGGGACGAGCCGCGCGACGCCTACCTGCAGCGGAGCAAGCGGCGGCTCGCTCTCGACCTGAAGGACCCACGTGACGCGCGTACCGCTCGCGAACTGAGCGACACGGCCGACGTCGTGATCGAGAACTTCCGCTCGGGCGTGCTCGACCGACTTGGATTCTCGGCGGACTCGCTGCGCGAGTCGAACCCTGCCCTCGTGTACGCCTCGATCCCCGGTTTCGCAGCGGCGGACCGACGCGCGCAGATCCCCGGCTGGGAAGGCGTGATCGCCGCGGCGACGGGCAACTGCCGGGTGCGCGCCGGTGAGGCACCCGCCGAATGGGACATGACCGTCCCGACCTACCCGTCCCTCCCGCTTGCGTCGAACTTCGCAGCGATCCTCACGGCCACGGCCATCGTGGGCGCGCTCGTCGATCGGATGAGCACTGGGGTCGGCTCGCGCATCGAGGTCCCCCTGTTCGATGCGACGTTCGAGCTGATCGGCGGGGCGGGCGCGTACTCGGCACGTCGTGGGTACCGCGCCGAGGACCCGCTCATTGCAAACGGGAGCGGGACCTACGAGTGTGCCGACGGGCACTATGTGCAATTCAACCCGATCGGCGCGACAATGCGCTTCCTGACCTGGTTCCTCGATGCAGCCGACCGGTCCTCCTGGATCGCGGAGGGGTTCGGGGTCTCGTCCTCCTACGTCGACGACCCCGGGCTCGCTGCCGTCCTCCGCGCCCGACTCACCGACCTGTTCCTCACCCGTGCCGCGCAGGAGTGGGAGGACCTCGGTCGCACGGCCGGCGTGCCATTGTGCCGCATCCGCACGGCCGACGAATGGCGTGAGACGGAACATGCCAGGGTCTCCGGCCAGGTCGTGGAAATGGACGGTACGTGGCAGGCGGGGTCGCCGATTCATCTGAGCGCAACGCCGACCGTCGCACCACGCGCAGCGGTCGCGGAGGACCGAGCGATCCAGTTCTCGAGTCCACCGAATCCAGACCGCGGCATCAGGGGCAAGCCCCTCAGGGAGACGCGCGTCGTCGATCTGACGCAGATCCTCGCGGGGCCGAGCGCGGGCCGCATGCTCGCCGAGTACGGCGCGGACGTCATCAAGATCAACGCTCCGCAACGACCGGTCGAGGCTCACGGGGTCGTGAACCGCGGCAAGTCGTCGATCCTGCTGGATTTGCAGCGCTCCGACGGCCAGGCATTGCTGTGGGAACTCATCCAGCAGGCCGATGTGCTCACCCAGAACTTCCCTGAGGGCACTGCCGAGAGCTATGGGTTCGGATACCGCCACGTTCACGCACGCCACCCCGGCCTCGTCTACGTGTCCGTGAGCTGCTTTGGCTACCACGGACCGTGGTCACGCGGACGAGGCTACGAAGTGCAGGGACAGGCCGTCACAGGCATTATGGAGCGTACGGGCCGTGGTGGCCGCCCGGCAGTGCTCGGGCCGTACAACCCACTCGACTACGGCACCGGCGCGATGGCCGCGCTCGCAGCGGTGCTCGGCATTTTCCACGCCACTCGCACGGGCGACGGCCAGCACGTGTCGACCTCGCTCGCCCACGTGGGCACATTCCACCAGGCCACGATGCTGGTACCCGGCGCGGATGCTGCAGCGGAGGTGGCCGGTCGCGGAGCGCTCGGACTCTCCGAACTGCAGCGGTTCTACCGGGCGTCGGACGGCTGGTTCTTCCTGGGTGTGTCCGAGTCGCAGCGCGACGCACTCGAACGGGCCATCGGCGGCGTCCCCAACGATGCGCTGTTCGCTTCGCGGCCCGCCGCCGAGTGGGTGGACACCCTCGTTGAGGCTGGCATGGGCGCACATGCAGTCGTGCGGCTGCCCGAGCTCTTCGACGATCCCTACGTGTTCTCGAGCGGCCTTCGACTCGAGCAGGAATCGAACGAAATCGGGACCGTGACAATGCCCGGCCCAGTCGTGACGGTCAACGGAGAGCGGCTTGCACCGGGTAGCGTCGCCAATGCACCTGGCTCCGATGCGCGCGCCGTGCTCGCAAGTATCGGTCGTGAAGACGAGCTCGCCCGGCTCGAGACGGCCTGGGTCGTCCAATCTGAGGCTCTACCTCGCGGCTGGCCCGCAGGCACGTAGTAGATTCGAATATATTTGGATATTCTGTAATTGGCAATGGAGGTCAGATGTCCACTGAGGACCACAACGCCTTGAGCGTCACGTATCCCACCGTTCCGAGGGGATTCGCAAAGCGCGGGGCAAGCAAGAAAACGATGGCGATCGATGTGCGCGATCGCATGCGGTCGGACATTCTTTCGGCGCGCCTCGTCCCGGGGCAGCGACTCATGTTCGCCGACCTGAGCGAGCGCTACGGGGTGAGCGTCGGCGTCACGCGTGAGGCCCTCACATGGCTCTCGAGCCAGGGGCTCGTGCAGGCGAACGCGCATCAGGGCTACATCGTGACACCGCTGTCCATCCCGGACCTCACCGAACTCACACAGACGCGCGTGCTGATCGAACCGATCGTGCTGCGGATGTCTTTCGAGGCCGGTGGCACGGACTGGGAAGGCAATGTCATTTCCGCCCATCACATCCTGTCCCGCACCCCGGCGCCCCACGGCCCCAAGGCGCTCGACGCGGACGCGCTCGACGTCTGGGCCGACGTCCACTCCGCGTTCCACGACGTGCTGTTCTCCGCGTGTACCAACGAGCGATTGCTGCGCATGGTACGCCAGCTCGCGGAGGAGGCGGCGATGTATCGCCGCTGGTCGGTTGCGCTCGTGCTGGGCAACCCGCAAGCGGACAACGAACACCGGGCATTGCTCGAGGCTGCTCTGTCCGGCGACTGGGAGCGCGGCGCCGCGGTGCTCTGCACCCACATCGAGCACACGCGGGAGATGCTGACCAACTACGTGGCAGCGCATCCGGAGTCCGTTTAGCCTCCATTTTCCTCGCCGGGGCTCGACAAGTTTCGAATATGGTCATATATTCGAAACAGTCACTCAGGGGAAGCGGGCCGCATGACCGAGGAAGAGGCGTCGCACACCGACGACGGACACGCACGGGCGCTCATCCGGGGTTGGCGTGGAGCAAGGCGGCTTGCCGTGCTCGACGACGATCCCACCGGATCGCAGAGCGTCCACCACGTCCAGGTGGTCACCATGCTCGACGATGTGGAGCTCAAGGCCGCGTTGCAGCCCGAATCGTCGATTGCCTTCGTGCTCACGAACACCCGCGGGCTCTCTCAGACGGATGCGGTTCGCCTCACCGCCCTGGTGGTCTCGAAGCTTCTCGCGCTCGACCCGCAGATCGACATCGTCAGTCGCAGCGACTCGACCCTCCGCGGTCACCTGCTTGCCGAAGTCGAGGAGATCAGCAGGCTGCGCGGCGGATACGACGGCGTCATCCTGGCGCCCGCCTTCTTCGAGGCCGGCCGTTTCACCGCCGATGACGTGCACTTCGCGACGGTGGGAGGCAAGGCCGTGCCCGTCGGCGAGACCGAATTCGCGCGTGATGCGACCTTCGGTTTCCGGTCATCGAACCTGTGCGAGTTCATCGTCGAAAAGAGCGGCGGCGCGATCGCGGCGAACGACGTGCTGAGTATCTCGCTCAAGACGATCCGATCCGGCGGGCCCGAGGCCGTGCGAGACGTGCTCATGGGTGCGACCGATGGTCAGTTCGTCGTCGTCAACGGCACCAACTACACCGACTACGAGACCGTCGTTCTGGGTGCGCAGGCCGCCGTCGACGCTGGCCGCACCTTCTTGTTTCGGACCGGTCCGTCGTTCGTCCGGGCCCTGGCTGGCATCGAGCCGCAGGAGCCGCTTCGAGTCGGCGATTTCGCCGCGCTCGACCGCGCAAGCGGACACGGTCTGGTCGTGGTGGGGTCGCACGTCAGCCAAACCAGCAGACAGGTCGGCGCGGCCCGCGCTCGCCGTGACCTGGTCGAGGTCGAGGTGAGCGTTCCCCGTGTGGTCGCGGGGGACGCCGACTACATCAGTGAGCGAACCGACGCGGTGCGGAATGCGCTGGCCAAGAGCGACGCACTCCTGTTCACGAGCCGCGATCTCGTCGCCGGCACCGATGGCAGACGCAGCCTCGACATCGCCCGTGCGGTCTCTTCGGCCATCAGCGCCATTGTGGCGGGTTCTCTCTCCGCGCGACCCGCCTGGGTGGTCGCGAAGGGTGGGATCACTTCGCATGACGTCGCTGTCCGCGGCCTGGGCATCCGCCGCGCGAGCGTGCTCGGCCAGATGCTCCCGGGGCAGATATCCGTGTTCGACCCCATCTCTGCGCCCGAGGGAGTCGTGGGGATGCCTTACGTCGTGTTCGCTGGCAATGTCGGGGACGACCAGACTCTGGCCGACGTGATCGAGACTCTCCACGCGGCGCAGCGGGTGTCGGCGTGACCCGCGTCGGTTGGGTGGGACTGGGCGCGATGGGTGGTCCCATGGCAGTCGTTGCGGCGAAGGCCCATACCGTAGTCGCTTACGACATCAACCCGGAAGTCGGATCGCGCCTTGCGGCATCGGGAGTCGCCGCGGCTCCTTCGATCGCCGACGTCGCAACGGGCGCGGACGTTCTCGCCGTGATGGTCGCGACGGAGGCCCAGGCGGAGGCCGCATTGTTCGGCCCGGGTGGCGCCGCGCTCTACCTCTCGCCAACAGCCGTGGTGATGGTCATGGGGACGGTCGGTCCCGTCCCGGTGCGAGCCTGGGGTGAACGGCTTGCCGCGCTCTCGGTGGGGCTCGTGGACGCCCCGGTCTCCGGGGGAGTCGCACGTGCGGCATCCGGCGACCTGCTCATGATGGTCTCCGGCTCATCGTCTGATGTCGCCGCCGTCGCCACCCTGCGCGACGCGCTCGCGAGTCGCGCGCCGCTCGTGGGCGAGGTGCCTGGGGAGGGCCAGAAGGTCAAGCTGGTCAACCAGTTGCTGTGTGGTGTCCACATCGCCGCAGCGGGGGAGGCGCTCGCCTTCGCGCGGGCGCTCGGTCTGGACGCGAAGGATTGCTGGGAGATCATCCGGCACGGTGCAGCGGCGTCGTTCATGCTCGACGACCGCGGTGAGCGGATGCTCGACGAGGCATTCGACGTGCCACGCAGCGCCATGGACATCTTCGTGAAGGACATGGGCCTCGTCGTCGACGCCGCGGAGCAGGCGGGCGCCTGGGTCCCCATCGCTGCGACCGCGGGAGAGCTGTTCCGGCGCGGGCACGACCAGGGGCTGGGACGCAAGGACGACTCTGCGATCATCAGCGTGCTGGCTCGCGGCGACTCGTGAGGGTCCCCGCGCTTGTGATCATCGCCGACGACCTCTCGGGTGCGGCAGAGACTGCGGGCGCGGTGGCCGCTGAGACCCGCTCGGCCGTGCAGGTGTGGCTGGGGCATCCGGCGTCGTTCGACGCGCCCGTGGTGGCGATCGACACCGCCTCGAGAGCGTCTGCCCGCGACCAGGCCGTGAGGCTGCTCGGGGCCGCGATTGACGAGATCCCGGTCGGCGCGCGCGTCTACAAGAAGGTTGACTCCCTCCTGCGCGGCAACATCGGTGCAGAGGTACGCGAACTGCTCGCCCGCGGGCTTCCCGTCGTGGTGGCGACCGCCGTGCCGCGTATCGACCGCAGTGTCCGCGGTGGAGTCGTGCACATCGGTGACGTGCCCCTCCACGAATCCGACCTCTGGAACGCTGAGGGCAGGCGCCCCCCGACGAGCATCGCTGAGGCACTGGGAATTCCCTGCGCAGTACTCCCCGTCGGCGTCTTGCGATCGGCGCTGCTGGGCGATGCCATTGAATCCGCTCTCGCGGGCGGCCTGGTGCCCGTCTGCGACGCCGAGACCGAATCGGACCTCGATGTGCTCGCCGCCACGCTCGCGACACTGGACCCGGAGCTCGTTGTGGTCGGCTCGGCGGGGCTCGCGCGTTCGATGGCGCGACACCTCGGGCTCGATGCGCACGGACCTCGCTTCACGCTCGGTGCCGATCGGGTCGTGACGGTCGTGGGCTCCACTGCGGCTTCGGCTCCGACGCAGGTCGCGCGGCTCGTAGGGCAGGGCGTCCGCCATGTCGAGCTTCGATCCGGCGTCGAGCCGGGCCTCGACGGCGGCGACGCGGTCGTCACTGTCGAGGAGTGGAACGCGGCGGCGTTCGCCGCCCTCGCGAAGGCGATCCGAGAACTTCCGGGCCGAACGGATCTGGTCCTCACAGGCGGCGACACTGCCCGCCATGTCCTCGACGCGCTCGGTATCGACTGCGTATTTCCTGAGCATGAAATCCACGACGGCGCTGTGCTGAGCATGACCGGCGACAACCGGGCTGTCGTCACCCGCCCCGGCAGCTACGGCACAGACGACAGTCTGGTGCAGATCGTTCGCCATCTGAAAGGTACTCACATGACGTCATTTCCGACCATAGCGCTCACGATGGGCGACGGGGCAGGCGTCGGTCCTGAGATCTGCGTCGCCGCTGCGCTCGACGCGGGCCTGAGATCGACCGCCCGCCTCGTCGTGATTGGCGATGCGGGGCGGATGCGCCAGGCAGCCGCCATCCTCGGCAGCACGGCGACAATCGCGGTGATCGGCGCTGTCGACGAGTGGCAGGCCGACCGCATCAACGTCATCGATCTCGCGCTGATCCCTGAGGATCTGCCATGGGGCGTGCTCTCCCCGGTGGCAGGGGATGCCGCGTTCCATTACGTGCGCGTCGCATGCGAGCTCGCGGTCGCGGGTACCGTGCAGGCCATAGCGACCGCCCCGCTTAACAAGGAGGCCCTGCACCTCGCCGGCCACCTCTATCCGGGACACACCGAGATGCTTGCCGCGCTCACCGGGACTGAGGAGGTGTCGATGCTCCTGTCGACGCCCAAGGTCAAGGTCATCCACGTCACGACGCACGTCGGCCTCATCGACGCGATCGCGAGAATCGAGCCAGGCCTGGTCGAGCGCACGGTCCGACGCGGTTGGAGTGCGATGCGAGCCTCCGGGATCGAGAACCCCCGCATTGGCGTCTGCGCGATCAACCCGCATGCCGGCGAACACGGACTGTTCGGCTACGACGAGGAGGCGACCAAGATCGCACCGGCGGTCGACCTGCTCGCTGCTGAGGGTATGGACGTGCACGGCCCGCTGCCTGCCGACACGGCATTCTTCCTTGCCGGTCGCGGAGACTACGATCTGGTCGTCGCGATGTACCACGATCAGGGCCACGGTCCCGTCAAGGTGCTCGGGATTGAAGCGGGCACCAACGTCACCGTCGGACTGCCGGTCATCCGCACCTCGGTGGACCACGGCACAGCCTTCGACATTGCAGGCACAGGCATCGTTGATAGCCGAAGCATGGTGGAAGCGGTACGTCAGGCGATCGAGATGTCAGGCGCGGCGTGAACCCGGCGATCGGGCTGCTCCAGCGCAAGGTCGTCCTGGTCATGGGAGGCAGTTCAGGAATCGGGGCGGATGCGGCCCGGGTGTTCGCGCTGCACGGTGCTTCGGTGATGCTCGTCGCTCGTTCCGAGGGGCCACTGCGTTCGATCGTTCGCGAGCTTGCAGAGTCGGGTCACGAGGCCGCGTTCGCGATCGGAGACGTCGCCGTCGCCGCGGATGTCGCGCGGGTAGTCGGCGCGACCGTGGAGCGGTTCGGTCGCCTCGATGGCGCACTGAACAACGCCGCACTCACGCAGGCGGGTCGACTCGATGAGCTGTCCGAAGACGACTTCGACCGGATCATGACCGTCAACGTCAAGGGCACATGGCTATGCCTCCGCGAGGAACTGCGTGTCATGCGCGCGGCGGGATCGGGCTCGATCGTGAACGTCAGCAGCGTGAGCGGCGTGCGCGGAGGTTCGGGGCTAGGCGCGTACAACGCAACCAAGCATGCCGTCATCGGACTGACACGCTCGGCCGCGCACGACAACGGACCGATTGGCATCCGCGTCAACGCCGTGGCTCCTGGCCCCATCGAAACGCCGATGCTCGCAAAGACGCGCATAGCGATTCCAGGCGGAGTCGAAGCGCGTATCGCTTCGACTCCGCTTCGAAGGGCAGGTACGGGTGCTGAGGTGGGGGAGGCGGCGGCCTGGCTGCTCAGCGATCGAGCGAGCCATGTCAGCGGGGTGGTCCTGCCGGTCGACGGAGGGTTGAGCGCCTGATGACGAGCAATAGTCCTCAGCCTTCGTTGCGGACAACGATGAGGAGCCACGGTGGCTGTACGTGGCTAAACTCCGTTGGGCTCGTCGCTTTGGAGATGCTGGTCTGGTCGACTCGCACACCCGCGCTGCCCCCTCCCCGGCCTGCGTTACAGGGACCAGAGACGTGCCAAGAACCCAGCGCAAGACCTGGATGGACACGTATTCCTACGCGACTCACCGTTGTTCTTGGTTCGAGTCCAGGTACCCCCTGACCCCAGTTCGGCCACTTCCGCCCGCCATCTCTCACCGGGTCGGATCTTCCCCCCGGTGACTCGGATCGCCTTCTCGCTTAAACTATTGCAAATAATGCAAGTGTTGCCATCCTCGCCAACTCGACCAACCGACTTCGCCGTCGACGTGCGCGCCGTTAGAGGTTGTCGTCGATCCTGTCCTCGCGCGGATGCCGGATTCGTGTGGGGATGAGTGCGAGGGTGTTCTCGCGGTCACGTCCCGCTGAGTGGTGGAGTTTCTCAACACCGTGCGGTTCAGTGTTTTGATTATGCCGCAGCGAGTTCGGGGAGTGAAACCACCTCCTCGATCGGCTCGGGCGTCGGGGCGTTCATGGTGAGCAGAGCCGCCATGGAGGCTTCGGAGAGATAGCGGCGGTCGCCGGCTTGCCACTCGTCGTGCTGCTCGACGAGGACCGCGCCGGCAAGCCGCAGCAGCGCGGCCGGGTTCGGGAACACGCCCACGACGTCGGTGCGGCGTTTGATCTCCTTGTTCACCCGTTCCATCGGGTTCGTGGACCAGATTTGCCGCCAGTGCTTGACCGGGAAACCGGCGACGGCGAGCACGTCGGCGCGGGCCTCGTCAAGCATCAGGGCGACCTTCGGGTGCGATTTGCCGAGCATGCGGACGACCTCGTCGAACTGGGCGTTCACGTGCTCGGCGTCGGGCTGCGCGAACGCGGTGCGGATGATCGATGAGACCATCTCCTGAGACGCCTTCGGCACGATGGCGAGCACGTTGCGCATGAAGTGCACCCGGCAGCGCTGCCAGGCCGAGCCCTGGAACGCGACGTTGATCGCCTTCTTCAGGCCGGTGTGAGCGTCGGAGATGACGAGCTTGACCCCGCCGAGGCCGCGGGCCTTCAACGAGCGCAGGAACCCGGTCCAGAATGCCTCGTTCTCGCTGTCACCGACGTCGAAACCGAGGACCTCTCGGCGCCCGTCGGCGGCGACGCCGAACGCGACGACGACCGCTTGAGCGACGACGCGGTGGTTCACCCGCGCCTTGCAAATCGCTCGGCACCTCAGCGCGCGACGGTTAGCCGGAGCTATTCCGACGGCCACAATCGAGCGCGGAGCCCGTGTTCAAGTCGCAATCGTATCGAGGTCGGGCCAGGACCACCCGTCGAGAAACGACGCGAGACTGACGTGCGTCAAGTCGCAGGCGGTCATGCGGTAGCCGGGCCGTTGGGCGCCACTTTTACCCGGTATTCCCAGCTCTGTGAGGTCCCGCAAACTTGTAAGCGCCGCTGTTCGCTCAAGGACGAGCATTCTCAGCTGGCGACCTTCATCTGGCGGGAGGGCGCAAAGATCGAACCTTTTTGTGTCGGGAGAGCAAGTACAAGTATGAGCACAGACAGCGACAGCAACTTAATCCGGTACTCAGCCGAGAATCCGGCGGTGTTTGGTGAGCTGTATGAACGGCATTCTGCAGCGATTCACCGGTACGCGGTTCGTCGTGTTGGCGCGAGTGCCGCGGATGACGTCTTGTCCGACACGTTTCTTGTCGCTTTCGAACGCCGGTCGAGTTTTGACCTGACGTGGGCGGATGCCCGTCCCTGGTTGTTCGGAATTGCCACCAATCTGATTCGGAAGCATCACCGCGAGGAAAAGCGCGAGCTGAAGGCGGTGATGTCGAGCAACATCGACCTCCCGTTCGATGACACCGCTGCGGTCGGGCAGAGGGTCGATGCGGAGCGGGCGGTCCGCGGTATGGGTCAGGCTCTTCGCAAAATGCCGGCGAGGGATCGTGATGTGCTCCTGCTCTTTGCGTGGGGCGGTCTCAGCTACGAGGAGATAGCCAACGCGACGGGCTCCCCAGTCGGGACCGTTCGTTCACGCCTCAACAGAGCACGCACCACGCTACGCACCGCCACAACTACCGAAGCAAAAGTTTCACCGAAGGAGATGAACTATGGACGAGTTGACGCTTCTACGCAAAATTCATGAGACGCCGGAATCAACACTTCAGACGATTACTGAGGGGCGGAAAGCAATGGACAAAGCAATCAGCGGAGCCCGAACTCGCACAATCGCGAAGACGAAAGCTCGACGCCGAACAACCTGGACGCTCGGACTGACCGGAGTTGCAGCCGCCCTCGCCGTGGGGCTGGTCGTGACTGACGTCGTCGGCATCGCGGGTCTGCGACCGGGAGCTTCAGCCGCCGCCGCAGAAGTCTTGAACAGCGCAGCGCAGGCGGCCATTGCGACGTCGGACCCTGTAGTCGGCCCAAGCCAGTACCTGAGAATCAAGACGGACGCCGTCTTCGGCGGCACCCTCGGAAAGGATGATGGCACGTTGGTCACGTTTCTGGCGTCAAACACAGACACCCTCTACATTCCGGGAGATTCAAATCGCAACTGGGTGTGGGACCGTTCCGCGCGCAAACCCGTCAAATTCTTTGGGAACCTCACGGAGGAGGAGCAGGCCGATACCTGGAAGAGCCTTAATGCAGATGGCTTTCAAGGCCAAGAACTCCTTGATGCACGCAACGGCGCTTTCTATGGTTCCGACGCCATCGACACGCCTGAATCGCTCGCGAAGCTGTCTCGAGACCCGCGGATTCTGCTCAACCACATCTACCGGATAAACATCGGGGCCGGCCGGTCGGTCGACGGTCAAGCATTGGTGCATATTGCAGACATTCTGCGCACTGGCCTCGCGACGGCGGACCTCCGCGCAGCCCTCTACAAGGCCGCAGCCATGATTCCGGGCGTGACCGTCACGGAGCAGCAGGTGACTTTGGATGGGCGGTCTGGAATTGCGATTGGGCGCACCGAGGACGCTGACCACACACGTCAGGACATCATCATCGACCCCGCCAATGGGCTCGTCATCGGGGAGCGCGAGGTGCTCCTTGAATCGGCGAACGGATTCCCCGCCGGAACGAACCTCAGCTCAACGGCGGTGACAACCACCGTCGCCGACTCTGTTCCAACGGCCGCGTCCAAGTAGGTCAGCCCGCGAGCTGAAAGGAGACAAGGCATGAACGCACCACTCACCGCATATGGTGTCCCGATTGACCCCACCGCAATTTCGATGGCTCCAACCGAACCAATCGACATAGCGGACCTCATCGCCCGTCAGAAGACCGGCCGCGGCTCCGACTAGTTACTCGCCTCCAACAAAATGCGCCTCGCTCTCAAAGCGGGGTGCATTTTGTGGTGTGTGAGCCACGAAGCACACGTGCCTCGGTCGAACGACAGAACGCTCATTTGAGACCTGCTGCGACTCCGCCCCCGTATGGAATAGGTAGGTGGAGGCGGTGCCCACGCTTCAGCTCATCGCAGATGGCTGGCTGAATCGCGAGATAGGTCTGGCAGCTCCACTCCGTCAGCGGTAGCGGATGATGTCCGTGCAGGAGGTCATTCCCCTGGCCAGAGTCGAGCTTTCAAGCCTACTTCGAGCTTGGCGATTGTTTCCAAGTCGGGCCACACCCGCCCATCAAGGATGGAAGCGAGCGTGACGTGCACGAGGCCGCACTCAGTAGCGGCGGCACGGAGGCTTCGCTCGCCGATGGATGCTTTGAGATTGAGAGCGAACCGCCTGGCGACTTCCCCGGGGACCGTGGACGAAGGAGAATCGGGCCAGGCAACGGTCAGGTCGCGCGGTTTGGGTCGAGTCGGCCTAGGCATTGGACCGGAATGATACTGAGTTGGCCAGCGAGCTAAGAATCAAGCTCGCCTCCAAAAGTCTCACTGAGGTGGGAAAAGTCACATCTTGCTCAAGAAGTGACAAGTGAGCGGATGACGGGAATCGAACCCGCGCTATCAGCTTGGGAAGCTGAAGTTCTACCATTGAACTACATCCGCGCGACCGGGAATCTCAAGAACAGACACCGGAACGGTGCCAGCTTAGCAAGCTCGCGCCGATAGGCTGGCACCGTGCTTCTCTCGGACCGTGACATCAAGGCAGAACTTCAGGCAGAACGAATTGGCCTTGCGCCATACCAGCCGGAGATGATCCAGCCATCCAGCATTGACGTGCGCCTGGATCGCTTCTTTCGTCTGTTCGACAACCACAAATACCCCTTCATCGACCCGGCCGCCGACCAGCCAGACCTCACCCGTCTGATCGAGGCGGCGCCAGACGAACCCTTCATCCTGCACCCCGGCGAGTTCGTGCTCGGCTCGACCTATGAGCAGGTCACCCTGCCCGACGACATCGCGGCCCGCCTCGAAGGCAAGAGCTCACTCGGCCGCCTCGGCCTGCTCACGCACTCGACCGCCGGCTTCATCGACCCCGGCTTCTCGGGCCACGTCACCCTCGAGCTCAGCAACGTCGCGACCCTGCCGATCAAGCTCTGGCCCGGCATGAAGATCGGGCAGATGTGCTTCTTCCGCCTGTCGTCGCCGGCTGAGAAGCCCTACGGCTCGCAGGAGTACAGCTCCCGCTACCAGGGCCAGCGCGGTCCGACCGCGTCGCGCTCGCACTTGAGCTTTCACCGCACGGATGTCTCCGACGACCGCGGTCTCGCGCTGGAGCCCAGCGGCGAGTAGGCGCCGCCGCACGATATCTCATTGGTCGCGCCTGTCGAGACTCGGTGAATCGACGCTCAGACGCAACACGAGTTCAGAGATCGGCTCGCGGGATTTCGAGACACGTGCTCGCAAGCTCGCGCGCTCCTCGATCAACGAGGAGGTCAGGTGCTGGGCAGTGCGCACGTCGCGCCCGACGCACGCCGACATCACGAAATACGGATGCAACATCCCCCGGGTAAAATTGGGGCATGACCTCCGCAACCGACCCCCGTTTCGCCGAGGCGCTCACCGCCAGCGGCCCGACTCCGGACTACCCGGTGCGGATGAGCAGATTCGGCCAGCTGGTCGGCTCCTGGTCGGCGAAAGGCTCGCGGCTCGACGAAGCGACCGGTGAGTGGCACGAGCGAGAGTTCACCTGGATCGCCGAATTCATCCTCGACGGGCGCGCGGTGCAAGACGTCGAGGTCGTCGCGAGCGACACGCATCCGTCTGGCTTCGAAACCGTGGCGACGGCCGTGCGCGTCTACGACCCGCACGCCGGCGTCTGGCGAGTGAGCTACTTCGCGCCGACGATGGGGGAGTACTGCAACCTGATCGCCACAGCCTGGCGTCACGGAATTCGCCAAGATGGAACCCGCACCGACGGTCGCGCCATCCGCTGGAACTTCACCGGCATCACCGAAGACAGCTACACCTGGGAGGGCTGGCTGTCTGACGACGAAGGCGTGACCTGGCACCTGATCGAACGCAACGAGGGCACGCGCATTCGCTGAGCGAGTTCGGCGGGCAGACCATCCCGTTGGTCGAGGAACGAGCGAGCTGCGTGTCTCGAGGCCCAGCGAGCCAATCCCTCAACGCAACCACCGTTCAGGGATCGGCTCGCCTGATCTCGAGACACGTCCGACTCCGTCGGGCGCTCCTCGATCACCGAGTTGGAAGCACTACTCGGGGCGCAACCGCAGGTTCTGCATGCCGCCGTCGACGGCGATCGACGCACCCGTCGTCGAACCCGAACGCGGGCTCGCCAGGTAGGCGACGGCATCCGCTACCTCGCCGGCCTCGACCAGGCGCCCGTGCGGCTGGCGCGCATTCAGCGCGGCCCGCTCGGCCTCTGGGTCGGGAGCCTGCGAGAGCAAACGACCCACCCACGGGGTGTCGGCGGTGCCGGGGTTCACGCAATTAACGCGGATGCCCTCACGCAGGTGATCGGCGGCCATCGCGCGGGTGAGCGATAATACGGCACCCTTCGACGCGGTGTACAGCGCACGCGCAGGCAGCCCGGCGGTCGCGGCGATCGAGGACGTGTTCACGACGGATGCGGACGGCGACGCGAGCAACCAGGGCAGCGCGGCGCGCGTCACCCGGGCGATGCCAGTGACGTTGATGCTGAACACGCGCGCCCACTCGTCGTCGTCGTTGTCGGCGATCGTGCCGATCGCACCGATGCCGGCGTTGTTGATCACGATGTCGATGCGCCCGAACTTCTCCGCCACCGCGGCAACGGCCGATCGCACCGAAGCGTCGTCGGCGACGTTGGCCTGCACGGCGAAGTGTGCGGCATCCGCAGCCTCTGGCTGTAGGTCGAGCACCGCGACGGAGGCGCCGGCGTCACCGAGGCGCGCGGCAATCGCCGCGCCGATTCCTGAGGCACCACCCGTGACGATGGCGACGAGGCCGTCGAACTCCTGGCCTGACTGGCCCGGCTGGCTTGACTGGCCGGACTGGCCTGAGCGGCCCGACTGGCCCGACTGGCCCGACTGCTGGCTCATTTGGCTGCCTTTTCGTGTGCGATGAAGTCCTGGCGCTGACGGCCCAGGCCTTCGATTTCGATCTCGCAGACGTCACCGGCGGCGAGATAGGGGAAGCGTCCGGAGAGTGCGACACCCTCGGGCGTGCCGGTGAGCACGAGGTCGCCGGGCTCGAGGGCCAGGTACTGGCTGAGGTGCCAGATGATGAACTTCACGTCGAAGATCTGGTCGGCGGTGGTCGAATCCTGACGGATCTCGCCGTTGACCCAGCTCTTCAGCGAGAGGTTCTGAAAGTCGACCTCGTCGGGCGTGACGAGCCACGGGCCGGTCGGGTTGAAGCCGGGGGCGCATTTGCCCTTCGACCACTGGCCGCCGGACACCGCCATCTGAAAGTCGCGCTCCGAGACGTCGTTCGCGGTGACGAAACCGGCCACGTGGTCGAGCGCGTCGTCGGGGGAGTCGAGGTAGGAGGCCCGCTTGCTGATGACGATGCCGAGCTCGACTTCCCAGTCGGTCTTGGTGCTGCCCGGGGGAATTTCGACCGAGTCGTTCGGTCCGACGACGGTGTTCGGCGTCTTCAAGAAGATGATCGGAATCTCGGGCGGCAGCGAACCGGATTCGGCGGCGTGCGCCGCGTAGTTCATGCCGATGCAGATGACGGCACTCGGGCGCGCGATCGGCGCGCCGATGCGGAGTGCGGAGGCGTTCGGGATCTCAGGCAGCCAGCCGGCTTCGAGCGCGACACGGGCGCGCTCCGGCCCGTCGGAGGCGAGAAAGTCGCCGTCGATGTCAGCCGTGAGCGTCAAGAGATCGTAGTGACGCCCCTCGTGAAAAACTGTCGGGGTCTCCTGGCCGATGGGGCCGAGGCGGGCAAACTTCATGCGTCAACTCTCTTCTCTGGGGGTCTCGCAGCTGCGCTCGGCCGGGCCGGAACGTCAGAACAATAATGACGGTTTCCGGCCTTGATTCCAAGGAAAACGAGCCTGAAGCCACGATTGACATTCTATACATCGGATGTTTAGGCTCGAGGTGCCCGACTAAGGAGACTCCTCTGTGACTACTGTTCTCGCGCTGGAAACCAGCGACATCCGTTTTCCGACTTCGACTTCGCTCGACGGTTCGGATGCGATGAACCTCGACCCCGACTATTCGACCGCGTACGTGCGCATCGTCACCGACGCCGCCGACGGTCACGAGGGTCACGGGTTCGTGTTCACGATCGGTCGCGGCAACGACGTGCAGGTCGCCGCCATCCAGGCGCTCTCCGCCCACCTCGTGGGCCGCAATGTCGAAGACCTGCTCGACAACATGGGCGCCACCTGGCGCGAGTTCGTCTGGGACTCCCAGCTGCGCTGGCTGGGCCCCGAAAAGGGCGTCATGCACATGGCCATCGGCGCCGTGGTGAATGCCCTCTGGGACCTCAAGGCCAAGCGCGCCGGCCTGCCCCTCTGGCAGCTGCTCGGCCGGATGACCCCTGAGCAGATCGTCGAATTGATCGACTTTCGTTACCTCACCGATGCGCTCACCCCCGACGAGGCGCTGGCGATCCTGCGTGCTGCAGTCCCCGGTCGCGCCGAGCGTGAGGCGCAGCTGCTCTCCGACGGCTACCCGGCGTACACCACAACTCCCGGCTGGCTCGGCTACAGCGATGAGAAGCTCGTGCGCCTGGCCAAGGAAGCCGTCGCCGACGGCTTCAGCATGATCAAGCTCAAGGTGGGCGCCGACCTGCACGACGACATCCGTCGCATGCGCCTCGCTCGCGAGACGGTAGGCCCCGACATTCGCATCGGCACCGACGCCAACCAGCGCTGGGGCGTTGACGAGGCCATCGAGTGGATGTCGCACCTGGCCGAATTCGACGTGGCCTGGATCGAAGAGCCCACCAGCCCCGACGACATTCTCGCCCACGCCGCCATCGCCCGCGGGGTCGCCCCGATCCCTGTCGCCACCGGCGAGCACATGGCCAACCGCATCATGTTCAAGCAGTTCTTGCAGGCCGACGCCCTGCAGATTGTGCAGATCGACGCCACCCGCGTGGGCGGCGTCAACGAGAACATCGCCATTCTGCTGCTCGCCGCCAAGTTCGGGGTGCCGGTCTGCCCGCACGCCGGCGGCGTCGGCCTCTGCGAAGCCGTGCAGCACCTGTCGATGTTCGACTTCGTCGCCGTGTCGGCCACCTCAGAGGGTCGTGTGATCGAGTTCGTCGACCACCTGCACGAGCACTTCGTCACCCCCGTCGTCATGCGGGGCGGCGCCTACCAGGCCCCGACCGCACCGGGCGCCGGCACCGAAATGCACGCGGCCAGTCGCGCGCAGTATGCGTTTGGTTCCGCAGATTCCGCCGCCTCCATGCTCGCCTCCCATGTCTAACCCGAACGTCGGGCGCGCGGGCGTCGACCCGGTGGGCGTCGACCCGGTGGGCGTCGGCGGTGTGGGCGTCGACCCGGTGGGCGTCGGCGGTGTGGGCTTCGGTCGCCTCGGCCTCGGCACCGCCAATCTCGGCAGTATGTATGTCGAGATGACGGATGCGACCGCTCACGAGATCCTGCAGGCCGCGTGGGATGCCGGGGTGCGCTACTTCGACACCGCGCCGCACTACGGGCTCGGCCTCTCCGAGCGTCGCCTGGGCGCGTTCCTGGCGACCAAACCGCGCGGCGAATACCTGGTCTCCACCAAGGTGGGCCGGTTGCTCCGGCCCAACCCGGAGGGGGTGGGGGCTTTCGACATGGAGAACAGCTTCATGGTGCCTTCAGATCTGAAGCGCGTCTGGGATGCGTCTGCCAACGGTATCCGTCGCAGCGTCGACGAATCGCTGGAGCGCATGGGTCTCGACCGGTTCGACGTCTTGTTCCTGCACGATCCCGAGCGCTACGACCTGGCCCAGGGCATCAACGAAGGCATCCCCGCCCTGGCCGCCCTGCGCGAGGAGGGTCTCGTCGACGCGATCGGTGTCGGCTCGATGACCACGGAGGCGCTGCTCGCGAGCGTGAACACGGGTCTGATCGACCTGCTCATGATCGCGGGCCGGTTCACCCTGGCCGAGCAGCCGGCGCTAGCTGACGTGATTCCGGCCTGCCGCGCTGGTGGCGTCGGAATCGTCAACGCCTCGGTCTTCAACTCTGGCCTGCTCGCCACCGACAACCCGGGTGCGAACGACCGCTATGAATACGGTCAGGTGCCGGCCGAGCTGCTCGCCCGCGTGCAGCAGATCGCCGCGGTCTGCAACGATTTCGGTGTGAGTCTTCCCTCCGCCGCCCTGCAGTACACGCTGCGCGACGAAAGCGTGCGCACGGTGGTGGTCGGGGGCAGCCGCCCCGAGCAGATCGGCCAGAACGTGTCGCGCATCAACGCAGAGATCCCCGAGGCACTCTGGGATCGATTGACCGAGAAGGGTCTCCTCCCGGCATGAGTTCACACCGCACGCCGTCGCCGTCGCCGCGCATCGACGCGCACCTGCACCTCTGGGACCGGTCGGTCAGCGACTACGCCTGGCTGGTGCCGGAGTTCGGCGCGATCTACGACGACTTCACCCCCGTTCAGGCGAAGACGGAGCTCGATGCGGCGGAGATGGTCGGCGCGGTGCTGGTGCAGGCCGAGGATTCCCTCGTCGACACCCAGTTCATGCTCGACGTGGCCAGCGGTCATCCGTGGGTGCTGGGCGTCGTCGGCTGGGTTCCCCTCGACGATCCGGATGCCGCGGTGCAGGCCCTCGATCGGTGGCTCGCGCACCCGGCATTCTGCGGCGTGCGTCACCTCCTGAACGACGACCCCCGTGCCGACTTTCTCGATCTGCCGCCGGTGCGCACCTCGCTCGCCGAGCTCGCCAGGCGCGGGTTGCCGTTCGATGTGCACGACGCGTGGCCCCGGCACCTCGGCCAGGCGGAACGGGTGGCTGCGGAGCTCCCGGAGCTCACCCTGGTGATCGATCACCTGGCCAAGCCCCCGCGGGGACGCCCGGATTTCGGTGACTGGCGCCAGAGCATGGCTGCCGTCGCTCGCCATCCCAACACCGTCGCGAAGCTGTCGGCGCTCCGCCGGCCGGATGCGCCGTTCACCGTCGACGCCCTGCGCGAGGTGTGGGACTTCGCCCTGGAGCACTTCGGACCCGACCGCCTGATGTACGGCGGCGACTGGCCGATGACGGTGGCGGCCGGCGGCTACCAGCCCACCTGGCAGGTCATGTCACAGCTGGTGGGCGAGCTCAGTGAGGCCGAGCAGCGCGCGATCGTGGCCGGCACGGCGAGCCGGGTCTACGGCATCCGTTTGCCTGCGTAGCGACCAAGTAGCTGCCTCGCCGCGACCTCGCTGCGACTTCGTCGAAATGGCGTCGCGCGGGTCGAATGCCGTTACGCCGGTTGGCGCCGACCGGCGCAGCGGCATTCGACCGGCGCAGCGGCCATTTCGGCCACGTGGGCCATCTCGTTGGTTGAGGAAGGTGCGAGCGCAGCGAGCCCCTGTCTCGAAACCCCGTGAGTCGATCTTCGAACGCAACCCGCGTTCACGGATCGGCTCACGAGATCTCGAGACACGGCCGACTCCGTCGGCTGCTCCTCGGTCAACGAGAGGGCGAAATTATGCCGCTAGTGCATCTCGATCGAGCGCACAGCGTTGACCTTGTCGCGGATGAACCGGTTCGCGTGCGCAGCCAGATCGTCGGAGTCGTCCCAGAGATTGCGCCAAATGCCGAGCATGCGCGAGAGGTCGGCGTTCACGACCGACGACGAGAACGATTCGAACACCACAGGGCCGTCGTAGTTGACCCTGGCGAGCCCGCGAAAGAAGGAGTCGAAGTCGACAGTGCCGGAGCCCAGGTAGCCACGGTGGCTCTCACCGATGTGCACGTAGCCGAGCCGATCGGCGACGTCGAGAACCGGGGAGAACATATCCGACTCCTCGATGTTCATGTGATACGTGTCGAGGTGCACCGACACATTGGGGTGATCGACCTCGTCGAGAAAGCCCAGCGCCGCGCGCCCCGTGTTGAGCAGGTTGGTCTCGTAGCGATTGACGACCTCCAACGACAGGTGGATGCCCAGGTCGGCTGCGCGGGTGGCCAGACGGTTGATCGCGGCCGCGCTCGAGGCCCGTCCGGCCGTCGTCGGCGGTTCCATGTACTTCTTCATCGCGCTGTAGATGACGCCGCAGAGGCGGGTGCCGCCCATCGCGCCGACGATGTCGAGACACTCGGTGAGCATCCGTTCGCCGGCGTCGACGACCTGAGTGTCTGGACTGGTCAGATCGGTGGACTCGCTGAGCCCGAGCGACGCGGTTGCCCCGAGGTCGTGATCGGCGAGAAGCCGGGCGGCCAGATCGCGGTCGAAGGTGGCCGGGCCCATCAGCGGGATCTCGATGAGATCGAAACCGGCCTTTTTGGTCTTCTCGATGGCCGTGGTCAGACCGGCCCGGTCGAAGGTTCCGGTGAATACGAGGGCGTGTGCGCCAATTTGCACGGAAGCGCCTTTCTACAAGTTCGTCATTGAATTCGGCTCGCGCCGGGGGTGTGCTCAACCATAATCGGATTCGACAAGATTAGATACATTAAGATACAACTGGAACTGAGGCCGATTCGATATCTAAATTGGTCCGACGTTTACTCGATTTATGTGGCATGCTCTAAGTGCTCCAACCCGTGAAATACCCTCCAGTGAAGTAGGTGAAAGTGTGACAACGCAGCTGTTGAAGGTCAGCGGAATCAGCAAGGCCTTCCCGGGCGTCCAAGCGCTTAAGGACGTGCAGTTCGAGCTGAACCGCGGTGAGGTGCTCGCCCTTGTCGGCGAGAACGGCGCTGGCAAGTCGAGCCTGATGAAGATTCTTTCCGGCATCTACACCAAGGACGAGGGAACGATCGTTTTCGAGGGCAATGAAGTCGATATCGACAGCCCGAAGACGGCGCAGGCACTGGGCATCAGCATCATCCACCAGGAGATGAACCTGATGCCGCACCTGAGCATCGCCCAGAACATATACATCGGACGTGAGCCGCGCACCGGTCTGTTCCTGCAGGAAGGTGCCCTCAACCGTCAGGCCGCCGAACTTCTGAACCGTCTCGGCATCGCGCTGAACCCGCGCGACCTCGTCGAGACCCTCACGGTCGCCAAGCAGCAGATGGTCGAAATCGCCAAGGCGCTCTCGTTCGACGCGAAGGTGCTCATCATGGATGAGCCGACCTCCGCCCTGACCGACTCTGAGACCGAGACGCTGTTCACCCTGATCGAGGGCCTGAAGCGCAACGGCACCGGCATCATTTACATCTCGCACCGGATGGATGAACTGCGTCGAATCGTCGACCGGGTCTCCGTGCTGCGCGACGGCCAGTACATCGGATCTCTCGACAAGGGCGAGATCGATATCCCGACGATCATCGAGATGATGGTCGGCCGCCACATCGAAGAGGGCGCCCGCCCCCAGGCACGTGCACACGCCGATGCGCCGATCGTGCTCAAGGTCGACGGACTCAACACACGCGCCCTGCTCAAAGACGTCGGTTTCGAGCTGCGCCGCGGCGAGATTCTCGGCTTCGCGGGCCTGATGGGCGCCGGACGCACGGAGGTCGCCCGGGCGATCATCGGCGCAGACCCGTCCGAGAGCGGCACCGTCGAGGTCGCAGGCAAGGTCGTCACGATCACCCAACCGGCCGATGCGGTCAAGCACGGCATCGGCTACCTCTCCGAGGACCGAAAACACTTCGGACTGCTGCTCGAGCAAGACGTGAACACGAACATTCTGCTTGCTTCGCTGCGCGACTACACGGATGCCCTCGGCTTCGTGCACACGGGCAAGGGCAAGCAGACATCGCGCGACTACGTGAAGTCGTTGCGCATCAAGACTCCCTCGATCACGCAGACGACGAAGAACCTGTCCGGTGGAAACCAGCAGAAGGTCGTCATCGCCAAGTGGTTGGCACGCGACTGCGACATCCTCATCTTTGATGAGCCGACTCGCGGCATCGACGTCGGTGCGAAGGAAGAGATCTATCAACTTCTGAACGATCTGGTGGCAGAGGGAAAGTCGATCATCATGATCTCCTCCGAACTGCCTGAGGTGCTTCGGCTATCCCATCGCATTGTCGTCATGGCCGGCGGTCGCATCACCGGTGTGCTCGATAACGAAGACGCAAGCCAGGCGAAGATCATGGACTACGCAACCCGCATGGGCGACGAGAAAGAGTAATGACACCTATGAATGCAACCCCCGTCATCGACAAGGCGCCCACGCCCGACACCGTCAATCAGAAGCTGGGCGCGAGGAATTTTCTTCAGGCGAAACTCCAGCAATCGCTCGCGTTCGGCACGCTCGTTGTGCTGCTGGTGTTCTTCTCCCTCGCGAGCAACAACTTCTTCACCTGGAGCAACATCTCCGGAATCCTGCTCTCGACGGCAGTGATCGGGATTCTCGCCCTCGGCACCACCTTCGTGATCATCACTGGCGGCATCGACCTCTCGATCGGCACCGGTATGACCCTCGCGGCGGTCATGACGGGCGTCTTCCTGGTGAACATGCAGTTGCCCCTGATCGTGGGTGTGATCGGTGGTATCGCCACGGGAGCGTTGATGGGTTTCATCAACGGTTTCAACATCGCGGTGTTGAGGTTGCCTCCGTTCATCGCCACGCTGGCCATGATGATGATCGCCCAGGGCCTGGCCCTCGTGATCTCGGGTGTTCGCCCGATCTACTTCAGCAGCGTTCCCGGCTTCAAGGCGATTGCGCTCGGCACCATCATTCCCGGGCTTCCGAACGCCGTGCTCATTCTCTTCGTGCTCGCCATCGTGGCATACCTGGTGCTGAGCAAGACGATCGTCGGCCGCTACACCTTCGCGATCGGCAGCAATGAAGAAGCAACGCGTCTGTCGGGTGTTGACACCCGCAAGTGGAAGATCATCATCTACACGGTCGCCGGTGTCTTCACCGGTATCGCCGGTGTCGTGATCGCCTCCCGCCTCGACTCCGCGCAGCCGCAGCTCGGCAGCGGATATGAGCTCCAGGCGATCGCCGCCGTCATCATCGGTGGCACGTCGTTGCTCGGTGGTCGTGGCTCGATCATGGGCACCGTCATCGGCGCCCTGATCATGAGCGTGCTGATCAACGGTTTGCGCATCATGTCGATCCAGACCGAATGGCAGAACGTCGTCGTCGGCGCCGTCATCCTCGTCGCCGTCTTCACCGACTCGCTGCGCCAGCGCCGCTCGGGCTCCTAGCTCAACCAACACTCCTCCAGACACGGAACGGCGGCTTTCCCCGAGGGACCGGGCCGCCTCTCCTTGCCGACCCTGCGTCGGCAACCCAGCGAAATTCCCACCACGAGCACGAACCTGCAGCGCCCGGTACTTTTCGCGCACCTTTCGGCCCCTCACACACAGTGCAACTAACAATGGAGTTATCGATGAAAACAGGTAAGAAGGCCATCTTCTTCGCCGCCGCAGCAGCTGTGGCAATCGCCCTTTCCGGCTGTTCGGCCGACGCCGGAGCAAGCGGCGGTGACAGCGCCAGCGGCGACCAGCCGTACATCGCGCTCGTCTCGAAGGGCTTCCAGCACCAGTTCTGGCAGGCCGTGAAGACGGGTGCAGAGAGCAAGGCCAAGGAGCTGGGCGTGAAGGTCACGTTCGAAGGCCCCGCCGCCGAGACCGAGATCGACAGCCAGCTGCAGATGCTGCAGGCCGCCATCGACAAGAAGCCGGATGCCATCGGTTACGCCGCGCTTGACCCCGAGGCTTGCATCCCGCTGATGGATGCTGCCAAGGCTGCAAGCATCCCGGTCGTGCAGTTCGACGCGGGGTGTAACAGCGACTACCCGCTGAGCATCGCCAAGACTGACAGCCTCGGCGCCGGTGCGCTGGCGGCCGACAAGATGGCCGAACTGATCGGTGAGAAGGGTGAGGTCGCCATCGTCGGCCACAGCCAGATCAACTCGACCGGTGTCGAGCGTCGTGACGGCTTCGTCGACCAGATGAAGAGCGCGTACCCCGACATCACGATCGTCGACATCCAGTACGGCGATGGTGACCACCTCAAGTCGGCCGACATCGCGAAGGCTATGATCGCGGCCCACCCGAACCTCAAGGGCATCTACGGCACCAACGAGGGCTCCGCCATCGGCGTTGTCAACGCGGTTGGCGAGCTCGGCCTCAAGGCCGGCGATATCACCATCGTCGGTTTCGACTCTGGCCAGGCTCAGATCGATGCCATCGACAGCGGCCTGATGGCCGGCGCGATCACGCAGAACCCGATCGGCATCGGTGAGGCAACCGTTCAGGCCGCCTTCGACGCCATCAACGGCAAGACCCCAGAGAAGGTCATCGACACCGGTTACTTCTGGTACGACAAGACCAACATGACCGACCCGGAGATCGCGGCGGTTCTCTACAAGTAATCTGTACGGCTAATCTGTACGGCACGACCTGTTGGGCCCCTCTTCGAACCGGAGAGGGGCCCAACGGCTTATCTGCCCTAGCCGTCTGCACGCCCGACCGTTGGCACATTTGGAAGGAACACCGTATGTCCGCGAATGAACCCCGCCGGTTCGAGCCGGCCGTGCCGTTCGGCAAGCTCTCTTTCGGGGCGGCCTCCCTCGGCAACCTCTTTCAGGCGATCTCCGACGACGAGGCCGAGGCGACCTTGGAGACCGCCTGGCACCTGGGCATCCGCTATTTCGACACGGCGCCCCACTACGGGCTCGGCCTGTCGGAGCGGCGCCTCGGCCGGTTTCTCGCCGGCAAGCCGCGCGATGAGTTCGTGATCAGCACCAAGGTGGGGCGGTTGCTCGAACCGACGCCGGAACGGGCTGCGGAGCGGGACAGCGCCTGGTTCGACGTGCCGGCGACCGCGCGGCGGGTCTGGGACTACTCATTCGATGGCATCCGTTCGAGCCTGGACGATTCACTCGAGCGGCTCGGACTGGACCGGGTCGACGTGCTCTACCTGCACGATCCGGAACAGTACGCAGGGCCAGGCACGCTCGGGGCGGTGGCATCCGGTGCGCTTGCCACCCTCGTGGGCCTGCGTGAGGAGGGCGTCGTCTCGGGTATCGGAGTCGGATCGGCCGATCTGGGCATCCTCGCCGACGCGCTGGATCAAGCCGACCTCGACATACTCATGGTCTCCAATCGCTACAGTCTGCTCGACCCCTCCGCACGCGCCGAGCTGGCCCCGATGTGCCTCGAGCGCGGGGTGTCGATGGTCTCCGTCGGAGTGTTCAACTCCGGCCTCCTAGCCGAGCCGGTGCCGCGGAGCGATTCGCATTTCGAATACGGCGACGTGCCTCCCGGGATGCTCGCCCGCGCGCAGCTCGTCGCGGAGGTGTGCTCCGACCATGGCGTGGAGCTGCCGGCGGCGGCGCTGCAGTACAGCCTGCGCCATCCGGCTGTCGTCACCGTCGCCGTCGGTGCCGGCCACCCGGAGCAGGTTCGACAGAATCATGAACGCATGCACGCCGAACTGCCCGATGAGCTCTGGTCGGCACTGCGGGAGCATGCTCAGATTCCGGTCTAAGCGGGCATTTTCTGCTCATCCGAGCAGTTCGGTCACGAACGTGTATCTACGTGGCCTTTTGGGTCGGCGACCCCACTAACCTATTCGAATCGGCAGAGCTGCCGATCATGACGATGGAGTTATAAATGGGGATTTCCAAGAGTGCCGTATTCGTGGCGGGGGCCGTTGCCGCCGCTTTGATCTTCACCGGATGCTCGGCCGACACGTCGACGACAGAGGCCGGCGGGGGCTCGTCGGACAAGCCGTACATCGCCCTGATCTCGAAGGGGTTTCAGCACGAATTCTGGCAGGCCGTGAAGAAGGGCGCCGAGCAGAAGGCCAAGGAACTCGACGTCACGATCACGTTCGAAGGCCCGGCCTCCGAGACCGAAATCGACACTCAGCTGCAGATGCTGCAGGCGGCCATCGACAAGAAGCCGGCCGCGATCGGCTTCGCACCCCTCGACCCGGTCGCGTGCGTTCCGCTCTATGAGGCGGCCGAAGCAGCAGGCATCCCGATCGTGCAGTTCGACGCCGGCTGCGACAGCGACTACGCGCTGAACACCGCCAAGACCGACAGCCTCGCTGCCGGTGCGCTGGCGGCCGACAAGATGGCCGAACTGATCGGTGAGAAGGGCGAGGTCGGCATCGTCGGCCACACCCAGATCAACTCGACCGGTGTCGACCGTCGCGACGGCTTCGTCAACCAGATGAAGAGTGCCTATCCCGACATCACGATCGTCGACATCCAGTACGGCGACGGTGACCACCTCAAGTCGGCCGACATCACCAAGGCCATGATCGCGGCCCACCCGAACCTCGCGGGCCTTTACGGCACCAACGAGGGTGCTGCCGTCGGTATGGTCAACGCGCTGAGCGAGCTGGGGCTGAAGCCCGGCCAGATCACCGCCGTCGGCTTTGACTCCGGCCAGGCCCAGATCGACGCGATCAACAGCGGCCTGATGGCCGGCGCGATCACGCAGAACCCGATCGGAATCGGCGAGTCGCTCGTGCAGGCTGCAGTCGACGCCATTAACGGCAAGACCCTGGAGAAGACCACGGACACGGGCTTCTTCTGGTTCGACAAGACCAACATGGATGACCCGGAGATTGCCCAGGTTCTCTACAAGTAGTCGGCTACTCACCGAACAGGGCGCTCGTGCTTCGGCGCGGGCGCCCTTCTCTGTGTTCGTTCGTGCTCACGCGTGCGCTCAAATCGTCGCTCGGAGGGCAGGTCGGGCGACGATTTGAGCGCACGCGCGGGTGCTGCGTGGGGCGGAATCCGATCCGCGCCGCGGCGATTCGGCCATCTCGTTGATCGAGGAGCAGCCGACGAAGGAGGCCGCGTCTCGAGATCTCGCGAGCCAATCCCACGAACCGGGGTTGCGTTTGAAGGTCGGCCAGCGCTGTCTCGAGACGCTCGCTGGCGCTCGCTCCTCGACCAACGAGAGAACGGCTCAGGGCGCGCGCGACGGCCCCGACCACGCGAGAAAACGCTGGGGATTGGCGGTCAGCATCTGCTCGACCGCGTCGGTTCCGATGCGTGCCCGCAGCTGCGGCAGATAGCGCTCGCCCAGGTAGGCCAGGCCGGGCATGCCGCCGTAGGCCAGGTATCGGGTGCGCCGTGCGACATCGCCCCCGAGCAAGATCTGAGCGGATGCCCCACCCTCGACGACCGCGGAGGTCAGGTCGAGAAGTTCGGCGTCGCTGCGCGTGCGCGGCCGGGCCATACCGTCGTAGCCGAGCCAGGCGCCGCGCGCGGCCAGCTCGAGGTGCAGCGCCGGATTCGGATCGCGGTCGGCATGGGCGAGCACGACACGGTCGGCGGGAACCCCGTCGATGGCCAGAAGATCGAGTGCCTCGTGTGCCGCGGTGCAGAACTCAAGGTGCACCATCACCGGGGCGCCGGTTTCGACGTGCGCGGCGGCGACGGCCTCCAGGGTGGCCCGTTCGAACGGGGTGATCGACCAGTAGCCGATTCCGGCCTTGATCAGGCCGGCCCGCACTGGTGCGCCGGTGTCGTCGGAAGCGCGGGGGTTCTCGTCGTCGATCAGGGGACTGTCGTTCCGGGGCCCGCCATTCTCGGCCCCCTCGTTCCTGACCACGTCGCGCCGCGGCATCCCGTGCAGCAGCTCGTCGAGGTATCGCTCGGCCCGCTCCGATGCCGACAGGCCGCGGATCGGGTGATCAGTCGGGTAGTGCGCTTCCCGGTGCGCCCCGGTGGTGGCGACGATCGCGAGGCCGGCGGCCAGGCTGATGCGCGCCAATGCCTCGGGATTTCGGCCGAGGCCCGACGGGGTCGCGTCGATCATCGCGTCGAATCCGCTCGCTACCAACAGTGCGGCCTCCGCGCCGGAGGCCGCCTCGTCGTCGAGCTCGTCACCGGGCAGCAGCGGGCTCACCTGAAACAAGTGCTCGTGATAGTTCACCCGGCCGAGCAGCGCCGGGTCGAGATCACCGCGCACGGTGCGCACGAAACTCATCGCGTCGCCGCTGCCGCCTCGGAGAGGGCCTGAACCAGTTGCTCGTTCAGTTCGACTCCGAACACCTCGGCGATCACCTGCGACCAACCGTGAATGAAGTAGCGCCAGCCGTCGACGACAACAAGGTTGCCTGAAGCCTGCTGCGCTCGCGCCTGGGCCAAGAACTCGAGGCTTCCGCGGTAGTTGAACTCCCAGACCACTGCCTGCGCCGGAAAGCTGGCGCCCTCGGGTACCGGGGAACCCGGGCGGTCTTTGCCGAGGCCGCTGGCGTTGACGACGAGGCTGTGCGGCGGTGCGGCTGCGAGGAGATCGCGCGTCACCTCCGGGCTGTCGGCGAGCAGATAGCTGATCAGTCCGGCGGGAGTTCCGCGGCGCGCGTGTACAGCGGCCAGGTGGTCGAGGCGCTCCTGGCTGGTGTCGGTGACGACGATCGACGCCGGAGCGTCGGCGCGTTCGGCCAGGTACCAGGTGAGGGCCGTGCCGGCGCCGCCTGCGCCGAGGCAGACGACGTGCCCGCCGGTGCGGGCGAAGTGATCGTTCGAGAGAAACTCGCCGGCCGCGAGGCCGACGGTGATCGGGTCCTTGGCATGGCCGATCAGTTCGCCCCCATGTTTGGAGATGCTGGACACCTCGCCGCAGAGGCGACCGAACCGGTCGACCTCGTCGAAGAGCGTGCCGGCCGCTTCGTAGAGACCCATCTTGTGGGTGGTGACAAGTGCGCCGCGGTGATCGGGGTCATCCCGAATCTGTTCGACAAGCGCCCTGTACTGCTCGGGCGTCGCGTCGAGCGGCAGATCGTGGCCGATCAGCCGGTCGGTGGGGAGACCGAGAATCTGGGCCCAGGCCGGAAAAATCGTCATGATCGACGACTGGGCGGTGCTCACGCCGACGAAGCCCATGTATCCGGCAGAGAGGCTCGTGCTGGTCGAGAAGCTCGCGCCGTTGGCCGCGCTCGTGCCGTTCGACTGGTTCGTACCGTGGGTGCCTGCGTCGCCGCTCATGCCGCGGCCCCGGTCTCGGATCCCAGACCGCTGAACAGGCGAGCCTTGCGCTCGACCTCGTCGAAGCGCCCGGCCGCGAGGTCGGCGGCCGATACCAGGTCGCCCCCGGCGCCGACAGCGATGGCGCCGGCCGCAAACCACTCGTCGATATTGCTCGGAGTGACCCCGCCGGTCGGCATCAGCGGCACGTGCGGGAACGGGCCGCGCAGCGCCTTGAGAAACCCGGGGCCGCCGAGGGAGGCCGGGAAGATCTTGACGACATCGGTGCCGTAGTCGACGGCGGCCATGACCTCGCTGGGGGTCAAAGCGCCCGTCATCACGACGAGCCCGGTCGCCTTCATCGCGGCGGTGAGCTCGGGCCGGGTGCCGGGACTGACCAGAAAGCGGGCGCCGGCCTCGGCGGCATCCGTCGCCTCGATCGCGGTCGTGACGGTGCCGGCGCCGAGGTAGATGCTCGCGCCGTAGCGGGCCGCGAGCTCACGGATAACGGCGGGCGCGTCGGGTGTCGAATAGGTGATTTCGAGGCCGGTCACGCCACCGGCGACGAGCGCGTCGGCCGCCTGCAGGGCCACGGCGGCAGAGGGGGCGCGCACGACGGCGAGAATGCGGGTGCGGGCGAGCAGGGCAAGGGGGTCGGTCATCGACTCAGCCTTTCGGGGTAACGAGATGGGGAGGGGTGTCGCCCGCGAGAACCGCGAGCAGGTTGGTCACGGCGATCGAACCCATGTTGTCGACGGCTTCGACGGTTTGGGCCCCGAAGTGCGGGGTCACGAGCACCCGGTCGGCGAGGTCGTCGGCCAGCAACGCCGAGGCATCGCCCCGGGTGTCGCCGGCCAGGGTGTCGGCCGCAAACGCGGCCACGGTGCCCGCCCGCAGCGCGTCGGCCACGGCGTCTTCGTCGATGAGATCTGGCCGGGCCGTGTTGATGATCACCAGCCCGGGGCGGGCGGATGCGAGCCAGACACGTGTCACGATCGTGGCTCCCCCCGGAGCGTGCAGGGTGATCACATCGCAGTCGCCGGCCATCGCCGCGATGCTCGACGGGGTTGCGCCGGCCTCGATCAGCTGTGCGTCGCTCTGCCAGGGGTCGTGGGCGAGAATGCGGGAGCCGAAGCCGGAGAGACGTCGCGCGACGCCCTGGCCGATGCGCCCGAAACCGACGATGCCGACGGTGAGCGAGCCGAGTTCCCTGCCGCGAAACACCGACCAATCGCCGGCACGCACCCGGCGGTCGCCGAGGGTCGTGCCGCGAAGTGCGGCCAGCATCAGGCCGACCGCGTGGTCGGCGACCGCATCGCTGTTGGCGCCTGGGGTGTTCGTCACGATGATGCCGCGCTCGGCGGCGGCCTGCACGTCGACGGCCTCGAAGCCGACGCCGTAACGGGCAACAACACGCAGATTCGGCGCCGCGTCGAGGTGGGCGGCGGTCACCGGGCCGGTGCCGGCGACCCAGCCGACGGCATCCTGCAGCAACGGCCGCAACGCATCCAGTGAATGGTCGGCCGGTCCAGTCACGACGCAGTGCCCGGCCGCGGCCAGGCGGTTGACGAGGTCGACCGAGCCGGAGGAGAAGGAGCGGCTGGTCGCGAGAATCGTGCTCATCAGTTGCCCATTCGTTTCGCAAACCAGGGTTCGAGGCGCTGGTAGCCGTCGGTGAAGAGGGCGTGGCGTTCGAGGTAATCGGTGTGGCGGGAGGCGTCTGGCGTGAACTCGGCCGTCACCTCGGAGAGGTCGCGCGCCGCGCCGAAGTCATCGACCAGGCCGAGCCCGACGGCAGCGGTCACTGCCGCGCCCAAGCTGTTGCCCTCTTCGACAATCGTGCGTCGGCGCACGGTCACGCCCCAGATGTCGGCCATGATCTGCAACCAGACATCGCTGGCGGCGCCGCCGCCGATCGCATCGACGCGTTCGATGGGTGCGCCAGACTCACGGAAGGCCTGGATGCAGCTCAGCAGGTTGAACGCCACGCCCTCCAGCACAGCCTTGGCCATTTCGGCTCGGCCATGGTGTCGAGAGATGCCGAGAAACGCGCCGGCGGCATCGGGGTTCCAATGCGGGGAACGCTCCCCGAGGAGGTAGGGGAGAAAGTAGAGCCCTCCGGTGGCCGCGTCGGCGGTCGATGCTTCGGCGACGAGGGTCGACAGCGCGGCGCCCGACGGTTCGGGGGTGACCAATTCGGTGACCCACTGCAGCGCGGCGCCACCGGCCTGCATCGTCGCGGTCGGCACGAAGCTGCCCGGAACGACGTGATTGAAGGTCATGGTGCGCATCAACGGGTCGTGCACGGGCGTGGTGCTCGCGAACGAGATCCAGGAGGAGGTGCCGAGGCAGACATAGGCACCGTCTTCGGGCGCGACGACGCCGGCGCCGACCGCGGCGATCGGTCCGTCGCCGCCACCCATCACGACGCGCGTGCTGCGATTCAGGCCGATCAGGTCGGCGGATGCGGCGGTGAGCGTGCCGAGGATGTCGGTCGAATCGAGAATCTCCGGAAAGATCGAGGCGGGCAGGCCCGCAGCCTCGATCAGCTCGGTCGACCATGCGCCCACGCTTTGGTCATAGGCGTTCGTGCCAGACGCATCCGATCGGTCGGTGGCGAGGCGACCGGTGAGTCGGTGGGCGATGAAGTCTTTCGCCACGCAGAAGTGACGCACGCGCTCGAACACATCGGGTTCGTTGTCGCGCACCCACATCACCTTCTCCAGCGAGTAGGTGGGGTTCAACCGGTGGCCGAGCAGTGCGTAGCCGCGCTCCTGGCCGATGCGGCGCTCCAGCTCGGCGGTCTGCGCGGTGCTGCGGGTGTCGGCCCAGATCAACGCGGGCCGCACTGGGAGGTACGCGGCGTCGAGCAAAACGGCGCCCATCATCTGGCCGCTGACCGTCAAGCCGGTCACGTCGGACGGGTTGACTTCCGAGCGCGTGATCAGGGTGCGGGTGGCTTCGACTACGGCGTTCCACCAGTCCTCTGGGTTCTGCTCTGCGGAGCCGCCCGATCCGAAGTTCACGCCGTAGCTGACGGTGATCGCGGCGACGAGGCGCCCGTCATCGTGGTGCAGAGACGCCTTGTTTCCGGTCGTGCCGAGGTCGTGGGCGATGATCATGGTGTCAGTCCCCGGAGTATGCGACGAACTCGACGCCCGTGTCGGTGCCGGTGTTGCCGTTGGCGGCGGTGTTGTCGTCGGTGGCGGCCAACACGCGCAGGCCCATGCCGTGCTCCAACACCCAGCCGTAGTCGTGGCCGGCCCCGCCCGGGTAGACGGCGAGAAAGGAGTACGGCTCGGAGCCGATGTTGATGCTGCGGTGCGCCCAGCCGGGCGGCATGTAGCCGATCGTGCCGGGCGTCATCTCGACCCAGCGGGTCTCGGCGCCGTCGAACATCAGTAGTCCGCCGCGGCCGGAGATGCCCAGGTAGATCTCGCCCTGGTGGTTCGGGTGCTGGTGGCCCTTGGTCATCCAGAGTTCTCCGCCGGTGGCACCTGGCTGGATCGTGGTGATCGACTGCGGCAGTTCGCGGTCGACTTCGGGAACCTGCGAGGAGACGACGGAGTAGACGACGGGGTCGCCGTCGGCAACGGCCTGCTCCCAGGCGGCGCGGTCACGGAACAACCCTTCGAGGTCGGACATGCGACGGGTCAGGGTCGGGCCTTCGGGGCTGAGAGTTCCCGCCGCCGGGTCGAACCGGATGCTCATCGGGGGAACGGGAAGGGGGGAATACTCTGACACGGCGGTCTCCTCGGTCGGTGTGCTGCTGCTCTGCGGCAAATTCACCCTACCTGTAATTACAGGCAGCCTGTAATTACAGGTTGAAAATCAGGGCCGGTCTCCGAATCCGACCCGGCGTCGTGACGTTCCCCACTCGTCGAACTGTGTCACATGACGGGTTTTCGCACGCGGAAACGGTCATGTGGCACAGTTCGGCGCCGGGTCTGGCTAGCTGGTGCCGGTATGCCGCAGCGCCGCCGTGCTCTGGTCGTCCGGCGATGCGGTGAGCTGAAATTCGAACCGGCTGCGGTCACCGCGGTGGTAGGCGATGAAATACTCCATCGGGCGGTCGAGCTCGTCGTAGCCGACGCTGCGCAGCACGAGAAGAGCCTGGCCGACATTCACGCCGAGCAGGGCGCTCTGCTCCGGATCGGCCGAGGAGGCCTCCGCCGAACGCACACCGCGCACCGCGCGCACGCCGTGCGTCGCGAGCAAGGCGTACAGGGACTGGTCGCGGAGATCTTCGTTGAGCACCAAGGCACCGACCTCGTAGGGCAGGTAGGTGGTGGTCCACGACCACGGCTCGCTGTCGATGAACCGGAGCCGGTCGATGGCGACGACCGGAGTCGAGAGCGCGACGCCAAGGGCATCCGCTACCTCATCGTCGGCGGGAACCACCTCTTGCCGACGCACATCGCTGTGCACGTGCCCGCCGCGGGCGGTGACTTCCTCGAAGAGGCCGGTGAGGGTGTGCACGAGGCTCTCGGGGGTCTTCGGGTAGGCCACGAAGGTGCCCTTGCCCTTGACCCGGTCGATGACACCCTGATGTTCGAGCTGCGACAGCGCCTGGCGCACCACGGTGCGGGAGACGCCGAACTGTTCGCAGAGCCTGTGCTCGCCCGGCAGCACGTCGCCGGGGCGCAGGTTCAGGCGCGCGATGTCCTCGATGATGCGGTGTTTGAGCTGGTGGTACATCGGCAGCGCGGAATGGCGGTCGAGGTCTCCCGTATCGCCCAGGGTGTCGCCGCGGGTATCGGGTGTCGGCGTCGCATCGGGCTGCGCGGCAAGCAAATCAGCTGTGTTCATCAGTGGGCCTTTGTCATCGGGTCAGTTGTCGTGCAGAGGCGAGCAGTGCGTCGACATCGTCACGGTGGGGGAGGCTGGGTGAGGCTCCGCGCTTCGTGACGGTCAACGAGCCGGCCGCGATGGCCCGCTCGATGGCGTCAGGAAGCGGATAGCCGAGGGCGAGGGAGGCCCCGAGGTAGCCGGCGAATGCATCGCCGGCCGCGGTCGTGTCGACCGCGGTGACGGGGATGGCCGCGAATCGCACCACATCGTCGGCGGAGACCAGCACGGCACCCGCCGCGGCCATGGTGATCAGGGCATAGCGCGCGCCGCGCGTGGTGAACCAGCGCCCGGCTTCAATGGCGGATGCCTCGTCGGTCACGGCGATCCCGGTGAGGATGGTGGCCTCGGTCTCGTTGGGAGTGACGATGTCGACCAGCGGCCAGATCGCATCGTCGAGCACTGCCGCAGGGGCGGGGTCGAGCACGACGGTCAAGTCGGCCTCCCTGCCCTTGCGGATGGCGTACTGGGTCAGTGCCCAGGGAATTTCGAGCTGCGTGAGCAGCACCTTCGAGGTGGCACCGTGCTGGGCGAATGCGGAGTCGATCTGGGTCTCGCTGAGGGCCGAGTTGGCCAGCGGCACCATCACGATGTCGTTCTCCCCCGAGTCGTCGACACGAATGTGCGCGATGCCGGTCGGGCCGCCAACCGCGCGCACGTGGTCGATGTTGACGCCGGCGGCGCGGAGGCCGTCGGTGACCAGATTCGAAAAGAGGTCGGTGCCGACGCAGGCGACCATGCGCGCCGAACCGCCGGCGAGGCCGGCCGCCACCGCCTGGTTGGCGCCCTTGCCGCCGAGCACGAGCGTGAAATCGTCGCCGAGAATCGTCTCACCGCGGGCCGGGAGACGGCGGGAGAAGGTGGTGAGGTCGGCGGTGATGCTGCCCACAATGAGCACACCTCCGACTTCGGAGTGCGCGGCGGCGTCCGACAACGTTGTCTGGCTCATGAATCCCTTTCACAGTTCCGGCGCCCTCAAATGCGGCCATGTGGACGCCCAGCCCCGGCATTAAGTACATTAGCGGACAGGAATGAGTGGAGCGCGGCTGATTTTCGGTGCCGTCGCTCGCACGCGCTCAGAATCGATGCGGTGCCACCTGCACCTCAGAAGGAGAGTTTGGCCATGCCTCGCGAGATCCGTTTTTACGCCGACAGTGCAGTCCTCACCGAAGTCGGTGAGCTGCTGGCCGACGGCCTGGTTCATGGGGTGACAACCAACCCGACGATTCTGGAACGCGCGGAGCGCGGAGTGCGCGACATCCCCGCACTGTATGCGCGCTGGGAGGGCGAGGGCGCCGAGGAGATCTTCTTCCAAGCCTGGGGTGAGAGCAAGACAGAAATGCTGCGCAACGCACACAGCATTCTCACGCTCGGCTCGCGGGCGGTCGTCAAGGTTCCGGCGACCCGGATCGGTTTCGCCGCGGCCAGCACGCTCGTCGCCGAGGGGGCAAGCGTGCTCGTGACCGCGGTGTATTCACAGGCGCAGGCGCTCGCCGCTGCATCGATGGGCGTGCGCTATGTGGCGCCGTACCTGGGCCGGCTGAAGGATGCCGGTCGGGACGGAGTCGCGGAGATCGCCGCCATGCAGCAGCTCATCGCGGGCACCGGCACCGAGGTGTTGGCGGCGAGCCTGCGCACCCCCGCCGATATCATCGACCTCGCTGCTGCGGGGGTGAGCTACTTCACCGCGGCCCCTGCGGTCATCCTCGCCGCGCTCCAGAGCGATGTCAGCGATCGATCGGCCGAGGAGTTCGAGGCCGCGGTGCGTCGCGGCCTGTAGGCGCCGTGCGGGCGGCGGTTCCGGTCGCTGCCCGGAAGGCCGTCGCGCGGGTCGGGCGCCGCTGCGCGCGTTGGCGCCGACCGGCGCAGCGGCGCCGAACCCGCGCAGCACGTCTGACCGGCCCGGCCGAGGGCATCCGTTCTGAAGCGAGGCCTCGTCGACGGATGCGGTTAGTCGACGAAGACGACACCCTTCTGCAGCAAGAAGCAGCTGTACGGCAGCGTTTCGAGGATGTGCACGATTGCGTAGGCGTTCTTCGCGCGCTGATAGAAGTCGAGTCGGGGAATGATTCCGAACTCGAGCGGGCGGTCGTGCGCGGCGCGCGCCAGCTCCAGCACGGCAGCCTGTGACTCCGTCACGATGCTCGGATCGTCGTCGACCTCCATCCGCTCGAGCGGCGTCTCGACGTAGGAATCAAGGGGAAACACGCTCAGGATGGCCTCCAGCGCGCGCACCGCGGTGGCTTCGCCGAGCCGGATGACCGGACGCCCCGACGCGAATGCCGGGTAGTTGCGGTCGACGAGGAGCAGCTGGTCGCCGTGTCCCATGTCGTCGAGAATCTTCAGCAGATCGCCGTTGAGCAGTGGATCGATTCCCTTGAGCATGTGTTCTCCTTCGTTGCAGATGCCACAATCGGCTGCACCAGCCTAGTGAGGCTGCGGTGCACAACCCGCTCTGTCGCCACGCCCACACACTGCGTAGCCTGAGGGCATGGCCGAGACAACGAAAAACTCGATGGTCAAACGCTGGGTATTTTGGCCCGCCGCTGTGGTCGTGGTCGTCTTCGTCACGTTCGCCCTCGTGGCGCCCGACGTGGCCGAGAACCTGTTCAAGTCGATTCAGTCCGGCATCGTCGACACCTTCAACTGGTATTACGTGCTGATCACGGCGTTCTTCGTCGTGTTCAGCCTGTTCCTCGGCTTCAGCCATTTTGGCGACATTCGGCTGGGGCGCGACGACGACAAACCCGAGTTCTCACTGACTGCCTGGTTCTCCCTGCTCTTCGCTGCCGGAATGGGTATCGGCCTGGTGTTCTACGGGGTCAGTGAGCCGCTCAGTCATTTCGCGAACCCACGGCCGGGCGTCACCGGCACGCCGGCCCAGCTCGCGCAGCAGGCGCTGAGCCAGACCTACCTGCACTGGGGCATCCACGCCTGGTCGATCTATGTGATCGTCGGGCTGTCACTCGCCTATGCGATTCACCGGCGCAAGCGGCCGCTTTCCATTCGGTGGGCGCTCGAGCCGCTGCTCGGCAAGCGGGTGCAGGGCGGCTGGGGCAACGCGGTCGACGTCATCGCCCTGGTCGGCACTCTGTGTCTCGAGACCGCGCGAGCCGGTGTTCGAACTGAACCCGAGTTCAAGGATTGGCTCGCGAGATCTCGAGCTTCCGGGCCGCTGCGCGGCATTGTGGTGGACGAATATCACCATTTCGTTGGTCGAGGAGCGAGCGCCAGCGAGTGTCTCGAGACCTCGCGAGCCGACGTTCAAACGCAACCCGAGTTCAAGGATTGGCTCGCGAGATCTCGAGACGCGTGCTCGCAAGCTCGCGCGCTCCTCGATCAACGAAATGGCCCATATACCTCATAGACGCGGCCTCCTGCCTCGGCCGCTCCTCGATCAACGAAATGGAGCACCGACTCCGTCGGGCGCTCCTCGATCAACGAACGTGTTCGACTCCGGCGGTGATCAGCGAAGCTAGGCCGAGGTGGCCGCATCGCGCAGCCACTGCTCGACACCCGAAATGTGCACCACGGTGAGAGCCTGCGCGAGTTCCGCGTCGCCGCGCTCGAGCGCATCCACAATCATGCGGTGCTCGGCCAGCGTGCGATGCACCGAGTTCTCCTGGGTGAGGCCGCGCCAGATGCGGGCACGCACGGTGTGACTCGACAGCGACTCGATCAGGCTCGCCAAGTAGCTGTTGCCGGCCGCCGCTGCGATGGCACCGTGAAACTCGAGGTCGTGGGCGACGAGGCCCTCGACGCTCGTTGCATCGTCGACAGATCCGATCTGTGAGCGCAACTCGTCGAGGATGTCGGGCGTCATGTGCGCTGCGGCCAGGGCCGCGGCGGCTGGTTCGAGGATGCGCCGAACGGCAAAGAGCTCGAGAATCGACGAGTCATCGTGCAGGTCGACGACGAACGACATCGCCTCGAGCAGCAGGCGGGGCTCGAGGCTCGTGACGTAGGTGCCGTCCCCGCGGCGCACGTCGAGCACTCGGATGACCTCGAGCGCTTTCACTGCCTCTCGCATCGAACTGCGGGACAGCCCAAGCCGCTCGCTCAACTCTTTTTCGGGCGGAAGCCGGTCACCAGGACCGAGCGCGCCGGAGATGATCATCTCTTTGATCTTGAGGATCGCTTCGTCGGTGACCGCCATGCAATGATCCTACCTTTGCGCCGGTTGGGTGCTCGCGACGGGACGCGCGCTGCCGAATGTCGCGCTCATTCCGTGCATGGATATTCCCGCCTGCTGGGGTGCCGACATCCGCTCGCATCGCCTCACCCACCCCGCCGAGCTGTGGCAGATGACCATTTCGGGCGCGGAAAACGGTCATCTGCCACAGTTCGGCGAAGGATGTCGGTCGGGGTTCGGGCGCGTGCCTCGACACATCCGCTCGCTCACTCATTTCCCATCCGTCCCACCCCGCCGAGCTGTGGCAGATGACCATTTCGGGCGCGGAAAACGGTCATCTGCCACAGTTCGGCGAGAGAAATGACCCCGGGGAGACCGCCTAGCTTGACGCAGGACAGGATATGGCCACGGCCGCACGCACACTGCCGAGCGTCGCACTCGCGAGCATCGGGCGCCCGGTCAGCGGATTCTCGATCAGCACCGCGTCGACGTTGAAGACCTCCCGAATGAGCTCGGCAGTGAGCACCGCGCGCGTCTCCCCGGCCGCGACGACCCGTCCGGCCGACAACACGATCACGCGGTCGCTGGATGCGGCGGCGAGTCCGAGGTCGTGCAGGGCCGCCAGCACCGCCATGCCATGGGTCGCCAGCCCGCCGAGCAGCTCCAGCGTGGCCAGCTGGGCCTGAATGTCGAGGTGGTTGGTCGGCTCGTCGAGGATCAGCAGCTCCGGTTCCTGAGCGAGAGCCCGCGCCAGTTGTACCCGCTGGCGCTCGCCTCCCGACAGGCTCGTGATCTCGCGCTCGGCATACTCACTCATCCCGACGCGGTCGAGCGCCGAATTCACGATCGAGGCGTCGAGAGCGGAATCATGTGACCAGAGGGAATGGTGCGGGGTGCGACCGAGCGCCACGACCGCCGTGACCGACAGGGCCAACTCGGTGGAGGCATCCTGCTCGACGAGCGCAATGCGGCGGGCGCGCTCGCGCCGCGGCATGCGAAACAGGTCGGTCCCGGCCTGGGTGACACTGCCCTGATCGGGGCGATCGATGCCGGCCAGGATGCGGAGCAGGGTCGACTTTCCGGCTCCATTCGGGCCGACGAGCGCGGTGAGAGTGCCGGCGGGGGCGGTGCAGTCGACGCCGTCGATCAGGGCGCGGCCGTCGACGGTGCGGGTGATGCGGTGGGCTTGCAGGCGTGGGGCGTCGAGCCGCGGCACACTGTCGCGAGGGTCGCGCGGACCGTGCGCCTCAGAACCGTGCGCGTCAGATCCGTGCACGTCAGAATGCGCCTCAGAACGCGGCCTGGTCATGAGATCCTCCGATTGCGGCCGAGCAGCAGGGCGAAAACCGGGGCGCCGATCAGGGCGGTGACGATGCCGACGGGAATCTCCCGCGGATCGAGCAAGGTGCGCGCGATCGTGTCGGTCCAGATCAGAAAAATGGCGCCGACGAGCGCGACGAGCGGGAGCAGTGCGCGGTAGCCGGGCCCGACCAGCAGCCGCACAGCATGCGGCAGGATCAGCCCGACGAAGCCGATCGACCCGCTGACCGACACCATCGCCCCGGTGAGCAAGGCGGTGCCGGCGAGCAAACCGAGCCGCGCGGTCTGCACATTGACGCCGAGTGAGGCGGCGGCGGTGTCGCCGAACGCGAAGGAGTCCAGTAGGCGCCCCGCGAACAACAGGGGCAGGCCCGCGACGGCGAAGCCAACCGCCGCGATCGTGACCGCCGACCAGCCGGCGCCCGAGAGCGACCCCATCAACCAGCTCAAGATCTCGCGGTAGGAATCACCGGTCGCCGTCCAGAAGATCACGAAACTGGTGACGGATGCCGCCAGTGACGACACAGCGAGACCCGCGAGCACCATGCGGGTCGGGGTCAATCGTCCGCCGATGCCGGCGAGCAGCACCGTCAGGGTCAGGGCGAGCAGTGCTCCGACGAATGCCGCGACTGGAAGGAGCAGACTCACTCCGAGCAGCAACACGGCGACGGCGCCGAGCGACGCGCCGGAGGAGAGGCCGAGCAGATAGGGATCGGCGAGCGGATTGCGGGTGAGGCCCTGCATCACCGCGCCGCTCACGGCGAGACCGGCGCCGACGAGTGCCGCGGTCAGCACCCGGGGCATCCGCAGCTGCCAGATGATTCCGTCGCGCAGCGTCGACGACGTACCGTCGCCGATGCCGAGGTGGTGGGCGATGGTCGCCCAGACCTCGCCGATGCCGATGTCGGCCGGGCCGAAGGTGACGGCCACGACAATCGACAGCAGCAGCAGGAGAACAAGAATCGGGGCGATGATCGCGACCCGCCGCGACCCGCCGCCGGGCGGTCGGCGAGCCGGTGCGCGCGTGGCCGGGGCAAGACCCGCGACAGGACCCGCGGCGGACCCCGAGACAGCACCCGACACAGAACCCGCGACAGCACCCGACACAGAACCCGAGACTGAACCCGAGACTGAACCCGAGGTGAGGCCAGACCCGGCCGGCCGCGACGACGCCGCAACCACTAGTCGCCCAGGTTGAGCGCGGCCAGCTGGGTGGACAGATCGGCTGCCGCGTCAGCACTGCGCACGCCGGCTTCGCTGGCCGGGAACGGAATGGTGAGGTAGCGCTGGTTGATCACCGCGTCGAGACGAGCGGTGGCCGGGTTGGCGGCGAGCATTTCTTTCTTCTGGGCCGCGGTGTTCCAGGCGGCATCGACGAGCACGATCACGTCGGGGTTCGCCTCGACGATGGCTTCCCAGCTGTAGGAGGCCCAGGTGTCCTTGACGTCGGCGGCGATGTTCGTGAGGCCGATCGTGTCGAGCAAGAGCTGGGGAGCGCCACTGCCCGCACCCACGTACGGGGTGTCGTCGCCCGACGAGTACCAGAGAGCGGACAGTCCGGCGGTCGATTTCGTGATGCCGTCGAGGGTCTTCTGCTGTGCGGTGAGCAGGGGCGTCGCATCCGTGTGGAAAATCGAGGCGACCTCGCTGATCTCACCGAAGATCTGCGTGAAATCGAGGCTCGTCGGCTTGTAGCCCTCTTCTTTGCAGGCGGCGGGCGAGACGTAGGTGTGCACGCCGAGCGCTTCGAGAGACGCGCGCTCGCCGGCTCCTTCGGCGGAGAAGTTCGACTCCCAGCCCGCGTAGACGAGGTCTGGCTCGGTGTTGAGCACGACTTCTTGCGACGGGAGCTGGTCGGAGAGGGTCGTGAGAGCGGATGCGGAGTCGGCCAGTGACGCAGGAACCGGGCCGTCTTGGAAAGCGGTGCCGACGATGCGATCGCCGAGTCCGAGCGCGAGCAGCATCTCGGTCGACGTGGATTTGATCGTCACGACGCGTTCGGGTGCGGCCTCGAACGTGACCGGAGTGCCACAGTTGTCGACGGTGACCGCAGCGGCGACGGTCGGGGTCTTCGACGGCGTCTGCTGGGCGCCGGAGCCGGCGGTGGTGCCGGTGGCGGCGCATCCGCTCAAGACGACGAGCGCGGTGCCGGTCAGGGCGAATGCGGCAAAAGACAGGGGGGAGCGGGTCATGGAGGTCTCCATCGGCAGTAGGGCACAGGGAATGCGCGGCTCAATTGTCGCGATGACCTGCCGCCCCAAACCGGGACCTGCTCACCGAATCAAAGATGGATTCGGGGGTCTGCAGTCACTCTACACAACGCCGGATCCACTGAACCACAGCAGTTCTGACGCGGTGCTTCGTCGTGGGGCGATCGCGCACTCGCAGGAGCACAGAGATCTGCGACGTAAAGGAGGAGATTCTGCAACACACCGTGCCAGACCGGCGATTTGATTCGGCATGTCGCCGAATCTCCTCCTTTGCGTGCACGAGACGAGCGGATGCCGCACCCGGTCAGCGACGAAAGCGGCGACGGTCAGTTCACATGCCGGTTCGTCGACTCGCGAATCCGCAGCTCATTCTCGATCAGGGGCGGCGTCAGATCGGTGTCGCCCTCGAGTCGGCGCACGAGCAGGGCGACGGCCTCCCTGGCCGTTCGCTCCGGCATCAGATCGACAGAGGTAATGGGCGGCGAGCTGTTTCTGGTCTGTTCGGAATCGGAACCGGCCACGACCAAAACGTCGGCCGGGATCGAGTACCCGGCCTCCTGCAGGCGCGTCTGCAGGCCGGCCGCATGTCGACCGGTCAGGCAGTAGACCGCATCCGGGATCGGCGACTCGCTCGCCAACATCTCCTCGGCGACCGCGCGTCCGCCTGCTTCGCCGGATGTCTCATCCTGGCGGTAGAGAATGACCGGCTGGCCCTGCTCGGCCGCCCAGGACAGGTACGTGGTTTCGCTGTCGATGTTCCAGGAGTTGACGTCGGTTCCCGTGACGATTGCGATGCTCTTCGCGCCGCGTTCGCAGAGGTGCGCGATGATTGCGGCGCAGTCCGCATTCGCGCCAGTGCCGACCCAGTCCGTGAATTCTGGGTGTTCGACATCGCGGCCGACCGTCACCAGGGGGATGTCGTTGCGATTGAGCAGAGCAATCACCGGATCGTTGCCGATCGGGTCCGAGATGACGAACCCGTCGACGGCGAGGGCAATGTCGGGCACCCGTGAGGTCGTGGGATCGCGCACCAGCATCAGGCCGAAGCCCCGATCGAGTGCTTCGACGGCCGCGGCGCCGGCGAAACGCATGAAGTAGTCGACGCCGACCGGCTGATATGAGTCGAGTGAGTCAAGCGGGCGGATGACCAGGCCGAGCACTCCGAGTCGGCTGCTGCGCAGCCCCCTGGCAATGGCGTCAGCGCTGTACCCCATGCTCGCGGCAACGTCGACGACATGTTGCCTGGTGGCCGCAGCAACAACGCCCTTGCCATTCAGCGAATGGGACACGGTCGTGATCGAGACCCCCGCCTGTTTCGCAACATCGTGGATCGTCACACGGCGCCGCCCTTGTCCGCTGTTCACCCCTGCAGACTACAGGAAACCTAGATTTAACAAAACGTTTTGGGATACTGCTCGCACAAAACGTTTTGGTCGGCTATCGTCACAAATCAAACGCTCACGCGATTGCCTCGCGTCATGACCATTGGGAGAAGTTCGATGAAGAAAAGAACCAGAGCATTCGCCGTCCTCGGAGTGATGTCACTCGCCCTGACCGGCTGCGCGAGTGGGCCAACCACCAATTCGACGACCGCACCGGATCTCACCGACCTGTTGGTCACGACGCCCGCCGCCACCGGCGAGCTCGATCTGGCCACCTGGAATCTTCCGTTCGGAGAGCCGGCTTCGCTCGACCCGATCAAGGCGTTCAACTACCCGGAGAACACCGTCGTGGCGAACCTGTGTGAGGGCCTGATGCAGCTGCAGCCCGACTACAGCATCAAGCCGGGCCTCGCCGAGAAGGTCGACAGCCCCGACGCATCCACCTACATCTACACGGTTCGCCAGGGCGTGACGTTCTGGGACGGCCAGCCGATGACCGCCGACGATGTGCAGTACAGCCTGAGCCGCCAGCTCGACCCCAACGAAGGCAGCTACTGGGCCGGCGGAATCGTCGAGAACATCGCCTCGATCGAGAAGACCGGCGACTGGGAAGTCACCGTCAAGCTCAAGGCACCGGACTCCACCTTCAACTCCTACATGGTGACGCCCATTGGAAACATCGTCGAGAAGGCCCACCGCGTGGCAGCCGGCGACGACTACGGCAACCCCACCGGCCAGGTCATGTGCACCGGGCCGTACTCGGTCGGTGACTGGAACCAGGGCCAGAGCATTTCGCTCATCCGCAACGACAGCTACTGGAACGCCGAGAAGAAGGCCAAGACCAAGCAGGTCGACATCAACTTCATCGTGGATGCCGCTGCGATCTCCAATGCACTGAGCACCGGTGCCATCGATGGGTCCTATGACGTGCCGCTCGGCGCATTGAGCTCCCTCGAAAACGCCACAGATGGCGACCTGTTCCTCGGTCGTTCTGTACAGCTCGTCGCGATCATCGGCACCGGACACGGCGCATTCGCCGATCCAGCCGTGCGTCAGGCCTTGATGATGGCGACCGACCGCGAAGCCATTGCCGACACGGTCTTCGAAGGCACGGCGCAGGCCTCCCGCTCACTCATCCCGAACAATGGCTGGGCCTACGGCGACAGCGAGTTCGCCAGCGGTCGCGAGAAGCTCGCCCCCAGCACTGTTGATATCGAAGGCGCCAAGGAGGCTCTGAAGAAGGCCACCGTCGATCTGACTCAGACCATCAAGATCGTCTACCCGTCAGAGCGCAGCTACTACGCCGACATCATCTCCGAGATCTCGAACGGTGCGACGGCCATCGGTCTGAAGGTCGAGCCGGAGGGCATCCCGAGCGCCCAGTTCGGTGCCTTCTTCTCCGACCCCAAGGCCCGTGAAGGTCACGATGCGTTCGTGACCAACAACTACATGGATGTCCCCGACCCGCTGGCCTTCCTGCGCACAATCGTCGGCACGGGAGGCTCGCAGAACTACAACGACTACAGCAACCCAGAGGTCGACAGCCTGCTCGCCGAGGCCGCAGCCGCGAATGACGAGAACGAACGTGCTGCGCTGACCAATCAGATCCAGGAGATTGCCATGGCAGACCTCCCCTGGATTCCGATCGTCGACCCGTCGGTTCGTCTGTTTCTGAACAAGCGGGTCACCGGAGTGCCGGCCTCGTTCGTCTACCTCTACTACCCCTGGGCCGCCGATCTCGGGGCCTCAGGCAAGTAAGTACGGCGTCGTTCACACCGCTGTGAAGAAGGGGTTTTCTCAATGATGTTTGTCCTCCGCAGAATGCTCGCCCTCGCTGGAGTATTGGTGGTGTCGAGTTTTCTCGTCTTCGCCGCGATGTACGCAGCGCCGGGCAGCCCCGAGAACTTCTTGGTGCAGGGGCGCACGGTTTCGCCCGACGTGCTCGCTGCGATCCGCCAACAGTACTCATTAGATGACCCCTTCTTCGTGCGGTTCTGGAACTGGCTCGTCCAGGTGCTCCAGGGCAACTTCGGGCAGTCGCTGGCCAACCGTCAGGATGTCGGAAGCCTGCTGGCCGACCGGCTCCCGACCACCCTGACCCTGGTTCTGATGGCCGCCCTCTTCATCACCTTTTTCGGGATCGGTCTCGGCGTCATCGCCGGTACCAGAGACGGATTCGTCGACAAGCTGGTCATCCTCGGCTCAAGTCTGGGGTTTGCGATCCCGACCTTCTTCGCCGCGCTCATCCTGATGAGCATCTTCAGCGTCAGCCTCGGCTGGTTTCCGGTCTTCGGCTCCGGCACCGGCGTCTTCGACCGAATCTGGCACCTCACCCTGCCCGCCATCGCGTTGGCACTGCCATCGACCGCCGTGGTGGCACGCATCACCCGCACCGCCATCCGGGAGGAACGCGACTCAGAGCATGCGGTGATGGCCCGCGCCAGAGGCGTGCCCGGCAGTCTGGTGTTGCGCCGACATGTGATTCGCAACTCGATGCTTCCGGTCAGCACGATCGTCGGCGTGCACATCGCCGGCCTGATCGCGGGGTCATTCGTGGTGGAGTACGCCTTCACCCTCGACGGCATCGGCACGCTGCTGGTGAACGCCGTGCAGAAGAAAGACTTCGCGGTCGTTCAGGCGATCGCCATCATCATGGTCGCTGCGTTCGGGGTCATCAACCTGCTGGTTGATCTGCTCTACGCCTCCATCGACCCACGAGTACGAGAGGTGCGCACCCGATGAGACGCTTCATTGAACGGATGGGCCCCATCGGCACCGCCGCCGCCGTGCTCGTGCTCGTCGTCGTGCTGGGCGCTTTGCTCGCGCCGATCATCGCGCCATACGACCCGACTGTCGGATCGGTCACCCAGCGCTACCAGGGCCCCAGCCCCGCGCATCTGCTCGGCACAGACCAGGCCGGACGCGACATTTTCTCCCGACTGCTCTGGGGCGCCAGGTCGAGCCTGATCGGCCCGCTCATCGTCGTCTCGGTGACGGCGGTCTTCGGCACGGCGATCGCGCTGATCAGCGTGTGGTGGGGCGGGGCCGTCGACTCGTTCCTCAGCCGAGTGCTCGACTTGCTGTTCGCCTTTCCGAACCTACTGCTGGCCATGCTGGCCATCGCCGTCTTCGGCCCGAGCCTGACCACCGCGGCGCTCGCGCTCTCCGTGGCCTACATCCCATACACGGCCAGGGTCATCCGCAGCACGGCGCTGCGGGAGCGCAACCTTCCGTACGTGCGTTCGCCGCAACTTCAGGGAATCTCGGGCACCACGATCACGGCCAGGCACCTGCTGCCGAACGTCGCGCCGCTGATCGTGACCGGGGCGACGATCAATTTCGGATTCGCCATGATCGAGCTCGCCGCGCTCTCCTTCCTCGGCCTCGGCGTGCAGCCGCCGGCCGCCGACTGGGGGCTTATGGTCTCCAACGGCCAGCAATCCCTGCTCAAGGGGTACCCGGCCGAGAGCATGCTGGCCGGCCTGTGCATCGTGCTCACGGTGGCGAGCCTCGGCTACATCGGTGAACGTTTGGGCGGCCGCGCGGCGGCAGGGAGGAAGGCCTGATGCTTGAAATCACGAACCTGTCGCTCGCCCTGGCGGTCGACCGCAGCTCCATCGAGATTCTGAAAGAGGTCTCGATCAGCGTCGCCGCCGGCGAGGCCGTCGGTCTGGTCGGTGAGTCCGGTAGCGGAAAGTCGATGACCCTGCGCTCCATCCTGCGCACCTTGCCGGCCCGATCTACGCTCGACGGCACCATCACCCTCGACGGTGTCGACGTGTTGGGCCTGCGCGGTGAGGCACTGCGACGGATGCGCGCAGACGACGTGTCGATGATCGCCCAGAACCCGCACGCCGTGTTGAACCCGGTTCTGCCGGTGGTGCGTTACCTCGTCGAGGGAATGCATGACGCGCAGGGGCTGTCGACGAGCGTCGCCCGCCTGCGTGCCGGTGAACTACTGGAGCAGGTCGGCATCGACGCCGTCGACCGGGTGCTCGGCGCCTACCCGCATCAACTCTCGGGCGGAATGCTGCAGCGGGTCGTGATCGCCGGGGCGATCGCCGGAAAGCCGAAGCTGATGCTGGCCGACGAGCCGACCACGGCACTCGACGTGACGACACAGGCCGAAGTCATGGCGATTCTCGATGAGTGCCGCCGCAACCTCGGAATGGCCATGCTCTTCGTGACCCATGACCTCGACCTGGCCGCGGCGGTCTGTGACCGCATCAACGTGATGAAGAGCGGCGAAATCGTGGAGAGCGGGGTCCCTGACCAGCTCAGGGACAACCCGCAGCATCCGTACACCCGCATTTTGATGGATTCGCGGCCACAAGGCATCAACTGGACCCGCACGATCGGAGGCGCCGCATGACCACCCCGGCAATCGTCGTCGAAGCATTGACCAAAACGTTCACGACCGGTCGACCCAAGCAGACGGTGACGGCGCTTGACGCCGTGTCACTGACCGTTGAACCCGGCACCTGCCTGGCTGTTGTCGGCGAATCGGGGTCAGGCAAGACCACACTGGCCCGCATCATCGTCGGGCTCGAGACCGCGGATTCCGGAACCGTGTTGCTCAACGGGGAGCCGGTTGCCCCGCGCGCCAACCGCAAGGAGCTGGGCCGCAGGGCTCGAGTGATTCAGATGGTGTTCCAGGACCCGCAGAGCTCGCTGAACCGCCGGTTGCGCGTGCGCACCGCCGTCGACGAGGTGCTCCAAGCGCACACCTCGCTCGGTCTCGCGGCCCGGCGCGAACGATGCGTTGAGCTCTTCACCCTGGTCGGCCTCGAACCGCGCCACCTCGATGCGCTCCCCGACGAGCTTTCCGGTGGGCAGCGGCAGCGCGTGGCGATCGCCCGTGCGCTCGCCGCTGAGCCGGCGGTCATCGTGCTCGACGAATCGGTGGCGGCGCTCGACGTGACGGTGCAGGCGCAGATTCTGGAGCTATTGGACGAGTTGCGCACCTCGAAGGGCCTGACCTACCTCTTCATCACGCATGACCTCACCGTCGTGCAGATGATCGCCGATTCGGTTGTCGTCATGCGCCGCGGGGTCATCGTGGAACGCGGCGACACGGCATCCGTCTTGCAGAACCCGCAACATCCCTACACGCAGCTCCTGCTGGAGTGTGCGCCCAAACCCGGCTGGAAGCCACAACGCGGCGTGATTCGCGCGCTGCGAGAGGAGATCGCCTCATGACCCTGGCTGTTCCCACTGTCGTACAGATGTTGTCGACGGATGCTTACGAGCGCGGTGTCGAGCGTGGCCTCGCGATTCGCGAGACCCTCGCCGATGCGCTCCGAATCTACTTCGAGCTCTTCGAGGTCGTCGGCATCTCCCCAGACGCGGTGCGGGCGGATGCGCTCACCTCGATCGCGGCGACGGAACGGTGGAGCCCGGCGCTGGTCGAGGAGATGCGCGGAACCGCGGAAGGAGCTGGCGTTGAACTGTGGCAGATCGGTGCGCTGAACGCGCGCACCGAGATTCTGGCCGCGGCGAGTGGGGCGAAGCCCGGCGAATGCTCGACGATCGTGAGCACCCGGGCCGACGCCGTTGGCGCGCAGACCTGGGACTGGCACGATGAGCTGTCGCACTGCTGGCACCTTCAGGATGTGCGGGGCACCCCGCGCAGCTTCGTCGGGCTGACCGAGCATGGAATCCTCGGAAAGATCGGTATGAACGACGCCGGCGTCGGAATCATGTTCAACATTCTCGGGCACCAGCAGGACCGCGCCTTCGGCGTTCCGGTGCACCTCGTCGCCGCCCGGGTGTTGGCCGAAGCCGGCACGCTCGCCGAAGCCGTGGCGATCCTGAGCACCGCTCCGGTGAGCACCTCCAGTGCCATCACGGTCGTCAGCACCGACGGCGCCGTCATCGTCGAGCTGAGCCCCCAAGGCGCCGCGGTGCTGGAACCGCAGAACGGCGCGTTGTTGCACACCAACCACTTTCTGACCGAGCGGCTGGGCGCAGGCGAGAAGCCGGGACTCTACGACCCGGATTCGCAGCTGCGCTATGCGGTGTTGCTCGAGCGGGTCGCCGCTGCGCCGCTGCCGACGAACGCGGCAGAGCTCATCCCGTACCTGGTGTCTCAACCCGGAGACGAAGCCCAGCTCTGCTGCGTGCCGGCGCCAGACGCGGTCTTCGGCGACCGTTGGGCGACTTTGGCCACCGTCACTCTGGATGCCGCGGCTCGCGCGATGACCGTCGCCGCCGGTTCGCCGCTCGATGCGCTGAGCGGGGAGCCGTTGCGTCTGGTTGCGGGAGACGAGTCGGTCCGCTGAGTCTCTCGTTGATCGACCCGAGACCCCCCATTCGACGGAGATTGATCGCAAATCCGGCCAGATTCGGCTAAAAACGGGCTCATCGGCGAAAATCTCCGTCGAATGGGAGGGGCCCTCGCTCCATCACTCGACCACAGGGTTAGTCGAGCTGCTTCGGCTTCGCCTGCACGGGCAGCAGCAGGGCGAGCCCGATCGCCACGATCAGCACGATGCCGAGGATGCCCCAGTACTGCGCCCCGCCGATGGTCACGAACAGCGCGAAGGCGGTCGGCGCCAGGAACGTGGCCGCCTTGCCGGTTGTCGCGTACAGACCGAACACCTCGCCCTCGCGCCCGGTCGGGATGACCCGGGCCAGGAACGATCGGCTGGCCGACTGGGCCGGCCCGACAAAGAGGCAGAGGGCGAGGCCGAAGGTCCAGAATACGATCTGGCCGCCGTCGTGCAAGAAGAACACGGCGGAGCCGCAGACGATCAGGCCGATCAGCGACGCGACGATGACCGGCTTCGGGCCGATCTTGTCGTCGAGCAGGCCGATCGTGACGGTGGCGACACCGGCGACAACGTTCGCGGCGATGGCGAAGATGATCACCTCGCCAGCTGAGAATCCGAAGGTGCCGGCCGCGAGGATGCCGCCGAACGCGAAGACCCCGGTGAGGCCGTCGCGGAATACCGCGCTGGCGATCAGAAAGAACACGGTCTGTCGGCTGGTCTTCCAGAGGGCTTTGATGTCCCGACCGAGTCGGCCGTAGGAGGCGAAGAATCCGACCTTCTCGCGCTGCACCTTCGAGGGGGCGTGGTACTCGGGCACAGCCAGCAGAACGGGCAGGGCGAACAGCCCGAACCAGGCGGCCGAGATGAGCATGGCCACACGCACCGACAGGCCATCGGCATCCGTCACGCCGAACAATCCGACATCGGGGTGGATGAAGCCGAAGTACACGATGAGAAGCAGCACGATGCCGCCGAAGTAGCCCATCGACCAGCCGAACCCGCTGACCTTGCCGATCGAGCGCGGGGTCGACACGGAGGCGAGCATCGCGTTGTAGTTGACCGACGCGAACTCGAAGAACACGGTTCCGACGACGAGCAGCAGCAGTCCGAGCCAGAGGTAGCCGGGCTCCGGCTTGACGAAGAACATCAGCGCCGTGACTGCGACAACGATGTAGGTGTTGACCGCGAGCCAGAATTTGCGGCGACCCGAGACATCCGAACGCTGCCCGGTGATTGGCGCGAGCGCCGCGACGATCAGACCGGCGATGGCCAGCGTCCAGCCGAGCTGCGCCGAGACGAATGCCTCTCCGCCGAAGGCCTCGCCGGTGAGATAGACGGTGAAGACGAAGGTGGTGACGACGGCGTTGAAGGCCGATCCGCCCCAGTCCCACAAGCTCCAGGCGAGGATGCGACCCTTGCGAGCGCCCTGCGCGGCAACCGCCTCAACCTGGCCAGTGTCGACCCCGATCGTGGCGGCGGCGCCGTCGGCATGGGTCAAGAGGGCCGGCGGAAAGTTGCGCGGCGCATCGCGCGGCGTTTCTGAGGGGTCCGGCGTCGAATTGTCGGTCATGGCCTCAGGGTAGCGGTGGCCGGCAAACAAGCGGATGCGGCGCGGCCAGATCAGTGAGAGGGCGGCGGGAACGGGGCCGTGAACGGTCAGATCCGAGAGACCGAACGTCGTCGAAATCGGCGAAACCTGAGAGTTGAGTCAATGTGACTCAACTTTGCCAGTTCTGGTTTGACATGATTTTCCTGCCCTGGCATACTTGAGCCACCGGGACTCAACTCTCGGACCCACAATTTTGAATCACCCGAAACACATTGAAGGAGAATCGCATGGCTCGTGCAGTAGGAATTGACCTCGGAACCACAAACTCGGTTGTCGCCGTCCTCGAAGGTGGAGAACCCACCGTCATCGCTAACGCCGAAGGCCTCCGCACCACCCCCTCGGTGGTTGCATTCACCAAGGATGGCGAGGTGCTGGTCGGTGAGACCGCCAAGCGCCAGAACGTCACCAACGTCGACCGCACCATCTCCAGCGTGAAGCGCCACATGGGCACCGACTGGAATGTCGCCATCGACGACAAGAAGTACACCCCGCAGGAGATCTCGGCCCGCATTCTGGCCAAGCTCAAGAGGGACGCCGAGCAGTACCTCGGCGACAAGGTCACGGATGCCGTCGTCACGGTTCCCGCGTACTTCAACGACGCTGAGCGTCAGGCCACCAAGGAAGCCGGCGAGATCGCCGGTCTCAACGTGCTGCGCATCATCAACGAGCCGACCGCTGCTGCTCTGGCCTACGGCCTGGACAAGGGTAAAGAAGACGAGCTCATCCTGGTCTTCGACCTCGGTGGCGGAACCTTCGACGTCTCGCTGCTCGAAGTGGGCAAGGACGACGACTTCTCGACCATCCAGGTTCGTGCGACCTCGGGCGACAACCGCCTCGGCGGCGACGACTGGGACCAGCGCATCGTCGATCACCTGATCAAGAAGTTCAAGGAGACCACCGGCGTTGACGTCTCCGGCGACAAGATCGCCAAGCAGCGCCTCAAGGAAGCCGCAGAGCAGGCCAAGAAGGAACTCTCGAGCAGCATGTCGACGAGCATCCAGCTGCCCTACCTCTCGCTGACCGAGAACGGGCCAGCCAACCTCGACGAGACGCTGACCCGCGCCCAGTTCGAGCAGATGACGAGCGACCTGCTCGACCGCACCAAGAAGCCGTTCCAGGACGTCATCCGTGAGGCCGGCGTCAAGGTCAGCGACATCGCACACGTCGTGCTCGTCGGTGGATCGACCCGTATGCCCGCCGTTTCCGAGCTCGTCAAGCAGGAGACCGGTGGACAGGAGCCCAACAAGGGCGTCAACCCTGACGAGGTCGTTGCTGTCGGTGCCGCACTGCAGGCCGGCGTGCTGAAGGGCGAGCGTAAGGACGTTCTGCTCATCGACGTCACCCCCCTGAGCCTCGGTATCGAGACCAAGGGCGGCATCATGACCAAGCTCATCGAGCGCAACACGGCCATCCCGACCAAGCGCAGTGAGACCTTCACGACCGCCGACGACAACCAGCCGTCAGTTGCGATTCAGGTCTTCCAGGGCGAGCGCGAGTTCACCCGCGACAACAAGAACCTCGGAACGTTCGAGCTGACCGGTATTGCACCGGCTCCGCGCGGCATCCCGCAGGTTGAGGTCACCTTCGACATCGACGCCAACGGCATCGTGCACGTGTCCGCCAAGGACAAGGGCACCGGCAAGGAGCAGTCGATGACCATCACCGGCGGTTCCTCGCTGGCGAAGGAAGACATCGAGCGCATGGTTCGCGAGGGCGAAGAGCACGCCGCTGAGGACAAGAAGCGCCGCGAGGCCGCCGAAGTTCGCAACGGTGCAGAGCAGCTCGCCTACTCGATCGACAAGCTGATCAAGGACAACGAAGACAAGCTGCCCGAAGACGTCAAGAGCGAGGTGCAGGGCGATGTTGACGCTCTGAAGTCCGCTCTCGCCGGCGACGACGACGACGCGGTGAAGACCGCGTTCGACAAGCTGAACGCCAGCCAGGGCAAGCTCGGCGAGGCCATCTACGCCTCCAGCCAGGCCGATGAGGCAGCTGCATCCGCATCCGCTGACCAGCCCGCCGACGCGTCTTCTGACGAAGACGTTGTCGACGCCGAGGTTGTCGAAGACGAAGAAGAGAAGAAGTAGGTAAACATGGCAAACGACACCAATGCAGGGGGCAACCCTGCGGAAGAGCCGTTCGACCAGTCGTCAGCTGAGGAGGCGCCCACCGGCGCCACCTCGGCTGCGGCCGACGCTGAGGGAATCGAGGAAGACGAGCTGACCGTTCAGGACATCCTGGATGCCGCAGATCTCGAAGCCACCGATCCGTCGGATGAGCACCTCGCCGATCTCAAGCGCGTGACGGCCGAATACGCCAACTACCGCAAGCGCACCGAGGCGAACCGTGAGATTGAGCGCGAGCGCCTCACCGGCGGAGTCATCGCCATCCTGCTGCCGGTGCTGGACGACCTCGACCGTGCTGAGAAGCACGGCGACCTGGTTGCCGAAACGCCGTTCGCGACGATTGCCGCCAAGCTGCGCGCATCCGTCGAGAAGCTCGGCCTGACGCCGTTCGGCACCGTCGGTGAGCCGTTCGACCCCACGCTGCACGAGGCTGTTTTCCAGCAGCCGAGTGCCGACGTCGAGGTCGAAACCGTCGCCGATGTGGTCGAGACCGGCTACAACCTGGGCTCGACGCTGCTGCGCGCGGCCAAGGTCGTGGTTCAGGTACCGAGCGATGGCTAGCCAGGACTGGTTCGACAAGGACTTCTACAAGATCCTCGGTGTGGGTAAAGACGTCACACCGGCCGAGCTCAAGAAGGCCTATCGCAAGCTGGCGCGCAAGTATCACCCCGATTCCAATCAGGGCGATGCGGCTTCTGAAGCGAAGTTCAAGGAGATCAGCGAGGCCCACTCGGTGCTCGCTGACCCTGAGCAGCGCAAAGAGTATGACGCAATCCGTGCCATGGGTGGTGGAGCTCGCTTCACCGCCCCCGGTACGGGTGGCGGCCAACAGGGCGGTTTCGACGACGTCTTCGGCGGCATGTTCGGCGGGGGTGCCGGTCAGCAGAACTACCAATACCAGCAGGGCGGCAACTACGACGACATTCTCGGCGGACTGTTCGGCGGACGACAGGGGGGTGGCCGATTCGGCACCTCATCTGGCGGCTACCGCGGCGCCGGCGGGCCGACTCGGGGGCGCGACGTTGTCGCGTCGACGACCATCGACTTCGTCACGGCGACCCACGGCGATCAGATCACCCTGCAGACGCAGGAGGGTCGACCGATCAAGGTCAAGATCCCGGCCGGTGTGGCCGACGGTCAGAAGATCAAGCTGCGTGGCAAGGGTCAGCCGAGTCCGGATGGCGGTGAAGCCGGCGACATCGTTCTCACGGTGTCGGTGCGCAAGCACCCCGTCTTCGAACGCGACGGCCTGAACTTGCGCGTCACGGTTCCGATCACCTTCGTGGAAGCCACGCTCGGAGCGACGATCGAAGTCCCCACCCTCGGTGGGCCTCCGGTCAAGCTGCGGGTGGCACCAGGCACCCCGAGCGGCCGCATTCTGCGCGTCAAGGGTCGCGGTGTCGAAACGGCCAAGGGCACCGGCGATCTTCTCGCCGAGGTTCAGGTTGCCGTGCCGTCACACCTCTCGAAAGAGGCGGAGGAGGCCATCGAGGCGCTCGCCGCCGCCCTGCCAGACGAGAATCCTCGTGAAGAGCTTCTCGCCAAGGCACGGGGATAGTAGGAATCGCAATGGATGAGTTCAGCCGAGTCTTCGTGATCTCCACTGCCGCAGAGTTGGCGGGGATGCACCCGCAGACCCTGCGGCAGTACGACCGCTTAGGTTTGGTCAGTCCCGGGCGCACCCCGGGCAAGTCGCGCCGCTACTCGATGCGCGATGTGGCCAAACTGCGGGAGATCGCGGAACTCGGTGCTGAAGGCGTCAGCCTGGAAGGCATCCGTCGCATTCTCGAACTCGAAGATCGCGTGCGCGGGCTCGAATCACGCCTGCGCGAGCTGGAATCGGCTCTGGCCGATGAGCTGCTCAGCCGGCCGGGCCGCCGCGTGTTCGCGGCGGGCGCGGCCGGCGACGTCATCTCGATGAAGGCGGGCACGCGGATGCGCCGCTCGAATCAGATCGTCGTCTGGCGGCCGCTCGACCGCGGGTAGCCGCGATCGCGACTAGTCGCGGCACGCCTCGATGATCTTCGTCGTGGCGAGTTCTGGGTTGCTGAACATCGTTTCGTGCGAGCCTTCCATCTGAACCAGCCGGTGCAGGCCGAGACGAGAAGAGAATCGTGGATGCCAGGCGAATTCACCGTGGGGCATGGCGGTGTCGCCGGTGGCGTTGAGATAACTCACTTTGAGGGCGCCTGCGCCAATCAATTCGTAAAACCGGGTGAGGTCGAGCTTCGTCTCGAGCATGCTCATCGGCTCTGCTGAGAGCTGGTCGTAAGACGAGCGAGCGAGCTCCTCGGTGGCATCCTGAATGAATGCCTCACGCCAGAGTGGGAACGGCAACATGAATGTTCCATCAACCTGGGTCGCGTTCATTAGCTCGCGATAGAGGGCAGGGGATTCATCGTTGATGGAGTTGCCGTTCTCGAGCACGAACGCATTCCAGAAGACGAGACGCCGGATTCGTTCCGGAACCTGCTCTGCGACTTTGGAGATGATCGTGCCGCCGAAACTGTGCCCGAGGAGGAGGAAATCGGTGACATCGTTCTCAACGATGTAGTCGACGATTGAGCTCACCCCCTCGGCATGCGTCACATCTTTGGGGGCGTTTTTCCCATGTCCGGCCACTGTTGGAGTATGGACGGTATGCCCGGCTTTCCGCAGGCGGCCGGCGATCGGTTCCCAGAGATCGCCGTCGTGCCAGGCGCCGTGGATCAGGACGAAAGTGTAGCTATCGGTCATTACTCTCCAATTTCAGTTGGGCTAGGGCGAGTATTCACGGCGACTCAGCCTGAACACGAGTTGAACCCTACTGCTTGTCCTCATCGGCCCGATGCCCGCCCACGGCGACCGGCTCAACCGCCGGCATCCGTTTCTGACGTTTTGTTGCAGTTTCGGATGCGGGTGGCCGAGTGGGCGCGCACGATGGGGAGATGACCAGGCAGATCCGATTCAACGCGTTCGACATGAACTGTGTCGCCCACCAGTCCTCCGGGCTGTGGCGCCACCCGAAGGACCAGTCGGCGCGGTACACCGACCTGCGCTACTGGACCGAGCTCGCGAAACTGCTGGAGCGTGGCCGCTTCGACGGCATCTTCATCGCCGATGTGCTCGGCACCTACGACGTCTACGGCGGCAGCAACGAGGCGGCAATCCGCCACGGCGCCCAGGTTCCTGTCTCCGACCCGCTGCTTCTCGTCTCAGCCATGGCGCTCGTGACCGAGCATCTCGGCTTCGGCGTCACCGCGGGAACCGCGTATGAGCATCCGTACCCCTTTGCCCGACGGATGTCGACGCTCGACCACCTGACCAACGGTCGCGTCGGCTGGAACGTCGTCACCGGCTATCTGCCCTCCGCCGCCCGCAACATGGGCAACGACGACCAGCTTGAACACGACGAGCGTTACGCCCACGCCGACGAGTACCTCGAGGTGCTCTACAAGCTGTGGGAGGGCTCGTGGGAAGACGACGCGGTCGAGCGCAACCGCGAAACGGGCGTCTTCACCGACCCGACGAAGGTGCATGAGATCGGCCATGTCGGCAAGCACTTCACGGTGCCGGGCATCCACCTCTCCGAGCCGTCGCCGCAGCGCTCTCCCGTGATCTACCAGGCCGGCGCGTCGCCGCGCGGGATCGGCTTCGCCGCCGAGAACGCAGAGGCGATCTTCGTCGGCGCCTCGACGAAGGCCGGGCTGAAGTCGACGGTCACCAAGATTCGGGATGCCCTCGAGGCGGCGGGGCGCGATCGGTATTCCGCGCGCATCTACACGCTGCTCACGATCATCACCGATGAGACGCCAGAGAAGGCGCAGGCGAAGTACCAGGACTTCCTGAGCTACGCGAGCGAAGAGGGCGCCCTTGTCTTCATGTCGGGGTGGATGGGCATCGATCTCTCCACCTACGACCTCGATGAGCCGATCGGCAACGTCAAGAGCAACGCCATCCAGTCGGCGGTCGCGAATTTTCAGCAGGCGGCCGAAGACGGCAGCCAGTGGACCGTGCGCGACATCGCTCGGCACGGCGCCATCGGTGGGCTCGGCCCGTTCATCGTCGGCTCCGGCGTCGAAATCGCCGATCAGCTGCAGGAATGGGTCGACGAGACCGACGTCGACGGCTTCAACCTCGCCTACGCGATCACGCCGGGCACCTTCGAGGATGTCGTCGAATTCGTCATCCCCGAGCTGCAGCGCCGCGGAGCCTATCCGACCGAATACATCGAGGGCACCCTGCGTCAGAAGCTGCATGGTCGGGGCGACCGCTTGCCGGCCGAGCACCGGGGTGCGAGCTACCGGGTGACCCCGACGCCGTCCGTCGCCGACTGACTTTCGTTCGTTTCCAGTGCGCGAGTGCGGGCAAACGGTCGCTCTGAGCGGCCCTTTGCCCGCACTCGCGGTCATTCGTGGGTGTGCAGCTTTCGCGCGTGCGCTCAAATCGTCGCCGGGGCACGCGCGACCCGACGATTCAAGCGCACCCACGGCTGTCGACCCGCCGTGTGGGTTCGCGCGTGCGCTCAAACTGTCGCCAGGGCAGAGGCGAGCCGACGATTTGAGCGCACGCGCGGGGCCGGCTGACGCACGCGCGGGGCCGGCTGACGCACGCGCGGGGCCGGCTGACGCACGCGTGCGGCTGACCGGCGCACGCGCGGGGCAGGCGAGCGGATGCGCGAGGTAGCGTTAACGGAGTGACTTCTGAATTCTCGTTCGACCTTCTGCGCCGCTGGCCCGACGTCGAGGCCGACAATCTGTTCGCCGTCGACGCGAGCGACCGGCTGATCCTCGCTGAGGCGGCCGACGACCTCGCCACCGCCGCGGCCACCTCCCCGAGCGACGCCCCCGGCACCGTCGTTGTGCTCGAAGACCACTACGGCGCGCTCACCCTCGGTGCCGCAACGCAGGCTGGGCTTGCCGACATCCGGGTGCATCAGGATGCCCTCTCCGGCGAACTCGCTCTCGCCGCGAACGCCGCGGAGGCGGGCTTGACCGGCGTCTATCGTTCGCTCGACCTCGGCGCCGAGCTTCTGCAGGGCGCCCGCGTCGTGCTGATGCAGTTGCCCCGCGGCCTGTCAGCGCTCGACGAGCTCGCTGCGGCCATCGCTCGCTATGCCGACCCATCGGTGCGCGTCTACGCGGGCGGGCGCGTCAAGCACATGACCCCGGCCATGAATGAGGTGATGCGCCGGCACTTCGGCGAGGTGACGGCCTCGCTGGCCGCCCAGAAGTCCCGAGTGCTCACTGCGTCGAAGCCGCTGGCGGCGGGTGGCACGGGTGACACGGGCAGCACGGGTGACACGGGTGACACAGGCAGCACGGGCGAAAGCACAGCCGACGCAGCCGCGTCAGAGTGGCCGCACCGCATGGTGCACGCCGACCTCGGCCTGACCGTCTGCGCGCACGGCGCCGCATTCGCCGGCACCACGATCGACATCGGCACCCGCTACCTGCTCGAGTTCATCGACCGCATGAAGCCGGACGCCCAGGCGGCCATCGACCTCGGATGCGGCACCGGCGTGCTGGCCAGTGCGCTCGCGCGTGCCCGCCCGGCCGTGCACGTGACGGCCAGCGACCAGTCGGCTGCTGCCGTCGCATCCGCTCGCGCCACCGCCGAGGCCAACGGTGTGTCCGACCGGATCACCGTGGTGCGGGATGACGCGCTGCAGAGCCAACCGGATGCCTCGGCCGAGCTGATCGTGTTGAACCCGCCTTTTCACATCGGGGCGTCGGTGCACGCCGGAATCGCACTGAAACTGTTCGAGGACGCAGCCCGTGTGCTGAAGCCCGGCGGCGAACTCTGGACCGTCTGGAACACCCATCTCGGCTACCGCTCCGCGCTGAACCGCATCGTCGGGCCGACCCACCAGGTCGGCCGCAACACGAAGTTCACGGTCACGGTCTCCACGCGAGGCTAACTAGCTTCGGTTCACTGCCCGCGCGTTCGCGATGGCCCACACGATGCACAGCACAATCACCTGCGCGGCCGCGAGGAGAACGAGTTGACCGAGAAGCGTCGCGAGAACAAACTCGACGACCGAGAGGATCAATGCGGCGGCCCCGACGGCCGCAAACCCCTGCTTGGCCAGGAGACGATCTCGTTCGTCGCGGTACTCGATGGCATTGATGCGGGTGATGTCGCGAGAGTCGGGGCGGCGCGCGTAGACGGCGCCGGCAAGCCCGAACAATGCGAGCATAAGCAGCATGACGGTGCCGCCCCAATTCTTCGTCAGGGCCGAGACGGCGGCTCCGGCGAGAAGCGTCCCGACAAGGACGACGTTTGTTATTGAGAGAGGCAGTCGGCTAGTGATCTTCAACGTGAAACATCTCCTCAAGTGTTGACCCGAAGAATCGGGCCAGGCGAACGGCGAGGGTCAGGGAGGGGTCGTACCGCCCGGTCTCGATGGCATTGATGGTCAAGCAAGCTTGTCATCGCGTGGTACCCGCAAAGCGGCCCGTGAGGTGCCAACTTCTGCTAGTCCGCGGCGGTCGCAACTAGCAGAAGTTGGCACCTCACGGGGGAGGCAGGCGCGCTCAGCGCTCCAGCGCCCGAATTGCGAGCCACGCCGCCGTGCGATCGTCGGGGTCTGACATCGACAGGCCGGTGAGCTCCTCGATGCGCTGGATGCGACTCGCCAGCGTCTGGCGATGGATGCCGAGCTGCGTGGCGGTGACACCCCACGAGCCGTGCTCGGCCAGGTAGACCCGCAGGGTGCGGGTGAGGTCACCGTGCCGTCCGCCGTCGTCGCGCAAGCCGTTGAGAGCATCGGCGATCTGCGCCGTCGAGTCGTCGTCGAGACGATCGAGCACGTAGTGTACGGTCGGCAGCGCACGGTAGCGGGCGACCGGCCGACCGTCGGTCACGGCCACATCGTGCGCTTGCCGCGCCTCCGATGCGCTGCGACCCAGGGCATCGATGCCCGCACTCGAGCCGATGCCACAGCGCAGCGGAACCTGCACCTCGCTCGCGTAACTCTCCACCAGGGCGGCGATCGACGCCACGTGGTCGTCACGCACAAAGCCGAGCACCCTGCCGTTCAGCGTCGTCATCACATGCACCCAGCCCAGCTCGTCGAACCAGCGCGTCACCAGGCGTTCCAGGTCGACGGCCTTTGACCGCGAGCTGAGCACAAACGCGGTCAGCGAGGTCTCGTGAACACCCCACCGCTGCAGCAGGGAGGCCGCGGCAGCGGGAGTACCAGAGAGCAGAGTCGTGATCATCACCTCACGGCCGAGCCGCTCGGTGACGGTGTGGTCGTGCGTGCGCAGGATGAGGTCGAGCAGCGCCGCCGCCTGCGAGGCCAGATCGCGGTTGCGGCTCATCGACCGCTCGTGCGACGCGATCACCAGATAGGCGGTCAGGTCTTCATTCGGTCCGACGGGGTGCACCTGCAGGCCGGGGTGGCGCACCCGCACCGGTCGGCGAAATGCCACCGCCGTCGCATCCTGCACATGCAGCGCACCGGCGCCGGCACTGGCGATCGGATGCCCCTGGCCGTCGAGCAGCACGGCCCAGCCGTCGATGCGCAGCGCGAGTTCTGCGATCACCGCGCTCACCCCGCCGCGCCGGGCGACCTGGGTGAGCACCTTCGTTCCGCTCGTCACGAGGCGATCCTCCGCCGCCTGGTCGGTAGCCAGGAGCGCGACGAGGGTCGGATGCAGCACCCGGGCGTCGGCTCCGGAACAGAGGATCGCCGTCGCCCGCGACGCCTCGATCAGCTCGCGCAGCTCCCGGGAATCCTCGGTGGTGACCAGAACCGCCTTGCGAACGGCTTCGCGGCGGGGGTCGGCCGGATCGAGCAGCGCACGAAGCTCGACCGGAGTCGCGACGACCAGGCTCGCGAAATTCGGGTGGGCATGCACGGTGAAATCTTGGGCCGGCACCGCCGAATCGACCGGCGCGCCGCCGCTGACCGAGCTGCCGATCAGCGTGCCGGCAAGCACCCGGGCAACTGAAGAAACGTCACGAGCCATAGAAGCCATTGTACGAAATGTTGAAGAAGCACGAATTGCTCACACTTTTTCGCAGTGAATGCGGCGAGATTCGCTCCTACCATCGGCGTATCCCGCTTTTCAATCCCAGGAGGATTTCATGAAGGCCGTTGTCTTCCGCTCGCCCGGTGCGCCCCTTGAGTACATCGACGTCGAACTCGCCGCCCCGAAGGCCGGAGAGGTGCGCGTCAAGATCGCCGCCGCCGGCGTCTGCCACTCCGATCTGCACGTCAAGCGCGGCGAGTGGGATGCCCCGGCTCCGCTCGTGATGGGTCACGAGGGTTCCGGCGTCGTGGTCGAACTCGGCGAGGGCGTCACCTCGCTGGCAGTCGGGGACCACGTCGTGCTCTCCTGGGTTCCGCCGTGTGGCGAATGTCGCTACTGCCGTTCCGGTCACGAGGCCCGCTGCCAGAAGGTGGCCACCGTCGTTGCCCCGCTCGGAGTGCTCTTCGACGGCACCTCCCGCCTGTCGATCGACGGCGACCCGATTCACCACTACCTCGGCGTCTCGTCGTTCGCCGAAGAGGTTGTCGTTCCGGCCTCCGGCGCCGTCAAGGTGCGCGACGATGCTCCGCTTGACGTGGTCGCCCTCGTTGGCTGCGCCGTCGCGACCGGTGTCGGCGCTGTGCTCAACACCGCGGCCGTCGAGCCAGGCTCGACCGTCGTGGTGATCGGCTGCGGCGGTGTCGGCCTCAACGTCGTGCAGGGCGCCAAGCTCGCCGGTGCCGAGCGCATCGTCGCCATCGACGTGAACGCCGACAAGACCGCTCTTGCCGCGCAATTCGGCGCGACCGACAGCATCGACGCCTCGCAGACGGATGCCGTCGCCGCACTCTACGAACTCATCCCGGATGGCGTCGACTACGCGTTCGACGCGATCGGGCGCACCTCCACCACCGAGCAGGCCATTCAGATGCTCGGCCTCGGCGGCGCGGCAGTGATCGTGGGCCTCCCTCCGACCGGAGCCCGCGCCTCGTTCGAGCCGCTCGTTCTGGCCGAAGCCGACCAGCGCATCCTCGGTTCCAACTACGGCAGTGTGCGCCCCTCGATCGACATTCCAGCGCTCGTCGACCGCTACATGGACGGCCAGCTCAAGCTCGACCCGCTCGTTTCCGGGCGTCGCCCCCTCGCGGAGGCCGCCGAGGCCTTCGAAGACCTCGAGTTCGGCGGCGCGCTGCGCACCCTGCTCATCCCCTAAGCCGCGGGCGTTCCCCGACGCATCCGCATCCGCTCACGCGCTTCCCCGCGCGTCAGTCTTTCCCACCCCTTCACGACTCACAGGAGAGTTCGTCAATGTCTACAACCACTCGAACAGCGACCAAGCAGGCCGATCAGCCACCCACCGACGCCGGATTGCGCCGCGGCGTGATGAGCGGTCCTGAGCTCGCTGCTCAGGCCATCGCCAACATCGCACCCACCGCGGTCGTCGCCTTCACCGCAGCAGCCATCTTCGTCGGCGCAGGCCGCGGCACGCTGCTCTCGATCATCCTCGCGACGATCGTCATCCTCTGCGTCGGCTACACGGTCGCCACCTTCGCGAAGCGGCACGCCTCCGCCGGCTCGCTCTACACCTACGTGTCGAAGGGCCTCGGTCCGTTCGGCGCCTATCTGGCCGGCGTCGCGCTCATCATCGGCTGCTGGGGCATCGCTGCGGGTTCGCTCGGCGGCTCGGTTGCGTACATGAGCCAGTTCCTCGTGCTGATCGGCCTCCCTGCCAGCGGAGTGCTCGCCAAGATCGCGCTCGCCATCGTGCTCGGCGGGCTCGCCACGCTGTTCACCATCCGCGGCATCCGCCTGTCGGCCCGCATCTCGCTCGTGCTCGAACTGCTCTCGGTTGCGGTCATTCTCGTGCTGCTGGTGCTCGCGCTGGTCTGGGCGGGCCCGAACGCCTGGGATCCGTCGCAGTTCTCCTTCACCGACGCCCCGATCTCGGGCGTCGCAGCGGGAATGGTGCTCGGTATCCTCGGCTTCGTCGGCTTCTCCTCAGCGGATGCGCTCGGTCGCGAGGCGAAGAACCCCTACGTCGCGATTCCCCGCGCCATCATGTGGAGCGCGGTTGCCGTGGGCGTGCTCTACGTTTTCGCCGCCTACACGCAGGTCGTCGTGCTCGGTGACAGCCTGGCCACGAGCGCCAGCCCGCTGGAAGACATCTCCACCACGATCGGCATGCCGAGCTGGTTCGCTCCGATCCTGACCTTCGGTGTCGGCGCATCCTTCTTCGCCGTTGTCGTCGCACCGCTCAACGTCGTCGGACGCATCATTTATGTGATGGGCAAGGAAGGCGTCGTCAACGAGAGCTTCGGCCGCACCCACGACCGTCACCTCACGCCGCACCGCGTGCTGCTCGTCGCCGGCCCTGCCGCGATCCTGCTCGACATCATCATGCTGGCGGCAGGGGTTGCGCCGATGGACATCACGGTCTGGGTCGACACCTTCGGCACCTACGGCTACATGGTGGCTTACTCGCTCGTTGCCATCGCCTGCGTGATCTACACCCGCCGCGAGAAGATTCCGAACGTGCTCGTCTGGATCGCGGCCATTGTCGCAGTGCTCAGCATGATCTACGTCTTCATCGCCAATGTCTACCCGGTGCCGGCCTACCCGCTGAACGTGATCCCGTACATCTTCCTCGTGGTGATGCTCGCGGCGATCGGCTGGTACGTCTACCTCGCCAAGAAGTTTCCCCAGGTGATCGTGAACATCGGCAACACCGAGACCGACAGCCTGGAGGGCATGGGCTAGACCCCGCCCCCTGCCATCGCCAGCCTGCGATTCGAGGGCCGCGCCTCCCCTGACATCCACCCCAGGATGTCGGGGGAGGCGCTTTTCTGTACCGCACTCGGCAGGATTCGCAAGGATTCGCACGTGACTGCTTGCACGCACAGGAGCGATTGGGCTATATTCTGGACCATTCCCTATTTGCCCCATGATCATCCGAGCTGAGGAAGTCCCATGAGCATGACAACAACGCAGTTGAACGGCGATACCGGCCCTCGATCCGAAGCGCGCACCCTGCGCGGAAACCTGGGGGCGACGGCAATCACCTTCATGGTGATCGCCGCGGCCGCGCCCCTCACCGTCATCGGCGGCATCGTTCCGATCGGTTTTCTCATCGGCAACGGGCTCGGCTTTCCGGTCATGTTCCTCGTGGCCACCGGCATTCTGCTGCTCTTCTCTGTCGGCCTGGTCTCCATGAGCAAGTTCATCCCGACCTCTGGCTCCTTCTTCACCTTCGTCAGCCATGGCCTCGGTCACGTGCCGGGGGTGGCCACCGCCCACCTCGCGCTGGTCTGTTACACGACGGTGCAGATCGCCGTCTTCTCTTACCTCGGCGGCACACTGAGCTCCAGCATCGTGCTGCTCGGCGGCCCCGAAATCCCGTGGTGGCTTCTGACCCTGGCCTCCATCGCCGTCGTCGGTGTGCTCGGCTACCGTCGCATCGAACTCAGCTCCCGCGTGCTCATCGTTGTGCTGCTGGCCGAGATGGGCATCGTGCTGCTGCTCGCCGTCGTGATCATGATCACCGGTGGGGCCGAGGGGCTCTCGGCCAGCCCGTTCTCGCTCGAGCACATCCTCTCCGGCTCACCGGCTCTCGGCCTGATGTTCGCCATTGCCAGCTTCATCGGCTTCGAATCGACCGTCGTCTACCGCAGCGAAGCCCGCGACCCCGACCGCACCATCCCGCGTGCCACCTATGCCTCTGCCATCGTCATCGGCGCGTTCTACGCCTTCGCCGGGTGGGCGCTCATCATGGGTTTCGGTCCGAGCGATGTCGTCGCTGAGGCAGCGGCCGACCCGGCCACGTTCGTCGCGCGGGTGACCGAGCTCTACCTCGGCCCGGTCGGGTCACTCGTGGTCGCCGTTCTCTTTCTCGGCAGCATGTTCGCGGCAGTTCTCTCGCTGCACAACGTGCTGACCCGCTACCACCACTCGATGGCCAACGCCCGCCTGCTGCCCGACCGCATCGGACGCGTGCATGCGAAGCACGGCTCGCCCCACGCCGCCTCGCTCGTGCAGGTGATCACCGCAGCCGTCGGCGTCGTGATCGTCGTGCTCGTCGGCTTCAGCGCCGAACAGGTCTTTGCCTGGTTCGCCGGCATCGGCACCTTGGCCATCGTCATCCTGATGGCGCTCACCTGCGTCTCCGTGATCGTCTTCTTCGCCCGCACCCGCAAGCTCACGAGCCCGTGGCGCACGCTGATCGCCCCCGGGCTCGGCTTCATCGGTCTGACCATCTCGGCCGTGCTGATCGCCGTCAACTTTCCGCTCCTCGTCGGCGATGTCGACGCGGCAGGCGAGCCGGTCTGGGGCGTGCTCAGCATCATCCTGATCGCCGTCGTCGGGCTGGCCCCGCTGACCGGCATCGCGCAGGCCCTGATCCTGCGCTCGCGCAATCCTGAGGCCTACGCCCAGATCACCGAGAAACTCGACCAGGAGTAATCCGGTCGTGCAGTACAACGATGGCCGGTTCGGCCACCAGGAGCAGTCAATGACGAAGAAACCACTGATCGGGCTGAGCGGCCGCCGCGGGGCCGGCCAGATGCTCGGTGCCCCGCGCGGGTTCGCCGACGCGCCCCTCGACATCTACATGAGCGAGTACGCCACGTCGGTGCAGCGTGCAGGCGGAGTGCCGGTGCACGTCGCCCTCGACTGCGTCGCAGAGGAGATTGTCGAACACCTCGACGCCGTCGTCTTCTCGGGCGGAGAGGATGTCGACCCTCGCCGGTACGGTGCGGCCCCCGGCCCGCACACCGCCGCCATCGACCCGCACCGTGACCGCTTCGAGCTGGAACTGTTCCACGCGGCGATGGCACGCGGCCTGCCGATCCTCGGCATCTGCCGCGGCGCCCAGCTGATCAACGTGGCCAGGGGCGGCAGTCTGATCCAGCACCTCGAGATCGGCTCCGGCCAGTCCCACGCGTCGTATGCCTACCCGCGCGCACACCGCGTGCACGCCGTGACCCTCGAGGCCGGGTCGACGGCGGCGGCGCTCTACGGCGCATCCGTCACCGTCAACTCGTTTCACCACCAGGCCGTCGACCGCCCGGGCGACGGAGTGATCGTCACCGGCCGCGCCGACGACGGCGTCGTCGAATCGTTCGAACTCGCCGGCCTGCCCGTGCTCGGTGTGCAGTGGCATCCGGAGGTATTCGGCGGCGACCCCGTCTTCGACTGGCTGCTCGACACAGTGCGCACACGCGCCACAACCCAGAACCCACCCAGATCCACCATCGGCGCCGAGGAGGCAGCATGACCACGAGACACGCAGACAAGAACGCATTCATCACCGGTGCCGGGTCAGGGATCGGCCGCGAGACCGCCCTGCGCCTCGCCTCCGAGGGTGCCCGCGTGCTCGTCACCGATGTGAACCTCGCCTCTGCGGATGCAACGGTTGCGCTCATCGAGGCGGCCGGCGGTGTCGCGCTCTCTGCGCAGGTCGATGTGCGTGACCGGGCGCAGATCGCCGCGGCAGTGCAGAAGGCGAAGGATGCCTGGGGCTCGCTCCACCTGCTCGTGAACAACGCGGGTGTCGTGACCACGCACTCCTTCGCCGACCTCACCGAGGACGCCTGGGACTTCGTTGTCGACATCAACCTCAAGGGCCAGTGGCTCGTTGCCCAGGAGGTGACCAAGCTGATCGCCGAATCCGGTGGCGGCGCGGTCGTCAACCTCTCCACTGTCGAAGCACTCGTCGTCGTGACGAGCGGAACGACGGCGCAGCCGCACTACAACGCCAGCAAGGGTGGTGTGCCCATGCTGACCAAGGCCCTCGCCGTGGAGCTGGCCGAGAAGAACATCCGGGTCAACTGCGTCGCACCGGGCCCGATCGCCACCGACTTCTTCGACCTCGAGGGCGTCACCAGCCCCGAGGCATTCGAATTCATGAAGACCCGTTTGCTGGTGCCGCGCATCGGCATGCCGGCCGACGTCGCTTCGGCGGTGTCGTGGTTGCTCTCCGACGAGGCGAGCTTCGTCGACGGCATCCAGCTTCCGGTCGACGGTGGCTGGCTCACGCGATGACGACTCACGACTACCTGCTGAAGCCGTCCGAGCTGCTCGCCGCCGGCATCCGCACCGTCATCGTCGCTTCTCCCGATCTGCAGGGGCGGCTGATCGGTCGCCGGATTCCCGCCGAAGGTTTCGATCGGGTCGTCGAGAACGGTGTCGATGTTTGCACCTGCGTGTTCGCCTGGGATGTCGAGCAAGGGCTCGAACTGATCGAGGCCAATGTCTTCAAGCTCTGCGGCATGCACAACGGGGTTCCCGACGTCACTCTGCGGCCCGACCTCGGCACGCTGCGCCGCGCGGCCTGGCTCGATGGCGTCGCCATCTGCCTGGCCGACCCGGTCGATGTGAAGACCGGCGAGCCGCTGCCCTTGTCGCCACGGGTCATGCTCAAGCAGGAGCTCGCCCGGTATGAGGAGCTCGGCCTCATCCCGCAGGCCGGCACCGAGCTGGAGTTCTACCTCTTCGCCAACTCTTCGCGGGAGCTGCGCACCAACGGCTTCCGTGACCTCGTGCCGACGACGCTCATCCCGAGCGACTTCATGATCCATGAGGGCAACACTTACGAGCCGTTCTTCCAGAAGCTGCGCGCCGACCTGCTGGCCAGCGGCATCGAGATGGAGGCCGCGCAGTCAGAGTGGGGCACCGGGCAGTGGGAGATGACCTTTGCCTACGGGCATCCGCTCGAGATGGCCGACCGGCACTCGCTCTACAAGCTCGCCGTGCGCGATGCGTCGGCCGCGGCCGGCATGACGGCCACGTTCATGGCTCGCCCGCTGAACGGCCAGCCCGGATCCTCGTGCCACGTGCACTTCTCGCTGCTCTCCGCCAACGGCGAGAAGCTGTTCTGGAGCGACACCGCCGAGCACAATATGAGCCAGAAAATGCTGAATGCGCTCGCCGGCGTGCTCGAGCACACGCCCGACTTCATGGCCTGGTATGCGCCGACCATCAACTCGTACCGCCGGTCGAATTCGACGGATGTCGCGGGCTTCGGCCGCACCTGGGGCCTCGACAACCGCTCGGTCTCTGTGCGCGTTGTCGGCCACAAGCCGCAGCACATGCGCTTCGAGTTCCGGCTGCCCGGTGCCGACACCAACCCGTATCTCACCCTGACCGGCCTGCTCGCCTCGGCCCGCGACGGGTTGGAACGTGAGTTGACGCCCCCGGCGATGGTCGAGGGCAACGCCTACGAGCTGCCGAACGACCCGGCGATGCCCATGCATCTGGCCGAGGCTGCGGCGAGCTTCGCCGCGGCGCCGTTCGTGCAGGAGACCTACGGCGCAGACACCGTCGATCACTTCCGCATCCTGCTCGAACATGAGTGGAACGTCTACCAGGCGACGGTGAGCGACTGGGACCTCAACCGCTACTTCGATCGGATCTAGCTCAATGAACCTGCCAGAACTGACCACCTGGATCGACGGAGCGGCCGAACCGAGCGAACTGGCCGACGACACGTGGCTGCACGACCCGAACACGGGGGCTCAGCTCGCACCGTCACGTTCGTCGTCGACCGCCCAGGTCGATCGTGCGATCGCTGCGGCGCACGCGGCGCACGTCGACGGCGAGTGGCTGCGCCTCGGTGTCGCCGGGCGTGCGCCTTTTCTGCTCGCCCTGGCCGACCGGCTCGATGAGCTGGCCGCCGAGATCGCCGAGCTCGACGCGCTGAACAGTGGCGTGCCGATCAGCGTGACGCGGCTGTTTGCCGGCAGCAACGGCGACACGATCAGGTCGGCGGTTGCCCGGGCCGTCGCGCTCGGCGATCACACGGTTCTGGCCGCCGAGCAGGGCGGGGTGCAGCTGCACCGGGTTCCGTGGGGCGCCACCGCGCTGATCATGCCGTGGAATGCCCCGTCGGCGATGGCGGTGAAAAAGCTGGCCTATGCGCTGGTTTCGGGAGCGCCGGCCGTGATGAAGCCCTCGCCCGCCTCACCGTGGAGTGCACTTCTGATCGCTGCAGCGACGGCGGAGCTCGGCTTTCCGGCCGGCGTCGTCAACCTGGTTCTCGGCGGGGCAGCGGTGGGCAATCAACTCGTCAGCGACCCGCGCATTCGGGCGATTTCGATGACCGGCTCCACCCCCACCGGGCGCGCGATCGCCGCGGCGGCCGGCCCGAACCTCACGCGCCTCCGGCTCGAACTCGGCTCCAACAACGCAGCGATCGTGCTGCAGGATGCCGACCTGTCGGCCGCCGCCGCGAGCATTGTCTCCGGGGCGATGAAGCTGTCTGGGCAGTGGTGCGAGGCCCCGCGCCGGGTCATCGCGCCCCGCGAACTCGTCGACCCGCTGGTCGAAGCGCTCGTCACGGCGATGTCCGCCCTGCGCATTGGATCGAGCCTCGATGAGCAGACCGAGCTCGGCCCGGTCGCCTTCGAAGGACGCAAGCTCGAACTGGAGCATCAGCGTGAAGCTCTGCGGGCAGCGGGCGGCGTCGTGATTGAGGTCGGCGCGGCCCCCGCGGACGGCTGGTTCTTCGCCCCGACGCTCGTGGTGGGCGACACCATCGATCTCGACCTGGAGATCTTCGGGCCCATGCTCACCGTGCAGCCCGCCGACAGCGTCACCCACGCCATCGACCTGGCGAACGCCGGTCACGTCGGACTGGCCGGCTACGTCTTCGGCCAGGACGAGAGCACAGCGCGCGCCGTCGGCATCCAGCTCGATGCCGGAGAAATCAAGATCAACGGCACCAGCGTGCTCGATCTGTGCGCCGACTCGGCGCAAAGCTTCTTCGGCTCCAGCGGAATCGGCGGTCACGGTGACGCCGACGTACTAGATTTCTTCTCAGGGAAGCGAATCATCGGTACCGACAAACCAGGATTGCCCCTGTGAGAAATGGCTGGTGGAGCTGTGATGGGCACCGATAGCGGCAACGTCGTCGAGATTGACCAAACCAATGTGCGGGCGATCCCTGGCTACCAGGCCGTCGTCGACTATCTGCGCCGCGAGATCACTCTCGGGCGGATTCGGCCGGGCGACCGGCTGCCCGCCGAGCGCAAACTCGCCGCACAGCTCGGCGTCGCCAGGGAGACCCTGCGGCAGGCGCTGCGCATCTTGGAGGGGAGCGGCCAGGTCGTCATCCACCGAGGTGCGGCCGGTGGCCCCGTCATCCAGGAAGCCCTGATCGACCCGCAGATGATCAAGCTCGACATGGCCGGTCGGGCCGAAAGTATCCTCGACCTGGCCGAGTTCCGGTCGATCACCGAGTCGGCCGCCGCACGGATGTCCGCCGAGCGCCGATCGGACGACGACCTGGCCCGCATGCACGAGGCACAGGCCGAGCTGCTCGCTGCGAGCACCAAACACGACTCCCGCCTGGCCGACACCACATTCCATCTCGCGATTGCGGCATCCGCCGGCAACTCGATGCTGCTGCAGTCGATCGAAGACGCGCGGGTGAAGATGTTCGCCCCGGTTGACCTGATGAGTTTCGAGTTCGTCAAGGACTCGAGCTATGAGGCGCACGAGGAGATCCTCGCCGCCATCGCCCGGCACGACGCCGACGCGGCGGGGGAGGCCATGCGCGCCCATCTTGCGACGACGAAGCTCGAGTTCGAGCGCCTGATCGGCGACGCGGCCCCAACTGCCTGACGCTCCCTGACGCTCCCTGACGCTCCCTGACGCTCCCTGACGCCGCCAGACGCCGCCAGACGCCACCTGACGCTGCCTGAGTCGCGCGTTCTGCTCGAGCCGCTCGTTCCCTCCGCGCTCGCGTGCAACCTTCCGCGCGCGTGCATCAATCCGCGAGTGCGGGCAAATGGTCGCTCTGACTCGCCCCGAAGCGACCATTTGACCGCACTCCTGGAGTCGCACGTGCCCGGAGTCGCCTGCCCAAATCGCGTGCCCACCCCCACTCGGGTCACCCCCGTGAGACGGTCATCCGGTGAACGCCGAAACCCCAAGCTGAGCCAGAGTTGAACACTCTCTAAAGCTTGAACCAACACCCCTCGTTGGGCCGATTTCGCGCGTTACGTTGACAGCGCTGCCGGTCATATTGCTGTGCCGCGGCTCCACTGACACTTCGTGACGCGACCGCGTCCACCACCCAAGGGGGCATCCACCGGGATGATCGGCAATCTGATGACGCGCTGGGCGAATTCGCCGAAGAAGCGCAACACCGTAGTGGCCGGCGGCGTCATCGCCGCACTGGCGCTGACCGCCGCGGGTGGAGGGATCGCCTTCGCCGCCGGAGGTCTCGCTCCGCCCCCGGTTGCGCCGGCGAGCGTGCACCTCGCCTCTGCCGTGCCCGACCGGGTGATTCTCACCCCGAGTGCGACGCCGGCGAGTAGCCAGAATGTGTCGTGGCGCACCTCGTCCGACGTGACAGCACCGCAGGTGCAGCTGGCCGCCATGACCGACGGCCCGATCACCGCATCGACCACCGTCTCAGCCGTGAGCACCACCCAGATCGCCACGGACCTCGGCTACGCGATCAAGTACCACACCGCGACCCTGACCGGCCTGGCCGAATCGACGAGCTACGTCTACCGAGTCGGCGACGGCGAAACCTGGAGCGAATGGTTCGAGTTCGCCACGGCATCCGCAACGGCTGCGCCCTTCAGCTTCTTGGTGCAGGGCGATGCCCAGAACGATGTCAAGTCGTATGCATCGCGCTCGTTCAGGGCTGCGTTCGAGGCGCGTCCCTACGCCAAGGCCGTCGTGCACCTCGGCGACCTCATCGACACCGACATCGCCGATGCCGAATGGGGCGAATGGTTCTCGGCCGCCGGCTTTCAGAACGCGTACCTCAACGTGATGGCCACCCCGGGAAACCACGAGTACTACCCGGGACCGCTGCTGACGAAGTACTGGAAGGCACAGTTCGAGTTTCCGGAGAACGGCCCGGCCGACACCCCGGAGATCAAGGCGCAGTTCAGCGAGAACACCTACTTCGTCGACTACCAGGGCGTTCGGTTCATCTCGTTGAACGCCTCGCAGATCAACGGCGCCGACATGACGGCGCAGACCAACTGGCTCGACGCCGTGCTCACCGAGAACCCGAACAAGTGGTCGGTCGTATCGTTCCACCAGCCGGTGTTCTCAGTGACCAGTGGCCGCGACAACAAGACCATCCGTGACGCCTGGTTGCCGATCTTCGAACGCCACAACGTCGACCTCGTGCTGCAGGGCCACGACCACGCCTATGGGCGCGGCAACCTCTTCGCGAACGAGCAGAACCTGCCAGCCGGCGCCGACCCGGCCACCAGCCAGACCGGCCCGGTCTACATGGTCACCGTCGCCGGACCCAAGATGTACGTGCCAGACGACCCGGCCAGCAACAACTGGATCACCAACGGCGCCCACCTGCGCAGCATGAACCGCGACACCCAGATGTACCAGACGGTCGATGTGACGAACGACGAAATCCACGTCGAAAGCCGCAAGGTCACCGGTGAGCTGTTCGACGCATTCACGATCACCAAGACGGATGCCGGCGCCAAGCTGGTCACCGACGAGACGGTCGCACGCGCCAGCGGCCCCGGTTCAAGCCGATCGACGATCAACGCCCCTGAGCGGCCGCCGGTCACGGTGCCGAGCACCCCGACGACTACTCCGCCGACCACCCCGACCCCGACCCCGACCCCGACGCCGACGCCCACGCCGACGACGACTCCGAAACCGACCGCGACGCCGAAGCCGACGGTCACGCCGACCGCGACGCCGAAGCCGACGACGGAGCCGACGACGGAGCCGACCACGGAACCCACCGCATCCCCGACCCCTGCGCCCGGCTCGCTGGAGCTCTCGGCGACGGGAGTCGCGGCCGGCGGCAACTTCTCGATGAAGGGTTCCGGCTTCACTCCGAACGAGGACATGGAGGTCACGCTGCACTCCGACCCGGTCATCCTCGGCTACCCGACCGCCGACGAGTCCGGAAACTTCACCTTCACCGGGCGCATTCCGGCGGGGATTCCGGCCGGCACCCACACGGTGATCGCCCGAGGCCTCGAGTCGGGGGTGACCGCAACGGCCTCCGTCACGGTGCTTCCGGTCGGCTCTGCGAGCACCGGGGTGCGTGATCTGGCCAGCACGGGCGTCGCACAATTCGGAACGATCATGGCCCTCGTGGGACTCACCGTTCTCGCCGGCCTGACCCTGCTGATCCTGGCCCGTCGACGTCGCGCCACCCGCGGTGACAGCGCATGATCCGCGCCGACACGACCGATGAGTCACAGCCGTCGCACGAACCGTCGCAGCAGCCGTCGCAAGATCAGTCGCAACATCCGTTGAAACACAACGCCAGGAAAGGCCGACAACCCATGACGAGTTCGTCATCATGGTTCCGCAGCAGCCCACGCAGTAGCCCGAACAGCGGCCCACCGAGCGGCGGGCGGCGCGGCACGCGACGCGGCACGCGGGCGGCGGCCACGCTCATCGTGGCCGCCCTCGCGGGAGCATTGCTCACACCGATCATCGGCGTCACTGCCCCCGCCTCGGCGGCGACTGTGACCCCGGCCGTGCAGCACGGACCCTCGCGCATCCCCGACCGCATCGTGCTCACGCCCTCCGGCGACCTCGCCACCTCGCAGGCCGTCACCTGGCGCACCGCCACCGGGGTCACCACGGCGCAGGCGCAGATTCGGCAAGCCACCGCCGAGCCCTACCGCACCGACTACAAGACGGTCACGGCGTCCGACACCGAATCGGTGTCGACGACGCTGGGCTACACCGAGCTGTTTCACAGCGTGAAATTCACCGCCCTCACCCCGGCCACGCAGTACATGTACCGGGTCGGCGACGGCACGAACTTCAGCGAATGGCAGCACTTCACCACGGCTGCGGCCACGGCGGAGGACTTCTCGTTCATCTACCTCGGCGATGTGCAGAACGGAATCAAGGCCGACGCCTCCCGCGTCATCCGCAACGCGTTCCGCGACCGTCCCGATGCGAGCATCGTGCTGCAGGCCGGCGACCTGATCGATGACGCCAACGACGACGCCCAGTGGGGAGAGGTCTTCGACGCCGCCGGCTACAACTTCGGCACGCAGAATTTTCTCGCTGCGGCAGGCAACCACGAATACGAGGGCGCCGCGCTCTCCTCGCAGTGGCAGGCGCAGTTCGAGTATCCAGACAACGGCCCGAAGGGGTCCGCCGAGGTCAACGCGCTGCTCGACGGCACCGTCTACTCGACCGACTACCAGGGTGTGCGGTTCATCTCGTTGAACAGCAACATCACGGATGCCCCTGCGCTCGCCGTGCAGACCGAGTGGCTGAAAACGACGCTCGAGACCAACCCCAACAAGTGGACGGTGGTGTTCTTTCACCACCCGGTGTTCTCGCTCGATGAGGGGCGCAACAACCGGGCCATCCGTGAAGCCTGGTTGCCGCTGTTCGAAGCAAACAACGTCGACCTCGTCTTGCAGGGACACGACCACAACTACGGTCGCGGCAACTCGAACGACGCCGAGAAGGGCAACCCGACCGACTGGAACTCCACCCTCGCCTACGACGGCCCCGTCTACGCGGTCTCCGTCGTCGGTTCCAAAATGTATGCCGGAGCCGGACCCCGCCTCTGGACGGAGAACGATGCCCACCTGCGCAAGCTCGGCGGCGGCATCGAGCTCTACCAGCTGATCGATGTCTCCGGCGACGAACTCCGCTACGAGTCACGCACGGCAGACGGCGAGTACTACGACGGGCTCACCATCGTCAAGAACGATGCCGGCAAAGCGGTGACCGACGACACCGCACCGCAGGTCATCGACCCGGGAACCCCGAACCCGTGCCTGGGCTGCAACCCGAACCCTGACCCCAACCCGAATCCGGGAACGGGCGAGCCCGGCGACGCCGTCGACTACACGGTTGACGGCAGCATCGCCTCCGTGAACAAGACGAACGCGAAGCTCCCCGCCGGGTCGGCCTATTCGGAGGACAAGGACCGCCTCTACCTCGGCGACCAGAACTCGCGCGAGATCTTCGAGGTCAATCCCGACACCGATGAGGTCACCCGCCAGATGACCCTGCCGGAGAACATCCGCGACATCGGCATCGACGACGACAAGCAGCTGCTCTATGTCGGGCAGCAGAACCGCAACTGGGTGGTCGTCTCGATCGCCGATGCCACCTTCGGTCAGGTTGTGCGCGGCCCGTTCCCCTTCATCGAGTCGAACCGTTCGATCGACGTCGACCCCATTCGGGGCTACGTCTATGGCGCCGTCCCGTCACGGGGTATCGAGGTTTTGAACGCCGAGACCGGTGAATCCATCGGTGTGGTCGGTGGAACCGCCGACGCCTACTACGTGGCGGCAGACCCAGAGAACGGCCGGGTTGCAGCCGCCTACTTCAGCGATGTGGCCGATGCCGTCAATATCGAGGCCTTCGATGTCGACCACGACTTCGCGTCGCTCTGGGAGAAGACCAGCCGCGCCAACCCGCGTCAGCTCGACTTCGACTCGACGAACGGCCTGCTCTACGTCGGCTACACCGGAACGACGGCCGGAAGCGGCGGATTCTCAGTGCACGACCCGGCAACGGGTGCGGTGCGCGGCGACTTCGCCGATCCGTCCTACGGCAAAGACGGCTACGGCATCTCGGTCGACGAGGAGCACCAGCGGGTCTTTGTCTCCAACCGTGACTTCCGGCTGAATCCGCCCGGTTCGGAAATGGCTCCGGTGGCCGTCACGATCAGCAAGCGCGTGCTCGACGCAACGTTCGACTACGCGCCGGTTGCCAACCTCGCATCCGTGAGCAAGCCGAACGCCCAGCTGCCGGCCGGTTCCGCCTATTCCGAAAGCCGGGACCTGCTCTACCTGGGTGACCAGAACTCGCGCACCATCTTCGAGGTGAACCCTGACACCGACACCGTCGTGCGCCAGATGACCCTGCCGGAGAACATCCGTGACCTCGGCATCGACGACGCGAACAAGCTGCTCTACGTCGGGCAGCAGAACCGCAACTGGGTGGTCGTCTCGATTGCGGATGCCGACTTCGGTCAGGTCGTGCGCGGGCCGTTCCCCTTCATCGAATCGAACCGTTCGATCGATGTCGACCCGGTCAAGGGCTACGTCTACGGCGCAGTGCCGTCGCGCGGCGTCGAGGTGCTCGACGCCGTCACCGGCGCCTCGCTTGGTGTGGTCAACGGCACCGCGGATGCCTACTATGTCGCGGCCGACCCGGCCAACGGCATCGTCACGACGACGTACTTCAGCGACGTGCCCGATGCGACAAACGTCGCGGCGTTCGATGCGAACAACGACTTCGCGATGCTCTGGCAGCAGACGACCCGGGCAAACCCGCGTCAGCTCGACGTGGACTCGACCCACGGGCTTGTCTATGTCGGCTACACCGGAACGGCCGTCGGTTCCGGCGGATTCTCGGTGCACGACCTGCGCACCGGGGCCCTGTTGGCCGACCTCGCCGACCCGAAGTACGGCAAAGACGGCTACGGCATCTCGGTCGACGAAGAGCACCAGCGGGTGTTCGTGTCGAACAGGGACTTCCGTCTGAACCCGCCTGGATCGGAGATGGTCTCCGCCGCGGTGACGGTCAGTCAGCGAGCACAGGCCGGCGGGCCGACCACCCCGACGACTCCGCCGACGACCCCGCCGACAACTCCGCCCACCACACCCCCGACTACCCCGCCGACGACCCCGCCGACGGATCCGCCCACTGTGCCGACGGGTCTCAGCTATACGCCCACCGCGCTCGCGGCCATCCCGTCAGCGCAGGCCAACCCTGATCTCGACACGAAGCCGGTCGGCTCCGTCGTCGACTCGAAGACCGGTCACGTCTTCGTCGGAAATGAGCAGCGGCCGGCACGGGTCGTCGAAATTGACCCGAAGACCGACACCGTCGTGGCGACCCACCTGATTCCGGGTGGCACGGCCGAAGGTGTGCGCGACGTGGCCATCGACACGGCGAAGAACGAGCTCTACGTGGCATACGGGGCGGCGTGGGCCGTGCTCAATCTCACCGACGATACCCTGGTGCGCGGGCCGTTCGCGTTCTCCGGCAACGTGCGGGGCATCGACGTCGACCTGGTCGGCGGGCGTGTGTTCGGCACGACCCGGGGCACCGGCTTCGATGTGGCGGATGCGACGACGGGGGCTCTGACGACCACCGTCACCACGGTGGACGCCAACTGGCGCTCGCACGGCATCGCCTACGACCCGAGCACGAACCGCCTCTACCTGAGCAATTCAGACGTCACGAATGCGACGGCGGCGGTACGGGTCTACGACGGCACGAGCCTCACGGTCGTTGACGAGGTGGCCACGGTCTCCGCTCCCGACCTGCGTTCGGTGGCGGTCGACCCGATCAGCCAGCGGCTGTACCTCGGTCACCAGAGTGACGCCTACGAGGCCAGCGGCGTGTTGATCCTCTCGGCCACGGATCTCAGCAAGATTCAGGACTACACCGGCACGGCCTTCGGCAACAAGGTCTACGGAATCTCGGTGGACTCCGCTCGGGGCACGGTCTATGTCTCGGCTAGAGATCGGCTCCCGGCCGGGCTCGTCTCGTTGCAGCGGGCCGCCCAGTAGGGGCAGTGTTGTAGCCCGCAGCGCACTGCAGGGCATGCTCAACGCAGCCGGTGCCACCCTCGAAGCGGGGTGGCACCGGCTGCTTTTTCGGCGGACTCACAGCCATCCTGCCCTGCTGCAGCACGAACGTTCAGCGGGCGTGCGATAAAATTCAGGGATGACCGACGCGCCGACAAAACTGCCGACCACCCGTCAATATCCCCCGCAGAACCGCTGGCTGCAGAGCGTCGGCTTTCTGATCTTCTTCAGCCGTTGGCTGCAGGCGCCGCTCTACCTCGGCCTGATCGTGGCCCAGGTTGTCTACGTCGTCGTTTTCATCACCGAGCTTGTGCACCTCGCCGGGGAGGTCTTCAACGACCTGAGCCACATCGACGAATCGATGATCATGCTCAGCGTGCTCGGCCTGATCGACGTCGTGATGATCGCCAACCTGCTGATCATGGTGATCATCGGTGGCTACGAAACGTTCGTCTCGAAGATCAAGATCGACGGCCACCCCGACCAGCCCGAGTGGCTCTCTCACGTCAACGCGAACGTGCTCAAGGTCAAACTGGCCATGGCCATCATCGGCATCTCGTCGATCCATTTGCTCAAGACGTTCATCGAGGTCGGCGACATGGCTCCCCGCGGCGAGGTGAGCACCGGCAAGAACATCACCGGTGAGAGCTACACCTGGGACGGCGTGATGTGGCAGGTCATCATCCACATGGTCTTCATTGTCTCGGCCATCGCCCTCGCCTGGATCGACAAGATCTCCCGCAGCGATGACCACCACCAGGCACCCGTTCTGGTTTCGCACCAGGTGCAGGCGTCGGTAGATCACGCTCCGACGGCGAACGCCTCGCACGCCCACACGTCAACGCATGTGCCGGCCGCTCACGTCGAGCCGCTCGACCACTCGCATGGGGGCGGCCAGCACCCGCACCACACCGCAGAGCCGGAGCGCGAACGCGTCTAGCTTCCGGTGGTCGAGCCTGGCGAGACCGGGCGAGCCATTCACTCAGGCTGGGTCACGTCTGAGGATTGGCTCGCGAGGTCTCGAGACACGGGCTCGCTGCGCTCGCACGCTCCTCGACCAACGAGCTAACGCACCGCAGAGCGCGCGACGCGGGCTGCGACCACCGCAGGCTCGGTGGCCCGCCCGCTGGCCAGCATCCAGAGCCGTTGCACCGACCAGCCGAGCATCACGATCAGCATGGCGTTGCGCACGGTGAGCACGATCAGGGCTGCCGGGTCTCCGTCGATCAGCGGCAGGTAGAAGACCGGAAAGATCAGGGTGGTCAGCACGCCGATCGCGAGCATCAGGTAGGCCGGGATGCGCCAGCGCTGCCAGTCCGTTGCGACGCCGACGGCGATGATCGGCGCGATCCAGAGCATGTATTGCGGTGAGCCGACCTTGTTGAAGACCACGAGCGCCGACGAGAGGGCGAGTGCGCCGAGCAGCAGCAGATGAGCGCTGTCGGCGTTGCGTCGTTTCGCGAGGAGGATCAGGGCCACCACACCGCTGATCGCCAGAATCATGAGCGGGGTCATCGCGGAGGCGGCAGCGGCGGCGCCGGGGCCGGCGACTTCCCTGGTCGCGATCGCGAAGTTTTGGTAGACGAAGCTTCCCGGCGATCCGAGTGCGGCCAGCCACACCCAGGGCGTTGAGACGGGGGCCTCCAGCTGCAAGGCCCGGTCGGATTGCATCGTGATGAACCCGGTGAGATAGCCCAGGCCGTCCAACGCCCAGACGCCGGCCACGACCCCGGCCGACACGACGACGGCGGTCGCGATCACGCTCATCCGGTGCCGGGAGACGGCGACGATGGCGAGCAGCACGGCGACCGGCCAGACTTTGATCCAGGTGGCGACGGTGAGCAGCACCGCGGCGATGACCGGCTGTCTGGCGAGCAGCACCAGCGCGATGATCACGAGGGGGGCTGTGATTCCTTCGAGTCGGAGCAAGGCGACCGGGCTGAGCACGAAGCACAGCAGCATCCACCACCAGGCGGCCGCGTAGCCGCTGGAGCGACGCCCGAAATCGGTGAGGGCGGCGATCGCCCCGGCATTCAGCGCCATCGTCATCAGAAACCAGAACACAAGATAGAGGCCCGGCCCGCCGAGCGCGGCGAGTGTGATCGGCGCGAGGGCGCCGATCGGATAGACCCAGGGCAGGGTGAGGCCGGGCCAGATCTGACTGTTCAGGCCTTCCTCTGCCCAGGTGCGATAGAGCGGAAGGTCGCCGAGCGCCCCGCCCACGACGATCGTGGGGAGGAGCGCCAGAAAGTAGATCAGGTGCACCAGCAGAAACCCGATAAGCAGCGTGCGCGGGCGGGTCAGCCAGGCGCGACGCTCCGGCGTGAGTGTGGTCGCAACGCGCCGGTCGACATCTTCGAGAAAAGCTGACAAAACCCACGCCCTCTGCCGCTGGTCACAACTCGCCGTCGTCCCCTGAAACGGAGGTCGACATCCCTTGGCAGCTTAGAAAGCGAGCTTGGGAGAAGGGCGATCCGCAACCGACATTTCGGGGTCTCAAACTGAGAGTGCTCTCAGTTGCGCTTTCCGTCAACGGGGCGTGCGTCCCCGGCGCCGAGCTTGACACTTCCGGTCGAGTTGCCCTGTTCTGCCGGGCAAACTCGACCGGAACGCACAAACTCGGCGACAGCCCGGGGCCCGCGTCAGGACAACAGCTCGCGGATGTCCGCCGCGCTGAGGCCCGTTGCGCTCACCGCGCCATCCGTCATCACGCTCTCGAACAGCTGCGCTTTCTGCGCCTTGAGCGCCATCACCTTCTCTTCGATGGTGTCCTTCGAGACCAAGCGGTAGACCATCACATTCTTGGTTTGGCCGATGCGGTGCGCGCGGTCGACGGCCTGCGCCTCGGTCGCCGGGTTCCACCAGGGGTCGAGCAGGATGCAGTAGTCGGCTTCGGTGAGGTTGAGCCCGAAACCGCCGGCCTTCAGGCTGATCAGAAACACCGAGGTGTTGCCGTCTTTGAAGTCGGCGATGGCCTTCGCCCGGTTGCGGGTCTTGCCATCGAGGTAGGAGTACGAGACGCCGGCGGCGTCGAGACGGTCGCGGGCCTTGCCGAGATACTGGGTGAACTGGCTGAAAATGAGGGTGCGGTGCCCCTCGGCCACGACATCCTCGAGCAGCTCCATCAGCGCGTCGAGCTTGGTCGACGGCACATCGGAGTACTTCTCGTCGTAGAGGCTCGCGTCGAGGCTGAGCTGACGAAGCATGGTCAGTGATCTGAAGATCTCGAACCGGTTGGCGTTCATGTCCTCGATCAGCCCGAGCACCTTCTGCCGCTCGCGCTGCAGGTGCATCTGGTAGACCTTGCGGTGCTTCGGGTGCAGCTCCAGCTCGAGCACCTGCTCCTGCTTTGCCGGCAGATCCTTGGCGACCTGGTCTTTGGTGCGACGCAGCATGAACGGGCGGATGCGGCGGCGCAGCTGCGCGAGGCGCTCGGAATCGGCGTCTCTCTCGATCGGTTTTTGGTAGTACTCCGCGAAGCGTGACGGGCTCGGGAACAGCCCGGGAGCGGTGATCGAGGTCAGCGACCAGAACTCCATCAGGTTGTTCTCGAGCGGGGTTCCGGTGATCGCCAGTTTGAACGGAGCCTTCAGTCGCCGGGCGCAGAGATGCGCGCGCGATTGGTGGTTCTTCACGAATTGGGCCTCATCGAGCAACAGCCCGGCCCAGCCGATGGCGTTGTACTCCTCGAAATCGAGCCGGAACAGCGTGTACGAGGTGATCACGACATCCACCTCAGCCGCGGATGCCGCCAGATCGGCCGAGCGCTTGGCCGACGTCTCTGTGACGGCCACGACCCGCAGATCGGGCGCGAACTTCGCGCATTCGGCCGCCCAGTTCGACACGACACTGGTCGGCGCGACGACGAGGAACGGGGCCGGCGCGGTGCCCTGCTCTCGCTGCCTGTCGCGGGCATGGGCAATCAGGGCGATCGCCTGCAGGGTCTTGCCGAGGCCCATATCGTCGGCGAGGATGCCGCCGAGCTGGTTGTCGTAGAGAAAACTGAGCCAGTCGAAACCGCTCTGCTGGTATTCGCGCAGGCTCGCGTTCACCGACTCCGGCAGCTTCTGGGCGGCGACCTGGGTCGCATCCGTCAGCCCCTCGACGGCCTGCCGCCAGGCTGAGGCCTGCGCGGCGACGAGACCGAGCTCTTGCAACTCCACCCAGAGGTCGGTCTGAAACCGGCTGATTCCGAGCGAGGGGGAGTGCGAGTCTTGCAGGCCGCGCGCCTCTTCGATCAAACGGCGCAGCTGGGCGAACTCCGGCCGGTCGAGACTGAACCAGGTGCCGCTGCCGAGAATGAGCAGCTCCTGCTCGGTGGCCAGCGCGCGGAACAGATCGTCGAACGGAATCTCCTCGCCCTCGATCGACACTGTCACCGCGAGGTCAAACCAGTCGCGGTCGTCGGGCCGCTCGGTGGTGGCGAGGCTGATCACCGGGGCCTCGTCGGCCTCCCGGTACTGGGGGCCGTCGTCGGGAAGCTGCACGAACACGTGACCGGATGCCGTCAGTGCGGCCGTCGCGCCCGCCAGAAACTCGATCATGCGGGCACCGGTCAGCGTGCTGCGTTCGGCCAGCCGGGGCCGACCGCCGCTCTGCTCGAACAGGCTGTCGAAGGGCGCGAGCACCGGGGCGAGCTCCCGCAGGATCTCGGTCTCATGCGCCGGGTCGCGGTACTCGGAGTCGGATTCGGGGGCGCGGAGGCGGAGTCGGGGGCCGGCGTCTGCGGGGGCGGATGGGGCGGCGGTGGCGGTGGTGGCGGCGGCGGCGATGGCCGCTTCCGGCTCGGTCGGCTCTGTCGTTTCGGTCCCGGGCTCGGCAGCCGAGTCGGCGCCTGTTGCGACTGCGGGTTCAGCCTCCACCTCAACGCGAGGCGTGGCGTACTGCCAGGCCCAGTTCAACGCGATGCCGGCATCCGTCGTGTGTGCCAGCTCAAGCGAGAGAAACGGGCGAGCCGTTGCGGGAAGCTCGAACGAGCCGTCGCTGCTCGTCAGCTCAAGCTGGCGACGCAAGAACGGGTAGTAGTCGGCCAAGAAAGCCGGCTCGTCGCCCGGCGGAATGACGATGTTCTCCGGCGCAGCGAGCAGACGGCGCAGGGGAGTCTCGAGCTTCGTGGCCAACGGGGCCAAAGTGATGCGGGCGCCGGTGGCCGAACCCGTGGCGGGAGCGCTGGCCGAACGCCGCGCCGAGTCGCGCGTCGAGCTGCGTGTTGACCGGGCCGAACTGCGCGGTGTGCTGTGGGGGGAGTCCGGCAGCTGCCACGCGAAAACGCCATGCGCGGGCTCGCCGATGAACCCGAAACGGATGCCCTCGGAGCGGTCGTCGGCATCGGCATCGGCATTGGAGTCGGCGTTGGCGTCGCTGCTCGTGCCGGTGCCGGTATCCCTGCCGTTGCCGCCGTCGACACTGCTCTGCATCGCGGGCGCGGGCGCGGGCGCGGCCTCGGTCAAGTTCAGCGCTGGCGCCAGTTCCAACCCGGTCGAACGCCGAGTCAGGTCGAGGGCGACGGTCGCCGGTGCGCTCAGCAGCGTGATCGGCTCCTGTCCTGGCGCCGTCGAAATCAGCGGAAGGCCGCTGCGGCGGGCGTCGTCGAGCAGCTCCCACAGCGCCCGGCTGCCGAAGCCGTCGAGGTGCATCCACTGGTCGATGTGCACAAAATAGCTCTGTCCGGCCGAGTAGAGGGCGTAGAGCGCACCGAGAATCTTCTGGTGCTCAGCGTTGTAGGTGCCGCGGGCGTAGCTGAGGTTCGTCCAGTTCAGGTTGCCGCGAATCCAGGCGCCCTTCTTGCCCATCACCATCGGGCGGATGCCGAGCCGGTACGTCGAGGGGCCGGGCGTCATCCGGCTCGATCGAGTCGCCTCGAGCACCTCGAATTGCAGGGCGAGCGGAGTACTTGTCGACGCGGCTGGCGCGCGCGTCGGATGGGCCAGCGGGGCGAGCTGGCGCTGCCAGGCCGGGATGGCGGGGGCGCTCGCGGCACCGCGTGAGGTCGCGCCGGCTCTCGCGCCGGTCGAAGGAGTGAAGGCGGTTGCCGTACCCCGGCCGGTCTCCGCGTCGCTGCCGCCCTCAAAGTCGGGCACGAGAGCGGGAAACGAGACGCCACGTCGGGCAGACGAACTGCCGGCGGAGCTGCCGAACGGGCCGGCACCTGCGCCGTCACCGTCGGCGAAGTCGGTCGGCTCTGGCCGGCGGCCGGCGATCAACAGTGCGGCGACATGCTTGCAATTTCGGCCGACCGGGCAGCTGCAGACTCCCGACACGTTCATCACGATGCCCGACTGACTGACCGCGAAGGAGATGGTCACCGAATAGGGAGTGTCGGTTGATCCGGCAACGCGGCCGAGCAGCTGGGTGCCCGACTCCGGCCAGACCATGTCAACGACGTTGCCGTTGCGCGCGTAGCGCTCACCGCGTGAGAAAACCTGGCTGCCGACAAGGCGGGCGATCTCGTGAGTGCTGAGAAGAGGGGTCATAGAGTGCGCAAATTCCAAACGTGACGGTCTTTCATTCTCGCACGCCGCATCCGCACAAAAGCTGGCAGCGAGAGGGTGTGGAAAGCCGGCGCATCGCCGAGTCGGCGTCGCGGAGGGCGCCTGTCGGTCTCGACGGCTCCTCACCGGCAGCGCGTGCGCTCAAATCGTCGCCTCGTGACGGCGCAGACGACGATTTGAGCGCACGCGCGGGTCGATAGGGTCTCGGCAGGCTCGACCAACGGCTTTGGAATGCGAGGACGTGACTAGTCGCGGCGCGAGAGCCGGCCGACGCGCGCCACGCCGGTCAGCCAGGGGGATGCCGGTGTGCGCAGCACGGCGAGCCCGATCAGCCAGGGAACGGTGAGCGTCACCACGAACAGGAGCCAGTTCGGAACAGGCGGGGCGAACCTCAGCATCAGCCAGAACACGAGCGGATGGAGGAGCACGACGGTGAGCCCGGCGTAGGCCAATCGGGTGGCGCCGACGTTGAGCCACGGGGACAACGTGGAGTGGCGCGAGACCGCCAACCGCGCGAAGGCGCTCTCGGCCACCAGCACGAGTCCGAAGGAGATGGCGGAGGCGGTCAGCACGCTCACGCCGGGGGTGCCGTAGTTGCCTTGCTTGATGTCGAGAGGTGCGGAGATTCCGCTGGCCACGAGCGCGGCGGAGCCAACGAGCAGCACGGTCCCGACCAGGCCGGGTCGAGCGATGTGCGGGCGCAGATCGTGGGCGATGGTTCCGAGCACCAGGAAGATGAGGCAGGGAAGCGCCGAACCGATCGCGAAGGGAGTTTGGGCGAGCTCGTCTCCCGCGAGGTATCCGAGCACGGAACCGCCGACCGCGATCGCCCAGACCAGCGGACGGGGCAAGAGAAACAGGAGGCGAAAAAGCATGACGGTGGCGAACAGCGCTGAAACAAACCAGAACGTCGTGTACGGCAACGCTGAGTGCCTGCCGTTGAAGAACGGACCGAGGAGCCGGGCCCCCGTCGTGGTCTCGAGCGTCGCATCCAGCGGCACGAAGACCAGCGCAATGAGAATCCACCACGATGCATACGGCCGCACGAGAGTTCGTGTTCTGGCCTTGAGTTCCACCATGAACGGTCTCTGGGCTGACCAGAAGTAGCCGGCGAGAAAGAAGAACAGCGGCACGTGCCAGCTGTAGAAGAGCGGGCGAACCAGGGGCGTGGCCAGAGTGTGGCCCGCGACGACGGCCGCGACACCGAGAACGCGCACCGCGTCGATCGCTCCAGACCTTGTCACGTTCGGCTCACCTGCTCACCAGTAGATCACCATCTCGTTGGTCGAGGAGCGAGCGCCAGCGAGCATCTCGAGACCTCGCGAGCCGATGTTCGAACGCAACCCGAGTTCAAGAATTGGCTCGCGAGATCTCGAGACGCGGCCTCCTTCGTCGGCTGCTCCTCGATCAACGGAATCATCATCTACCTAATCGACCTCGCGAGCCGATGTTCGAACGCAACCCGAGTTCAAGGATTGGCTCGCGAGATCTCGAGACGCGGCCTCCTTCGTCGGCTGCTCCTCGATCAACGGAATCATCATCTACCCAATAGACGCGTGCTCCTGCGTCGCGTGCTCCTCGACCACCGCAAGCAGTGGCATGTGGACGGTCAGGTCGATAGCGTGGAGTCAGTCGCACTCGACCGATGCTCGACCGTGGAGGACTTCAGATGCAAGCCGGACAGCAACCGCCCCAGGAAGACGCAAAGACCGCTCTCGAGCAATACGGAGTGAATCTCACCGAGATTGCGCGCAGCGGCAAACTTGACCCGGTGATCGGACGTGACGCCGAGATTCGCCGGGTCAGCCAGGTTCTGACCCGCCGCACCAAGAACAATCCGGTGCTGATCGGCGAACCCGGCGTCGGCAAGACCGCGGTCGTCGAGGGGCTCGCCCAGCGCATCGTCGCCGGCGATGTGGCCGAGTCGCTCAAGGGCAAGCAGCTCGTCTCTCTCGACCTGGCCGCCCTCGTGGCCGGCGCGAAGTACCGCGGCGAGTTCGAAGAACGTCTGAAGGCCGTGCTCAAGGAGATCGACGAGGCCGACGGTCAGATCATCACCTTCGTCGACGAGCTGCACACGCTGATGGGCGCGGGCGGCGGCGAGGGCTCGGTCGCGGCCTCTAACATGCTCAAGCCCATGCTGGCCCGCGGCGAACTGCGACTGATCGGCGCCACCACGCTCAACGAGTACCGCGAATTCATCGAGAAGGATGCCGCGCTCGAGCGCCGCTTTCAGCCGGTGCACGTGGGGGAACCGAGCGTCGAAGACACCGTTGCTATTTTGCGCGGGCTCAAGGAGCGCTACGAAGCCCACCACAAGGTGACCATTGCCGATGCGGCCCTCGTCGCGGCGGCATCCCTCTCGAACCGTTACATCACCGCCCGGCAGCTGCCAGACAAGGCCATCGACCTAATCGACGAGGCGGCCAGCCGACTGCGGATGGAGATCGACTCCGCGCCGGTGGAGATCGACGAACTGCGCCGCAGCGTCGACCGGCTCAAGCTCGAAGAGTTGGCGCTGAAGAAAGAGAAAGACGACGCGTCGAAGGCGCGGCTGGCCAAGCTGCGCGAAGACCTCGTCGAGCGTGAGAGAAACCTCCTCGAGCTCCAGACGCGCTGGGACAAAGAACGTGCTTCGCTCAACCGGGTCGGCGAGTTGCGCGAGAAGCTCGACGCCGCACGCGGCGCGGCCGATCGTGCCCAGCGGGAGGGAAACCTGGAGAAGGCGTCCCGGCTGCTCTACGGCGACATCCCGGTGATCGAACGTGAACTGGTCGAAGCGGAGAAGGCCGAGTCGACGGGGCCGCGGATGGTCAACGAACAGGTCACCTCCGAAGACATTGCCGCCGTCGTGGCCATGTGGACCGGCATTCCGGTGGGGCGTCTGCTGCAGGGCGAGACCGAGAAACTGCTCAACCTCGAGGGTGAGCTCGGCCACCGGCTGATCGGCCAGAAGCAGGCCGTGCGCGCGGTTGCCGATGCGGTGCGCCGCAGTCGGGCCGGCATTTCAGACCCCGACCGGCCGACCGGATCGTTTCTCTTTCTCGGCCCGACCGGTGTCGGCAAGACCGAGCTGGCCAAGGCGCTCGCCGAGTTCTTGTTCGATGATGAGAAGGCGATGGTGCGCATCGACATGAGCGAGTACGGCGAGAAGTTCGCCGTCTCGCGTCTCGTCGGCGCCCCTCCCGGCTACATCGGTTACGAGCAGGGCGGTCAGCTGACCGAGGCCGTGCGGCGTCGCCCCTACTCGGTGATTCTGTTCGATGAGGTCGAGAAGGCGCACCCCGAGGTCTTCGACGTGCTGCTGCAGGTGCTCGACGACGGCCGATTGACGGATGGCCAGGGGCGCACCGTCGACTTTCGCAACACGATTCTGGTGCTCACCTCGAACCTCGGTTCGCAGTATCTCGTCGACCCGGCGTTGACGGCAGAGGAGAAAGAGGCGGCCGTGCGCGCGCTGGTGCGGCAGTCGTTCAAGCCGGAGTTCGTGAACCGGCTCGACGACATCGTCGTCTTCTCCGCACTGTCGAAAGAAGATCTCGGCCAGATCGTCGAGCTTTACATCGATCGTATGCAGACGCGGCTCAGCGACCGTCGTCTCGAATTGGCCGTCACACCGGATGCGCGGGCGTGGCTGGCCGAGCGCGGCTACGACCCGATCTACGGGGCGCGTCCGCTCCGCCGCCTGATGCAGCAGGAGATCGACGATCATCTCGCGCGGGCGCTGCTCTCCGGGGCGGTGCATGACGGCGACGTGGTGCGGGTGGATCTGGCGCCAGACGGCGACTCGCTCAGCGTGGCATCCGCTGGCCGGCCGAGTGTGGATGTCGACGTGGAGGCGGACAGCCTCGACCAGCTGTAGGGCTCGTTGGTCGAGGAGCGAGCGCCAGCGAGCAGCTCGAGACCTAGCGAGGGTGGCTACCCGCCCAAGTAGCTACGTGCGCGGCGGAAAGACGCCCTGCAATGCGATGCAGAAGCTGAGTGTGAGATACGGCGACAGGTTGTTGTGCGGCTGATTCTGGCCGGTCCGAGAGATCGCAGCGTTCGTGACGGGCTGGCCGGCGGTGGTGGAGTAGGCCTTCTCGGTCGCACGCCCGTAGCGCGGAATGGCCCAGAGAGCTCCCTCGGGCGAATTGAGGGTGCCCGGGATGTCGAGGGCCTGGATCTGGTGGGTGTGAGACGGGATCTCACTTTCGAGCAGCGTCACGGTGTCGACACCAGAGCTTTCGCCGAGGTCGCGAAGACTCAATCCGGGGCCCTGGCCGGGGGCGATCAACGATCTGCCCTGCAAATCAGGAAGTGCGAAGTTGCTCTTTCCGTCTCCGCCGTACGTCGTACCGAGCAGGGAGAACAGCGCCGTGTTCTGGGAGAGCGGCAGGAGCTGACCGTCGCAGAACGCCCAACCCCTGGGGGCGAAATTGAACGGAAAGATGCGGATCTCGGCGACGAATGGGTCAGCCATGGCAAGTCACACTCCAGATAGTTCGGGCATCGATGGCGGGTTAGGTCTGACTCGGGAAGATGCCCTCGAGCGCGATCATGAAGGACACCGTCAGAATCGGCGGGAGGTTCAGGTGGGCTTGACTGTCACCGATCGCGGTGATTGCGGCAGGATTCATCGCCACGAGGTCGGTGGAGGTGGTGAATGACTGCTTGCCCGGAGCAGCGAAATAGTTGCCTTCTGGCGTCAGGGCGTTGGCCGGGGATGCGACATTCAGTCCGTGAGTGTGCGCCGGAAGCTCCGCCACGGTGAGAGTGTGCGCTTCCGCTCCGCCATTCTCGCCGAGGGTGTGCCCCTGCCCGGTGTGCATGGGCATGCGTCCTTGCAGATTGGGCAGGGCGAAGTTCACCCGGCCGTCACCGCCGTAGGTGGTGCCGAGCAGGGAGAACAGCGCCTGGTTCTGGTTGATCGGCAGGAGCTGTCCGTTGCAGAGGGCCCACCCCTTGGCAGCGAAGACGAAGGAGGTCATGCGTATCTCGGCCAGGAACGGTTCAGCCATGGAGGCTCACTCTCTCACTCATTCGGGCAGGCATCAGCGGATTAGGTCGGGCTCGGAAAAATGCCGAACAGCGAGATGATCAGGCTGAGCGCAAGGTACGGGGGCATATTGTCGTGCGGCTGGCTGCCGCCGGTCTGCGCGAGCGCGGCCGGATGCAGCTTCTTGGCTCCGGTGACAGCGGCGTCGCTGTAGGGATTGTCCGACCAGGCGGCCCAGGCCTTCGCGTCCGGAATCGACGAATTGCCCGCCGACTTCGAAGCGAGCGGAACATGGTTGTGGATCGGAATCTGCTGGGTGGTGAGCGTCACTGCTTCTGCACCGCCCGTTTCTGCCAGGGTGTAGCCGTTTCCCTGGTGGATGGGGAACCGCCCGCGAAAGTCGGGCAGTGCGAATGTCGACTCCCCGTCGCCCCCATAGGTGGTGCCAACAAGCTGGAAGAGTGTCTCGTTCTCGGAGATCGGAATGAGCTGTCCTTCACAGAACATCCAGCCTGCGGGAGGAAAGTTTCCGGCGAAGATGCGAATCTCTCCGACATACGGTTGAGCCATGGGTGGTCAGCCTTCCTGCACGGTGAAGTGCGCGTCGTAGACGATGCCGAGGGAGGAAGAACTCACCGGCACGATAAAGATTGCGCTCGGCTCGAGGCCCTCGGCGTCAAAGATGAAAGTGCCCTGCCCGAGTGGGGTGGCGGCGCTTCCCCGAAAGCTGAGTGAGTAGGAGAACCAACCGCCGGATGTGACGGCGGGGCTGCACTCGACGAGCTCGAGATCGACGTTTCCTTCGGGTTCGACAGCGACAGTGAACGTCGCGCCAACACGGGTGGCGAAATGCTGGTAGTCGGATTCGGGCGTTGCGCTCATGCGGGAATTCCTTGTTTCAGGTGGGCCGGACGCCTCATCGCGAGCCGGCCGCCGACCGCGCCAGTGGTGATGAAGTTGTGTCGCTGGTACCACCGAATCGCCGGTTCGTTGAGCTCCCAGACCGAGAGCTCAACCGTTCGGACGGTCGCGTCGGCGTGGCTGAGCAGCGCATCCAGCACAGCTGTTCCGAGACCGTGGCCCTGGTGCTCGGCAAGCACGGCGATGTCCACGAGGCGAATGCTTCCGGGCAGCGTGTTGGTGACGATGTGGCCGACGGGACTCCCGTGTGCGGTGATGACCTTGTGCTCTGCATCGGGGTACCTGGTCGAGAGCATGGCGGCGTGTGCGGTGAACTGCAGGTCGACGATGGCCTGCGCCGCCGCATCCGTGCCGGGCAGGTGAGCGAAGTCGGCAGCCCGCGAGTCGGTGAAGAGGCGGCGGATGAGTGCATCGTCGCCTCGCGCGGCAGTGCGCAGAGTAACGGTGACGGCGGAATCGAGAAGCATTAGGCCTGCCGGTTGACGAGGGCCTGCAGAGTGCGCACCTTCGCCTCGGCGTTCACCGGCGAGACGAACAGTTCGGTCATCGGAACACCGGGGCGGCTGATCTTGTAGATGCCCTGTTCGAATCGAGCATCTTTCGACTCGAACAACAGGTTGAATCGGTCTTCGTCATCGGCGATCGTCATCGGGGCAAGATCGCCGATTGATGCCAGGGTGACAGGAAAGCTTCCGGCCGAGGACACCGCCGTGAAAACCTGGCCGACCGAGCCCGCGAAAATGGACCGCGCCGGAATAGCAGGTGGGCCAAAAGAAGCGGCCAGTGCAGAAAGCGAAGCACCGACCCGACCCGGGTTCGCGGCAATGGTGACGGCGGTGAGGCCGAGGGTGCCGAGCCCGAGGGCAACAGCGGTGCGGCGTGACACATCCGGCACAGCGAGACCTCCCAGAACTCAAGTGGTCAATTCGAACACCGACAGAAATCCTATGCGATGACAAAGCGGAGCAACCACCCCCACTTTGGGGAGTTCGCTCGTGTCGCAAATCTGGCAGTCTGGCAGACGATGATTTCGCTCACCGTACCTTCGCGCCGTTCCCGCATCCTGGCCGCGTTTGTTGCGCTCGGCCTCGTCTCCTCTGGTTCGTTGCTTGTCGTGTCGCCGGCCCATGCCGTGGCCGGCTCTCCCATCGTCGTCACCAGCACGGAGGATTCCGACGCTCCAGGAGCGTGCGTGAGCTCATCAAACACGACATTGAGCATTCCCGTCACTCTACGCAACGCCCTCTGCGTTGCGAACAACCGGGGTGGCGTCGTCGACATCACGCTGATGGCTGGGCAGTATCAGCTCAGTGCGGCATCAGGCGGTGCCCTCCGCATCGGTACCAAGTCCGGATCGGTGATTTCTCTCACTGGCACAAACGCGGCATCGACCACTATCCGTGGTGACGGCGCCCACCAGGTCATGGTGCTCGACGAATCGATGGTCGGCGGCGTGGCAGTGAATCTGCGCGGTCTGACGATTACCGGAGGAGTGGACAACGTCTACGGTGGCGGCGGAATCATCGGCGGATCCGGTTCCTCCGACGTGGCGCCGGACACCCTGGTGGTGACCGACTCCGAGATCACGGGCAACAGCGCCAACACGACGGCCGATTCGACGCTGAACCCGGGTGGCGGCATCCAGTTCATCGGCGGCTCACTCAGCATCGTCAACTCGACCATCAGCGACAACTCCTCTGGCAGCAGCGCCGGCGGTGGTATCGCCTATCAGGCCGTTGGCGTCGGCACGGAGAAGCTGACGATCACCGGGTCGACGTTCAGCAGAAACAGCACGACCACGAAGACATCTCTGCCGAACGGCGGCGCAGCGCTCGCCCTGGATGACGTCGGCGGCAAGGCCACGATGGCCATCAGCACCAGCACATTCATGAGCAACACAGCAGGGGCATCGGCGTTCCCGGCTGTCGGGGCTGCAATCTGGCAGCGCGGTGGAACCCTCTCTCTCGATCAATCGATCGTGACCGGAAACGCGATCACTGGCCCGGCCGGCGGAGGCGCGCTGCAGATCGATGGCGGTGCAGTCACCGCTCATTTCAACCGCATCGTCTCGAACAGCGGCGCAGTGGGGCTCGCGAGCGCGGCCTCTCCTTCGCCCACGATCGTAGCGACGAACAACTGGTGGGGTTGCGCTCCAGGGGCCAACGGATGCTCCGCGGTCACCCTGGCCTCGGGAGCCGTGGCCGAAGTCAAGGCAGTTGCGCACCCGTACCTCACCCTGACCGCGACTGCCAACACGACTCCGATCGTTGCGCCAGCGAAGTCGGCAACAATCACTGCGACTGTACTGAAGAACTCTGCCGGAACCGCGATATCGGCGGCCAACCTGCAGGTACTTGAGGGTCTTCCGGTCGCCTGGGGCAACCCGCTTCCGAGCGGAGCCACCCTCGTTCCCGTCTCGACGACGTTAGCCAACGGAACAGCAACTGCGACGTTCGACGCGAAGACGACCGAGGGGCCCGGGTCGGCGCAGGCCTCGGTCGACGGCATCGCGGCTACGGCACCGCTCGAAATTCACACACCGCCGAAGATCACCAGCGCTGCATCCTCCGGCGCTGTAGTCGGCGCCCCCCGCACAGGTGATCTCGTCACGACGACCGGGTTCCCTGCTCCAGTGATCAGCCGAACTGGCACGCTGCCGACCGGACTGACTTTCACCGACATGAAAAACGGTATTGCCACGCTGACCGGAACACCGGCTGCGGGGCAGGGCGGCGACTACCCGATCACTGTCACCGCCGACAACGGCGTCGGAACTGCTGCCACCCAGACGATCGCCCTGCGAGTGAGCGAGGCACCCGGCATCGGCAGCGCGGCGAACACGAGCTTCACCGTCGGGCAAAGCGCAAGCTTCACTGTGACCACCGGTGGGTTCCCGGCGGTATCGACAATCGTCGAGAGCGGAACCTTGCCGACCGGGGTCACGTTCACCGACAACTCCGACGGCACAGCGACGTTGGCCGGAAAACCGGCCGTCGGCACAGGCCGAATCTACCCACTCACCTTCACCGCTACGAACGGCACCAACCCGAACGCGAGCCAGAGCTTCGTGCTGACTGTCATCGAACCCGCGGTGGTCACCGCGCAGCCGACGTCGACGACCAACGTCGCAGGCACAACAACAAGCTTCTCGGCCGCTGCCACCGGGTTCCCGGTGCCCACCGTGAAATGGCAGGTCTCGACCAACGCCGGCGCGACATTCACCGACGTGCCAGGCGCGACCGCGACCACCCTGAGCTTCGCAGTGGCACAGTCCGATAACGGCAACCGCTACCGCGCCGTTTTCAGCAACGGCTCAACCGCTACGTCCAACGCGGCCACGCTGACCGTCGGAACTCCGCCGACAATCACGAGCGCGGCATCCGCCACGTTCACGGTGAACGGAACCAGCCAGAACTTCGCCGTCACGAGCACGGGCACGCCCGCTGCAGCGCTCACCCTGAGCGGTGCGCCGGCCTGGCTCAGCCTGGTCGACGCCGACGACGGAACCGCTGTGCTGAAGGGCAAGCCGCCAGTCGGCAGTGGCACCGCCTCGCTGCCGCTCACCATCACCGCAGCCAACGGCTTCGGTACGGATGCAACGCAGGCGTTCGTCCTGACAGTCACCGAAGCGCCACGCATCACCAGCGCGACGGAGGCGACCTTCGTGGTCGGCACTGATTCATCCTTTACCGTGACGACGGCCGGCCACCCCACCGCGACGACTCTGACGCAAACCGGTGCGCTACCGACTGGTGTCACCTTCACGGACAACCACGATGGAACCGCGACCCTCGGCGGAACTCCCGATACCGGCCAGTGCGGCGCGTATGAGGTGGCGTTCACGGCGAGCAACGGCGTCGGGACGAACGCTGAGCAGACCTTCGCGCTGTCGGTCAATGAAGCACCGGTGGTCACCGGGAACCCGGACGATGTAGCACGACTCGTCGGTGACCCGGTCGGCTTCACTGCCGTGGCCAGTGGATATCCCGTTCCCACCGTGCAGTGGCAGGTCTCCAGCAATGGCGTGGACTACGCGGATGTTGCCGGCGCGACGGCAGCCACCCTCGGCTTCATCGCATCTCAATCACAGAACGGCAACCGCTATCGCGCCGTGTTCACCAATAGCAGTGGCCCGGCAGTCACGACTGACGCCAGTCTCGTCGTTGGAACTCTCCCCGTGATCACGAGCGCCCCGCAGACTGCCTTCGCCCTCACCGGCGGGTTGCAATCTTTCACTCTCACGGCGTCAGGTGGGCCGGCGCCCGCGATTGGTGTTCCCAGTGGGCTGCCCAGCTGGCTCACGCTGATCGACGCGGGCAACGGTACGGCGACCTTCGCGGGCACGCCGCCGGCAGGGTCGGCGGGAACATACTCCTTCACTATCCATGCAGAGAATCTCTTCAACGAAACTGAGCAGGACTTCACGCTCACGGTCAGCTCAGCACCCTCGATCACGAGTGGCGACACCGCCGCTTTCGCTGTCGGCTCCGCTGGCACCTTCACCTTTACTACCGCACCCGGTTTTCCGGCTGAAACAACTGTGAAGCTGACCGGAGACCTTCCAGAGGGCGTTGGTTTTGCCGACCTCGGTGATGGAACCGCGACCCTCACCGGCACTCCGGAGGCGGCGGCGGGCAAGAGCTACCCGCTCACACTGACCGCGAGCAACACCGCGGGTGACACGACCCAGGTCTTCACGCTGGTCGTGAACGAACCATCGACGTTCATCAGCAGCATGAATGCGGCATTCACCGTCGGCACATCGGGCAGCTTCACGGTGGCGACCGGAGGCGGCTATCCGGCCGTAGCCTCAATTGCCGCAGTGCCGAGCGGCGCAGCGCTGCCGACCGACCTGGCATTTGTCGACAACGGCGACGGCACGGCGACCATCTCCGGCACGGCAGCGGCCGGCTCCGGCGGCGTCTACACGCTGCAGCTCACCGGTGTCAGCGGTGTCACGCCCGACGCGACGCAGACGCTCACTGTGACGGTGTCCGAGGCACCGGCCATCGGGGCGAACCCGGCGGCCACCACGGTGACCGCGGGCAGCACCGCCACCTTCACCGCACTCGCCACCGGTTACCCCGCCCCGACCGTGAAGTGGCAGGCCTCGATCGACGGCGGCTCGCACTACACGGATGTCTCCGGCGCGACCGCTGCAACGCTCAGCTTCACCGCCAGCCAGCCCCAGAACGGCACGCTCTACCGAGCCGTCTTCTCCAACGGCGCCTCCAGCACCGATGCGACGACGACTCCCGCCCAGCTGACCGTCGGCACCCCGCCGGTCGTGACCAGTGCCGCATCCGCCACGTTCCTCGTTGACGGCTCGGCGCAGAACTTCACCGCCACCACAACGGGCAGCCCGACCGCCGATCTCACCCTGAGCGGCGATGTGCCGAGCTGGCTCGACTTCACCGACAACGGCGACGGCACGGCCACTCTGAGCGGAACGCCCGAGGCCGGCAGCGGTGGCGACTACGTGATGACGCTGGGAGCGACAAACACGTTCGCTCCGGATGCCGCCCAGACGCTGACGCTGACGGTCGCTGAGGCGCCGACGATCACCAGCGCAGCAGACACCGCGTTCGAGGTCGGGGTCAACGGCAGCTTCGCCATCGAAGCGGATGCCGGCTTCCCGACGGTCACCACGTTCAGCCTCACCGGCACCGTTCCGGGCGGTCTGACGTTCACCGACAACGGCGACGGCACGGCTTCGCTGGCCGGAACCCCGACGCCGGGCGCCGGCGGAACCCACGCGCTGACGGTGACCGCGGCCAATGCGGGTGGGGTATCGGTCAGCCAGACCCTCACAGTGACGGTGAACGAGACGCCGCACTTCACGAGCGGCGCGGCAGCGACCTTCACCCACGGCATCACCGGTTCGGCCACGATCGAGACCGGGGCGGGCTTCCCTGCCGCGACGAGCATCACGGCGACCGGTGAGCTGCCGCACGGCCTGACCTTCACCGACAACGGCGATGGCACCGCGACGCTCGACGGCCTCACGACCGCTGAGCCGGGCACCTACCTGCTGGATCTCACCGCGGGCAATGGCGTCGGAACCGATGCAGCACAGACGTTCACGGTTACGGTCGTGGCGGCTGCGACCGTTCCTCTGCCGATCGTTGTCCCGGAAAGCGATGTCTCCCTCATCGGCGTTCCGGCCACGGCCACGCCAGGCCAGAAGCTCACGGTGACCGCAGATGGGTTCGCGGCCGCTGCGCCGATCACATTCGGGATCTACTCGGTGCCGCGCCAGTTGGCGGTAGCCGCGGCGGATGCCTCGGGCAGCGTCACGGTGGAGCTCACGTTGCCGACTGACCTCTTCGGAAAGCACACAATCGTGGCCTCGGGTCTCGATAGCGACGGAAACCAGCGTTTCGTCACCTCGGTCATCACGATCGAGAAGGCGGTGGTCGATCCGACGGATCCGACGGATCCGACGGATCCGACGGATCCGACGAACCCGACTGATCCGACTGATCCGACGAACCCGACGAACCCGACTGTCCCGGGCGGAAACCCGAGCGTGCCGGGTGGCACGTCGACGACTCCGCTCGCCGGAACCGGTGTGAATGACGGGCTGGCGATGGCCGGGATGTTCGGAGTGCTCATGCTGGTCGCCGGGGCGTTCGTGCTCGTGCGTCGCCGCCGCATCCGCTCGTAGGCGGGTCGGCTGCATCGGTTGCCTCCCACGCGCGGAGAGTTCAGCTGCGCGCAGACGGGCAGACGGATGCTGCGGGGCGGGCTCCCGCGCCGCCACCCAGGCACGCGGGTTAGGCTCTGCACATGCGTGCGACAGTGATTTACGGTGAACGAGACATCCGCCTCGACGAGGTAGCAGACCCCAAGCTTTCTTCTGGCGGTGACGCCATCGTGCGCGTCGTGGCCGCGTGCGTCTGCGGCTCAGACCTCTGGCCGTACCGCGGCGTGACCCCGACGACCGAGCCACACCGGATCGGCCACGAGTTCGTCGGAATCGTGCAGGAGATCGGTCCCGATGTGCAGACCGTTGCCGTCGGCGACTTCGTGATCGCCCCGTTCTACGACTGCGACAACACCTGCGTCAACTGCCGAAATGGGGTGAGCACCTCCTGCCTGAACGGTGGGTGGTGGGGCTCAGAAGACAAGTTCGGTGGGTTCGCGGATGGCGCCCAGGGAGAGCTCGTGCGCGTGCCGCACGCTGACGGTTCGCTCGTCGCCACCCCGCAGATGCCGGAGGCCGAGCAGGTTCCCGGTCTGCTGACGTTGGCCGATGTGATGGGCACCGGGCACCACGCGGCTGTCTCGGCCGGTGTGACTCTGGGCAGCACCGTCGTCGTGGTCGGCGACGGCGCCGTCGGACTCTGCGCGATCATCGCCGCCAAGCGTCTCGGCGCCTCCCGCATCGTGGCCATGTCTCGGCACGCCGACCGGCAGGCGCTCGCCCTCGAATTCGGGGCGACCGACATCGTCGAGGAGCGCGGCGACGAGGGTGTCGCACGCATCCGGGAGATGTTCGACGGCATCGGCGCGGACTGCATTCTCGAGTGCGTCGGCACGAAGGAGTCAATGGACCAGGCGATCCGCTCGGCCCGACCCGGCGGCATGGTGGGCTATGTCGGTGCCCCGAACGGTGGCCCCGAGCTGCCGGTTCGCTCCCTGTTCAACCGCAACGTGGGCGTGAACGGCGGTGTCGCATCCGTGCGCGGCTACATCGAGGAGCTTCTGCCCGAGGTGTTGTCTGGCGAGATCGACCCCGGTCGCGTGTTCGACCTGCAGCTGCCGCTGGCGGATGTCGCCGAGGCGTATGCCGCGATGGACGAGCGTCGGGCGATCAAGGTGTTGTTGCGGCCGTAACCCATTTCGTTGATCGAGGAGCGCCCGACGGAGTCGGCCGCGTCTCTGAGGTATATGGGCCATTTCGTTGGTCGAGGAGCAGCCGACGCAGGAGCGCGCATCTCGAGACCAGGCGAGCCGATCTCTTGACGTGGGTCGCGTTTGAGGATTGGCTCGCGACGTCTCGAGCTCGACCGCCACATTGCCGCCGCGCGGGTCAGGCGCCGTTACGCGCGCCGGCCCCAGTGCGCGCCGCGGCATCGAACCCGCGCAACGGTATTTCGCCTGAAAGCGGCCGGGCTTCCGACCCGCGCGGCGGCGCTCAACCCGCGCAGCGCCATCCGTGGTCGGCCCGTTTCGCAATCCGAGGGTCGAAAGCCGCGACGCCCATTGAGTTCAGTGGGCGTCGCGGTTCTCGACCTGCGCAGCACCAACGATCGGCCTGAGGCACATGCCGATGGCCGGGGCGGGCACGCTGAGCGGCTAACGGGGTCGGCAAGCTCGACCAACCGATCGGTGATCGAGCCGCTTCGGTGATCAAGGAGCAGCCGACGTAGGAGGCCGCGTCATTTCGTTGGTCGAGGAACGAGCGAGCGAAGCGAGCCCGTGACTATGAGGTATATGACCGTTTCGTTGATCGAGGAGCGCGCGAGCTTGCGAGCACGCGTCTCGACCAACGGGTGGGCCCTAGTCGTTGGCGAGCAGCAGCTCGTCGAGCGGCTTGCGGGTACGCGGCGTCGACTCACGTTCGAGAATCTCGGCGCTCATCGACGAGACATCCGCCAGCGTGCCGAGCGCGGTGACCGAGACCACGGTCTGCTTGTCGCTCAGACCGAAGGCTTCGGCGATGGCCGCTGCATCGAAGCCACCCATCTGGTGGGTGTGCAGGCCCTCGTGCTGCGCCTGAACCGAGAGGTGCGCAACAGCCTGGCCGAGGTCGTAGGAGGCCCAGGGGTTGTCCTGCTCCGGCTTCATGGTGGCGTCGGCCACGTTGGCGATCAACACGGATGCACTGTCGGCCCACATCTTGTTGAAGCCGGCCAGCTGGTCGTGAATCTTTGCGAAGCTGTCGGTGCCACGGCGGGTGACGATGAAACGGGCCGGCTGGATGTTCGCGGCGGAGGGAGCCCAGCGGGCGGCCTCGAGCACGGTGGTCAGGGTGGCCTCGTCGATGACGGCGGTGGCGTCGTAGCCGCGCGGGCTCCAACGCTCGGCCAGGGTGGTGAGCAGCGGCGCGTCGGTGTCGGCGGAACGGTTGACGGTGTCAGTGATGAGTGTCATGGGTGTGGATCTTTCCTCGCGTGGACTGGATGCGGGGCGACTCTGACCCACCCGATACAACCGGTATGGGGCACAGGTATTCCGAACCTGTGCATCCTCGAAGAAATCGGCGGAGTGTGATCGGCGGAGGAACTTCGCCGGTGGACCGCACGCAGATTGCGAAGTACCGTAGACCGCATGCGAGCCACTGCGGGTGAAGCATCCTGTCCGACTGTCCGTGCACCTCTTGACGAAGCTGCCGCCAATGAATGACGTCGGTGCTGACGGTATCGGTGCTGACGGTGTCGGTGCTGATCGTGTCGGTGCTGACGAGTCGCGCCCGCGACCGCCCGGGCATCGCTGGACGGGGCCGACGGTAGCGAACGCCACCAAATCTGTCATCGCCATGGCCGGCGTATATCGCACCGAATATGCGATCTACGGCACCGTCTTGGTCAGCGCGCTCATCGCAGTGGGCTGGAAGTTCAACACGGACTGGGAAGTGTTGGTCTTCACGGTGGGCACGATCGGAGTGTTCTGGCTGGCCCACATCTACTCGGGCGTCGTCGCGCGGGAGGAGACGATCGGCCCACGCTGGAAGGCGATCAGCCATGCCGCATATCGCTCGGCGCAACATTCGGTCGGCATGGTCGTTGCGATGCTGCTGCCGGCGTTCTTTTTGCTGCTCGCCGTGATGGGACTGCTCGACGAGTACGTCGCCTACTACATCGCGCTCTGGGTGGGCGTGGGGATTCTCGCGGTTCTCGGCTTCGTGAACTCCGCGCGACGCGGGCAGCGCTGGGGACTACGCCTGTTGAGCGCTGCCGCGACGTCGCTTCTCGGATTGGCCGTGATCTGGCTGAGTACCCTCGTGCACTGAGCGGATGCGAGGTGGTTGCGCTGGGTCAGCCCGCCGTGCGCGTCAGCTGCTCCCGCACCTGGCGGCGCAACACCTTGCCGATCAGCGAATGCGGCAGCTCATCGACCTGCACGATGGTGCGGGGCACCTTGTAGGCCGACAGCAGGCCGCGGCAGTGCTGGCGCAACGCCGGGGCGTCGAGAACCGCGCCAGGCACGAGCACGACGGCAGCGGTGACAACCTCTCCGCCTGACTCATGCGGGATGCCGACCACCGCGACATCCGCCACCGACGGATACGCCAACAGCGCCTCTTCGACCTCCGACGGCGCCACGTTGAAGCCGCCGGTGATGATGAGTTCCTTCATCCGGTCGACGATCGTGATGAAGCCATCCGCCGAGACGCGCACAATGTCGCCGGTGCGCAGCCAGCCGTCGGCGAGCAGCACCGCGGCCGTCTCGTCTGATCGGTTCCAGTAGCCGGCGAACACCTGTGGCCCGCGCACGAGCAGCTCGCCCTCTTCGTCGAAGCCGCGGTCGACGCTCGGATCGTCGGGGTCAGTCACCCGAATCTCGGTGCTCGGAAACGGCACCCCGACGGTGCCAGGTCGCCGGCTCGGGCCGATCGGGTTTCCGGCCGCAACCGGCGAGGTCTCAGTCATGCCGTACCCCTCGACGAGCAGGCCGCCGGTGGCTGCCTCCCAGCGTTGGACCGTTGCGACAGGCAGGTTCATCGCGCCAGAGATGGCGAAGCGGATGCCGGTCAGGCTGACTTTGCGCTCGGCTGCGGCCCGCTCGAGGCGGTCGTAGATCGGCGGGACAGCGGGCAGAAACGTCGGCGGCGTGGTGCGCGCAGCATCCAACACCAGACCAGGGTCGAACTTGGGAAAGAGCACCAGCCGGGCGCCCATGCTCATCGCGAAGGTCAGGCAGAGGGTGAGGCCGTAGGCGTGGAACATCGGCAGCACGGCGTAGAACACCTCTTTGCCGGGCTGGAGACCCGGCACCCAGGCCGCGCCCTGCAACGCATTGGAGTAGAGGTTGTTGTGAGTGAGGATGGCGCCCTTCGGCGATCCGGTGGTGCCGCTCGTGTACTGCAGCACAGCAATGTCGGTGACCGCCGGGCGCGGGTGCGAACGGCGAAGCGCCCGTGAGGTGACGAGGGTGTCCCAGCTGATCGCACCCTTGCTCAGGGTAGACGAGGTGAGCGCGGCGCGAGCGGTGCGGGCCTTCGGGATGGGCAGGCGCAGCGCGACCCGTTTGCCGAACGGCATCGCCCTGGTCACGTCGACCGAGACCGTCGCGCGCACGGCGATGTCCTTCGGAAAGGCCAGCACGGTGTCGACGACCTTGTCCCAGACGATGGCGACGCGGGCGCCGTGATCCTCGAACTGGTGGCGCAGCTCCCGCGGCGTGTAGAGCGGGTTGTGTTCGACGACGATCGCGCCGAGGCGCAGCACGGCATAGAAAGCCACGATGTGCTGCGGACAGTTCGGCAGCACGAGGGCTACCCGGTCGCCGGCCTTCACCCCAAGCTTCGCCAGGCCATTCGCCACGCGGGAGATTTGCTCACCGAGCAGGCTGTAGCTGGTGGTCGCGCCGAAGAAATCGAGGGCGACGGCCGACGTGTAGGTCTTCACCGTCGCATCCATCATGTCGACGAGCGACCCGGTCGGCGGCACAATCGTCGCCGGAACGCCCTCCGCGTAGGCCGAGAGCCAGGGCTTGTCTGCGAAGGCGTTCATCGTCGATACTCCTCAATCATCTGCGCGGGTGGTGCGTGTCGCGCTCGGTTCTCCCGAGCTCGCGCGTGCGCTCAAATTGTCGCGTCGACCGGAGCTGAGCCGACGATTTGAGCGCACTCGCGAGGCGGGAAGGGCGGTCACGGGGCCGAGAGCTCCTGGCGCAGCGCCGCGATGAACGCGTCGATGTCGTCTTCGCTGGTGTCGAATCCGCACATCCAACGCACCTCGCGGGTGGCCGGGTTCCAGTCGTAGAACCGGAACGACTCGCGCAGGCGATCGGCGACTCCGGCCGGCAGAATGGCGAAAACCGCGTTGGACTGGGTGGCCTGCGTGAACGAGAGGCCGTGCAGCGAGCCGTCGGCGAGGCCCGCTTCGAGGGCGCTGCGCAGGCGCTGGGCCATCCCGTTGGCGTGGCTGGCATTCTGCAGCCAGAGGTCGCCCTCAAGCAGCGCAATGAACTGGGCAGACACGAACCGCATCTTCGAGGAGAGCTGCATGTTGAGCTTGCGCAGGTACTTCAGGCCGGCGGATGCAGCGGGGTTCAGCACCACGATGCACTCGCCGAGCATCATGCCGTTTTTGGTGCCGCCGAAGCTGAGCACGTCGACACCGGCGTCGCGGGTGAACTCCCGGAACGGTACGCCGAGGCTGGCCGCCGCGTTCGAGATGCGCGCGCCATCCATGTGCAAGCTCATGCCATGGGCGTGCGCGTAGTCGGCGATCGCGCGAACTTCGTCTGGCGTGTATGCGGTGCCGAGCTCGGTGGTCTGGGTGATCGACACGACGAGCGGCTGCGCGCGGTGCTCGTCGCCCCAGCCCCAGGCCTCTTGGGCGATGAGTTCGGGGGTGAGCTTGCCGTTGGGCGTCTCGATGCCGAGCAGCTTGAGGCCGCCGACGCGCTCGGGGGCACCGCCCTCATCGGAGTTGATGTGCGCGGTGGTGGCGCAGATGACAGCACCCCAGCGCGGAACCATCGACTGCAGTCCGGTGACATTGGCGCCGGTTCCGTTGAACACCGGAAAGGCTTCGACGCCCTCGCCGAAGTGGCTGACGAAGACCTCGGTGAGGCGATTCGTGTAGACATCGTCGCCATAGGCGATCTGATGTGCACCGTTCGCCGTGGCGATGGCCTCAAGGATCTGCGGGTGGATGCCCGAGTAGTTGTCGGATGCGAAACCGCGGGACGTCAGGTCGTGGAGTTGGGTCACCCCCCTATCTTCCCGTACAACAACGCGCCGATTCTGTGCGTGGGCTGCATGAAACGTGCGGGGCAGTGGCCTGTGACGCAGCATCCGTCTCCCGCGTGGCGCGCTTCGTCGTGGAGACTACCTCGTCGCCACCGGCAGGTACGTTTTCGCTGCGTGTTCCCACCATTCGACGGAGATTCCACGCGAAACGGGCCCAATCGGGCCCGAATGCGTCTGTGGGAGAAAAATCTCCGTCGAATGGGGAGAGAGCGCTGAAGGGCTAGCCCCGCAGCGCCTCCTTGAGGCTGACCCGGCCCCCCATGCGCAGCAGTGAGTTCGAGTAGATGCGCGAACCGAGCGCGATCACGACGAGGGTCGTCACGATCAGGATGACGAGGGCGAGCAGTGGCTCCCACCACTCGGCGGTGCCGAGGAAGATGCGCATCGGCATCCCGACCGGGGCGCTGAATGGAACATAGGACATGATCGTCAGCACCGTGGGGTTGTCGTTGAAGAAGATCACCAGAAAGTAGGGAAGCATCACGAGCATCATCACGGGGGAGGTGACGGATCCCACGTCCTCTTGGCGGGAGACCATCGAGGCGGTTGCGGCGTAGAGCGCGGCGAGCAGCACGAAGCCGAACGCGAAGAATACGGCGAACCAGACGACCGATGGGCCGAGATCAGTCAGCAGCACCCGTTGACCGGTCACCGCCATCGCGGTGGAGACGAGTACTCCGATCAGGGCGATTTGGGCGAAGGCCATGATGCTGTTGCCCAGGATCTTGCCGGCCAGCAGGGCCCGCACCGGCACGGCCGACATCAGGATTTCGACGACGCGGGTCTGCTTCTCCTCGACCACGCTCTGCGCGATGGTCGTGCCGAAGGTCATGGCCGAGATGAAGAAGACCAGCCCGAATCCGATCGCGACGAGGTATCTCAGAAAGCCGTTCTGGCTGGGCGGTTGCAGCAACTCGACGCTCGGCGAGACGCTGAGCGCGCCCATCACCCCGCTGGGCGCCGACTCGAGGGCGATCACCGAGATGTCGAGCGGGGAGTCAGCGGAGGTGGCCGGCACGATGGCCGCCTCGACCGAGCCGTCACGCACCAGCGCTTCGGCGGCGGCCACGCTCTCGGCCGGAACGGCGTCGAGGGCGGGGTTGTCGGCGATCACGGCGGCGGCCGAGCCGACGACGGCGACCTTGGGCAGCGTCGGGTTGGCACTGGTGATTCCGCCGGCGACGACGGAGCCGACGGCGAACAGCAGCAGGATTCCGGTGGAGATCAGGAACGCCTTGCTGCGGATGCGTGCCATGATTTCACGGCTCGCGACGAGCCAGATGCTCTGGCCGATGGCGGGGGCGGGGCGGGTGGTGCGCGGGCGGATGTCGGTGCTCGGGGCGCCGTGTGAGCCGGATGCGACGGCCGGGGCGGTGGTCGGTGTGGTGTTCATCGAACGACCTCCTTGAAGATGGTGGCGAGCGAGGGGCGCTGGGGTCCGAATGACTTCACGCCTCCTCTGGCGATGGCCTGGGAGAGTACCGACTGGCTCGCGGCATCCGTCTCGGCTTCGAAGGCGGCATACCCGCCGTCGAAGTCGACGACAGTGACGCCGGTCACGTCGCGGATCCAGCCGGCGTCGCCGTCGGTGTGGATTTCGAAGAGGGGGGTGCTGAACTGCTCGCGCAGCTGCTCGCTCTGGCCGGCGGCACGAATCTGGCCGTCGGCGATGATGACGAGGTCGTCGCAGAGCCTTTCGACGATGTCGAGCTGGTGCGAGGAGAAGAGCACGGGAACGCCGCCGGCGGCGTAGTCCTTGAGCACGCTCTGCACGGCTTCGACGGCCATCGGGTCAAGGCCGGAGAACGGCTCGTCGAGTACGAGGAACTCGGGGTCGTGCACGAGGGCCGCGGCGATCTGCGCGCGCTGCTGGTTGCCGAGGGAGAGCCCTTCGACGGGGTCGCCGGCGCGCTCGCCGAGGCCGAGTCGCTCGAGAAGTTCTGCGGTGTTGCGCCGGGCTTCGGCCGGGCTGAGACCGTGCAGGCGGGCCAGGTAGACCAGCTGCTCTGCCACCTTCATCTTCGGGTAGAGCCCGCGCTCCTCCGGCATGTAGCCGAAACGGCGGCGGTCGCCGGCCGTGAGCGGTGTGCCATCGAGCAGCACGGATCCGGAAGCGGGGCCGCTGTCTGGCGCGAGCACGCCGAGGATGATCCGCATGGTGGTGGTCTTGCCGGCCCCGTTGCCGCCGACGAAACCGGTCATCCGGCCGTTGCCGACGGTGAAGCTCACATCGCGCAGCACGTGGCGGCTGCCGTAGTGCTTGTTGACGTCTCTGATCTCGAGCATGAGTGCCCTTTCGTCTGCTGGTGGTCTCAGACTAGGGAGCGGACCGGCTGCGGCGCATCCGTCGCGTGGGTGAACGTCAGAAGGTCGGTGGTTGGAGGCTCCGCCGTGCGGGGGAGCGCGCGATAGGTTGGAGCCCAAGCGGAGGGGAACGCATGGGGAGCGACGGCAGTTCACGCGACGGCAGTTCACGCGATGGCACCGACAGTGAAACGGATGCGGTCGGCGGCGACATTCTGCCACGCACGCCGGCCGCGGGCCGGCTCAGCCGCCCCGGTGCCGTGCTGCCCGGGCGCACGATCGGTGAATCGTTCATCAGGGCGCTCTCGCTCGGCGCGAAGCTCGGCGCGGGGATCGGACTCGTTGCCGGTGCGTTGTTCGGTGTGGCACTCGACCTGGAGGAGCCCGGAGGCAACACTGTCGGCATCGCGATCGCTGGCGCGTTTGCCGGCGTGCTGATTGGAGTGCTTGTCGGTCTGGTCTGCGGGTGTAGTGCGGCGTTGGGGGTGCTCGCGGGGGTCGGTGTCGGCGCGACGGGCCGGTGGGCCAAAGCGATAGCGGGAGCGGTTGGAGCGCTCCTGGGCGTTCTCGCCATTGCTGGCGTTGCCGAGGGCAATGGGCGCCCCTGGATCACCGCAGTTCTTTCTTCTGGCTCGTTGGTCGGAGGGCTCGGGGCGTTGGTCGCTCTGGCGGCCGTCGCTGCTGCCGCGCTGAGCATTAGCGTTCTCGACTCCGACTCGCGGCGACTCGCGGCGGTTCGTGCGTCGACAGAGAGACCAGGTGCGGCGGCATCGGCGGCACCGATGGCGTCGCCCGGCGCCGAAGCTGCCCCAGCGGCGGCCGTTCGACGGGGGCCGCCGCCGATTCCAGGTCGGGTCAGTGGCGACGCCGACCTCACTCCGACGCCAGGCGGGGTGGCACTGCTGACCACCTGCATTCTCGCCGTGACGCTGCTGAGCGGGATGGCGCTGCTCGGCATGGTCACGGATGCACGGGATGCGTACGCCGAACAGCAGCAGTGGCTGTGGCCAACGGAGCCGACTGAATTGCACGAGACGGTGCCGCCTGTTGCCGGGGCAGCACCCAACCCGGAGGCCGACCCGAGCGAACCGGGTACGCAACTGAACGCATCCGAGGTGCACATCGGCATGCAGGCGGTGCTTGATGCCGCGGTCACCGCCGCGGGGCCGGCTGCGGTGTGGACTGTCTCGCACGGCGACGGTACGCGCGGTGCGCTGGGTGAGGCTCCCGCTGAGGAGCCCGCTGAGGCTCCCGTTGTCTCCTTCGAAGCCTGTGCCGAGGGGGCAGGGGTGTCGACGATCTATCCGGATGTGAGTTTCACCACCGGCGTCATCACCGACACGACCTCCGATGAGCATGACCGCGAGGTCACCGACTCAAACGTGGCGGCATCGGAGCGCATCGTCGCGGCGTGGGAGGCGCTCGGCTACAACGAAGACAGCGATCTGGGTGGAAACATCGACCTCGCGGGGTCAGCCGCTCTGCCGGCGAAGAGTCTGCACGTGCGTTACTCGTTCGGCTTGGTCACGCTCGTGCGGGTGGGCCCCTGCCTGCCGGGAGGCTGATCCGGTTCCGCGCGCATCCGTTGGGGCGCCCTTTTCGCGCCGAGCTTGATACTTCCGGTCGAGTTGCCCCGGCACAGCAGGGATTCTCGACCGAAACGGTCAAACTCGGCGGCGCGGAAACCGCCGGCCGAAAGCCGCGGCTTAGAGCGCCGCGATCGTCCAGCCGACCGAGGCGAGCTGCCCCGGCTTGAGCATGATCAGGTCGGTTCCCGAGTTGAACGCGTCGGGCGGGCAGGTCATCGGCTCGACAGCCAGGCCGCGGCGGCTGGTCGCAGGATCGGGCTGGTCGGCGGTGTGCACCTGCACCCACTTGCAGCCGGTGCTCCAGCGCATCGCGACCCCGGTGCCCGACGGCGCGGTCACGCGCACCTCGGCGATGCCGTCCTCGTCGCGGCTCAGCCCGGTGAAGGCGTGGTCGATCATGGTGTCGCCGATCACGCGGGGCGTGCGAAAGTCGAGCGCCCCATCGCCCTCGGTGGCGACATCCGTCAGCTCAATCGGAATCAGCCGGTCGTCGGTGACGGTGAGTACTTCAGCGGCCGGCAGGCTGAGCGTCCAGGAGTCGATCGTGCCGTCGCCGGCCACCAGGTAGGGGTGGGGGCCGGTTCCGTAGGGGGCGGCATCCGGGCCGACGTTGCGGGCCATCATGGTGGTGCGCAGGCCGTCGGCGTCGAGCGTGTACTCGACCCGCAGCTGCAGGCGGAAGGGGTAGCCCACCTGGGGCTCGATGGTCGTGGCGAGCACGAGGCGGTCCGCTGCCTCCTCGAGCGCGATGAAGTCGAGCCAGCTGGCGAGACCGTGGAGGGCATGGCCGCGGCCCGGCTCGGTGAGGCTCAGCTGCTGGCTGACCCCGTCGATCGTGTAGCGACCGTCGACGACCCGGTTCGGCCACGGGGCCAGGATGGCGCCGCGAAACGCGGGGCGCACCTCGTCGGCGTCGAACGGAACAATGAGGTCGCGCCCGGCGTGCGCCAGGGTGCGCAGAGTCGCGCCCACGCTCGCGACGGTGGCGGTGTAATCACCGAAGGAGAGCTCGAACTGGGTGCCGGAAAGCGGAATGGTCATCTGTCAATTCTGCCGGTGATTCGGGTGGTGCGGTGACGCCTCAGCGCACGATGTCGGCTGCCGAGGCGCCGAGGCGCTCGCCGGGCACCACGAGGCCGTGTTCGTAGGCATAGACGACGGCCTGAATGCGATCCCGCAGCCCCAGTTTCATCAGCACCTTCGAGACGTGGGTCTTCACCGTGGCCTCACCGAGAAAGAGCCGGCCGGCGATCTCGGCGTTCGCGAGGCCGAGCGCCAGCAGGCCGAGCACCTCGGCTTCGCGATCGGTGAGGTCGTCGAGCGCATCGGGCAGCGCGTGAACGGATGGTGCGGTGTCTGCCGGTCGGTCGGCATCCGAGCCAGGGTGCGCACCGGCGCTCGCCCGTGAAGTTGCCGCTACGCTCCCGCTCCCGCTCTCGCGACCGCTCGCGGCACCTGCAGTGCTCGGGCCAGCGGAACTCGCCCCTGCGCCGCTTTCGTCGGCGACGTTGCGACCGGCAGTGGCCCCTGCCCCGGCCACAAACCGCTCGATCACCCGGCGCGTGACGTCGGGAGCGAGCAGCGCATTGCCCTGCGCGAGCACCTGCACCGCCTCAATCAGGGCCTCGGGCGACGAGTTCTTCAGGATGAATCCGCTCGCGCCGTGCTGCAACGCCTCGAACAGGTAGTCCTCGCGGTCGAACGTCGTCAGCACCAGAATCGCCGAACGGATGCCCGGGTTTGCGACGATCTCGCGGGTGGCGGTCAGGCCGTCGACGCCGGGCATCTGCACGTCCATGCAGATCACGTCGGGGTTGAGGGCGGCAGCCGCTTCGATCGCAGCGTGTCCGTCGGCGGCCTCGCCGACCACGACGATGCCCGGCTCCGACTCGAGGATGATGCGGAATCCGGCACGCACCAGCGCCTGATCGTCGACCAGGAGCACGCGAATGGGGGCGGGGTTCATCGGCTAGTTCTCCAGCTCTGCGGGGTGGGTGGGCGAGTGCGGTGGCGCCAGCGGAAAGCGTGCCCGCACCCGGTAGCCGCCGCGGGGTCGCGCGCCGAGCTCCAGCGTGCCGCCGCCGGCCGCGACGCGTTCGCGCATGCCCAGGTGGCCGTGGCCGCCGGAGGCGGCGGGACCGCGGGTGCTTCCCGCAGCGGCTCCCGTGGCGACGCCAGACGTGACTCCCGCGGCGACTCCCGCAGCGGCGCCGGAAGCGACTCTCGCGGCGACTCCCGTTCTCGACGCCGGCAGTCGACCGACCCCATCGTCCGTGACCTCGAGCTCAACGGCATCCGTTTCATAGCGCAACCGCAGGTCGACGCTCACCCCGGATCCCGCATGCTTGCGCGTGTTCGTGAGCGCCTCTTGGGCGATGCGATAGATGTTGAGGCTGATCGTGCCCGGCAGCGTGCGCGGGTCGCCGACGATGCCGAACTGCACGGGAATTCCGGCCGCCCGACTCTGTTCAGCCAACTCCTCAAGCTGGGCGACGCCGCGGGTGCTGCTGCTCAGGCTCGCTGGGGTCGGCCCGAACGCCAACCCCTGCGTCACCCCAGGCGCAACGTCAGTTGCGTCGGCCGCGTCATCCGCGTCATCCGCCCGCAACGCGGTCAGCAGCGCGCCGAGCTCGTCGACGGCGCTGCGAGCGCTCTGCTCGATCTGGCTGAGCGCCTGCGCTGCTGCTGCCGGATCTCGATCCAGGATGCGCCGCGCCGCGCCCGCCTGCACGCCCATCACCGAGACGTGGTGCGCCACGACATCGTGCAACTCCCTGGCGATCCTCACGCGTTCGAGCGCGACCGCCTGCGCGGCGCTGTGCTGACGTTCGCGCGCGAGTTCCTGGGTGCGCTCCTCCAACACCGCCGAGCGACGCGCGGATTGCCACGCCGTGTCACCGAAATAGTAGGCAGCCCCGAAGTAGAGCAGGTTGATCAGCACCTGCAGCAGCCCCCAGGCGGCATACGGCGAGAACGCCCCGTCACGCGAGAGACCGGGCATCGTCGTGGCCTGGTTCGCCTGTGTGATCAGCGCCCAGAACAACCAGACGAACATGGCAACGACGATGAAGAGACGCAGCCAGCGCGCCAGCATCCGGTTCTGCCCCCACGCCCCGACCGTGAAAATGGCGACGTAGAGACAGATGTTGCTGAACAGTAGATCGACGGCACCGAGCATGGCCCCGCCGGCGAACACAACGGACACGAAGACGGCCACGGCCTCCGGCCAGCGGCGCCGAGCGGCCAGCGGAAGGGTGATCCCGGCGACCCAGAGCGCAGCGAGCCACACGGGGGAATCGGAGTAAATTCCGGCTCCGCGCGAGAGCGAGATGCTCAGCGCGGTGCCGGCGGCCAGAACCACAGCAATCCAGGCGTCGGCACGGTAGGCGGATGCGCCGGGCCGGGGCCGTCGCCAGCCCTCGGCTGACGGGTCGGTCAGGTCGGTCATTCCTCCACGGTACTGGGCGGGGCCCCTCTGCGGATCCGTCGCGCGGGGGAGAGGCCCGGTTCTCCCCGCCCGTCCACGTCCATGCGAGAGAAGACGCGCGCGCGTGCGCCCGAAACGTCGCTTCGCGCGTGGGCAGGCGACGATTTGAGCGCACGCGCGGCGCGAGACGGGGGATCCCGCGAGACGGGGCATCCGCTCACGGAGGGGTGTTGCACTCCCGGGCACGCAAAAGGGGGCGCAGCCTGTCGGCCGCGCCCCCTTCGAACTACGAGTGGTTAGACGTGCGCGCGACGGCGACGCACGGCCACCAGGGCTGCCACGCCGAGGAGGGCGAGCAGCGCGGCGGTAGCGCCCAGCGGTGCCGGGTTGGCGCCGGTCTCTGCGAGTACCGCAGCGACACTGATCGTGACGCTCGACACGGTGCCGCTGAACTGGCCGACGACGACGAGCGTGTGCGAACCAGCGGCCAGCTGACCGAGCACGTCAGCGCTCAGGGTGACCTGGGCGACGCCGTTCACGACCGGGAATGAGCCAACGCTGATCGGCGAGGAGTACAGGTAGGCGTCGACGAAGCTGTCCGATCCCGCGAACGGCACGTTGGCGGAGTAGCTCTGGGTCGGGTTCAGATCGCCGGCGGGCAGGCCTGCGGCGGTCTGGGTCAACGGCGCGGAACCGGCGGCCTCGAGGAACGCGGCCAGGTCGGCTGAATCGGCGACCGGTGCGGCTGCGATCGGCAGCTGCGGGGTGCTGCTGGTGTTTCCCGTGGAGTATCCGTCTGCGAAGCCGTCCAGGTGGCCGATGGCCTGCACCCAGATGAGCTTGCCCGCGAGTTCAGCGGTCACGGGAAGCTGCGCTGCGTCGAAATCGTGGATGTCGCCCGAGTTCTGCTGACCCGGAGCAACGGCGCCCCACTGGTAGCTGAACGTCGTGCCGGCCGGCCAGCCGGCCGGGGTCGCGGTGAGTGTGCCGCCCGCGACGTGGTCGCCGGAGAGCGTGACGGTGCCGGCAGGCACAGGCGTCAGGAGTTCAACGCTCAGGTTGACGTCTGCGTCAGTGATGGAGACGGTCTTGTTCTGGGTTGCGTATCCCTCTGCGGCAATCACCACGGTGAGGTCAGCGGCGGGGAGCAGGTTCTCAAATGAGAACTTTCCGTCTGCGTCAACCGGCGTGTACCAGGGCGAGGTTCCATCACTGGGGTAGAGCGTGGCGGTGGGGGCGAAGGCCGGGTTGGCGTCCTTGGCCGTGATCACACCGTTGATCGAGAACCGTGCGGGCTCTTCGGGCAGGTCCTGCACCAGGTTGAACTCGCCGAAGTCGACGTTTGAGCCTTCAACGTCGAGACCGCTTGAGTAGGGGAGGTAGCCGTCCGCGGAGATAGTGAACTCGTAGTGGCCATCTTCTACCGACAGGGAGAAAACGCCATCGCTATCGGTAACGGCGGAAGCGCCATCTTCGATCGCGAACTCAGCTCCGGTCAGAGGGGCATGACCGGTCTCGGTCATGCCGGTGACTGTTCCGGTTGCCGTGTGGGTTTCGGGAGCAGCCGAAGCGGGCGCGGCGGCCACGAGGGAAAGCCCGCCGATCATGGCGAGGCCGAGGCCCAGGGCGGCAACGCGGCGCAGGCCGCTGGTGGGAGTTTTTTTCACGTTTTTTGGTCCTCATTCACTGTGGAAAGGTAACTGCTGGTGGAGACCGGTGAATTGTGAACGCAAAAAAGTCCTCTGCCCCCCGAAAGGCTCCGCCGCGAGTCTATCGGCGGATTCGCAGGCGATATGCGATTTTGACCCCAAAGGGGGGTAGAGGGGTGTCGTTTTGTTGCCGTACTGAGACCGTCGTGTCGGGCCTCGGCCGACGCAACCAACCCAGCTACGCGCCGAGTCGCACCCGCGCGTTGTTGACGGATGCCGCATCCGCGTTCCACAGGCCGACAACCTGGCTCGCCAGTTCGGCTTCCAACCCCTCGAGCGAGCGCACCACGAAGATGACCGCCGCGGCATGCGGGGCCTTCGCGAACCCCTGCCCGACCGCGCGGGTCCAGGTTTCGGCCGCAGCCTTCGCGGCGGCATAGTTCGCACCGCCCGGTGCCGGCTTGTCGACAGAGACACTCGACACGATCGCGAGCCGCCCGGCCGGCGAGGCCAGGAGGTCGGCGTTGAACGCGCGCGTTGTGTTGCGCAGCGTCGTGACCACATTGCGGTGCAGAAAGTCCCAGTCGTCGTCGCTCTGGCCGGCAAGTCCGCCGCCACCGCGCCATCCGCCCACCAGGTGAATCAGCCCGTCGACACCGCCATGCCCGTGCTCGGCTGCCCGGTCGCGAATCTCTGACGCCAGTGCCGTCACCGATTCGAAGTCAGCGAGGTCGCAGACACGCGTGATGGCGCCCGGAACCTGCTCGGCGAACCCGGCCAAACGCTCAGCGTTCGAACCCACCGCGATCACGCGGGCGCCGGCCGCCCGGAGTGCGGTCGCGACCGCGACCCCGGCCGCGCTGGTCGCACCGGCAATGAGCACGGTGCGACCAGCGACGGTCGAGGGGGCGGCGACAGCCGACGAGTCGGCGTCGTTAGTCACGAGCGGTGATGCCCTTGGTCGACTCGATGACCGTCTTCATCTTCTTGTCGAGTGCCTCGAAGAACATCGACAGCGGAAACTCGTCGTCCATCACGAGGTCGGTGTACCCCTTCGGCGGTCCGGCGAGCACCTCGAGCGGAAGCCCGCGTGCCCAGGCCGAGGCCGGGTTCGGCGTGAGCGTCTCGGCGATCATGTCGTACGCGGCCAGCCAATGCGCCTTCTTCGGGCGGTCGATCGACTTCCAGTAGAGCTCGTCGATCTGGGCGCCGAGCGCGATCACGACATCCGGAACCGCGTCCCAGTCGAAGTCGAGCTTGGTGTCGGTCCAGTGCAACACGTGGTGCTGGTGCATCCAGGCGAACAACAGCTGTCCGCCGAGGCCGTCATAGTTGCGCACCCGGCTGCCGGTGATCGAGAACCGGAAGATCCGGTCGAAGATCACGCCGTACTGAACCAACTTGGCGTGCTTGCGTGCCTCGGGGCTGGCGTTCTCGTCCCGCTCGATCTTCACCGACTCGCGGAATGCGGTGAGGTCGCAGCGCAGTTCCTCCAGTGAGTAGAGGAAGAACGGCATCCGCTGCTTGATCATGAACGGGTCGAACGGCAGGTCGCCGCGCATGTGCGTGCGGTCGTGGATGAGATCCCACATGACGAACATTTCTTCGGTCAGGTGCTGGTCATCGAGCAGAGTCGCCGCGTCTTCGGGCAGTTCGAGACGCGTGATGTCGGCTGCCGCGCGCACGACCCGTCGGTAGCGGGCCGCCTCGCGGTCCTGGAAGATCGCGCCCCAGGTGAAGGTCGGAATCTCGCGCATCGCCACGGTCTCAGGAAACAGCACGGCCGAGTTCGTGTCGTAGCCGGCCGTGAAGTCGAGGAACCGAATCGGCACGAACAAGCCGTTGGTGTACTCCTCTTCCAGCGCGGCGATGAACTCCGGCCAGATCACCTCGACCAGCACGGCCTCGACGAAACGGATTGTGCTGCCGTTCTGCGTGTACATCGGAAAAACCACGAGGTGACGGATGCCGTCGGCTCGGTGCTGCTGCGGCTGGAAAGCCATCAGCGAGTCATAGAAGTCGGGCACGCCGAAGCCACCGGCTCCCTCTGCACCGACCACCCAGCGCACGAAGTCGGCACGGAGCGCGCTGAGGTAGGCAGCGTCGTGCGGGAACAGCGGCGCGAGTTCTTCGACAGCCTGGGTCAGCGTTGCGACCTGGGCCGCGGCATCCGTGTGGTCAGCCGCGTCGGGAATCGAGCCATCCTGGGCCTGCACGGCCTGAAGCGCCGTCGCGGCGTTCTTCAGACGGAGCCAGGCGGGGTGGGTTTCGACGCCGACGGCGAGGTTGCTGGTGCGGGCGTCTTCGACAACCTCGGGCTCACCGACCAGTGCAGATGCAATGTAATTCGACATGGGAACCTCCCGTCCTCGTTGATAGGCCGCGGATGCAGCATAGAGTGGCGCAAAAACTGCGCCACTCTTCAGGCTAGCGAGGGATGCCCAGCGTTTTCTTGCAGGCTTCGCAGGAAAGCTGCGTCAGGCGCGGGTGGACGCGTCTTCTCGTCGGCCTTCTCGCAAGTCTTCTCTTCAGTCTTCTCTTCAGCGCGAGCGAGCGCGGGTGCGGAAGGAGAGCAGGAGGCCTGCCGCGAGCAACGCGGCCGCCAGACCGCCGGCCGGAATCAGGTCGGGCCCGGTGGAGGCGAGTGCGCCGGCGGGGGTGCTGCTGCCCGGAGTTGTGCCGGGGACGGCGGTTCCTGGATCGGTGCCAGGATCGGTTGCGGGATCGGTGCCTGGATCGGTGCCTGGATCGGTGCCTGGATCCGTCCCTGGATCGGTTCCAGGGTCGGTGCTGTCGTCTTCAACGATCATGAGGGCGCTCCAGCCGATCACCTCGTTGTCGTCGTTCTGCACCGCGATTCGGTGAGCACCGAGCTCCGCGTCGACCGGAATCGTCACCGTGATGGAGAGATCGCTGCTGACGGTGAACCAATCGCCGAGGGGCAGCGGCGTGGAGTGCAGCCAGGCCGAGACCTGGTCGCCCGCTGCGGCAGTCGGAACGGTGACGATAACCTCGTCGCCGACCTGGGCGGTGCTGCGGTCGAGCGTGATGCCGCCTTCCAGCGCAGGGGTCAGTGCCGTGTCCGGCATCCCGACGGGGGCCCCGCGAGAGACGCTCAATGAGAGGTCGATGGTTGCCGCGGCCGTGACATCGTTGCTCGCGGTCACGGTAAAGGCCGAGTCGCCGATGGCGGCCGGAGTGCCGGAGATGAACCCAGTTGCGGCGTCAAGCGTCAGGCCGCTCGGCAGCGTTCCGGCCGATACGGCGAAGGTCGGGGACGGCTTTCCGCTGGCGGTGAGCTGGAACGAGTAATGCACGTTCTTCGTGGCAGCCCCTGGGGCGGCCGAGGTGAATGCGATGGTCTCGGTGAGAAAGGCGGCACGGATGTCGGTGGCGCTGTCGTCGAGGTAGTCGTAGATCCATACGGCGGTCACGCGACCGTCGGCGCCGACGGCAAGCTGAGGCTCGTTGGCGTAGCCGGGGTTGACCGGGGCGACCGGTGTGCTCCAGGTGGCGCCGCCATCCGTTGAGCTACTGCTCTGGATGGCGTCGGGGCCCGGGCGGTGACCCCAGGCTGCGGTGATGGTCCCGGCGGAGTCGACCACGAGCTGCGGAGCAAAGCTTTTATCGCTGCTCGTGACGTCGACCGGTGCCGACCACGTTGCGCCGCCATCGGCGGAGTGGCTGCTCTGCACCACTTCGGCCGTGGCCGACATCGAGATCCAGGCGGCGGTGAGGTCACCGTCCGGGGCAACAGCCAGGGTGTGACCCTGCTTCGGATCGCCGCTGGTCACGGCGGCGGGAGCGCTCCAGAGCACTCCGTCGCTCGAACTGCTCGCCGTGATGGTCGGGGTGCCGGTGACGACTGCGAGCCAGAGGGCGGTCGAGGTGCCGTCGGCAGCGGTGACCAGATCGGGGGATTCGGTGCCCGTCCTCTCGCCGAGCACGATCGAAGCCGACCACGCGGTGTCTCCGGCGGCGAGGTGGGCGCTCTCCACGACGCTGGCTGCGCCGGCGTTCACGTTCCACACGGCGCTGAAGGCTCCATCGGCATCCGCTGCGATCGCCGGAGCGCTCGTATTGAAGGTGGCGGAAATCGTTGCCGGCGCGGTCCAGGAGAGACCGCTGTCGGCGGAGGTGCTGCCCTGGATCTGACCGCCGCTGGCAGCACTGTTCACCCAGACCGCCCCGAGGAGGCCGTCTGAGGCGGCGACGGTCACGTTGCCGCTGTTGCCTGAATTCGAGACGGCAACCGGCGCTGACCAGGTCGCGCCGCCGTCAGGGGAGGTGCTGCTCAGAACTGTCGACAGCGTCACGACGTTGTTCCAGACGGCGTTGTCCCAGACCGCGGTGACGACACCCGCGGCGCCGGCGACAAGGTGGGCCCCCGAGTTGTTGCCAGCGGTGGAGATGGCGGTGGGGGCGCTCCAGGTCAGCCCGTCGTCATTGGAATAGCTGCTTTCGAGCACCATGTCACCCGAGGTGTAGTTGCTCCACGCGGCGACGAGGTTACCGCCAGGGATGCTCACAACGGTCTGACCGGAGGCATCCCAATTGGTGGTGGTCGTCACGGTGACCGGAGCAGACCATCCGAGCAGTGCAGGGGTACCAGCCGCCGAGGCAGCAGGTGCGAGCCCGAATGCGAGGAGGGCAGCCGTGAGGGCTGCGACGGCGGTGAAACGGGTGGCAGGTCGAAAGGCAATCACCGTGCAAAAGTACCGAATGACCTGCGCTTTTTTCTCCTCCCAAAGCGGGTGCCCTCCGTCCTGGGGGCAGCGCCCGGCTCTAGACTCTCGGAATGAATACTGCGCAGCAGCTTCAGTCGGCTCTGGCCGGGCTGGCGAACCCCGAGGATGCCCTCGGCGCCGCACGATTCTTCAAGACCGGTCCCGGGGAGTATGGCGAGGGGGATGTCTTCATCGGGGTGCGCGTGCCGGCCCTGCGTCAGGCGATCAAGCCGTTCGCCGCGCTGCCGCTTGACGAGGTGCAGCTGCTGTTCGACAGTCCGGTGCACGAACACCGCTTGGCCGCCGGCCTGATCCTCGTCGGCCAGTTTCAGCGGGCGAGCAAACCGAAGACATTCGACGATTCCGAGCGCACGCGGTTGTCGGACTTCTACCTCGCCGCAGTGCGCCACGGACGAGTCAACAACTGGGATCTCGTCGACTCGTCAGCGCCGACTCTGCTCGGCGACTACCTGTTCGACCGAGAGCGCGGCGTACTGTTCGAACTCGCGGCCAGCAGCATCCTCTGGGAACGACGCGTGGCGATGATCGCGACGCAGGGGCTGATCGGGCGGGGCGATGCCTCGACGACGCTCGAACTGGCATCCGTTCTGCTCCCCGATCGCGCCGATCTCATGCAGAAAGCGGTGGGCTGGATGCTGCGCGAGGTGGGCAAACGCGTCGACCGCGCCCTGCTGCTCGGCTTTCTCGACGCGCATGCGGCCGAGATGGGGCGCACGGCGCTCAGCTATGCGACGGAGCATCTCGCGCCGGAGCTGCGGTCCGAGTATCGGGCGCGCTGACCACCTTCGTTGATCGAGGATCGCCCGACGAAGTCGGCCGTGTCTCTGAGATGTATGGGCCATTTCGTTGGTCGAGGAGCACGCGACGAAGGAGCGCGTATCTATTAGGTATATGGCCTTTTCGTTGATCGAGGAGCGCGCGAGCTTGCGAGCACGCGTCTCGAGATCTCCCGAGCCAATCCTTGAACTCGGGTTGCGTTCAAACGTCGGCTCACGGGGTCTCGACCCGATCGCGGGCGGCCCTCCTCGACCAACGAAATGGTCTAATTCGTCCACCACTATGCCGCGCAGCGGCCCCATAGCTTGAGATCTCACGAGCCTCTCCGTGAAGGTGGGTGGCGTGCCGCGTCGGCTGCTGCCATCCGTCGTCACGCGGGTCGGCTGCCGGAGCGCGGGTCGGCTGCCGTCACGCGGGTCGGGCGCCAACGCCCGCCAGGCCCCGATTGACGTTGCGCGGGTCGAATGCCGCTACGCTGGTCGGCCCCAATAGGCGTGACGGCATTCGACCCGCGCAACGGGCGCCGAGCGCGAGCATCGTGCGATCTCGGCAGACGCGATCGACGGGATTGCTCTACGCCGCAGCGAGCCGCCAGAGCGACGTGACCTCGGCGGCCCGCGCGGCGTGAAGCGGGTCGGTGGTGTCGACGGCTTTCGGATGCGTCGGGCGCGTGTCGAGGCGGGCCACGACGGTGAGTCCGGCGTCTTCGATCAGGTCGAGAAGTTCGCCGCGGGAGCGCAGCCCGAGCCGCTCGGCGATGTCGGAGATGATCAGCCAGCCTTCGCCGCCGGGGCTGAGGTGCTCGGCCAATCCTGCGAGAAAGCCGCGCAGCATGCGGCTGTCGGGGTCGTAGACGGCGTGATCGGTGGAGGTGGTGGCCGGCGCGGGAATCCACGGCGGGTTGCAGACGATGAGGTCGGCGACGCCGGGCGCAAAGAGGTCGGCGCGCACGACCTCGACCTGCTCGGCGAGGCCGAGACGGGTGATGTTCTCGGTGGCGCAGGCGAGGGCACGTGGGTCGAGATCGGTGCCGATCACCCGGGTCACGCCGCGCTGGGCGAGGATGGCCGACAGCACGCCGGTTCCGGCGCCGATGTCGAAGGCGACGCCGCCGGGTGCGGTCGCCGCGGCAGGCAGCGGAGCCTGGGCAACGAGATCCAGGTATTCGCCGCGCACCGGTGAGAAGACGCCGTAGTGCGGGTGGATGCGCGCGCCCAGTGCGGCCACCGGCACGCCTTCGCGGCGCCATTCGTGAGCGCCGATCACGCCGAGCAGCTCGCGCAGGGCGATGAGTGAGGGGCCGCGTGCCGAATTGTCGGCCGGCCCGAACACCTCGAGGCAGGCCTCACGCACTGCGGGGGCGCGGCGAAGCGGAACGGTGTAGTCCGCATCAAGCGGCACGAGGATCAGGCCGAGCAATCGGGCGCGGGTGGCCGCATCCGCCCGGTAGGTGCGAAAGGCTGTCGCGAGATCGGTGCGAGTCGGGCGGTTGCGCTTGTCGATCCGGCGGCCCAGGGCGCTGAGCAGTTGGCGGGCGTTACTGAAATCGCCGCGCCAGAGCAGGGCGGTGCCGGCAGAGACCAGTCGGTAGGCGGCATCCGCTGTCATCGCGTCGTCGGCGATCACGACCGTTGTCGGTGCGGGCCAGCCGCCGTCTGACCTCCACAGCGCGGTGCGCTGCTGCCCCCCTTCGAGCCAGCTGACCTGGTCGACGAATGCCGGGGGCACAGAAACCGGGGATGTGCTGGTCATGCGTCAACTCCTGTGACACGACACGTCTGAGGCAACACCGCTCTCGTTCGTGCACGGGGGCGGATGCGGCCAGGTCGGGCTCCGCGGTCTGGTTCGAGTATCGCAGGCTGCTCTGGGCGCTCGCCGCTGGTTCACCCGCGAGGCTGCAGTTGTCGGAGGCTCACGGCGCGGGAAGCTCCGACAACTGCAGTTTCGCGGGTCGGCGAGCCGACTTGACCTTGACATTAGTGTCAAGGTTGGACACTGGCGTTATGTCCTCGTCACCCCTCACCGCACCTGTGCCGGCAGCCCTGTTTCCCGAATCTGCATCGCCCGGAATCGCGCCCGATCGTGCGCCCGAAATTGCGCCTGATCAGGCGCTCGACATCGCGCCCGATCGTGCGCCCGATCGTGCCGGCGAAACCGCGCCGAGCGCATCCGTCGCCCCGCCGCGCCTTCCCGTCGGCGGACTCCTCGCGCTCGCCGCCGTCGTCTTTCTCGCCGTGCTGACCGAGACCCTGCCGGCTGGTCTGCTGCCCCAGATGAGTGCGGCTCTGCGCGTGTCCGAGTCGCAGATCGGCCAGCTCGTCACTGTCTATGCCTTGGCCACGGCGCTGACGGCGATCCCGCTGATCGCCGTGACCCGCGGCATCCCACGTCGAACGCTGCTCCTGACGCTGGTGGTCGGCTTCGCCCTCGTGAACGTGGTCACCGCGGTGTCGTCGAGCTACGCCGTGATTCTGGTGGCGCGCGTGGCCGGCGGGGTGCTCGCCGGGCTCCTCTGGGCGATGATGGCCGGCTACGCCATGCGGATGGTTGCGCCCGCGCAGGCCGGACGGGCGCTCGCAATCGCGATGGCCGGCACGCCACTCGCGTTTGCACTCGGCCTGCCGCTCGGCACCCTCCTCGGCTCGGTGCTCGGCTGGCGCATGATCTTTGGCCTCATCGCCGTCGCGACGGCGCTGCTCGTGGTGTGGGTGTTGCTGGCGGTTCCCCGGTTTGCGGGCGAGCGCGCGGGTGAGCGGGCGACGCTCTGGCAGGTGTTCCGCACGCCGGGGCTGGCCGCCATCCTGGCCGTCACCCTCACCTTCGTACTCGCTCACAACGTGACCTACACCTACATCGCGCCGCTGATGCGGGCATCGGGCTGGAGCGACCGCCTCGACGTCGTGCTCCTTGTTTTCGGGGCGAGCGCCATCGCAGGGCTCGGCCTGGTCGGCGTGCTGATCGACCGGCACCTGCGGCCGCTCGTGCTGTGGGCGACCGCGGCCCTCGCGGTGGCGACGCTGGTGATCGGCGTGGCCGGCTCGAACCCGGTCGTCACGATCGTGGCCGTCGGGCTGTGGGGAATGGCCTACGGAGGGGCGCCGGCGCTGCTACAAAACGCCCCGGCACGAGTGACGGGCGCCGCGGCCGACGTGGCTCAATCGATGGTCGTCACAGTCTGGAACGGGGCTATCGCCGGGGGCGCGTTCCTGGGTGGGGTCGTGCTCGATCTGGGGGGAGTCGGCGGGCTCCCCGTCGTCGCCGGAGCGATCGCGCTGGTCAGTCTCGCGCTCGCTTTCGCGGCGCGCACGGGGTTCGCGGCGCTTCGACGGTGAGTGTCCGCGGGGCGTGTGTGAGGGGCCCGCCTGAGGGGTGCGCTGGCGGTCGGGTGAGCGGATGCCGCGTGCCGCTCGGCGGTGAGTCAGCCGGCCTGCTGGCCGACGGCATCCGTTCGGGTTGCCTCGGCCAGATAGGCGCTGACGGCGTCGCGGTTGCGGGTGAGGCAGTCGATGCGTTTGGCGAGTTGGTCGCGGCGCTGAAAGAGAGTCTCGATCATCTCAGGCGTGATCTTCTCGACCTGCACCGACGGGAGGCCCTTGAGGCACGGGATGATGTCTTTGATCAGTGCCGTCGGGATGCCGGCGTCGATCAGCCCGCGAATCTGGGTGACCCGGTCGACGGCCGACTCCGGGTAGTCGCGGTAGCCGTTGCTCTCCCGGTCGGCGGTGAGCAGGTTCTGCTCCTCGTAGTAGCGCAGCAGGCGGGTCGACACCTCGGTGCGCTTGGCCAGTTCGCCGATCTTCACGATGTCCTCCGTTGGCTTGAGCGTGTTGGCTCGGTCGTGCTTGTTCGAATCACCTTCACATGCGTGTGAAGGTAAGGATACCTCGCGGAGGCGTTCGAATGTCGCAGTCCGTAGAGATCGGCCCCCGGTCCGCAGAGGTTCCGTGAGCACCGCCCACCTTCTTCCTCGCGTGGGGAAGTCCGCCGATTCCGTGAGCACCGCCCACCTCTTTCCTCGCGTGGGGAAGCCCGCCGACTTTGACACTTTCGGTCGAGATTCCCTGGTGTGACGGGGTGTCTCGGCCGCAAGGGTCAAACTCGGCGAGGCGGGCTTAGCGCCCGAGATTGCGGTGCAGATCCGCATCGAGCGCGGCGCCCCCGGCGAGCTGCGCAAGCAGCAACTCGAGTTGCTCCGACTGCTCGGAGGTGAGTGGGGCGAGCAGCTCGGCCTCATGCTCCTCCGCGATCACCCGAAGTTGTTTCAGGATCGCGCGGCCGGCATCCGTCAGTGTGAGCTCGTAGTTGCGTCGATCGGTGCTGCTGCGTTCGCGCCCGACGAGGCCACGGCTTTCGAGTGAGTCGATCAGCGGGACGATGCGGCTCGGGACCGCCCCGAGGCGATCGGCGAGTTCGCGCTGGCTGAGGCCCGGCGTGCGACCCAGCAGGCGGAGCACGCCGGCGTCACTGGGGGTGAGGCCGATCTCCCGCGTGCGCTCGGCGAATCGCGCCGAGGCGAGCGCGCCGAGCTGCGAAAGCAGGAAGGCGGTGCGTTTCGGTCGAGGCGTCGTGGGGGAGTCCATGCCTCCAGATTAGCTCCTTGACAGAACAATTCAAGAGGTGAATCATTCTTGATATGACTCAATTATGAGGAGGCATGACATGACTGACACCGCGCTCCAGCGCGTCGATCGACCGGCGCAATCCGGCGGACCCAATCCGGGAATCTTGGCTGTGGTCAGCCTGGCTCTCACACTCGCCGGCCTGCTCGTTGCTGCGGCGATGACCGGCGGCAACTTCTTTGTCTCGCCATTCGAACCGGCGAAACAGGTCTCCGACTACTTCCAAACCAACCCGGACGCCACACGCATCTCGAGCCTGTTCATCTTCGGCTCAGCCGTGCCGCTCGGCATCTTCGCTGCCACAATCTACGCGCGCCTCCTGCGTCTGGGCGTGCGCGTTCCTGGGCCAGGCATCGGCTTCTTCGGCGGGGTCGCGGCATCCGTCTTCTTGATGCTGTCGGGGTGCGTGACCTGGCTGCTCAGCCGGCCGGAGATCACGACCGACGTCACGCTCACCCACGCGCTCGCGTTCTTCGCGTTCATCACGGGCGGTGTCGGCTTCGTCGTCGGCCTCGGGCTGCTCGTCGCAGGGATCGCCGTTCCCGCGCTGATCCTGCGCTTCGTGCCCCGCTGGCTCGCCTGGGTCGGCCTGGTGATCGCGGCGCTCGCCGAGCTCAGTTTTCTCTCAATGGCGATCGAGCCGCTGCAGTTTCTACTCCCGATCGGCCGATTCGGCGGACTGCTCTGGCTTGTCGCCGTCGGTTTTCTCCTGCCCCACAATCGGGCCGCAGCGAACAGGGTGGCACGATGAACGCCGAGGCTTGGCCGGGCGGCAGCAGAATCGATGGCTCTGAGACGGATGTTGCCGGCGTGCTCCCGGAACCGCTCACTGCTCCTGTCGCGGGAACCATCGCTGGCCCGCTGACGGGCAAAGTTGCGCTCGTCACCGGCGCAAGTCAGGGCATCGGCGCCGCAATCGCCCAGGCGCTGGCGGATGCCGGTGCACACGTCGTTCTCGCCGCCCGCGGGGAGGCTGCACTCGCCCGCCAAGTCGGACTGATCGAGGCCGGCGGCGGCAGCGCTGTGGCGATCCCCGTTGACGTGACGAGCGAGGATTCGGTGCGGGACCTGTTCGACGCGATCCGGTCTCGGTTCGGGCGGCTCGACGCCGCGGTCAACAATGCAGCCGGTGGCGGGCTCCCTCCCACCCCACTTGCTGGCTGGCCGGTCGAGAGCTTCGACAGTGCGATCGCGGTAAACCTACGCGGCACCTTCCTCTGTCTCAAGTACGAGGTCGGGCTCATGCTGGAGAACGGCGCGGGCGCAATCGTGAACCTCTCCTCGACAGCAGGGGAGCAGGGCGTCGCCGGCCTCACCGGTTATGTGGCGAGCAAGTTCGGCGTCGGCGTGCTCACCCGTGTGGCCGCCCTCGACTATGCGGAATTCGGAATTCGGGTCAACGCGATTGCTCCGGGCCCGATTCTGACCGACCGTCTCGCCGCGGCGGGCCCCGCCGCTCAAGCGGGAGCGGCCAAGGCAGTGCCGCTCGGTCGAGTCGGGCGCGCCGACGAGGTTGCAGCGGCTGCAGTCTGGCTCTGTTCCGACGCGTCGTCGTTCGTCACCGGCACCGTGCTCGCGGTCGACGGCGGGCGCCTCGCGGGGGTTCCCGCGTTCACCGTTCCGCAGCAACCAACCCGCCGAGATTGACACTTCCGGTCGACTTTGCCCGGCAGAACAGGGCAACTCGACCGCAACGGTCAAGCTCGGCGAGGTGGTGGCGCGAGGCGACCCGCGCTACACCGGAGCGACCCGCGCTACGCCAGCGCCGACACGGCCTCCCGCGCTACGCCAGCGCCGACACGGCCTCCCGCGCTCCGAGCAGCGCCGGCATGACCTCGCGCTCGAACAGCTCGATGCCCGAACGGTCGTAGGCCGCCTCCGGAAAGTAGTGGATGGAATAGCCGAGCCCGAGCTCCTGCATCCCGGTGAGGCGTTCGACGATCTGCTCGGGAGTTCCAACGCCGAGAGCCTCGCCGCTGCGGTACTCCGACACGAACTCGGCCGCCTTCGCCTCGCCGAGGGAGGGCGTGACCCGCGCCTCGATCGCATCGATGCGTGAGGCGACCTCGGCCTCGGTCGCGGCGACGATCGTGTTGTAGTTCGACGACCGGGTGATCGCGTCGAAGTCGGTGCCCAGTGCCTCACAGTGCCCGCGCAACAGGGCGCTCTTCTGCGCGAAACCGGCCGGCGAGCCGTCGAAGTTCGTGTACTGGGCGTACTGCGCCGCGATGCGCAGCGTCACCTTTTCGCCGCCGCCGGCGATCCAGAGCGGGATGCCGCCCTCCTGCAACGGAAGCGGGCGCACGATGGCATCCTCCACCTGATAGTGCTCGCCCTGCAGGGTGGCGCGACCGGTTGTCCACGCCTGCTTCATGATCTGCACGCCTTCCTCGAGGCGGGCCAGACGTTCGCCGGCGCGCGGGAATCCGTAGCCGTAGGCCTTCCACTCCTGCTCGTACCAACCGGCGCCGATGCCCATTTCAACACGGCCGCCGGAGATGAGGTCGGCCGTCGCGGCGACCTTCGCCAGGTAGGCCGGGTTGCGGTAGCTCATGCAGGTGCACATCTGGCCGAGGCGAACGCGGCTGGTGGTCGCGGCGAAGGCGGCCATCAGGGTCCAGGCTTCGTGAGTGGCCTCATCCGTCGCCACCGGAACGGTGTGGAAGTGGTCGTACACCCAGATCGACTCCCAGGCGCCGGCATCCGCGTGGGCGGCCAGGCTGCTCATCGCCGCCCACTGCTCGGCGGGATCGATGCCTACGAGGTCGTGTCGCCAGCCCTGGGGTACAAAAAGTCCGAATCGCATGCGCCCAGCCTAGGCTCGCTTTCACTCGTGAGGTGCCAACTCTTGCTAGTGCCGAGGCGAAACAACTAGCAAAAGTTGGCACCTCACGAGAGAGAGAGGGCTAGGCCCAGCGCCGCTTCGCCCATCGCTCGAACAAGCCGACCAGGGCATCCGTCAGCTTGCCGAGCACGGCGAGCAGAACGATGGCGAGCAGGATGCGATCGACGCGGCCGTTGCCGCCGGACTCGGTGAGCAGAAAGCCGAGTCCCATTGACGCGCCGAGCATCTCCGCGGCGACCAAGAACAGCCAGGCCTGCGCGAGAGCCAGTCGCAGACCGGAGATCACCGACGGGATCACGGCCGGCAACTGCACGGTGCGAAACAGGGCCACCCCGCGCAAACCGAACGCGCGACCCGCCTCAACGAGCTGCTTGTCGACGTGCCGCAGAGCCTGCGTCACCGTCGTGTAGACCGGGAAGAAGGCGCCGATCATGATCAGCGCGATCTTGGAATCCTCACCGAACTTGAGCCAGAGCAACAGCAACGGCACCCAGGCCAGCGACGGCACCGCACGGATGGCGCCGAGCGTGGGGGCGACGAGAATATCGGCGATGCGCGAGAGCCCGACGACGGCGCCGATCGCGAGTCCGAGCGCGGCGCCGAGGGCGAAGCCGATCAGCACCCGCTGCGTGGAGATCGCGACGTAGAGACCCAGCTTTCCCCGGTCGGCCAGCTCGACGGCCGCCTGCCAGACCATCGCGGGCGAGGGGAGCTGCGTCGTGCTCACCAGCCCGGTTGAGGCGCCGAACTGCCAGACCGCCAGAATCAGCACGGGCACCACGAGTCCGCCGACAATGATGAACCAGCTACGCGAAGTGAGCGGCCGACGCGGCGGTCGGGCAGCATCCGTCGGCGTTGAACGCGCTGTACGCGTCGCACTCGCTTGCGCCACGGATGCGGCGGGGCGGGTAGGCGTGTCGGTCATCGTGATCCTGTCGGCAGGTGGGGGCGACCCTGAGGCCGCCCCTCGAAAACGGTGAAGCGGGAGTGCGGGGCTACTTGATCGCCGAGGCGTCGGCCTTCTCGGCGAAGGTCGGGTTCAGCAGCGTGGCCAGCGCGTCGTCGATCTGCGACTGCGCGGCGACGTCGCCGGTGGCGACGAAGGTCGGGCCGATCTTCGTGAGCACCTTCAGCTGAGCGTCACCGGGAACGTTGTCGACGCCGAGGTTGGTGCGCTCAGTGATGACCTTGGTGGCGACGGCGAGGTCGAGTCCGGCAACGTCGGAAAGAATCTGTGCGGTCTTCTCCGGGTTGGCCTGAGCCCACTCGCGAGCGTGCTCGTAGGCGTTCACGACGGTCTGGGCGACGTCGGGCTTCTCGGCGATGAATGCCTCGGTCGCGTTCAAGAAGCCGTAGCTGTTGAAGTCGACGTTGCGGTAGATGAGCTTGGCGCCGGCCTGCTCAGCACCGGCCATGATCGGGTCGAGGCCGCTCCAGGCATCGACAGAGCCGCTCTGCAGCGCCGACCAGCCGTCGGCGTGCTGCAGGTTTTCGACGATCACGTCGTCGGGGGTGAGGCCTTCGGCTTCAAGCGACTGCAACAGAAAGAAGTAGGGGTCTGTGCCCTTGGTGGCGGCAACGTGCTTGCCCTTGAGGTCGGCGACCGAGGTGATCGGCGAACCGTCGGCCACGACGATGGCTGCCCACTCGGGCTGGGAGAAGATGTTGATCGCCTGAATCGGCGAACCGTTGGAGCGGGCGAGCAGTGCGGCCGAGCCGGCCGTTGATCCGACATCGATGGCCCCGGCGCGCAGGGCCTCGTTCGCCTTGTTCGAGCCGGCCGACTGCACCCAGTTGACCGTGATGTCCTGGTCCGCGAGGGCATCCTCGAGCCAGCCCTGGTCCTTGATCACGAGGCTGAGCGGGTTGTAGGTGGCGAAGTCGATGTTGAGGGTTCCGCCCTCAGTCACGATGCCGGAATCGGCACCGGCCGACGAGGTCGCTTTGGTGTCGGCCTTGGCCGGCTGGTTTTCGCCGGCGACGCAGCCGGTGAGCAGCAGACTGGCGGCCGCGGCGGCGGCGATGAGGGCGGTGGCGGTGACGCTGCGTTTAGTCATGATGGTCTCTCGATTGGAGGGGCGTGGGTGCAGTGGGTGCAGTGGTGCGGGGATGCTGTGGTGCGGTGGATGCTGTGGGTCAGGCAGGGAAGAAAGGGTGACGGAGAGTCAGAACGGAAAACTGGCGGTCTGACCGGCGGAGTGGCTGGCCGGAAGGCCGGTCAACCGGTCGGATTCGGCTGCGGCGGCAGCGGACTGGGCGTTGGCCCGTTCTGCCTCCTGGGCTTCGGCTGCCACGTCGTGCCGATCGTCGTGCCGCACGTCGTGCGGGTTGTTCTGCCCGTCGTGCGCCCCGCCGTCATGCCGGTCGATGCCGAGACCGGCGAGCAGCTCGGCACGCAGCTGGGCGAGCTCGGCTGATCCGCGGTCACGCGGACGCACGCCCGGAACGACAAGCGACTGACGGATGCCGGCGGCCGAATCGCCATCGCCTCGCCCGAGCAGAATGATGCGGTCGGCCAACTGCAGCGCCTCGTCGACGTCGTGGGTGACGAGCAGCACGGTGGTCGGCGCGGCACGGTGCACGTCGAGCAGGAGGTCTTGCATCTTCAGGCGGGTGAGTGCGTCGAGGGCGCCGAACGGCTCGTCGAGCAGCAGCACGCCGGGGTTGCGAGCGAGGGCGCGGGCCAGCGAAGCGCGCTGGGCCATGCCGCCGGAGATTTCACGCGGCCGGTGGTCGGCGAAGTCGGCGAGGCCGACGAGCGCAAGCAATTCGGCGACGCGGGCCTCACCGGCAGCACGCGCCGTTCCGCGTGGGAGTCCGAGGGCCACGTTGCCGGCGACGGTGCGCCACGGCAGCAGTCGCGGTTCCTGAAAACCGACGGCGCAGCGCGGATCGATGCCGCGCACCGGCGTGCCATCGATGGTCACGCTACCCGCGGAAGGTTGGTCGAGACCGCCCGCGATGCGCAGCAGAGTCGACTTGCCGCATCCGCTCGTGCCGAGAATCGCGAGAATTTCACCGGCCGCGACCGTCAACGAAATATCGTCGAGCACCGCGAGCGAGCCGACGGATGCGCCGCGCTTGCGTTCGGCGGCAAACACCCGGCCGACGCGGTCGAAGGTCACGGAGAATGACGAGTTGTCGGCCGCAACGCTCTGCTCGTCGCTGCGTTCGCTGGCACGTTCGGTGCTGCGCTCGCTGCCGGGCTCAGGGCGACGCGAGGCTCGGAGGAGGGTGGCGGTGTCGCTCGACATGGCTGGTTTCCGGCAATCGTCTCGTGTGGGGTTGCACTGACGTTATCGATTGGCCGGTCTTGCACGCACGCGCGCTGAAACCCGGCGTAACACTTCGTTCGCAGCAGCATTCGTGAGGTGCCAACTTTTGCTAGTGATTCGGCTGCCGCACTAGCAAAAGTTGGCACCTCACGTAGAAAGGACGGGTCTAGCGGGAGGCCTCCACGATCTCGGCGATGCGAGCCGGCACGGTGTCGTCTTGCAAGGAGGTCACGTCGCCGAGCGGGCGTCCGTCGACGAGATCGGCCAGCAGCCGCCGCAGGATTTTGCCCGAGCGGGTTTTCGGCAGGTCAGGCACGGTGAACACCAGTCGGGGGCGGGCGATCGCGCCGATCTCCCGCGTCACGTGCGCCCGCAACAGGGTCGCGAGGGCGTCGTTCTGCGCAACAGACAGTGCGCCGGTGTCGGCGGCGGAGGCCGAGCCAGCGGCCGAGCCAGCCAGCGAGCCAGCCAGCGATCCAACCGAGCCGGCGAATGATCCGCCCGCCGATCCGTCCACCAGAACGGATGCCGCCGCATCCGTCGGGATCACAAACACCGCGATCGCCTGCCCCGTCGTCGGGTCGTTGACTCCGACGGCTGCCGCTTCGCCGACCATGGGGTGGGCGACCAGCGCTGATTCGATCTCGATGGTCGAGAGGCGGTGCCCCGACACATTGATGACGTCGTCGACGCGTCCGAGCAGCCAAATGTCGCCGTCATCGTCATATTTCGCGCCGTCGCCGGAGAAGAAGTAGCCCTGCTTCGCGAACCGCGCCCAGTAGGAGTCGCGGTAGCGCTCGGGGTTACCCCAGACGGTGCGGGCCATTCCCGGCCAGGTGCCGTCGATCACGAGATAGCCGCCCGAACCGTTCGGAACCTGCTCGCCGGCGTCGTTCACGACCCGCGTGGTCAGCCCGGGGATCGCGCGCAGGGCCGAACCGGGCTTCAACGTGCTCACACCGGGCAACGGCGCCATCACTGCCGCGCCGGTTTCAGACTGCCACCAGGTGTCGACGATCGGAGCGGTACCGGCACCGATGTTCTCGCGGAACCAGACCCATGCCTCCGGGTTGATCGCCTCGCCGACCGAGCCGAGCAGCCGAATGCTGGACAGGTCGTGTTCGGCCGGCAGCCCGTCGGGAAACCAGGTCATGAACGTGCGGATCAGTGTCGGCGCCGTGTAATAGGTGGTCACCTGGTAGCGCTCGATGATCTCAAAGTGCCGGGCCGGATGCGGGGTGTTCGGGGTGCCCTCGTAGATCACCGAGGTGGTGCCGTTCGACAGCGGTCCGTAGTGCACATAGCTGTGCGCGGTTACCCAAGCAAGGTCGGCCGTGCACCAATGCACGTCGTCGTCTTTGGCGTCGAAGATGGCCCAGTGGCTCCAGGAGGCGTGGGTCAGGTAGCCGCCGCTCGTGTGCACGAGGCCCTTCGGCTTGCCGGTGGTTCCCGAGGTGTAAATGATGAACAGCGGCGTCTCGGCATCGAAGAACTCGGGCTCATGCGTCTCGGAGGCGGAGTCGACGACGTCGTGCCACCAGACGTCGCGGCCCGGGGTCCAGGGGATGTCGGCGGATGCGGCTGCGGATGCGCTGGGGTCGGCGGATGCGCCGGCGGGCGTTGCGTCGCTGCTCGCGTCGCTGTTGCTGTCTGCGCTGCTGTCCACCGCGCCGGTGCGCCGCACCACGAGCACGTGCTCGATCGAGTCCACTCCCGCCACTGCCTCGTCGGCCGCGGCCTTGACCGCAACCGCGACTCCGCGCCGGTACTGGCCGTCGGTGGTGACGAGCAGTTTCGCGCCGGTGTCCTCGATCCGAAACCGCAGCGCTTCGGCCGAGAACCCGCCGAAGACGAGCGAGTGCACGGCACCCAGCCGCGCGATCGCCAACGTGATGATGATCGTCTCCGGAATCACCGGCAGATAGAGCACCACCCGGTCGCCCTGCACGATGCCGAGTGCGGTCAGTGCGTTGGCCGCCCTGTTCACCTCGTTTTGCAGGTCCCGGTAGGTCAGCGTGCGCCGGTCGCCCGGTTCGCCCTCGAAGTGAAAAGCGACCTTCTCACCCTTGCCAGCGGCAACGTGCCGGTCGACACAGTTCACGGCCACGTTGAGGGTGCCGCCAGCGAACCACTCGGCGCGCGGGATCGCGAGCGCTGCGGGGTCGTTGCCGGCATCACTCTCGTCGCCGGTCGCGGCCGAGACGCTGACACCAGTCGAGTCGCCGACCGTGGCCGACGGGTCGACGGATGCGTCGGCATCCGTTCGCAGCGCCGGCTGCCAGCTGTGGTCGGTGTGCCACGGCGTCGCCCAGTCGAGGCGTTTGGCCTGTTCGGCCCAGAACGCGACGGGGTCGGCATCCGCCTTCGCCCACCAGCTCTCGTCCACGTTGGCCTGCGCGGCGAACGCGGCGTCGGCGGGGTAGCGGCGATTCTCGGTGAGCAGGTTTTCGATGGTCGCGGACTCGGGAACGGAGGTGGTCGGCATAACGGTGATCCTTGTGAGTCGGGGGCGGTGCGTGGTGCGGAAGTGAAAACGCCGAGAATCGCCCGTGCTGCCGAGAATCGCCGCTAGAACGGCGACTCTCGGTAGAAACGGCGACTCTCGGCGGTGAGGGACTGACGGGGGAGCGCGCGGGGCTAGCTGAGCTCCGCGCCCTTCTTGAAGTAGCCGACCACCGGGCCGGCCGCGAAGGCCAGGGCGAGCAGCACCAGCACTCCGATGGAGAACGGTCCGTACGAGGCCTCGCCCACCAGAACCGGCAGGTTGAGCAGGATCACGACGAGGAATCCGATCAGGCTGACCAGCCCGATGGCCGGGGCGATGGTCGTGCGCCAGAGGCTCAGCTCGTGCTTGTTGCGGCGGAATATCGAGATGACCGACACGCTCGTGATCACGAGCAGCAGCACGATTCCGACCGACGAGATGCCGCCGAGCCAGGTGTAGAACTGGGTGATCGGGTCGAGCTGAAGCAGCACGGCGGCGATGATCAGCACGGCGACGATTGCGGATGCGAGAAGCGACGAGAGAGACGGCGAACCGTGCTTGGGGTGCGGCTTCGACAGCGCGGCCGGCAGCACCTGCTTGCTCGAGAGCGAGAAGAAGTAGCGCGAGACGATGCTGTGGAACGAGAGGATGCAGGCGAACAGGCTCGTCACGAACAGAATCTGGATGATGTGCCCGCCGACCGTGCCGAGGTACTTCTCGGTGGTCGTGGCCAGGATGCTTCCGGCGTTGTCCCCGGCGTTCTGCACGATGTCGCTCTGGCCGTTGGCCGTGATCAGCACCCAGCTTGAGACCGTGTAGAAGACGCCGATCAGAATCAGCGAGATGTAGGTGGCCTTCGGGATGGTCTTGTCGGGGTCCTTCGTCTCGTCACGGAACACGGCCGTTGCCTCGAAACCGATGAAGCTCAGGATCGCGAAAAGGATCGCGAAGCCCGGTGCGCCAGAGACGATCTCGGCCGGGTCGAAGATGCCGGTCGAGAAGCCTTCCGGCCCGCCGCCGGAGAACACGACTGCCGCGTCGAGCACGAGCACGATCGCGACCTCGGCGATCAACAGCACGCCCAGGATGCGGCCAGACAGTTCGATCTTCAGGTAGCCGAGCGCCGACACCACGACAAAGCCGACGGCCGCGTAGACCCACCACGGCACGGGCGGCAACCCGTAGCTCTGCAGGAGGCTGTCGAGCGCCGGACCGAAGAGGCCGAAGACACCGGCTTCGAGGGCGAGGTAGGAGAGCAGGGCGGCGAACGCGGTGCCGAGGCCGGCCGAACGGCCGAGACCCTTGTCGACGTAGGCGTAGAACGCGCCGGCCGAGCGCACGAACGGTGTGGCTGCGGTGAAGCCGACGGCGAAGAAGAGCAGCACGGCGGTCACGACGATGAAGGTGAAGGGAAAACCCGCTCCGTTGCCGAAGGCGATGCCGAGCGGAACCGGTCCGCCGATCACGCCGAGCGGCGAGGCCGCGGCGACGACGATGAAGACGATGCTGGCGACGCCGAGGGATCCGCGGAGCTTGCCAGGGCCGGATGCGACGGTGCCGGAAGCGCCTGGCGCCGAGTCGCCCGAACTCGAAGTGGAGCTGGGCGAAGCCGGCGCGGGGGCGGCGGCGGTAAGCGTATCGGCCATGACGATCCAATCAGATGCGGGCGAGCGGGTGAATGCGAGAGTATTCGCTGCCCGCGCCGTCTGTCGCGGTCGTTACTCCATGTGTCGACATGTGCCGTAACACAGCGGCGACGGTCGTGCAGCGGATCGTGCCGCCCCCGTTGATCGAGGAGCGGCCTCCTTCGTCGGCTGCTCTTCGATCAACGAAACGGTCATATACCGAATAGGCGCGTGCTCGCTGGCGCTCACCTGCTCCTCGACCAACGACGCGAGGGTGTCCCCTACGCCGGAATCCGCACCTGCGCCGCCGGATGGTCGGCCGCGACGCGTGCCGCCGCACCCGTGCCGCCGAGCTTCTCGCGCAGCGTGCCCGGCGCGTACTCCTTCTTGAACCGTCCGCGCTTCTGCAGCTCGGGCACGAGCAGCTCGGTCACCTGGCTCCAGGTTTCCGGAACCGCAATGCCGGCCAGGTTGAAACCGCCAACGCCGGTTTCCTCCACCCAGCCCTCCAGCTGGTCAGCAACGGTGGCGGCCGAGCCCACGATCACTGGGCCGTCGCCGCCGATCTTGGCGTATTCGGCGATCTCGCGGATGGTCCACTTTCGGTCGGGATCTGCCGCGGTGAACGCCCGCACCACCGACTGGATGCCCTCGCTCGCCTGGTCCTGCAGCACGCTGTCGGCGTCGAGCTGGGCAAAGTCGATGCCGGTCCAGCCCGACATCAGGGTGAGGGCGCCCACCCCGGACGCCAACTCCAGGTACCCCTGGAACAACCGCTGCGCTTCGGCATCCGTCTCGGCCACAACCACGGTCTGCTGGTTGATCACGGTGACGCTGCCGGCGGTGCGTCCGGCTGCACCGAGAGCATCCTGCAGCCCGGCGATCTGTTTCGCCAGAACGGTCTTGCTCGGGGCCGCGACGAACACCGATTCCGCGTGACGCGAGGCGAACTGCACGCCGCGCGGCGACGCCCCGGCCTGAAACAGGTACGGCGTGCGCTGCGGCGACGGCTCACTCAGGTGAATGCCGGGCACCGCGAAGAACTCGCCCTGGTGCGCGATCGGGTGCACCCGCGTCGGGTCCGCATAGACGCCGGACGCGGCATCCGCCACGACCGCGTCGTCATCCCAGCTGCGCTCCCAGAGCTTGTAGCAGACCTCGAGGTACTCCTCGGCGATGTCGTAGCGCCGGTCGTGCGCGACCTGGCCGCTGACCCCCAGGTTGAGGGCGCCGCTGGTGAGGTAGGAGGTGACGACGTTCCAGGCCACGCGCCCGCGGGTGAGGTGGTCGAGGGTCGACATGCGCCGCGCGAACGGAAACGGATGCTCGAACGACACCGACGAGGTCACCCCGAAACCGAGATCGCTGGTGACCGACGCCATCGCCGGGATCAGCTGCAGCGGGTCGTTGACCGGCACCTGCACGCCGCCGCGAAGTGCGGCATCCGCGCTGCCGCCGTAGACGTCGTAGACGCCGAGCACGTCGGCGAGAAAGAGGGCGTCGATCTTGCCGCGCTCGAGTGTCTGGGCGAGCTCCATCCAGTAGTCGAGGTCGAGATAGCGGCGCGACTGGTCACGCGGGTGCCGCCACAACCCCGGCGACAAATGCCCGACGGTGTTCATACTGAAGGCGTTGAGGCGGATTTCCTGCGGAATCTCTGGCATGCGTGCTCCGGGTTCGGGCTGTTTCGGCCGTGAGGTGCCACCTTTTGCTAGTGCGGAGCCCCGGCAACTAGCAAAAGATGGCACCTCACGGGCGGGATGATCGGGGGAGGGGGAAGGAAGCGGGAAGAGACGGGCTACTTCGGGGCCGCAGCCGGCTTCGCGCCCACGCCGACGTACCACTCGTACGGCGGCTCGGCGTCGTTGACGAGATAGTCGCCCACGATGCGCGCCTTGAACGCGACCGGGTTGTGCGAGGTCACGGTGCGGGCGTTGCGCCAGTGCCGGTCGAGCGAGGACGACGTTGAGGTAGCGGATGCCCCCAGGCCGTCGAAGAGGCGAGTGGTCACCCCGAGCGTCAGTTGCGACACCACGATCTGTGCCTGAGCAGTCTCGATCTCGGTCTCGCGCTTGGCGCGATCGCGCACCCCTGCCGAGGAATCCCGCGCGTCGAACGCCCGCTGCAACGACTGCGCGGCCCGCTCGGTCACGGCCTCTGCGGCAAAGGCATCGGCCGAAATGCGCCCGACGATGTCGAGGATCTGCGGGTCCTCTCGGGTGATCGGGGAGTTGCCATGGCTGAAGGCCCGCGATCGGTTGGCGACCTGGTCGGCCGCATCCCGCTCGGCAGCACGGGCGATGCCGGCCAGCACCGCCACCAACGAGAGCTGGTAGAGCGCGGTTTGGTAGGGGAACCGCTCGCTGAAATCGTAGACATGCGCCGCCTGCACGGGAGCCGCCGTGAAGACCGTCGTTCCGCTTCCGGTCAGGCGCTGGCCGAATCCGGTCCAGTTGTCGCTGATCTCGACCGAACCGGATGCTGTCGAGTCGGGCGCCGTCGAGACGAGTGCCGCGACCTCGACGCCGTCGGGGCTGACCGCTGTCGCGTCGATCCACTCGGCGAAGATGCTGCCGGTCGTGTAGAACTTGCTGCCCGTGATCGTGAAACCGTCGGGCGCGGCATCCAACCGGGTGTTCGTGACGCCGAGCGCCACCGCTCCGATCTCGGTGACCGCGTTGCCGACGAGCTGGCCGGCGGCGAAACGGGCGAGCCACTCGTCGCGGTCGACACTCTCTGGTGCATAGAGGCGGTCCTCGACGAAGCCGAGGTGCCCGCGGATCGCCTGGGCCACATGCGAGTCGGCCGCGGCCAGTTCGACCAAAAGTCGGAACAGCTGCGGCAGGCTCGCGCCGTCGCCGCCGGCCAGCACCGGAACGCGCACGGCAGTGAACCCGGATGCCTTCAGCCAGCCGATCTGCTCGGCCGGCAGGATGCGCTCCAGCTCGCGCTCGACGCTTCCTTCGGCGATCCGGGCGAAGACCGGGCGGTATTTCGCGGCGAGAACGGCGAAGTCGACGGGGGCCGGGGCCGAGTCGGGGCGCGAAGAAGGCGCCGGCGTCGCGCCGAGGCCGACGGCGGCGCCGGCGTTCACGTGCGCGGCGGCACCGCGGCGAGTGGTCGGGGCGCCGGTTGCGACCCGGGTCGGAGCGCCGGTCTCGGGCGCATCCGTTTGGGTCACGTCGTCAGGAATCTCAGCAGAACTCATGGCACGACCTAGGTGTAGAGGGAGACGGGTTGCACGGCGCCGGTGAGATAGTGCGCACCGACCTCAATCTTCTTGTAGTCGACCGGGTCGTGCAGGCTGTGCGTGCGGATGTTGCGCCAGAACACGTCGAGACCGATGCTCGATTTCGTGGAGCTGGCTCCGGTCACCTCGTAGACCCGGCTCGACACCTCGAGTCCGACCTCGGTGGAGACGATCTTGAGTCCGGCGATGGCGATTTCGAGCTCGGCGCGGTCGGCGGCGGTGGTCGCGCCGCCGCGTGCGATGGCCGTGTCGAATTGGCGACCGAGGGCATCCGCCAGCGCCTCGACGGCACGCGTGCGGGCCACCAGCTCGCCGACCGTGCGGTGCACGATCGGGTCGTCGGCGTAGCGCTCGGCGGTGGAGAGGAACCAGGCGTTCGGGCGGGCAAGCGTGAGCGTGCGCGCCTGGGCGAGCGCGCCCTCGGCGACCGCGAGGTAGATGTTGCCGAAGAGCAGCTGCACGCCGGGCGTGACGATGGACGAGAACGGCTCCTCATGGTCGACGCCGATCACGTCGTCGGCAGTGATCAACACATTGTTGTAGCGCACCGAGCCGCTGGCCGAGGCACGGTAGCCGAGGTGGTCCCAGTCGTCTTGGTGCTCGACGCCGGCCCGGTTGCCGTCGACGGCGAAGACCACGAGCTCGCCGTCGAATTCGCCGCCCTCTGCGATGCCGCCGGCGATGATTTTGTCGGCGACCGCGGCGCCGGTCGCGAAGCGCTTGAGGCCGTTGAGGCGGTAGCCGGGGGTGCCGGTGCCGGTGCCGGTGCCGTCATCCCAGACGATCGACAGGTCGGGACTGACCGGGTTGAACGAGTCGCTCCAGACCCACTGATTCGCGGCGCTCGCCGTGTACCAGGCCGCCTGACGCGACTCGTCGGGACCATAGAACGTGACACAGGCCTGGTTCAGGTAGTGGTAGCCGAGCAGCTGGCCGATGGATGCGTCGACGCGCGCGATGATCCGTACCGCGCGGAACGCGGTTTCCCAATGCGCACCCTCGCCACCGAACGCACTCGGAATGAGCAGGTTGATCAGCCCGGCCTCCCGCAGCAGGTCGAGCGGCTCGTGAGGGAGCGCGCTGGTGCGGTCGCGCTCCAGGGCGCCGCCCTCGAGCTGGCCGGCCACGCGCGTAGCGACGGCGGTCCATTGGTCGAGCTCGGCGGTATCCGCCTGGCCCGTCCACGGACTGCGCGTGAAGAGTGTGCTGGTTGTCATAGTGCGTTCCTTGCTCGACAGGCGGTATCTGTCCCGAGTCTGGCGGACAACGCGGCCCTCCCGCCACCGCCGCCGAAACCTGGGGTAACACGGGGTGCGCCTCACGCGCCTCCGCGCCCTCGCTTTGCCCGAGCCCCCCGCGCCGAACTGTGGCAGATGACGGTTTTCGGCCGAAAAAATGGTAATCCGCCACAGTTCGGCGAAAGCGGGGACGGCTGCCGCGCACTCGTCACGGGAAGCTGGGCGTGTCGGCAGGGCCCCGTGAACCTTGCGATGATTGACACATGACTCGAACCGTTGCCGGAGCCCGCGTGTTGATCACCGGAGCGGCCAGCGGCATGGGCCGGTTGTATGCCGAGCGGGCCGTCGCCGAGGGCGCCGCCGCCGTCGTGCTCTGGGACAGGGATGCGGCCGGCGTCACGTCCACCGCCGCCGAGCTGAGCGCGCTCGCCGGTGAGGGCACGCGCGTCGTTTCCTACGTCATCGACATCTCCGACCTCGGCGCGATCGCCCAGACCGCGCAACGCGTGCGCACTGAGGTGGGCAACCCGGACATCCTGATCAACAATGCCGGCATCATCCGTGGCAAGTATTTCTGGGAGCACGACAACGGCGACGACACCAGGCCGACCATGCAGATCAACGCGCTGGCGCCGATGTACATCACGCGCGAGTTTCTGCCGGGCATGATGGACAACTTCTACCGGGCGGCCCGCATTGTGAACATCGCCTCGGCGGCCGGCACGTTGTCGAACCCGCGGATGAGTGTGTACGCCGCCTCGAAAGCCGCCCTCATCGGCTGGAGCGACAGCCTGCGACTCGAACTCGAGCACCAGGATCACGACAATGTGAAGGTCACCACGGTCAGCCCCAGCTACATTTCGACCGGGATGTTCGCTGGCGCGCGCGGCCCGCTGCTCACCCCGGTGATGACTCCCGAATACGTGGTCAACCGGGTCTGGGCGGCCATGCTCGCGGGCAGGCCGCAGTTGATGATGCCGTGGACCGTCGGTCTGGCCAGGGCGCTGCGCGGCGTACTGCCGCAGCCCGCCTGGGATGCCGTCGCCGGCCGCGTCTTCGGCGTCTATCGTTCGATGGACAGCTTCACCGGACGCAACTGACCCGTTTCGTTGATTGAGGAGCGAGCGAGCGAAGCGAGCACGCGTCTCGAAATCTCGTGAGCTAACCCTCAAAACGTGACCACGGTCAGGAGATCGGCTCGCGGGATCTCGAGACGCGGCCTCCTTCGTCGGCTGCTCCTCGATCACCGGGATTCTCAGAGCTCGAGCCTGATCCGATAGCCAGCCCGCACCGCCGTCGCCTCAATCAGCTCCGCATTCCGCTCGTCAGGCCCCGTCGACCAGGCGAGCGCCGCCGCCGGGCTCTTGCCGAATTCTTCATGCCGCGTGATCAGCCGCTCCACACGGATGTCCTGCGGGAGGTCCACGAACATGCTCACGTCGAGAAGCGGCAGCACCCGCTCCCAACCTCCCGCATCGTGCAACAGATAGTTGCCCTCGATCACGACGACGGACGAATCCGGAAACACGGTGAGTGCGTCGGGTATCGGCTCCTCGATCGCGCGATCGAAGCCGGGAACCGAGACCGGTTCGGTTGTGAACCGAACAGCTGTCAGGACGTCAACGAAGCCGTCGACATCGAAGGTGTCTGGAGCACCCATCCGTTCGCGGCGTCCGAGCTGCACGAGCGTCGACTGGGGGAGATGGAATCCGTCCATCGGGAGCAGCACCGCGTGCTTGCCTCCCCTCAAGCGTTCCATCAACGCGGCCGCGATCGTCGATTTGCCGGAGCCGGGCGACCCGGCAATTCCGACCATCGTGCGGCGTCGGCCGATCGTGGCGTTCTCGACGACGCGCACGATCTCATCCAGGCTGCCGAGTGTGCTCACCAGGCCGATGCTAGCGCCAGCGCGACTGCCGTGACCGCCGCGCTGTCAGGTGCCTAGACTTGGCAGGTGGATACCACTGGATTGAATGAGTTTCTGGCCGACAACGAGTTCGCGGGCGTTGTGCTCGTGCGAAAGGGCGACGCGACGGTCTTCGAGTCGGCCACCGGCCTGGCCACCCAGCGCTGGGGCATCCCGAACACGATTGACACCCGCTTCGACACCGCGTCGATCACCAAGCTGTTCACCGCCGTTGCCGTGCTGCAGCAGGTTGAGCGTGGTGCGCTCGACCTTGAGACGTCGATCCACCACTATGTCGATCTTGCCGACACCACGATTGGCATCGGCGTCACCCTGCTTCACCTGCTGACCCACACGAGCGGCATCGCCGACATCGTCGACGAGGAGGCCGGCGAAGAATATGAGGCGCTCTGGGCGCGGGTGCCGAACTACACACTGACCGAAACCAAGGACTACCTGCCGCTGTTCGCCGACAAGGAGCCGGTCAGCGCGCCCGGCGTCGACAGTGAATACAGCGATGCCGGCTATATTCTCGCCGGCCTCGCCGTCGAGAAGGTGACCGGTCTGAGCTTTCGCCAGTACGTCATGAACGAGATTTTCGCCCCGGCCGGCATGACCGATTCGGGCTTCTTCGACCGCCGCGAAGCGACGCCGAAGCTGGCCGAGGGCTGGGACCAGGCCGAGAACGGCACGTGGGCCTCGAGCGTTTTCGCGACTCCGCCGATCGGCTCGCCCGATGGCGGCGCGCAGGCGACGGCGGCCGACCTGGTGACCTTCCTCGACGCTCTGCGCAACGGAACACTGCTCAACGCCGAGATGACCGAGGAGTTCTTCAGCCCCCAGGTCGAGCACGACGAGAGCACGGCGTTCGGCTTCGGCCTGGAGTTCGACCTCGACGAAGACGGTTCGGTGCGCTCCTATTACAAGGACGGCGTGAACGCGGGCGCCGGCGGAATCCTGCGCCACTACTACGAGCACGGCCTGGATGTCGTGGTGCTGAGCAACTCAGAAGAGGGCGCGTGGGATGTCATCCGCGAGCTCGATGAGCGTCTCGGCGGGTAGTCCATTTCGTTGATCGAGGAGCGCGCGAGCTTGCGAGCACGCGTCTCGAGATCTCGCGAGCCAATCTCTTGACTTGGGTTGCGTTTGAACGTCGGCTCACCGGGTCTCGACCCGATCGCGGGCGGCCTCCTCGACCACCGAGATGGTGTGAGCGAATCCGCCTACAACCCGTTCTCGGCCAGCCAATCGACGAGAAGCCGCTCGAACTCAGCCGGATGCTCAACGCTCGGCAGGTGGGCGGAGTCGCGAAAGACGTATCCGCTCGCTTCGGGAATCGCGGCAGTGAGATATTCGTAGCGGGCAAGCCGTGAACTGAGGTCGAACTCGCCGACGACGATCAGGGTCGGCACCGCAATGTCGCCCAGCCGATCGACGGCCGGCGGGTCGAGCGGAATGCGGGTCGGGTTGACGCCGCCATGCGCGGCATTCACCCGATGAAGTGAGGCGGCACGTCGCACAAACTCGGGGTCGAGATCGCTTTCGTGCCGGAGCGGGCCGACATCCCAGAGAGTGACCTCAAGCCGGGCGGCCTTGTGCCAATCTTCGGCAGTGCGGGCGGCGTCGATCAGGGCGAAGAGTTCGCTCTCCCGCTCAGTGTGAGGGGGATCGACGAAACCGCTGGGGCCAGAGCCGATTGCGACGAGGCCGGTCACCCGGTCCGGATGCTCGAGATCGAGATCGAGGGCGAGCCCGCCGCCCCGGGAGCTGCCGATCACAGCCGCCGTCAGAATGCCGAGGTGATCGAGAACGGCGAGGGCGTCGGCGCGTTCGTCGAAGGCGGCATCCGTGCACTGCGTCTGACCGTACCCGCGCGCATCGAAGCGGATCACGAAATGGCGTGCCGCCAGAGCTTCGATCTGCGGGTCCCACATGCGCAAGGTCGTGACCCCGGCATGCAGCAGGAGCAGCGCCGGCGACGAGATGTGCCCGTCGGTCTCGTAGTAGAGCGAGGCTCCGGGAACGTCGAGGTGAGGCATGGGATCAGCGTAGGCCGCGCTGTCGCTTTCGGGGAGAACTCGCGTTTCAACCCGCCGAGCTTGACCGTTCCGGTCGAGTTCGCCTGGCAGAACGGGGTGTCTCGACCGCAGGTGTCAAACTCGGCGAGGCGGCGCGGGGTGGGGCAGGCGAGGTGAGGCGACGAGGCGCCCAGCCTAGACTTCATGAAATGAGTGGAGTGCTGATCGGGTTCGCGATCATCGGGTTCGTGATCCTTGTCGGCTACGTCGTCGGGCGCACGGGTATCGCCGGTGACCACGCCGGACACGCGCTGAACCGGGTGGCGTTTTTCGTCGCAACGCCGGCTCTCTTGTTCACGGTTCTGTCCCACGCCGATGTGCGGGTGCTCTTCTCCTCGTTTCTGTTGACTGTGCTCTGCAGCGTCGCGGTCGGTGCGGCGCTGTTCGGTGTGCTGTCGCGCATCTTCTTCCGTCGCCCACTGGGCGAAACAGTGCTTGGCCAGGCCGGTGCCACCTACGTCAACGCAAACAACATCGGGCTGCCCGTCGCGATGTATGTGCTCGGTAGCGCCCAATACGTGGCGCCGGTGCTGCTGCTCCAACTGCTCGTCTTGGCACCGCTCACGCTCGGCATTCTCGACATGACAAGCGGCGGGCGGGTGTCGCTCGGGTCGATTCTCACCGGGCCGCTGCGCAACCCCATGATCATCGCCTCGGTGCTCGGAGTCGTGGTCGCGGTTTTCGGCATCACCGTTCCCGAACCGATCATGGCGCCGCTTGAACTGATCGGAGGGGCGGCGATCCCGATGGTGCTGCTGGCATTCGGGATGTCGCTACACGGGCAACGCCCGCTGCAGAAGGGTTCCGGACGCAAGCAGGTTGCAGCCGCATCCGTCATCAAGGTCGCGGTGATGCCCGTTGTCGCCTGGCTGTTCGGCCGATTCGTATTCGGCCTGGCTGGCTCAGATTTGTTCGCGGTCGTGATGGTGTCTGCGCTGCCGACCGCGCAGAACATCTACAACTTCGCAACGCGCTACAACCGCGGTGTGGTCGTTGCGCGGGACACCGTGCTGGTCACAACAGTCGCGTCAATTCCGGCACTGCTGGTGATCGCCTCGCTGCTCGCCTGAAACGCTAGAAGATCATCGGCCGATCGTCGTCTTCGCCCTCGATCTCGACATCCACGACCACGGGAACGTGATCGCTCGGGGCGTCGCCCTTGCGCTCGTCGCGGTGAATGCTCGCGTCGGTGACGAGGTCGGCGAATGCCGGCGAGCCCAGAATGAAGTCGATGCGCATGCCCTCGTTGCGTGGAAAGCGCAGCGCCTTGTAGTCCCAGAACGTGTAGCCCTCTGGCACGAGGGGGCGCACGACATCGGTCAGGCCGGCCGCCTCGAACGCCGCGAAGGCCGCGCGCTCGGGAGGGGAGATGTGGGTGGAGAGGCCGGGAACGAAGCTCGGGTCGCCCATGTCGGCGTCGGTCGGCGCCACATTGAAGTCGCCCATCAGCGCGAGCGCCAGGTGCGGGTTGCGGGCCAGCTCGTCGCGGGCGTGGGCCTCAAGCGTGGCCAGCCAGTCGAGCTTGTAGATGAAGTGGGCGTCGTCGAGCGCACGGCCGTTCGGAACGTAGAGGCTCCACAGGCGCAGATCGTCAACCGTGACGCCGAGTGCGCGGGCTTCGAGGGGCTGGTCCGGCCCTTCCTGACCTTTCAGAAAGCCGGGCATGCCGGGAAAGCTGGTGACGACATCCGTCATCGGCAGACGGCTGGCGAAGGCGACGCCGTTCCACTGGTTGAGGCCGTGCACGGCCAGCTCGTAGCCGGCCTCCTCGAACTGCTCGCGCGGAAACTGCTCCGGCTTGCACTTGATCTCCTGCATCGCGAGCACGTCGATGTCTTCGCGCACCATCCAGTCGACGGTGCGGTCGACGCGGGCACGGATGGAGTTGACGTTCCAAGTGGCAATACGCATGTGCTCCAGCCTATTTGCTGGGTCGGGAGTTGCCGACCTGGCACGGATGCCGAAGCGCGCTTTCCGGATAGCGGTGCGGGCAGCAGTGCGGGCAGCAGCGTCGGCAGAAACCGCTGGATTCGGCAGAAACCGCACGATGTGTGCGGTCGATGGCGACAGTGCGCCAATCGCGACGGTTTCTCCGACGCGAACGACGGACGAGCGCCTCTCCAGCGCCGCTCAAGGGCCGCTCGGCCAACACCGTGCGGTCGGAATGAGCACCAACGACCGGCAGAATGGACGCATGGCCAACGTGCAGATCGGTTATGCGGCGATGCTCGAGCAATTCGCGCCCGCCGAAGCAGTCGCGCTCGCGGCCTACGCCGAAGAACACGGCTTCAACGGCATCATGGCCGCCGACCATTTTCAGCCGTGGGTTCCGGCGCAGGGAGAGTCCTCCTTCGTCTGGAGCGTGCTGGCCGCGGTGGGCGAACGTACCAGCGGCGATTTCGGGCCGGGGGTGACGACGCCGACGTTCCGGTGGCATCCTGCGATGGTGGCGCAGGCATCCGCCACGCTCGCCTCGATGTATCCGGGCCGGCACTGGCTGGGCCTCGGCGCCGGCGAGGCTTTGAACGAGCACATCGTGGGCGCGTACTGGCCGGAGGCCGCCGAGCGGATCAACCGGATGTTCGAGGCCGTCGAGATCATCTCCAAACTCTTCACCGCGTCGATTGCCGGGCGCGATGTGAAGCATTCCGGGCAGTACTACAAACTCGAGTCAACCCGGCTCTGGACGATGCCCGCCGTCGCCCCCGAGATTCTGATCGCCACGGCCGGCCCGGTCACCGCCAAGCGCGCCGGCCGGCATGCCGATGGACTGATCACGGTCGAGGCCCCGATCGAGAAGCTGTCGATGCTGTTCAACAAGTTCGAGGCGGGGGCGCGGGAGGGCGGCAAGAATCCGTCGACCATGCCCAAGGTGCTGCGGCTTCACCTCAGCTGGGCCGAAACAGACGAACTCGCGATGGCCAACGCGCTGCGTGAGTGGCCGAACGGTGCCATGAGATTTCCGAAGAGTGACATCCGTTCGCCGTTCGAGTTCGAGCAGATCGCCAAGCATCTGCGCGCGGAAGATTTCGACGGACGGATGGTCATTTCCTCAGACCCCGACGTGCATCGCGCACACATTCAACAGTTCGTCGACCTCGGCTTCGACAAGATCTATCTGCACAACGTGGGCCGCAATCAACGCGAGTGGATCGACGTCTTCGGGCGCGACGTGCTGCCGAAACTGAGGAGCTGACGATGGCGACGGATGCGATGCGCGACGCGAGCGCGGATGTCACGGCCGGAAGCGCCGAGATTCGCGTCTTCGTGCTCGACGGAATCGGTGAGATCACCGCGGGCGACGACCTGGCTGAGATCATCCTTGCCGCCGCCGAGCGTGGTGCAGCGGATGGCGGACCGGCACTGGCCGATGGCGACATTCTCGCGGTCACGAGCAAGATCGTCTCGAAGGCCGAGGGTCGCCAACGGGCCGCGCACGACCGCGAGCAAGCGATCACCGATGAGACCGTGCGCGTCGTCGCGAGCCGCGCGCATCCGGGCGGAGTGACCCGCATCGTCGAGAACCGCCAGGGACTCGTGCTCGCCGCGGCCGGCGTCGATGCCAGCAACACTCCGGACGGAATCGTGCTGCTCCTGCCGGTCGACCCGGACGCCTCGGCCCACGCCCTCTGCACCACCCTCCGCAATCGCACCGGGTTGCGCCTCGGCGTACTCATCACCGACACCGCCGGCCGAGCCTGGCGAGAAGGGCAGACCGACATCGCGATCGGTGCGGCCGGGGTCGCGGTGCTCGATGACCTGCGCGGCACGACGGATGCCAACGGTCGCCGCCTCGACGCCACGGTTGCGGCAGTCGCCGACGAGATCGCGGCCGCCGCCGACCTGGTGAAGGGGAAAACGAGCGGCAACCCGGTGGCCGTGGTGCGGGGGCTCGGTCGGTTGGTCGGGGAGCTCGAGTCGGTCACCGAAACGGATGTGGCGGGTATGACGGCCGCGACGGGTGCGGCGGTCAGTGCAGGTGCAGGTGCAGGTGCAGGTGCCGATACCGCGGCGAAGCTCGTGCACGGTGCGCGCCGCCTGCAGAGGGCGAGCGAGTTCGACATGTTCAGGCTGGGCTCGACGGAGGCGCACGCCGAGGGGTTCGCCGAAGGTTTCGCCGCGGGGCGGGCCGCGGCGCTCGCCGAACTGACCGCCGCGTCGATGACCGCCCCGCCCGCCGTGCCTGTCGTTCCACTCACCGAGGGCTGACGAGTGATCCATTGTGTCCGCGAGTTGTCACAGATGGCCCCTTCGCGCGCGTTCAAGGGGCCATCTGTGACAACTCGCGGTGTCGGCGGCGGCGAATCATGAGCTGGGTCGTCGTAGTTCCGGTCAAGGGAACCGCGCGTGCGAAGTCCCGACTCGGTGCTCATCCCGAGCGCACTCAGCTCGCGGAGGCTTTCGCGCTCGATACCGTGACCGCGCTCCTGGCCGCACCTGCGGTCGACCGCGTGTTCGTGGTGACGGCCGACGACGAGATCGCCGAACGGATGTCTACCCTCGGTGCCGAGATCATCCGTGAGTCGTCCCATTCCGCACGCGAGAGGTCGCAGATCGCCCCTTCGCAGGCGTTCAAGGGGCGATCTGCGACCTCTCGCGAGAACGACGTCCACCACACGGACCCCACGGAGCACACGGACCCCACGGAGCACACGGACCCCACGGACCCCACGGAGCACACGGACCCCACGGACCACACGGACCGCACAGACCCCACGAACACTCCGCAACCCACCGACCCCCTCAATGCCGCCATCCGGCAGGGGATCGCCGCCGCGCGCACGGCCGCGCCCGCCAGCAACCTCGCGGTCGTGACCGGCGACCTGCCCGCCCTCGCCGTCGCCGACGTCGAGAACGCCCTCGCTCTGGCCGCAGCCCACGAGCGCTCGATGATTCCAGACGAAGAAGGCACCGGAACGACAGCCTTGCTCGCCACGAGAGGGGTCGCGTTTGCTCCCCAATTCGGAGCAGGCTCCCGCCTCGCCCACGAAACGGCCGGACACATTCCGCTGACGATCCCGCCCACCGCCTCGATCCGACGCGACGTCGACACCGTCGCCAATCTCGCCGAGGCGCTGCACCTCGGCGTCGGCGCTTACACGAGTGCGCTGATCGCGAGCACCTCGCGGGCGATGGCCGCGGTCGAGGAGACGTCGCGCATCCAGAGCGGAACAGCCGCCGAACGGATGCCCCCGGCCTCCAGCTCGGCCACCGCCGCGGCATCCGTCTCGTCGACGAGCCAGGCGTCGAGCACGCCGCCCACTCCACCGGTGCCACTCACTCCCCCCGTACCGCTCACGCCGCCCGACCCGCGCGAGCCGTAGTGCAGCCCGACCGCCGCCGCTGACGTTTCGACGCCGATCACGTTCAGGCAGTGGTCGGCCATGCCGCGCACCGCGCTGCCGCCGATGATCGGAGACACCCCGACGACGCGCGCACGCGTGGCGCGCAACGCCTCGCGGATGCCCGGCACCGCCAGAATCGTTCCGACAGAGACAACCGGATTCGACGGCGGCAGAATCACCAGATCGGCATCACGGATGGCCTCGAGCACGCCGGGCGCGGCGGTCGACGTCTCGAGACCGATCTGCACGAATTCCGTCACCTCGACGTGGGCGCGATAGCGCACCCACCATTCCTCGAAGTGGATCAGATCGCCGGCCGCGTGCTCGTCGACCGCGGCGGCGAGACGCACATGGGTCTCGACCGGCTGATCGCTCATCGGCAGCAGGGTCACGCCGGGCTGCCAGCGGCGGCAGAGAAACTCGGTCGCCTCGCTCAACGTCGATCCGCTCCGCAGGAGGTCGGTGCGCACGATGTGCGTGGCCAGGTCGAGGTCGCCGAGCGTGAACCATGGCCAGCCACGCCCGTAGGCCGCGATCTCCGTCGAGGTGCGGCGTGATTCGTCGGGACGTCCCCAGCCCTGTTCCTCGTTGATTCCGCCGCCGAGGGTGTACATCACGGTGTCGAGGTCTGGGCAGATGCGCAGTCCGTCGAGCCACATGTCGTCGCCGGTGTTGACGATCACGGTCACCGAGCTGCCGGCATCCGTGTTCGCAAGTTCCTGCAGCAGGCCGCGTGTGAAGCGCGCACCGCCAACGCCGCCGGCCAGCACTGTGATCTTCGTCATGGGACTCCTTCTTGCCTGTCATTCAATGCTCTCGCATCTTCGAATGCTCACCGTGCGTCGCCGTCGCCGTCGCCTTCGTCGGGCCCGCGCGTGCGCTCATATCGTCGGCAGACGGATGCCGAGGCGACGATTCAAGCGCACGCGCCGGCGAAAGCGGGGCAAGAAAGGCGCGCAACGTGATCATCGCGCTCGCATAGCGATTGCACATCCGGCGTCGATACGCTGGCGCACGAAACCGTGGAACACAGCAATGACGCTCCCCCCGACTCACCCCTGAGCCTTCGAGAGAGAACACCGCCATGAAGCGCATGAGCACTAAGACCACAGTCATCACCAGCATCGCACTCGTCGTCGTGCTGCTCGGCGGGGCCGCCGCCGTGTTCGGCCCGGCTTTCTATCGCGATGTCATCGTCGGTCCGGCCGCTGCCGCACCGGTCGACGACCTCGGTACCGTCGCCCCGAGCACGCTCACGGCCGACGAGCTCGCCGGGGAATGGACCGTCAGCGCCGGCTCCTACGCCGGCTACCGCGTCGACGAGGTGCTGAACGGCACCGACGTGACCGTGACCGCTCGCACCGAAACCGTCACCGGCACGATCACCGCGACGGCCACCGAGATCACGGCGGTCTCGATTGACGTGGATGTCGCCTCCATCGCCACCGACGAGGCGGCCAGAGACAACTATTTCCGCACGCAGGCGATCGACACGGCGACGAATCCCACCGCGACCTTCGTGCTCACCGAGCCGATCACGGCGCCGGCCGATCCCACGTCGGGGGAGTCGCAGACCGTCTCCGCCACCGGAATCCTCACGCTCAACGGTGTCAGCAAGGATGTGACGGTTGACCTCACGGCCGCCCTCGATGGCGATGGCGTCAAGATCGCCGGCCAGATCCCGATCACCTTTTCCGATTTCAACGTCACGGCGCCCAACCTCGGCTTCGTGAAGGTCGAGGACGCCGGCTCCATCGACGTGCTGCTCAACCTCACGAAGTAGAGCGCCCGCACCCTGCTCGCTCGCGTCGCGGCCGTTCGTCCCGGCCACGCGTGCGCTCAAATCGTCGCCGAGACGGATGCCCAGGCGACGATTCAAGCGCACGCGCGGCACCGGGCGGGGCGCCAGCCTACGCCCAGCGCCCCTCCAACGAGTGCACGCCCGGCATCGGCCCCTGCCCCGGCTCAGCCGCACCCCACGTCGTCGCCGCCAGCGCCTCGGCGATCGGCTCGACCTCGTCGGGCAGCGCTCCGGCAGTCACCCGAATGAACGACTGCGCCGAATCGGTCGCAAAGAATGGTGAGCCGCCGGCCACGCGAATTCCGGATGCCGCCAGCTGCACGATCGCATCCCGCTCATCGTTCACCGGAAGCCAGGCGTTCACGCCATCCGCCTGTGTCAGGTCGAGGCCGTGCCGGCGCAACGCCTCTGTCAGGGATTTCTGCCTCGCAAAATAGATGCGCCGCGCCTCGCTGATCTCGTCGACACTCTCGCGAGAGGTGAGCAGATCGTAGAGAATCGTCTGCAGCATGCGGCTGGTCCACCCCGGTCCGAGCATCCGGCGGGCGACGATCGGATCGACCAGGGCAGCCGGCCCGCCGAGCGCGGCGATGCGCAAGTCGGGGCCGTGCGATTTCGAGAAACTGCGCACATGAAGCACCCGGTCGGGCAACCAGCGGCCGAGACTCACGTCGGGGCTGATGCTGATCTCGCCCGAGTGATCGTCTTCGATCACCACGGTGTCGGCATTGCGTTTGTGGGCCGAGAGCAGCCGGGCGAGTTGTTCAGCGCGCGCGGCCGTCATGGAGGCACCCGTCGGATTCTGCGCCCGCGGCTGCACAATGACCGCGGTCGGCCCCAGCTTGAGCGCAGTCTGAAAAGACGAGGGAGTGATGCCGTGCCGGTCGACATCCACCGGCACGCGCTCGAGACCGAGCTGGTCGAGCAGATCGAAAAAGGGCGGGAAACCCGGGCTCTCCACGATCACGCGGTCACCGAACCGGGTGACCGCGTCGAGGCTGCGCGAGATCGCATCGAGTGCGCCGTCGACGACGGTGATCGACTCGACCGGGTATGGCCACGAGTCGGTGAGAACGGCGAGAAGCTCGGGAATCACCGGCAGATCCTGATAGGTCGGCGTGACGGCACGCTGCGACACCCGCGAGAGTGCGGGGCCGAGTGCGGGAAGCAGCTGCGGGTCGGGGGTGCCGCGGGAGAGGTCGATTCGCGCGTTCTGGTGGCGGCCGGCCATCGACTGGCTGCGCGCCGGCAACCACTTCGGTGCAGCATCCAACACGAAGGTGCCGCTGCGTCCGCGCGACACAATCAACCCGACCGAGCCGAGCGCCTGCCAGGCATGACTGATGGTCGCGGGGCTCACCCCGAGCAGGGTCGCGAACTCGCGCACGGTCGGCAGGCGATCGCCGGGAGCAAGGCGACCGGATGCGATCAACCGGCCGATCGCAGCCGCAATCCCAGCAGGTGTTCGGCTCTCAATTTCATCAAGAAAGATTTGCATGAACTCTTGCCCCCGGCTGGTTTGGACGACAGGATGATTAACGCGTGCGTCACACTCAGAAACACAACAGAAATGTTTACGTCGAATAATAACAAAGAGGACAACGCAGTCCACGGTTCGACACAAACCCATTTCGGCGCTGCTTCAAGCTCAGTGCCGAGCACCATGTGGAGGCAACAATGACGGTTGACAGTTCAAGAACAGTTCGCGCAGCAATCACCCAGGTCGAATGGACGGGTGACGAAGAGTCAATGATCGCCAAGCACGAAGACTTCGTGCGGCAGGCGGCCGAGCAGGGTGTGCAGATCATCTGTTTCCAGGAACTGTTCCACGGCCCCTACTTCGGAATCGTGCAGGACTCGAAGTACTACGAATACGCCCAGAAGGTGCCCGGCCCCCTGACCGAGCGTTTTCAGAAGCTCGCGGCCAAGTACAAGATGGTCATCGTTCTTCCGATCTACGAAGAAGACCAGCCGGGGGTGCTCTACAACACCGCGGCCGTCATCGACGCCGACGGCAGCTACCTCGGCAAGTACCGCAAGCACCACATCCCCCACCTGCCGCAGTTCTGGGAGAAGTTCTACTTCCGTCCGGGCAACGCCGAGTACCCCGTCTTCGACACCGCTGTCGGCAAGGTCGGCGTCTACATCTGCTACGACCGTCACTTTCCAGAAGGATGGCGTGTGCTGGGTCTGAACGGAGCCGAGATCGTATTCAATCCCTCGGCGACCAAGCCCGGTCTCTCGAACCGTCTCTGGGAGCTGGAGCAGCCCGCTGCGGCAGCCGCCAACCAGTACTACGTCGGAGCGAACAACCGCATCGGCACCGAAACCGAAGAGTTCGGCGACGACGCCGTGACGTTCTACGGCAGCTCCTACTTCGCTGACCCGCGTGGCAACTATGTCGGAGATGTCGCCTCCACCGACACCGAAGAGATGGTTGTGCGCGACCTCGACATGGGCCTCATTCGTGAGGTGCGCAACTCCTGGCAGTTCTACCGTGACCGCCGGCCCGACTCGTACGACCCGATCGTCGCGCCGTAGAGAACCGTTCTAGAGAAACGATCTAGAGAACCGATCTAGAGAACTGATCGCCGCTGAGCATGCCGAGACCACCGTCTCGGCATGCTCGATCGGCGAACCCGGAATCCCGCACAACCCAGGAGACCCCATGAAGACGCTCATCAAAAACGGAACAGTCGTCAACTCCACCGGCACCGCACGCGCAGACGTGCTGATCGACGGTGAAACGATCGCAGCCGTGCTCGCGCCGGGTTCGACGCTGCTCGGCTTCGACGTCGAGCGCAACGTCGACTCCGTCATCGATGCCGGCGGCAAGTACGTGATCCCCGGAGGGATCGACGCGCACACCCACATGCAGATGCCATTCGGCGGCACAGAGGCCTCCGACACCTTCGAGACGGGAACCCGGGCAGCGGCGCACGGCGGAACCACCAGCATCGTCGACTTCGTGGTGCAGTACGCCGGCGAGAACGTGCTCGACCAGTTCGCGCTCTGGCACGAGAAGGCCCGCGGCAACTGCGCCATCGACTACGGCTTTCACCAGATTCTTTCCGATGTGCAGGACTCCAGCCTGACCGCGATGGATGAGCTGGTGCGCGAAGGCGTCTCCAGTTTCAAGCTCTTCATGGCCTACAAAGGCGTCTTCCTCTCCGACGATGGCCAAATCGTCAAGGCCATGCAGAGGGCGGCCACCAACGGCAGCATGATCATGATGCACGCCGAGAACGGCAGCGTCATCGACCTGCTCGTGCAGCAGTCGCTCGCCGCCGGCAACTCCACTCCCTACTACCACGGGGTCACCCGGCCGTGGCAGGCCGAAGAAGAGGCCACCCACCGCGCGATCATGCTCGCCAACCTCACCGGCGCTCCGCTCTACGTCGTGCACGTCTCGGCCAAGCAGGCCGTCGAACAGATCGCCATCGCCCGCGACCGCGGTCAAAACGTCTTCGGCGAGACCTGCCCCCAGTACCTCTATCTCTCGCTCGAAGACAACCTCGGTGCCCAGAGTGAGGAGTGGGGCAGCTTCGAGGGCGCCAAATGGGTCTGCTCGACGCCGCTGCGTTCCAAGGAGGAGGGCCACCAGCACCACATGTGGCAGAGCCTGCGCACGAACGACATCCAGATGGTCTCCACCGACCACTGCCCGTTCTGCATGAAGGGCCAGAAAGACATGGGGCTGACCGACTTCTCGAAGATCCCCAACGGCATCGGCTCGGTCGAACACCGCATGGACCTGCTCTACCAGGGCGTCGTCGACAAGAAGATCTCCCTCGAGCGTTGGGTCGAGGTCACCTCGACCACGCCGGCACGCATGTTCGGCATGTACGGCAAGAAGGGCGTCATCCAGCCGGGCGCCGACGGCGACGTGGTCATCTACGACCCCAACGGTCACACCTCAATCGGCATGCCGACGGATGCCGATGGCAAGCCGACCGGGCGCACTCACCACATGAACATGGACTACTCGGCTTGGGAAGGCTACGAAATCGACGGACACGTCGACACCGTGCTCTCCCGCGGCAAGGTCATCATCGACGACAACCAGTACCTCGGGCAGAAGGGCGACGGCCAGTACGTCAAGCGCGGCCTCAGCCAGTACTTGATCTAGACAGCCTGATCTCACCCACTCCTGACCTGGCCGCCGCCCCCGCCGCATCCAGCCCCTGATTCATACTCCGCACAGGAAGAGACAACAGATGGACTTCGGAGCAGTACTTCAGACCAACCCGCCGTCGGCGCGCACCGTGCAACTGGCCAAGCTGGCCGAGGATCACGGGTTCAGCCACGTCTGGACCTTCGACTCCCACCTGCTCTGGCAGGAGCCCTATGTGATCTACAGCAAGATCCTCGCCGAGACCCGCAAGATCATCGTCGGCCCGATGGTGACGAACCCGGCGACTCGGGACTGGACCGTCACGGCCTCCACCTATGCCACGCTCAACGAGATGTACGGCAACCGCACAATCTGCGGCATCGGCCGCGGCGACTCGGCCGTGCGCGTCACCAACGGGGCGCCGACCAACCTGAAGACCCTGCGGGAGTCGATTCACGTCATCCGTGAACTGGCCAACTCGCGTTCGGTCGAATACAACGGGGCGACGCTGCAGTTTCCGTGGAGCGTCGGCTCGAAGCTCGACGTCTGGGTGGCCGCCTACGGCCCGCTCGCGCTCAAGCTCACCGGGGAGGTCGGCGACGGTTTCATCTTGCAGATGGCCGACCTCGACGTGGCCGAGTGGATGATCAAGACGGTTCGCACCGCCGCAGCCAACGTCGGTCGTGACCCGGAATCGATCAAATTCTGTGTTGCAGCCCCGATGTACATCGGCGACGATGTGCAGCACATGCGCGACCAGTGCCGCTGGTTCGGCGGTATGGTCGGCAACCATGTGGCCGACATCGTCGCAAAGTACGGCGCCGATGCGCCCGTGCCGAAGGCGCTCACCGACTACATCAAGGGTCGAGAGGGCTACGACTACAACGAGCACGGCCGCGCCGGCAACACCCACGCCGACTTCGTGCCCGACGAGATCGTCGACCGGTTCTGCCTGCTGGGCACCGCCGATCAGCACATTGAGAAGCTCAAGTCACTCAAAGAGATGGGCGTCGACCAGTTCGCCGGCTATCTGCAGCACGACAACAAAGAAGAGACCCTGCGCGTCTATGGAGAAACCGTGATCCCGGCGCTCGCCGAGCACATCGTGGCGAAGGCATGACCAAGCGGGGAAGCACGTCCCCGCACGGGTCAACAACGGGGCAACGTTTCGCACTCGGCGCGCTGGGGATTCTCGCGCTCGCCGCGCTCTGGGAACTCTACAAATTCGTCGGTCCCGCCGACGGCGTCGTCGTCAACGGCGTGACGGTGCTGCCGCGCACCAGCGACCTCGCCATGCCGCACCTCTGGACGATGTTCGCCCGCATCTTCGAACCGGTCACCGGGGCATCCACTGCCCTGCCGATGTGGCTGGCCGTGCTGCAGGCCTGCTTGTTCACGCTCGGCATCGCAGCGGTCGGGTGGCTGGTCGGCGTGACCGTCGGCCTCACGTTGGCCCTGCTCATGCAGCGCTTTCGCCTAGCAGAGGCCGCCATTCTGCCCTGGGTCATCCTCAGCCAGACGGTGCCGCTGATCGCACTCGCGCCGCTTGTTCGGCGCTGGGGGGCGCAAATCCATTTCGGCGAGTTCACCTGGGAGAACTGGATGTCGGTGGCCCTGATCGCCTCCTATCTCGCGTTCTTCCCGGTCTCGGTCGGGGCACTGCGCGGCCTGAACGCTCCCGAGCAAGCGCACGAAGATCTGATGCACTGCTACTCCGTTGGCTGGTGGAAGACCCTCTGGCGGCTGCGGCTCCCGGCGAGCATCGGCTACCTGCTGCCCGCCCTCCGGCTGGCCGCGGCCAGCGCCGTGATCGGCACCGTCGTCGCCGAGGTGTCAATCGGGTTGCGCGGTGGCCTCGGTCGCATGATTGTCGAGTTCGCGGGGGCAGCGGGCGGCGATCCCGGCAAGCCCTGGGCTCCGATTTTCGGGTCGATTCTCGTCGGTCTCGTCGCGGCCGCCTTCGTCGCCCTCATCGGGCTATTTCTTGGTCGTTTCCGTAGGGGAGAGGTTGCAGCATGAGCGTTCACACCGACGACACGTCACCACCGAGCACACCGGCCGCTGGCACGCCGGCTACCGGCACGCCGGCCGCTGGCACACCGGCGCACGCCGCACCCCCGGCCGCCCCAGCGACCGCGCCGACGGCATCCGTCGCGCCGAATCGTGCAGCGGCGATCCCGGCCGTCGAGGTGACCGGCGTCAGCCGTATCTTCCCTGGCAAGAAGGGCGCAACCGTCACCGCACTCGACAACGTGAGCATGACCGTCGCGCCCGGCGAATTCGTGTCGCTGATCGGCCCGAGCGGATGCGGCAAGAGCACGCTGATGCGGTTGATCGCCGATCTCGACAGCCCGACGATGGGCAGCATCACGGTGTTCGGCAAGCCGGCCAGGCAGGCGCGCATCGACCAGGACTACGGCATCGCCTTTCAACAGGCCGGCCTGCTGCCGTGGCGCACGGTCGCCGGAAACATCGAGCTTCCACTCGAACTACACGGTGCAGGCAAGGCCGCGCGGCGGGCCAGAGTCGCCGAGCTGATCGAACTCGTCGGGCTGAGCGACTTTGCCGGGCACTATCCCGACCAACTCTCAGGCGGCATGCAGCAGCGCGTCGCGATCGCCCGCTCCCTGGCTGAAAGCCCGAGCCTGCTACTCATGGACGAACCATTCGGTGCCCTCGACGAAATGACGAGGGAGCGGATGCAGAACGAACTCGTGCGCATCTGCGGTGAGACCGGGGCCGCCGTGGTGTTCGTCACCCACTCCATTCCCGAAGCGGTCTTTCTCTCCGACCGCGTCGTGGTGATGTCGCCGCGGCCCGGGCGCATCCGCGATGTGCTCAGCGTCAAGCTCGGTGACACCGGCGAACGTGGCGAGAACCTGCGTGAAGACGAGCAGTTCTTCCACGCGGTGAGCCAAGTGCGGGAACTGTTGCACGGCACGCCGGCGGGCGGCGCCGGCCCGGGTGGAGCGGGTGGCACGTCTGCCGGCGGGCCTCGCGGAGTCGACATCCGATGAGAGACACCGCCAGCTCCAACGGGCTCGCCCGCACCATTCTGGCGCCGGTGCTGTTCGGCCTGCTCGTCGTCGCCATCTGGCAGTTCGCGGTCACGGCGCTCGAGATCAAACCGTTCATCCTGCCCGGCCCGCTCGCGATCGGCGAGCAGTTCACCGCCAACCTGTCCAATGTCTGGGCCGGCATGGTGGTCACCGGGCGCAACGCCCTGATCGGCTTGATCGTCGGCTCGGTGATCGGCATTCTCGCCGCCATCGTCTCGGCGCTGCTGCGGGTCTTCGACGAGATGGCGGCGCCCATCGTGGCCGCCATTGCCGTGGTGCCGATCGTCGCCCTCGCTCCCGTGCTCTACACGATGTTCGGTGCGGCGGCCGAGACGGCCCGGCAGATCGTCGCTGCCCTGGCCGTGTTCGTTCCCGTCTACTTCAACACCCTCAAGGGCCTCCGCCAGGTGAGCCCCGTGCATCGCGATCTGATGAGGGCCTATGCGGCCTCAAGCTGGCAGGCCACGAAAACCGTGACGCTGCCTACGGCGACCCCTTACGTCTTCACCGGGCTGCGCATCGCATCCTCTCTCGCCGTCATCTCCTCGCTCATCGCCGAGTACTTCGGTGGCCCGGTCGGCGGGCTCGGCAAGTCGATCACCTCGGCCGCCTCGAGCAGCAATTACGGCTTGGCCTGGGCCTACGTGCTCGGGTCGATTCTGCTCGGACTCCTCTTCTATTGCGCAGCGCTCGGCCTCGAGAAGCTGGTCACCCGCCGGAAAGCCGGCTAAACGTCGGTCCGTCACGAGCGGACCGGGCGAAAGCAGCACTGCTCTTCACACGCAACATGCACCATGCATCACACGAGTAGCACCATCCCAGAAACACCAAGCAAGGAGGAAGACATGAAACACAGCACACGATGGCTCGGCACGGTTGGCGCCGTGGCCGCAGTCAGCGCGCTCGTCCTCAGCGGGTGCAGCACCGGTGGCGACACCACAGGATCAGGTCCGTCAGACAACCCCACCGCTGGGGCGCTCACCCCGGTAAGCCTGCAGTTGCAGTGGTCGGCGCAGGCGCAGTTCGCCGGCTACTACGCGGCAGTCGACCAGGGCTATTACAGAGATGAAGGCCTCGACGTGACGATCAAGGAGGGCGGCTCCGACATCGTTCCGCAGGACGCCCTCGCCGCCGGCGACGTCGACTATGCCATCTCGTGGGTGCCCAAGGTGCTCGGCTCGATCGAGCAGGGCGCCAACATCACGGATGTCGCCCAGATCTTCGAACGCAGCGCCACCACCCAGATCTCGTTCAAAGACAAAAACATCACCAGCCCTGCCGATCTCAAGGGCAAGAACGTGGGCAGCTGGGGCTATGGCAACGAGTGGGAACTCTTCGCCGGCATGCAGAAAGACGGTGTGCAGCTGAGTGATATCAACCTGGTGCAGCAGGCCTTCGACATGAGCGGATTCCTGGCCGGTGACATCGACGCGGCCCAGGCGATGACCTACAACGAATACGCCCAGGTGCTCGAGACGATCAACCCGAAAACCGGCAAGCTGTACCAGCCCGATGAACTCAACGTCATCAACTGGAACGACGTCGGCACGGCCATGCTGCAGGATGCCATCTGGGCGAACGCAGACAAGCTCACGAGCGACTCTGACTACGCCGACCAGACTGTCAAGTTCATCAAGGCCTCCATCAAGGGTTGGATCTTTGCGGCGGGCGACCCGCAGAAGGCTGCAGACATCGTGGCCGGCGCCGGCTCGCAGCTTCCTGCCGGTCACCAGCTCTGGATGACCAACGAGGTGAACAAGCTGATCTGGCCGTCGACCAACGGCATCGGAATGATCGACGAAGCGGCCTGGAAAAACACGGTCGACATCGCGATGAACACCAAGAACGAAACCGGTGCCACCATCATCACGAAAGATCCGCCCGAGACCGCGTACAGCAACGAGTACGTGACGAAGGCACTCGATGAGTTGAAGGCCGACGGAGTCGACGTGATGGGCGCCGACTTCAAGCCGATCACCGTCACCTTGAAAGAGGGCGGCGAGTAACCTCCTTTTCCCGGCCGGGCGGCCGCAATCTGTTCTGTTTGGAACTGGGCCGCCCGGCTTTCACCCCCGCATCACCGGCACGACCGAAAGGCACAGGCGCCATGTCCGACACCTCCCCCGCAGAACTCGACGCTCTCACCCGACAGCTCGATCGCGACCACGTCTTTCATTCCTGGTCGGCGCAGGCCGGCCTGAATCCGTTCGTGGTCGCCGGCGGGCTGGGCTCCCGCGTCTGGGACTACGACGGGCGCAGCTACCTCGACTTCTCCAGCCAGCTGGTCAACGTGAACATCGGACACCAGCATCCGGCCGTCGTCGACGCCATCACGAAGCAGGCGCAGACCCTCACCACCGTCGCCCCGGCCACGGCGAACCTCACGCGTGGCGAAGCAGCCAAGCGCATCGTCGACCGGGCGCCTGCCGGGTTCAACAAAGTCTTCTTCACCAATGGTGGCGCGGATGCGAATGAGAACGCCATCAGGATGGCCCGCCTGCACACCGGCCGCGACACCATCCTCTCGACCTATCGCTCGTACCACGGCAACACCGGCGCGGCCATCGTCGCGACGGGGGACTGGCGCCGCATTCCCAACCAGTTCGCCACCGGACACGTTCACTTCTTCGGCCCGTTCGCCTACCGCAGCGAATTCTGGTCGACCTCGCCGGAGCAGGAGTCGGAGCGCGCGCTGCACCACCTCGAACGGGTCATCCAGAGCGAGGGCGCCGGCACGATCGCGGCGATTCTGCTCGAGACGATTCCCGGCACGGCCGGCGTGCTGATGCCGCCGCCCGGCTACCTCGAAGGCGTGCGCGCCCTCTGCGATCGCTACGGCATCATGCTCATCTTCGATGAGGTCATGTGCGGCTTCGGGCGTACCGGGCAGTGGTTCGCGTTTCAGGGCTACGACGTCGTACCCGACCTGATCACCTTCGCGAAGGGTGTGAACTCGGGCTACATTCCGACCGGCGGCGTAATCATCTCCGACGAGATCGCCGGCGACTTCGACACGAACGTCTTTCCCGGCGGGCTCACCTACAGCGGGCATCCGTTGGCAATGGCCTCGATCGTCGCGGCTCTCGACGCGATGGAAGCCGAAGGCATCGTCACGAATGCGGCGCGGATCGGCACCGACGTGCTCGCGCCCGGCCTGGCTGCGTTGGCGGCGAAGCACCCGATCATCGGCGAGGTGCGCGGCGTCGGCGTCTTCTGGGCGCTCGATCTGGTGGCCGACCCCGAGACCAGGGAGCCGGTCAGCGCTGCGGTGATGGGGCGCATCAAGAGCGAGCTGCTCGCCCGCAACCTGTTGCCGTTCCTCTCCGACAACCGCGTGCACGTCGTGCCGCCGTGTGTTGTCACCGATGCCGAGGTCGCCGAGGCGCTGGCGATCTACGACGAGGTCTTCGGCCTCGACCTGCTCGGCTAGTCCTGCCTACGCTCCCTTCGCCCGCTACCTCCCCCGCCATTTCCCCATTCGACGGAGATTTTGCCTCTCAACCCCGAATTCGGAGCAAAAACAATCGAATTCGCGAGAATCTCCGTCGAATGGGTACAGCCCAGACCTGATGTAACCGCTATCAAAGGAACCCCTCATGACTGACACCCCCACCCTCAACCACTGGATCAACGGCGGCGAAGCCACCGGCTCCTCCACCCGCACCTCGCCCGTCTTCAACCCGGCCACCGGTCGCGTCGCCAAGAACGTGCGCCTGGCCAGTACCGCGGATGTCGACGTCGCTGTCGCCGCCGCATCCGCCGCCTACCCGCTCTGGCGCGATACCTCGCAGGCCAAACGGCAGAGCGTGATGTACAACTTTCGCGAACTGCTCAACGCGCGCAAGGGGGAGCTGGCCGACATCCTCACCGCCGAACACGGCAAGGTGACCAGCGACGCGCTCGGCGAGATCGCCCGCGGCATCGAGGTCGTCGAGTTCGCGCTCGGCATGCCGCACCTCTCGAAGGGCGATTTCTCCGAGAACGTCTCGACCGGAGTCGACGTCTACACGCTGCGCCAGCCGCTCGGTGTCGTCGGAATCATCAGCCCGTTCAACTTTCCGGCGATGGTGCCGCTCTGGTTCTTCCCGATCGCGATCGCCGCCGGCAACACCGTGGTGCTGAAGCCGAGCGAGAAAGACCCGTCGGCCTCCAACTGGATGGCCGCGCTGATGGCCGAGGCCGGTCTGCCCGCCGGCGTGCTCAACGTCGTACACGGCGACAAGGAGTCGGTCGACGCGCTACTGGGTCACCCAGACGTACAGTCGATCTCCTTCGTCGGCTCCACCCCGATCGCCCGCTACATCTACGAGACGGCCTCCCGCAACGGCAAGCGCGTGCAGGCTCTCGGCGGGGCGAAGAACCACATGCTCGTGCTGCCAGACGCTGACCTCGATCTCACGGCGGATGCCGCGGTGAACGCCGGGTTCGGATCCGCCGGTGAACGCTGCATGGCGATCAGCGTCGTGCTCGCCGTCGAACCGATCGCCGATGAATTGATCGCGAAGATCACCGAACGGATGTCGGGCCTCAAGGTCGGCGACGGAATGCGCGGCTGCGACATGGGCCCGCTGATCACCGAGGCGCACCGCGACAAGGTGGCCGGCTATATCGACATTGCGGCGAAAGACGGAGCCACAGTCGTCGTCGACGGACGCGGCGTCGAGGTCGACGGCGAGGCATCCGGATTCTGGCTCGGCCCGACCCTGTTCGACAACGTCAGCACCGACTCGGCCGTCTACCAAGACGAGATTTTCGGCCCGGTGCTCTCGGTCATTCGAGTGGCCAGCTACGAGGAGGGCCTGCACATCATCAACACCGGTCGTTACGGCAATGGCACCGCCATCTTCACCAACGACGGCGGGGCCGGGCGCCGGTTCCAGAACGAGGTGCAGGTGGGAATGGTCGGCATCAACGTGCCGATCCCCGTGCCGGTGGCGTACCACTCGTTCGGTGGCTGGAAGGAGTCGGCATTCGGTGATGCGAAGGCCTACGGACCCAGCGGCATCGCCTTCTTCACTCGCGAGAAGGCGGTCACGAGCCGCTGGCTCGACCCGAGCCACGGCGGCATCAACCTGGGGTTCCCGTTGAACCACTAGCTTTTCGTTGGTCGAGGAGCTCGCGACGCAGGGCGCGCGTCTCGAGACCCGGCGAGCCGATCTCCCAACGTGAGTTGCGTTTGAGGGTTGGCCGACGGAGGTCTCGAGACACGTGCTCGCACGCTCGCGCGTTCCTCGACCACCGAGGTTGGACGCCCCGCATCCGGGCGGCACAGCCGCCCGCGTACCCTAAAGTTGACAGTGTGACGGACACTCGGCAGCAGCTCATCGACTACATCTCGGCAGAAGCCGTCTTCCATGGCGACTTCACCCTCACCAGCGGCAAGAAGGCGACCTACTACGTCGACCTCCGCAAGGTGAGCCTCGACCACCGGGTTGCCCCGCTGATCGGCCAGGTCATGCTCGATCTGATCGCCGACATCCCGGATGTCTCGGCCGTCGGTGGCATGACGATGGGCGCGGACCCCGTTGCCGCCGCCATCCTGCACCAGGGTGCTGTCCGTGGCGCAACCTACGACGCTTTCGTCGTGCGCAAGGAGCCGAAGGACCACGGACGCGGCAAGCAGGTTGAAGGCCCAGACCTCGCCGGCAAGCGCGTGATCGTGCTCGAAGACACCTCGACCACCGGTGGTTCGCCCCTCGCTGCCGTCGAAGCCCTGCTCAAGGTCGGCGCGATCATCGCCGGCGTCGCAGTGGTCGTCGACCGCAACACCGGCGCGCGTGAAGTGATCGAAGCCGCCGGCTACCCCTACTACGCAGCAATCGGGCTTGACGACCTGGGATTGAGCTAGTGACGGATGGGCGCGAGCCTGACCTGACGCCGGAGCAGCCGAACGAGCCTGCTTCCACCGCTGACGCTGCGGCGACGGATGCCCCGGATGTCCAGGCTGCCGCCGCCGACACCGCCGACGCTCCTGAGACTGCTGCGACGGAAACCCCGTTGGTCGAGGCTGTCGAGACCGAAGCCGTCGAGACCGAAGCTGTCGAGACCGAAGCCGTCGAGGCCGAAGCCGTCGAGACCGAAGCTGTCGAGACCGAGGCTGTCGATGCTGAACCCGCGCCCTGGTGGACCACCCACGTGCAGTCCCCGCTCGTGCTCAACACCGAAGAGCTGACCCTCCCTCCGGTCGCGGCCGCCAGCCCGACCCGGCCGGCACCGGTTCGCACGTCAACGCCCGCGCCCGTCACTCCTGTCGCGCCCGTCGTGCCTGCCGCACCTGTCATTCCCGCAGCCCCCGTCGCCCCCGTAGTCCCCGTCGTATCGGTCCCTCCCGCGAATGAGACGCCTGTCGCGCCACCGCGCGAACGCGGCACCGCACCCTCCTTCGACGACCTGACCCGTGGGCCTGTCGTCGCAACGCCGAGTGCCGATGCGAGTGCGAGTGCGAGTGTCGACGAGGTGCCGACTCCGGTCGTCGCTCCATCGCTTCCGGCGCCCGCTGCGCCAGAAGCCGGCCCGGTCACTGCACCGACGGTCGCTCTGACCTCGGCGGATGCGGCAACCCAAGTGGTCCCGTCGCAGGCCGATGCACCCGCCGGTCCCGACGCATCCGTTCCGGTTGCACCGGTCTCGACGGGCTTGACCAACGGAGGCGGCTCGACCGGCGATGGAGGCCCAACCAACGGTGGAGGCCCAACCAACGGTGGCGGCACGACCAGCTCCCCCAGCACGATGCAGAAGGCCCTGATTTCGATCGCTGCCGCACTGCTCGTGATCATCGTGCTCGTCGGCCTGTTCTTTCTCGGCCAGAAGCTCGGCGGTGATTCCGCGCCGGTCGCGGCGCCATCTCCGTCGGCCACGGCAACCGCCAAGCCGTCAGTCACACCGACGCCCACGCCTACTCCCACGGTCGAACCGACCGGTCCGCAGCCGGTCGGCGTGCACAAATGGAACACCTTGCGCGGCGGAGAATGCCTGCAGCCGTACACCTCGCCGTGGGACGAGGAGTTCACCGTCGTCGAGTGCACGACCCCGCACGTGGCGCAGCTCGTCTACCGCGGAGTCGTCACTGCCGACCCGGCCGCTGCCTTCCCTGGCGAAGCAGCTCTCGCGGCGCAGATGAATCTGCTCTGCAACGCTCCCGGAGTCATCGACCTCAATGTCGCCGGGGAGTACCCCGACGTTCAGGTGCAGGGCAGCTACCCGGCCACCGCTGAAGAGTGGGTTGCCGGAGACCGCTTCTACTACTGCTTCGTGAGCCGTTCATCGGGTGAACCGTTGACGGCGAGCCTGGCTGGTCCGGGGCCGACGGCTGGTTAGTTGAGGATGAGGCCCAGCACGGCCGCGCCGCCCCCGCCGAGCACGAGCGCGATCACGAGGGTCCAGGCCAGAATGCGCTGGTTGCGCTTGCGGGATTCGCTGTAGATCGAGTCGTCGTCGTCGTGGTTGTTGCTCATGCCACAACACTAACGGGCGTCGCGGCCACGGGCGGGCGGGGCCGGGTGCTTTTTCGCTGATGAACTTCAGGCTCATATGACTCTGAAGTTCATCAGCAAAAACGCGGGTGTCTCACCGTCGGTCGGTGGCGCACACCCACCGACGGCAACCCGAGCTAGATTTCGTCTGACTCCACCGGGGTCTGCGTGACGAGCTTGTGCACGCCGGACAAGATCTCGTCGGGACGGAACGGGTAGCGGTTGATTTCCGCCTCGTCGCTGATTCCGGTCATGACCAGGATGGTGTGCAGTCCGGCTTCGATTCCGGCGATGATGTCGGTGTCCATTCGGTCGCCGATCATTCCGGTGTTCTCGGAGTGCGCGCCGATCTTGTTCATCGCCGAGCGGAACATCATCGGATTCGGCTTGCCCACGATGTAGGGGTCCATGCCGGTGGCCTTGGTGATCAAAGCGGCGATCGCACCCGTCGCGGGCATCGGTCCGTCGGCGCTCGGCCCCGTCGCATCCGGGTTCGTCGCGATGAAGCGCGCGCCCTTCAGGATCAAGCGGATGGCCTTGGTGATCGCCTCGAAGGAGTAGTTGCGCGTCTCGCCCACGACCACGAAATCGGGGTCGGTCTCGGTCATGATGAAGCCGGCCTCGTGCAGGGCCGTGGTGATTCCGGCCTCACCGATCACGAAGGCGCTGCCGCCCGGAATCTGCGACTTCAGAAAGTCAGCCGTGGCCAATGCGCTGGTCCAGATGCGGTCTTCCGGCACGTTCAGACCGGAGTCGCGCAGGCGCGCACTCAGATCGCGCGGGGTGAAAATCGAGTTGTTGGTCAGAACAAGAAACGGGGTTCCCGTGTCGGTCCACTGCTGGAGCAGCGCCGCTGCTCCGGGGAGGGCGCTGTTTTCATGTACCAGCACACCGTCCATGTCAGTGAGCCAGCATTCAATCTCGTCACGGCGTGCCATCTGGCGTTCCTCTCGTCGGACCTTCAGCCTATCGCCGCCAGGTTTCAGTGGAGTTACGCTCTGAGCCAGATCGAGCCGGCGACATCCGTTGCGAGCGTGTACGTCGTGCCGTCGTCCCGGCTCACGGTCAGCGCGTCGTCGGGGGTTCGAGCGGTCACCGTGAGTGTGCTGCCCGGCACGATTCCGTCGGCGGCCAGATCGCGCAGGATGCCGGGGTCACGGTCGCTGATGCGCAGCACGGTTCCGCCGTGGCCGGGCGCGGCATCCCGCAACAGAACCGCGGGCACGCGCGTGACGGTGCCGTCGACGGCGGGAATCAGGTCGCCGTGCGGGTCGGCGGTGGGGGAGCCGAGGCGCAGATTGATCGCCTCGAGCAGCCGATCTGACATGGCGTGCTCGAGAACCTCGGCCTCCTCATGCACTTCGTCCCAGCTGTAGCCGAGCTCGCGCACGAGCCAGGTCTCGATCAAGCGGTGCCGTCGTACGACAGCGGTGGCCAGTCGGTGGCCCTCGTCGGTCAGGGTGAGCGGACCATACGGAACGTGGGTGATCAACCCGGAGGCCGCCAGCTTCTTCACCATTTCGGTCACAGAGGGCGGGGCGACGCCCAGGCGCACGGCCAGCACCGACGGCGTGATCGGGTTGTTCTGCCATTCGGTGTGCGCGTAGATGGTCTTGAGGTAGTCCTCGGTGGCCACGGTGATCTGTTTCATGCTGACTTCAGGCTAGTCCGGTCGCCGAGAATCGCCCGAAATGCCGACCTGCGCTACCCGGTGAAGATGAGCACGAGCAGCACCACATTGAGGGCCACCAGTAGCACCGCGCAGAGCGCGCCGGCCGCTGTCGTGAACCAGCGATTGGCGAACTCGCCGAGCAGCCCGCGCTGCGCACTCACCCAGACGAGCGGAATGAGCGCGAACGGAATCCCGAACGACAACACCACCTGGCTGAGCACGAGGGCCTGGGTCGGGTCGAATCCGGAGCCGAGGATCACCAGCGCGGGGATGAGTGTCACGAGCCGGCGCAGCACGAGTGGAATCCGCACGTGCAGCAGCCCGTGCATGATCTCCGCCCCCGCGTATGCGCCGACCGAAGTCGAGGCCAACCCTGAGGCGAGCAGCCCGACAGCGAAGATCGTCGCGACCGCCGGTCCGAGTGTGGTTTGCAGCGCTGTGTAGGCGCCCTGCAGGGTGTCGGTGCCCGCCACCCCTTGCAGAGCGGATGCCGCGAGCAGCAAGATCGCCAGGTTCACGGTGCCGGCGATCAGCATGGCAATCGAGACGTCCCACTTCGTCGCCCAGAGCAACCGGCGGGTCGGCAGCGTGCCCACGCTGCTGGTCGCTTGAGGCTGCGGGAACCGGTCACGGGCGAGCGCTGAGTGGGCGTAGATCGCGTGCGGCATGATCGTCGCACCGAGGATGGAGGCGGCGAGGAGCACAGAGTCGGCGCCTTCGAAACGCGGCACGAGCCCGGCGGCGAACCCCGCCGCATCCGGTGGTGCGAAGAACACACCGGCGGTGAACCCGACGGTGATGATCAGCATCAGGCTGATGATGACGCGTTCGAACGTGCGCGGCCCGCGCCGCGTCTGCACGGCGAGCACGATCATCGAGATGGTTCCCGTGATGATTCCGCCGACCAAGAGCGGCACACCGAAGAGCAGATAGAGCGCAACGGCCCCGCCGATGATCTCCGCCAAATCGGTGGCCATCGCCACGAGTTCTGCCTGTATCCAGTAGAGCCGGCGCGCGAGCGGGCGTCGGATGCGCTCCCCGAGAATCTCGGGAAGGCTCTTGCCGGTCACGATGCCGAGTTTCGCTGAGAGGTACTGAATCAGCCACGCCATCACGTTGGCCGCCACAACCACCCAGACGAGGAGGTAGCCGTAGCGCGCGCCGGCGGTCATATTGCTGGCGACATTTCCCGGGTCGAGGTAGGCGACCCCGGCCACGAGGGCCGGCCCGAGCAGCCAGATCAATCGGGCGGATGCCGGTGTTGCGGTCGATCCCGCACGGGGCGCCGCGCGCGTCAGTAAATCTTTAGGCATGCCTAAATCATACGTACGGCGGCCGATGAAACCAAGCCTTCTGCGCACACCCGATCGGGGACGTCTCAGCGCCCATGCTCACTGGCTGGCGACAGAAAGCGGCAGTAGAATGCTCGCTACGTCGCCGTGCGGCGGCGGTGTTGGGAGGCTTCCGATGAGGATTTCCGCCCGGAGGGCCATCATATTCACGACCGCCCTTCTGCTCGCTGTGGGCACGCTCACGGCCTGTTCCACTGGTTCAAAAACGCAGGACGGCACGAGTTCAACCTCGAATGCCTCGATCGGCCTCCTGCTGCCCAACACGGTGACCGCCCGATACGAAACTGCCGACAAGCCCTACTTCGAGGCGAAAGTTGCGTCGCTCTGCCCCGACTGCACGGTGCTCTATGCCAACGCAGAAGGCGACGCAGCGAAGCAGCAGCAGCAGGCTGAATCGATGCTCACCGAGGGCGCCAAGGTTCTCGTGCTCGACCCGGTCGACGGTGTCGCGGCAGCGGCCATCGTCAGCGAGGCGAAGGCGAAGAACGTGCCGGTCATCTCCTACGACCGCCTGATCGACAGCCCCGACCTCGCGTTCTACGTTTCGTTCGACAACGAAAAGGTCGGCGAAATGCAGGGCACAGCGTTGGTTGACAAGCTGAAGGCGGATGGAGTTGCTCCCGGTGACGGCGGCATCCTGATGGTCAACGGTTCGCCCACCGACAACAACGCCGCATTGTTCAAGGCCGGCGCGCACAAGATCATCGACCCGAGTGGCTACAAGATCCTCGCCGAGTTCGACACGCCCGGATGGGACCCGGCCCAGGCTCAAACCTGGGTGGCCGGCCAGATCGCCCAGTTCGGTGACCAGATCAAGGGCGTCTACGCCGCCAACGACAGCATTGCCGGTGGTGCAATCGCAGCGCTGAAGGCCGCCGGTGTCACCCCGATCCCGCCGACGACCGGACAGGATGCCGACTTGGCGGCAATTCAACGGATCCTTGTGGGGGATCAGTACATGACCGTGTACAAGGCGCTGAGGTTGGAAGCCGAAAAGGCCGCATCGTTGGCCGTCGACCTTGTCAACGGCAAGACGGTGAAGGGCAGCAGCACGGTGAAGGCACCCACCGGCGGTGCTGACATTGAGTCGTTCCTGCTGACGCCGGTTGCCGTCTTTGTCGACAATATTCAGTCAACCGTCGTGGCTGACGGCTTCTACACCGCCGCCGAAATCTGCACTCCGGACTATGTGACGGCCTGCACGGCGGCGGGCATCAAGTAACTTCTTCGACCGCGACCGTTACCAAATTGGCATCTGAGAATATCTCAATGTTTGTTGCCATGGCCAACGAAACGGAGCAGTATCCAGTTGCCACCGTTCAACGTGGAAGGTGGCCCCGTGAGGGAATCAACACAGCATCCCGAGGAGGGCAGAGGCTTGAAGAAGTCCCTATTGATCCCAGTTGCCGCATTCGCCGGCGCTTCACTGCTCATGCTTGCCGGTTGTTCGAATTCCGGCGGAGGCGGTGAGACCACGGCCACAACAGCCGCAGCGCGCGCCTGCGTCATCCTGCCAGATGCAGCGACGTCGCCGCGATGGGAAAGCCTCGACCGCCCGGCACTCGACAAGGCATTCACCGACGCCGGCTTCACAGCCGACATCCAGAACGCCCAAGGCGACACGAGCAAGTACGCGACGATCGCCGACCAACAGCTCAGCAAGGGTTGCGGCGTGATGGTGCTCGTCGACTACAACGGTGCAGCGGTCGCGGTCGCGACCAAAGCCCAAGGTGAGGGCATCCCGGTCATCGCCTACGATCGTCCGATCGCCGGCGCCAACTACTACGTCTCCTTCGACAACGAGAAGGTCGGCGAACTCGAGGGCCAGTCGATCCTCGACGGGCTCAAGGCGGCGGGTAAAGATCCGGCCACCGCGACCGTCGTATACATGGGCGGAGACCCGGCCGACGGCAACGCGAAGATGTTCCACGACGGCGCCGACAAGGTAATGGCGGCCGCTGGCATCAAGCCGGCCCAGGAACCCGCAGGAGTCTGGGACGGTGACAAGTCCGCGACGAACTTCGAACAGGCACTGACCGCACTCGGCGGCAAGGTCGACGCAGTCTGGGTCGCCAACGACACCAACGCCGCTGGCGTCATCACGATCCTCGACAAGAACGGCCTGAAGGTTCCGGTCTCTGGCCAGGACGCCAGCGTCGCCGGTCTGCAGAACGTGCTGCTTGGCAAGCAGACGGCGACGGTCTACAAGCAGGTCGCTCTCGAAGCGGACGCCGCATCGAAACTGGCCATCAGCCTGCTGAAGGGTGACAAGCCGACCGTGGACAAGAAGCTCGCCGACGGCACACCGTACATCGCGGTGACCCCGGTGCTCGTCGGGCCGGAACAGGTCGAGACAGTCGTCACGAACGGTGACGCGACAGCCTCCGACATCTGCACCGCCGAGGTGCAGGCCGCCTGTGCAGAGTACGGCGTGAAATAGCAGCAGCCACCCCGCGGAGGGGCTTCGCTCAATGAGCGAGGCCCTTCCGGCATCCCTCAGAACAACCCTCACGAGCACCTCAGCACCTCAGCCCCTCAGCACCTCAGTAACCTCCCTGTCAGGAAGGAACGGCTCATGGATGCGCCGATCACCGAAGTTGCACCGATCATCGAACTGACGGATGTCGTCAAGAGTTTCGGCCCGGTGAGCGTGCTCAAGGGGGTGAATCTCAAGGCCTACCCGGGCAAAGTCACCGCGCTTGTCGGCGACAACGGCGCCGGCAAGTCGACACTCATCAAGGGTCTCGCCGGCGTGCAACCGTACGACTCGGGTAACGTCCGCTTCAACGGGGAGATCGTGCATCTGCATTCACCGCGCGAGGCCGCCAGGCTCGGCATCGAAGTGGTCTACCAAGACCTCGCCCTCTGCGACAACCTCGACATCGTGCAGAACATGTTCCTCGGTCGAGAGGAACTCAGTGCGGGCACCTTTGACGAGGGCAGGATGGAGCGCGAGGCCGCGGAGACGCTCCGCCAGCTTTCAGTGAGAACAGTACGGTCGGTGCGGCAGAAGGTTTCCTCGCTCTCCGGCGGCCAGCGTCAAACGGTCGCCATCGCGCGATCCGTTCTGAAGAAGGCCAAGGTCGTGATCCTCGACGAGCCGACCGCCGCTCTCGGCGTCGCCCAGACCGAGCAGGTGCTCGAGCTCGTCGCCCGGCTCGCCGAGCAGGATGTGGCGGTCATCCTCATCAGTCACAACCTCGCCGATGTGTTCGAGGTGGCCGATTTCATCAGCGTGCTCTACCTCGGACAGATGGTGGCATCCGTCAAAGCGGCAGACACCAACCGTGACGACATCGTTGGCTACATCACAGGTAGTAAGACCTACACGGGGGCACAATCATGAGCAACAGCGGCCCCGACACCACACCGACCGCCGCCCTGGCGACGAAGAGCACTGCCGAACTCATCGGCAGTGGTCAGGAGGGCACGGTTGTCGATCAAGCCAAGGCCTATCTGCAGCGGGTCCGCCACGGCGACATGGGTGCGCTGCCCGCGATCGGCGGCTTCGTGGTGCTCAGCCTGCTGTTCGGATTTCTGAGCCCGTTCTTCTTCACCGAGCGCAACTTCGCCAATCTGCTGACCCAAGCGGCGACGCTCGTGATGCTCGGAATGGCGCTTGTCTTCGTGATCCTGCTCGGCGAGATCGACCTCTCCGCCGGCGTCACCTCCGGACTCACGATGGTCATCTTCATCGTGCTCGTCAACGTCAACGGACTCAACTGGATGGTTGCGCTGCTCATCGCGCTGCTCACCGGCGTGGCGATCGGTTCGTTCATCGGATTCTTCGTCGCCCGTGTCGGCATTCCCTCCTTCGTCGTCACCCTCGGCCTCTTCCTCGCTTTTCAGGGCCTCGAGCTCATCATCATTGGCAGCGGCGGCCTCTACCGGGTGCAGACGCCGGAGATCCTCGCGATCATGAACAGCAATATGCCGGTCTGGGCGGGCTGGGCAATGCTCGCCGTCATCCTCGCCGTCTCGCTGGCCACCTCGTTCTGGGACCGCTCCCGCCGTACCCGCGCCGGTGTTCCGAACCGCACGATCGCCCTGGTCTGGATCAAGCTCGCCGTCATCGCCGTGGTCGGCGGCGTCGTCATCGCCATTCTCAGCCAGAATCGCGGCACCGGGTTCAGGGTCGTGGCAGGTGTGCCGATCGTCGTGCCGTTCACCCTGGCCATCCTCTGGATGGGCACATTCGTACTCGACCGCACCCGGTTCGGCCGCTATATCTACGCGGTCGGCGGCAATGCCGAGGCGGCCAGGCGCGCGGGCGTCAAGGTGGTGCTCATCCGTTGGACGGCATTCATCGTCTGTTCGACACTGGCGGTGGTCTCCGGACTGTTCAGCATCAGCAAAGTGGGATCGGTGGATGCCGCGGCCGGTCGCGACATCGTGCTGAGCGGCGTCGCCGCGGCGGTTGTCGGCGGCGTCAGCCTGTTTGGTGGCCGCGGGCGTCTGCTGCACGCGGCAATCGGTGCGCTGGTCATCGCGGTCATCACGAACGGGCTCGGCCTGCTGAACTTGCCGGCAGGCGTCAACTTCGTCGTCACCGGCAGCGTGCTGATCCTGGCTGCGACGATCGACGCGGTGTCCCGTGTGCGTTCCGGCGGCTCGCTCACGCGCACCTGAGCCGTCGAGACACGATCACCGATCCGCTGCCCGATCGTTGAACCCAGGCGGGTCGCGTACGGTTGAACGGTGACTGAGCCAGCCGTGCACCCCCCTCTTGACGCCGAGCAGAACCCGACGGTCGAGCTGTCGACCTACGGCGTCGGCCCGTGGCCGGGCGGTCGGGAGGAATGGCCGGAAGACGCGCACTACGACCGGGAGCTGCTCGAACGCGGTGACACCCGCAACGTCATCGACCGCTACCGCTACTGGACCATGGCCGCCATCGTGGCTGACCTCGACGAGCACCGGCATCCGTTTCACGTCGCCATCGAGAACTGGCAGCACGACATGAACATCGGCTCGATCGTGCGCAGCGCCAACGCCTTCGCGGCCGACACCGTGCACATCGTCGGGCGCAAGCGCTGGAACAAACGCGGCGCCATGGTCACCGACCGCTACCAGCACGTCATGCACCACCCCGACGTGGCCTCCTTTCTGGCCTGGGCGCAGAGCGAGGACTTGCCGGTGATCTCCATCGACAACGTTCCGGGCTGCGTCAAGATCGAGACGTTCGCTTTTCCCGAGCGCTGTGTTTTGCTCTTCGGTCAGGAAGGTCCGGGTCTCTCGCCCGAGGCGATCGCCGCAGCGGATGCCGTGGTCGAGATCACGCAGTTCGGGTCGACTCGGTCGATCAATGCGTCGGCAGCGGCTGCTGTCACCATGCACAGCTGGGTCATGCAGCACGTCAGTTTTTGACCCGCATAGCTGACCCGCATAGCTGACCCGCACAATTCCCGGTTGACCCCGTCACCCCGGTGAAGCCGGTCACTCCGGTGACCCCGGTCACCCCGGCGACACCGCTGGCATCAACGGGTGCCGAGGCCGGTCTCTGGGCGGCACTGGCGGCCCTGCTGCTCGGAGCCGGGGGCACGACGCTCGTCGTGACGCGGCGCATTCGCCGCCGCAGCTAGTCGGAGTCCACAGCTAGTCTGAGAGAGGCGGGGCGGTCTTCGGGCCACTCCGCCTCTCTCTATGAGGCTCTATTTTTTCGGCGCCGAGACGCGTCGGGCAGTATGAATGGAAAGAGAACGTAGGCATGGGTGTGCAGAAGTTGAAGACGGTTGCGGCGACGATGGCGAGCATTGCGGCGGCTGGCCTGATCTGTCTGCTCGCGCTCGGCGGCGCGGCCACGAGCGCCGCGGCCGCCGAGGTTCCGACCGGTTTGTCGGTCACGATCACCGATGGCGTCGACGAGGTCACTGCCGGCAGTGACGTGACCTACACGGCAGAGCTGAGCAACACCGGCAGCGATCCGGTCACTGCGACGCTCGTGGTCACGGTGCCCGGCTACGTGGAGATCACGGCAGCCGATGGCGCGGAGAGCGACGGTACGGAGAGCGTCACAGCGGCGACCGCAACGGATGCGGCGTGGGTAGTCACGGTGGAGCCCGGCGCTGTCGCCACGGTCGCCGTGGGCGCTCGGGTCGGCGAGATCCCCGCCGATGAACTGCGGGTCACGACGCTCGTGAGCGTCTATCTCGGCGACGGTGACGATGCTCGGGCCGCGGCCCCGGTCATCCGTTCGGCCGATGCGAACACGATTGAGGGCGTCACTGACCCGGCAGCGGTCGCGACCTCGCAAGAGGCCGACGCCCCCGACACGATGTCCGTCGGCGCCGCGGTGATGATCGGCGCCGCTGCACTCGTCTTTCTCGCCCTCGTGGTGATGATCTTGCTTCTGATCATTCGGTCGAAGCGTGGGCGCTCGCCAGAGAACGCGCGTGGTCGCCGCTCCTCCCGCGACTAGTCAGGCTCAGCGCAAAGCTCGCGCAGCGCGGAAGCGATACTCTGGCTGAGGTCTGCCGCACGGTCGTCGGCACAGAGTCGGGGAGTCGAAGACGCGTGACGCTGGATAGTGACGTCGACTGGAACTCCAGTCGGGACGCGACTTTTGCCCCTCGTCAACCATTTCCGCGGCTTGCCGCGCACCTCGTGGCGCGGCCCGCGTTGACGAGTCGGCTTGATCGTTTGACCGCGCTGACTCTCGTGCAGGCCTTGCCAGGCGCAGGCAAGACTCACCTCGTCGGATCATGGGCGAAAGGGCTCTGGAATACCGGAACCATCGTCGAATGGATCGACGCGCGCGCGGAGATGAACTCTCCTGGCGTTCTGCTTGCTCACGTCTACCGCGCGCTGAATCGAGCGACGGATGACGACGACGCGGGACTCATCGTCGTGATCGACAACGCCGACTGTATCGATGACCCCGCGGCCATCGACCAACTCTTGACACTGCTCACCCGCCTGCCAGGACTCCACCTCGTGGTGTGCAGCCGCTTTACGCACCCCATCCGAGCGGCGGCCGAACAGCAACGAGTTGATCTGCACGTTCTAACGGGTCGCGACCTCGCTCTGACGGCCGACGAATTGTCGCAGTTTGCGACATCCCGGGGCCACGTTCTCAGCGCGCGGCAGCTCGGCGAACTGCACGATCTCACCGGAGGGTGGCTGCAGCTGACGCGGCTGATTCTGGATGACACCTCGGCGGAATCCGAGCACTTTTCTCTCGGGTCGGCAGAACGCTATTTGCGCACCTTAGTGATGCCGCAGGTTGTGAATGAAGCCGAGACGGACATCGCATTCCGGCTCGCGGTCCCGCGAATGATCACGGAAGCGCTCGTCACGATGCTGCTCGGCACGTCCGCAGGTCAGTCAGAAACCGAGTCGGCGCCCGCTGAGTGGAGTTCTCCCGACGACGTGATTGACCTGTTCGACGCGCTGGGGCTACTCAAGCGGGTTGGTGCGGACGTTGGTGCGGGCGCGACGTGGCGCATTCCCACCGTTATTCGCACGGTGTTGCTCGATGAGTTCGGAATTCGTAGTCCGCTTGCCGCGGCAGAAACACACCGTCTTCTTTCCACGTTCTACGCCGCGACGGATCCTGTTGATCTCGGGGCAGCGCTGACACACGCTCGGGCGGGGGAAGACTGGGCGTTTTTGAACCAGGTCGTCTATGAGCAGGCGTTCAAACTGATGTTGATCGATTCCAACGCCTTGATCGCGGCTTTCTCGTCATTGCCCGACGCGGTGCTTCTGAGATACCCCAGTCTCAACGTTGCCGCCACGATGGCCGATACGTTCGCGAGCGATCCAGAGCACGACAACGGTCGACCGCTCCTGCGCAGCTACCTGAGCGCCGCCGAAGGAAAACTCGCCGATCTGAGCGCGTTCGATTCGATGGCTGAACTCAGCGCGGTTGCCGTTGCCGAGGTGATTTCTCGGCGCTCAGCGGGTCTTCTCGACTCAGCCATGGATCTGGCACGTGGAATTGATTTCGAAATTGCGCGGCGACGCGGCGGAACGGATGCCGGAGGCTCTTCAGAGCAGGTGGCGTGGTTCCGTTTTCAATGGGCGATGACCGCGTTGCTGGCGGGAGACATCGAGCTGTGCACGCAACTTTCGTTCGATGCCTTCGAAGTGGCGCGGGAGGAGGGCAACGATCTCGTCGCCTCCAATGCTGCCGCGCAGCTGGCCCTGATCCATGCGCTGGGTGGCGAGGAAGCCGGCGCCCTGCGTTGGCTCAGACGGCATCACGGTTTCGAGACGCACGGAACGGTGACTGACTACCTGATCGGTGTTCCCGCACGAGTCGCCCAGGCGTACCGCGCGTTGGATGAACTCGACTCTGAGGCCGCGACCGCCCAGCTTCTGGCTGCCGGCGATGCTGCCCAAGAGCTCGAGATGTGGGCGTTCATCGCAGAGGCGGACGCCCGGCACGCGCTGCTCTTCGCTGAGCCGATTGCAATGCTGGCTCGACTGGGCCACTTGACTGTCGTGCATGCCCGGGTTCTTGCCGGTGGGGGACACGCGCATCGCGCTGTCGAGAAAGCGCAGATTGATCTCCTGCTGGCGATGGGCGAGCTCAACCAGGCGAGTCAGCGACTGACCGATGCCGAACGAGGCGACCAGTCACGTGCGGCTCAACAGCTCGGTGTTCAGCGTGCACGGCTGCAGCTCATCGCGGGCAACTACGAGCGGGCGCAGAAGATCGCGTCGGCCGGCATCTGGAATGCGGCGACAACACTGCGCGATCAGATCGACCTGCTGATGATCGCGGCGGTGGCTCAGCTGGCCGTGGGGGAGCATCCGGCTGCGGCGAAATCATTCACCCGTGCTCACGCGCTCGCCACGCACGCGCGCACCCTGGCGCCGTACGCACTGATCCCGGCGGAGGACCGCGAAGCACTGCTGCAGCTATCGAACATCGAGCTGACGGCGGATGCCCAGGTCCGCATCGCGCAGATGCGCCCGGTTTATCCGCGTCGGGCCCAGCTGATCGTGCTCACCAAGCGGGAGGAAGCGGTGCTTGCCGAACTCGTCAAGACCGACTCTTTTGCGGCCATCGCCGCCGCGTTGACCGTCTCGATGAACACGGTCAAGAAGCAGGCGGCCAGCATCTATTCAAAGCTGGGCGTGCACGACCGCATGGCGGCGCTGTCCAGCGCACACCAGCTCGGGCTGCTCGGAGCGACGGGCTCCTCATAGCACCACCCGCTTCGCGCCTGCCACCGTCTGCCAGGACCAGGCCGGTACCAAACCGAGAACCATATTCGCGAAAAATGCCCCCCTCGGCTGGCAGACCTCCGGCTACTCAGGCTTGATTGACTGGGGCCATCCTGAGATGCGCCCCCTGTTTGTGTGTGAACGATGACCGCCGATGCACGTGTGCATGGGCGGTCGTCTCTGCAGACGGCGCGGTGTGATGTAGACGGATGGGGTTTTACAGTATGGGTGCACGCATGAGCAGGGCGACGCGACCGAACCGGAAGAGCGGAATGCGTGTTCTCTCGGTCACCGCGATCGCCGCGCTGCTGGCCGCATCCTTCACCTCGTTCGGCCTGGCCGGCGCGGCATCCGCAGCCTCCGCGGCGACCCCCGAAATATCGGTGGCCGCAGCGGACCTACCGGCCGAGGCATCCGCCCAGGTGCTCGACGCGAGCGCGACGCTGCCCGCCGCCCTCTGCACGCCAGACCAGCAGCGCGCGACCGAGCGGTTCTGGCGCTTCGGCACTGCGGCGGGTATCGACTTCGGAGTGTCAGGCACGACGGCGACGCCATTCGTCGCGACCGGGGACACCTCAGAAGGGTCCACGGTCATCACCGACGCCAGCGGCTCGCTGCTGTTCTGGGCAAATGGGGAGTCCATCTTCAACCGTCACGACGTCGCGATGAGCAACGGCACCGGGTTGCTCGGGAATCCCTCGGCCACGCAGACCGTTGCGGCCTTTCCCCTGATGTTCCAGCCCGGCAAGTACGTCGTGGCCACCACCAGCACCGATGTCGGGCCGCCCGGCCCGAACGGAAACCTGACCTACTCGGTGGTGGACATGGCACTGGATGGTGGGGACGGGGCCGTTGTCGCCACGCAGAAGAATCTGCCCCTCGGCGCAGTGAACACGGCTTCCGAGGCGCTGACAGCAATACCCAACGCCGACGGCACGGGATTCTGGGTGCTGACCTATACGAATAACTCGCCAAACGTTCTGGCCTACAAGTTTGATGGCAACGGCTACACCGGAACCGTCGTCACAAGTGTGCTGCCGAGCAACAACATGAATGGCTATGGCACACTCAGCCTCAGCCCCGACCGAACGAAGCTGTTGGCGTCGACCAACCAGGCACCAGCGGTGTCGACGGCAACAGGCGTTGCGAAACTGCGCCTCCTTGAGTTCAATGCGTCCACCGGCGCCATCGCGCAGACCGCAGAGTGGGCCGGCGCCGTCAGTCAGGGGCGGCGCGGCTATTCGGCCGACTTCAGTCCCAGCGGCGACTACGTCTATTTCAGCCGCATTTTCGACACCGGTGGGCTGTTCCGTTACACGATCTCCGGCGCGGCGACGGCGGCGAGCATCAAGGCCAGCGAAACCCTGATCGGTCGGATCGGTACGTCGGGTGGACAGGTCAAACGTGGTCCAGACGGACGCATGTACATCGCCTCCCGCGGAGTCGCAGCGCTGACCGTCATCAAGACTCCCGATGCGCCGTCGGGGGCGACTCCGGCACTGACGACGACGGCGGTCGGCTATGCCGGACACGGCTATCCGCTTCCCGCCGGATCCGTGAGCCAATTCGGTCTGCCTCAGATGGTCACGGGTTGTCTGTCACTGGACTTCGGGGATGCCCCCGACTCCTACGGAACCCTGCTGGAAAACAGCGGGGCAGTGCATTCCCTCAAGTCGGGGCTCACCCTCGGCAGCGAGTGGGATGAGGAATCCAACGGCCGTCCGACCGCCAGCGCCAACGGTGACGACACGAACGGGACCGTCAACGACGAAGACGGCCTCGCCGCGGCCCTCACCGTTGGGCCCGGCCGGGCCACGCTCGCGACGGTGACGGCGACGAACACCACCGGCACGGAGGCCACGCTGGCCGGGTGGATCGATCTCAATGGCAACGGCACGTTCGAGCCCGGTGAACGGCAGACGCTCGCCGTGCCGGCGAACTCCGGCACCGCGAATTACGCGCTGACCTGGCCCGCCCAGGGGGCCGTGCAGGCGACCTTTGCCCGATTCCGGCTCTTCGACGGCGCTGTCGCGACACCTTCACCGCAAGGCTCGGCGGTCGGCGGCGAGGTGGAGGACTACCCGGTCGCTGTCTCCTCCTACACTGTCGCGAAGCACGCATCCGTGCCCTCCGCGCACCCGGGTGACACTGTCGACTACACGGTGACGGTCACGAACACCGGAAATGTCGCGTTCACGACGTCTCAGCCGGCCACCTTCACGGATGACCTCAGTGGCGTTCTCGATGACGCCACCGTGGTGGCCGGCAGCGTCACGCCCGGCGCAGTAGTGGCGGGGAACACACTCAGTTGGTCGGGTGCGCTCGCCGTCGGCGAGACGAAAACGATCACCTATACGGTGACCGTGACCGATCCGCGCAGCGGCGATGGCGTGCTCAGCAACGTCGTCGTTCCCGGCGCGAACGGCCAGTGCGACCCCGCCGGCGTCTGCGCCACGACCACGTCGGTGAATTCCTTCGCCGTGGTGAAGTCGACAACGGCCACTGCCGTCGTTGCGGGCGAGGTCATTCCGTTCACGATTACCGTCACGAACACCGGCCAGGTCGACTACACGACCGCCGACCCGGCCTCGTTCAGCGACGATCTGTCGGCCGTACTCGATGACGCCACCTACAACGGCGACGCCGACGACGATGCCGGGCATGACGTCAGCTACTCCTCGGGGATCCTGAGTTGGTCCGGCCCGCTCGCCGCGGGCGCATCGGTCACGATCACCTATTCGGTGACAGTCAATGACCCAGCTACCGGCAACTCGAAACTGGCGAACACCGTCGTCACCCCACCGGGATCCGGCGGTGACTGCCCGACCGGCAGCGCCAACCTGAACTGTGTCGTGCATGTGCCCGGACAGTCGTACACGCTGTCGAAACTGGCCTCGAAGACCTCTGTCGTCGCCGGCGGCACCGTGGAGTACACCGTCACGGTCACCAACACGGGTGCCGTGGACTACACGACGGATGCCCCCGCCTCGTTCAGCGATGACCTGAGCGGCGTGCTCGATGACGCCAGCTATCTCGCCGGCAGCGCCACGAACGGCGCCACGGTCACGGGCAACACGCTCAACTGGTCCGGTGCTCTCGCGGTCGACGAAACGAAGACCATCAGCTACTCGGTGAGAGTGAACAACCCGGTCGCCGGCGACCAGCTGTTGAAAAACTCGGTGGCGGCCACGACCCGCGGCGGAACCTGCCTGCCCGGGCTGTGTGCGACGACCACCCCCGTCGCATCCTTCACTGTGTCGAAGGCTGCGTCCGGAGCGTCCGTGATTCTGGGCGGCACGGTGACCTACACGGTGACCGTGACGAACACGGGCACCGCGGCCTACACGGCCGGGAGCCCCGCGGCATTCAGCGACGACCTCTCCGAAGTGCTGGACGACGCGACGTATGTTGTGGGCAGTGCCACGAACGGCGCCACCCTGACCGGCAGCACGCTCAACTGGTCTGGTGCCCTCGCAGTGGGCGCATCCGTCGATGTGAGCTATGCGGTGACGCTGAAGACGCCGGCCGCCGGCGACCAGGCGCTGACCAACACGGTCGTTCCCGACGCGGCGACCGGCGGCGCGTGCGACCCGGCCTCGGCCTGCACGGTCACGACGACTGTGCGGTCCTTCACCGTGGCCAAGGCGGCCTCGGCGGCCACTGTGCATCCCGGCTCGACGGTGAGCTATGACGTGACCGTGACGAACACGGGCACCGCGGACTATACGGCGACCGAACCAGCAGCGTTCACCGACGACCTGTCGGCTGTGCTCGACGATGCGACCTTTAATGACGACGCGTCGGGCGGCGCGACCGTCGACCCGGCCACCGGCATCCTCTCTTGGTCGGGAGCGTTGGCGGTCGGTGCGACCGAAACGATCACCTACTCGGTGACGGTGAATTCTCCGAACTCGGGCAACACTGTGCTGGCTGACAGCGTGCTGGTCAACACGGTGGTCCCGGATGCCACGGTGGGCGGTGGGTGTGCAACCGCAGCCGACTGCACGACCACCACGGCCGTGCAGTCGTTCGCGGTGGCGAAGAGCGCCTCGGCGACCTCGGTTCTGCCGGGCGGCACCATCACCTACGCGGTAACCGTGACGAACACCGGAATGGTCGCCTACTCAGTCGGTGCTCCTGCATCCTTCACCGATGATCTGACCGGTGTGCTCGATGACGCCACCTATAACGCCGGAAGCGCGACAAACGGTGCCACCGTGACCGCGTCCACGCTGTCCTGGTCGGGAGCCCTCGCCATCGGTGCGACGCAGACCATCACCTATTCGGTGACGGCGAACGGCGCGACGGCAGGGAGCCACGTGCTCTCGAATTCGGTGACGCCTGACGCGTCGGCCGGTGGAACCTGCCTGGTTGCCGCCGAATGCACGACCGCGACGCCGGTGCAGTCGTTCAGCGTGCTGAAGTCGACGACGGCCACGACCGTCACCCCCGGCGATACCGTCGAGTACACCATCGACGTGACGAACACCGGGCAGGTCGACTACACGGCGGGCAATCCCGCCTCGTTCACCGACGACCTGTCGGCGGTTCTCGACGACGCCACCTACAACAACGACGCCGACAATGGCGCTGGCTTCACCGACCCGGTGTTGACGTGGTCTGGCGCGCTTCTGATCGGTGAGACCGTGACGATCACCTATTCGGTGACGGTCAACGACCCGATCACCGGAGACTCGCAGTTGGCGAACACCGTGGTGACGCCGCCGGGCTCCGGCGGCGACTGTGGGGTGGCCAGCAACAACCTCAACTGTGAGGCGCACGTTCCCGGCCAGTCGTACACGGTCGCCAAGGCCGTGTCCGATCCCTCCGCGATCGCCGGCGACACCGTGGAGTACACGGTCACGGTGACGAACACCGGGGCTGTCGACTACACGACGGATACCCCCGCCTCGTTCTCCGACGACCTGTCGGCCGTGCTCGATGACGCCAGCTACGTCGCGAACAGTGCCACGAATGGCGCAGTTGTCAGCGGCAACACCCTCACCTGGGCCGGTGCGCTGGCGGTCGGCGCATCCGTTGACGTGACCTATTCGGTGACGGTCACCGGGGCGGCGACCGGTGACGGGCTGCTGACCAACGCGGTGGTTCCGACGAACCGCGGCGGCGGCTGCGACCCGGCGGGCGTCTGTGAGACCACCACTACGGTGTCGGCGTTCACCGCGGAGAAGGCGGTTTCGGCCGGCGTCGCCGCCCCCGGCGAGACGGTGAGCTACACGGTGACGGTGACCAACACCGGGCAGACCGCGTACACGGTGGCTGCTCCGGCCTCGTTCTTTGACGATCTCTCTGCCGTTCTCGATGACGCCACCTATAACAGTGATGCCTCGCCCGGTGCGGCGGTCAACTCGACGACGAAGGTCTTGACCTGGTCGGGCGAACTCGCGGTCGGCGCATCCGTTGATGTCACGTATTCGGTGACGGTGAACACGCCCGACCTCGGAAACAAGGTGTTGACGAACGAGGTCGTGCCTGATGCCTCGATCGGTGGTCTCTGTGATCCTCTCGCCGAGTGCACTGTGACGACGAACGTGCGCTCCTTCACCACTGCCAAGACGGCCTCGGCGTCGTCGATTCACCCGGGGAGCACCGTGACGTACACGGTGACGGTAGCGAACACCGGCACGGCTGACTACACGGTCGCCGCCCCTGCCTCGTTCACGGATGACCTGTCTGCCGTGCTCGACGACGCCACCTACAACGGTGATGCGTCTGCGGGTGTCACGGTGGACACGACGACGACGAACGTGCTGTCGTGGTCGGGTGCGCTGGCGGTCGGTGCGACCGTCACGATCACCTACTCGGTGACCGTGAACGCGCCGAACTCAGGCGATGGCACGCTGACCAACGCGGTACTCCCGGATGCGACCACGGGCGGCGGCTGCGCGACTGCCGCTGACTGCACGGCCACCACGCAGGTGCAGTCGTTCGATGTCGCCAAGACCGCCTCGGCGACGTCGGCCTTTCCGAGCTCCACGATCACCTACGCGGTGACGGTGACGAACACCGGAACCGTCGACTACCCGGCGGGTGGCCCGGCATCCTTCACCGACAACCTGGCCGCTGTGCTTGACGACGCCAACTACAACGGGGACGCCACGAATGGCGCCACGGTGACCGGATCGGTGCTCTCCTGGTCTGGCCCGCTGGCCGTCGGGGCGTCCGAGACGATCACCTACTCGGTGACCGTCGGTGCTCCGGGAACGGGTGACAGCGTGCTGCACAACGCCGTGGTGACGCCGCCGAACTCGGGAGGCAGCTGCCTCGCCGGTTCGACCGATCCGCTCTGCTCGACGGTGACACCGGTCGCGTCGTTCCAGGTTTCGAAGACGACGGATGCGACAACGGTCACCCCCGGTGAAACGGTCGCCTACACGGTGACGGTCACGAACACGGGAGCCGTTGACTACACGGCCGCCGCGCCCGCGAGCTTCACCGATGACATGTCGGACGTGCTCGACGACGCCAGCTACAACAACGACGCCGACGGCGGGGCGACCTATGCTGCTCCGACGCTGGCCTGGTCAGGTGCCCTCGCTGTCGGGGAGACGATCACGGTCGGCTACTCGCTGACGGTCAACAGCCCGAACACGGGCGACGGCAAACTGGTGAACTCAGTGGTCACCCCGCCGAACATGGGCGGCGGTTGCCCGACCGGTTCGACGAACTCCGCCTGCACGACGCAGGTTCCCGGACCGATGTTGAAGCTCGTCAAGACCCAGTCGAGTGAAACGGTTCTGCCCGGTAACACCGTGACGTACACGGTCACGGTCGAGAACACCGGCGAGGGCGACTTCACCGCCGCGAACCCGGCCGCGTTCACTGACAACCTCTCGCGAGTGCTCGACGACGCCAGCTACAACGACGATGCGTCGAACGGTGCGTCGGTGACCGGTGGCCTGCTGTCCTGGTCGGGCGCACTGGCCTCCGGTGCGACAGAGACGATCACCTATTCGGTGAGTGTCACTGGTGACTCGACCGGCGACCACCAGCTGTTCAACTCGGTGCAGACACCGCCGTCAGTGACGAGCAACTGTGCAATCGGGTCGACCAACCCAGAGTGTTCCACGGTCGCGAAGGCTTCATCGTTCACGGTGTCGAAGGCTGCGGATGTCGCGTCGGCGAAACCGGGTCAGGTCGTCAGCTACACGGTGACTGTGAGCAATACCGGGCAGACCGCCTACACGGCTGACGCTCCGGCATCCTTCACCGATGACCTCTCGAACGTGCTCGACGACGCCACCTACAACGCGGATGCGTCGAACGGCGCGACGGTCGTCGACGGCGTGCTGACCTGGTCTGGTCCGATCGCAGCCGGCGCCACAACGACGGTGAGCTATTCGGTCACCGTCACCGGTGCGGCGTCCGGCGACCACACGCTGACCAACGTCGTCATTCCAGCGGCGTCGACCGGCGGCGGCTGTGCCACGGCCGGTTCCTGCGCGACGGACACCCCGGTGTCGACGTCGCCGGTCACGCCGGTCACGCCGACCACTCCTCCAACGGCGCCCCCGGTCACGCCGACAACGCCGGGCGCACCGGGCGCACCGGTCACATCGTTGGCATCGACGGGTGTCGAGGCCGGGTTGTGGACGGGGCTGGCTGCCCTGCTGCTCGGAGCCGGGGGAGTCGCGCTGCTCGTGACCCGTCGCATCCGGCACGTCGGTCGGCGGCGGTAGCGAGGTGCGGGGAAGGGGCATGTGATGAGCGATAGTCGCTTCTTGCGTGAGCTGGTGCATGAGGAACGGTGGGATGACGTTGGCCGTCTGGCCAGCAGTCATCTCATCACAATCTCGTTCGAAGACCCGAACGCCTGGCCTGCCGCATTCACCGCGCTCCCGACGACCTGGAGCCGCGTCTCGAGATCTCGCGAGCCAATCTCTTGACTTGGGTTGCGTTTGAACGTCGGCTCGCGAGGTCTCGAGACACTCGCTGGCGCTCGCTCCTCGACCAACGAAATGGTGATATTCGTCCACCACCACGCCGCGCAGCGGCCCGGAAGCTCGAGACCGGGCGGCCCGATTTCGGGATCGCACCCACCGTTGGTCGAGGAGTGCCCGACGGAGTCGGCCGCGTCTATGAGGCATATGCACCATTTCGTTGATCGAGGAGCAGCCGACGCAGGAGGCCGCGTCTCGAGATCTCGCGAGCCGATCCTTGAACTCGGCTTGAGTTCGAACGTCGGCTCGCGAGGTCTCGAGACACTCGCTGGCGCTCGCTCCTCGACCAACGAAATGGTGAGATTCGTTCACCACCATGCCGCGCAGCGGCCCCGCAGCTCGAGACCCGGCGAGTCGATCTCGGGATCGCCGGTTGCGTCTGGGGTTCGGCTCGCGGGGTCTCGAGACGCGTGCTCGCAGGCTCGCGCGCTCCTCGACCACCGAGGCGGTCTCGGACGGACGCTCAGCGGCTGAGCGTGGTGTGGGCGCGGTGCTTGCGGGCGGGTATCCAGTCGCCGCTGGGGGCCATCCAGGGTGGCGCCTTGACCTGCACGGCACCGTCGAGGATGCGGATCAACCAACCGGAGGTGTCGATGGTGGAGTGGTGATACCAACACAGCGCGACCCCGTTGTTGATATTGGTTTTACCGCCGCGATACCAGGGCACCACGTGGTGCATTTCGGCCCAGCCCGGCGGTGACGTGCAGCCGAAGACGACGCAACCGCCGTCGCGGGCGATAATCGCCCGGCGTTGCGCCCGGGTGAAGAAGCGTTGCTTCAGA
>NZ_BAABCN010000003.1:0-336649 GCF_039538945.1 Glaciibacter kafniensis | reverse complement strand
CGAGCTTCGACCTATGGCAGCATAGAAAATCATCCACAGGACACTGACCGGAATCCCTGGGTCGGCCCAGCCGGTTTGAGATGGCGTGTTGCAATTTCTCCTCCTTTACGTGCAGGTGGCGGGTGGGCAGCGGATGTCGCGGGGTCACGACGTCGAGACCGGGGCGCGAAAATGGTCACCGCGTTCGCTTCGCGTCTCTGACCGCGCGCTCAATCGCGGCAAGCGTCGAAGGCCATTCGTGCAGGATCATCCGCTGAGTGAGCCGGAGAGACACCCGGCCGAACCCCGCCAGAACCACGTCTCGCTGGCGGTCGGGCTCAAAGCGCTCCGGTCCGTGCCATTTCTTACCGTCGGTCTCGAGGGCGACGCAGTCGTCGACGACGAGGTCTTCGCTGTAGGGCAGTCCCGAGATCTTCTCCTGGGCCACGACGTGAAATCCGATCCGTCGAAGTCTGCGGCGCGCAATTGTCTCTTGCCCGGAATCTGAGGTGAATTCCATCTCCCGGATGCCGCGCTGCAGATGGCGGGGAGCATTCGCGCCGATGCGGCGCACCTCCTGTTCGGTCAGAAACTTTTCGTGGACCGCCGATTCGAGGCACGCGACCGCGTGCTCCTCGTCGAGGCAATGGATCGCCTGCCAGACCGCTTCGATCGGGTCGACCAGCCAGGACTTCCTCGGGGCACGATCGAATTTCACCGGCGCCCAGTGATAGTGGATGGACCGGTCGTCTCTGTCACGAACCGGGCGACGCGCGCTGTGCGAGTTCGGGGGAAGCTGCAGATGGAGCGATTGGTCGAGCCCAGCCCACACCCCCGCCCTGCGCAGAGCACTCAAACAGGTGATGCGGGCGTGGGCCGCGGCAGCCGTGAGCTGATCGGCGTCGGCATGACGGCAGAGATAGACGCCGCGCGAGGCACGTCGGATGACTCCGGCCTGTATCGCCAAGCGGATGTCGCGGGCCTCATACCCACGCCGGGCGAACTCAGCGGTCGTCGCAACGTGACCAAGTGAGCAAATGAGAGGTTCCGGGATGGGCCGCATGGCAGCATCCTGCCTCTGGCCGGGTGCATGCCGTCGCCAAGCATCCGTCTCGGTGGAGAACTTTCGCTGCGAGGGTGTGGGGGTTCGCGGCCCAACCCGACCCTGGGTTGCTCGACGTCAAGACGTAAAGGAGGAGATTCTGCGACACGCCGAGCCTTTCTGCCGGTTTGAGGCGGAGTGTCGCCGATTTTCCTCCTTTGCGTACAGCGACCCGCGCGCGTTCAGTCGAGAGACGAGACCGCGCAGATAGGGTTGGCTCTCATCGCTCCGAGCAGCCCGGGGCTCAACGCGCACGCCGCGGTACTTTGCGGCTGTTCAACGGTGAGCGCAGTGAAGTCACTGTGTGCGTGTTCGCTGTCGGTCCACGATGCGAGCACCGAGCCGCCCGCGGCGAGTAACGGGAGGGCCAGGGTGACACCGGTCAGGGCGACGGATGCGTCGTGGCCGGCCCCGCGACTCGAACCGGAGGCCGAACCGGAACCGGAACCCGGATCTCCGCCGAGGCCGGGCACAATCGCAAGCCAGCGCTCCTGGTCGGCGGCACCACCGCGAATGGATGCGCCGGGCTCGCCGAGGGCGACCGCCTTAACCCGCTGGAGTGATTCCGCCGGGAGCGCAGAAATCCGCATCCCAGCGTTCGCCAGAGACCTCGATCGAGGTCTCGAGCGTCGCTCCCCGTGGCCGAGACACTGAGGGTCACGTTTCCCGGTTCGGGAGCCGCCGAGATGCCGACCTGCCAGCGCACCGGCTCGCCCGGCACCAAGGACGCCAACGCCTTAGGCGATTTCCCGCAAGAGAGAATCGGTTTCGGAGCGTGAATTGGCTATCACACCACTACTCGACTGACTGTCAGCAAGGTGAATTCCCAGGTCGCTTCGGCGGACGGCACCCAATTTCACCCGCGCCTGAAGCACATGCGATTCGACGGTGCGCACACTGATGAACAGCCGCCCAGCGATTTCACTATTGCTCATTCCCTTACCGGCGAGCTGGGCGACTTCGCGTTCGCGCCGCGTGAGGAGCATCCGCTTGTCGAGCACGCTGTGCGAATCGCCACCGGTGCCACCGGCGCCACCGGCAGCAGCACCGGCATCAGTACCGGCGCCGCCGGCAGCATGAGCGATACGGGCATCGCCCGCCGCACCGGCTGCCGTCGTGGCAGTCGACCTCTCGCCGGCCGACGAGCGCGGGTTCCAGATGGCGCCAGAGACGATCGCGGCCGCGTCGATGGCGTCGGCTTGTGCCGTGCTCGCCGCGGCCTCGAGCGGGCGCCCGCGTGCGAGGTGGGCGGCTTGGGCTCCGCGGAATGCGAAAGACGCCTCCCAGACCAGCGCGAGTTTGCGAAAGCTGAATCCCACCGCGTCCAGGCGGAACCCGTCGCCAGCGGCCTCAGCCCGCAGGTGTTCTTCGAGGGTCGCGAGAAGGTCGGTGTGCTCGTCCGGGTGGGTCACGGGGAGAGAGTTGAGCAGCATCACGACCCGGTGCGCCGACTCACCGACCGCCAGAGCGCCGTGGAGCACCCGCAGAGTGAGAAGACGCGAGCGTTCATGATCGGAGGCCGCGAGGCTGAGGGAATCCGCGCGCGCCGCGGCCGCGTCGCCGCAAAAGAACTTGATCCAAATGTTGAATTGGGCGAAGCAGAAGTTCAACAGGGGCGACATCGAGATTTCTGCGGGGGAGACTTGGCCGGCTTGCGCTACTGCCTCGTGAACACGCCCCTCTGCGGCAAGCGCATGGCTTCGGAGCAGACGAGCCCAGGTCGTCCAGATCGGCGGGGCCATCCGATAGAGCCGCTCTGCAGCGCGGTCGAAGTTGGCGAGTGCGCGGGCGGGTTCGTTTGAGTCGAGCGCGAGATATCCGGAGACGAGATTCACGAAGGCGAGTTCTGTCGCGTTTCCGGAGCAGACGGCCCGCAGCGCATAGGCATCTAGGTCAGCGGCCAGGAGGCTCCGGTCGATTCCAATCTGTGCCCGGGAGATTCCGGCTAGTGCGATGAAGCTGGCGCATGCATCGTGTCCATGCTGCTTTCTTTGCCCCGACCTGGGGCGTGAGAGGGCAACCATCAAGGCCCGTCCGTTATGAATGGCTTGCGTCAATTCTGTGGCTCGACCGGCGTAGGCGTAGATCGGAAGGAGTTGCGTGACCGCCCGCAGCCGGGTCGCCGGCGATGATTTCTGGTTGGCTGCCAGTCGTTTCAAGGCGGTGACACGCAGTTCGGCGTCACAGGAGCTCAGCCGGGCAGCGGACCGTTGGAGAAGGCGCCAGTCGTCGAGCACCGAGTCGATGGTCCCCCATCGTCTTGCCTGCGCGAAAACCCGCTCCAGCGCAACGTCGTTGGGAGGGCTGCACCAGGCGAGGAGCGTCATCCACCAGGCGAGCACGTCTTCGTCTTCCTGCGCATCGGTATGCGGCAGCTGATCGTTCTCCAAGACCTGCAGCGCGTCGTCCCTGCGGCCCTGCGCGGCCAGTGAACGTGAGATCTGCAGCATGGCGAGCACATTCGGAGCCAGGGTTCGGGAGTGCTCCGCGAAGACCCTCGCGTAGGTCGGCAGGTCCCAAATATTGGCCAACCGCGCGGCACGGGCGAGGAGACATGCGGCGGCCGAGGCCTCGAGCTCGACGAGCGGGTCGATCTGAGGGTTCGCGGCCCAGAACGCCGCGACAAGCACGCATTCGGCCGCGGTCATTCGGTGGCCCTGCCGATAGTCGGCCAGTATTAGCAGTTCTGCGGTGTGTGCGGTCTCGAACGGGTTTTCGGTTGTCTGGCCGCCCATTGCGGCCGTGGCATAAAAGATGCTGGCCGAAATGGCTTCGGGCGCATGCGCGTCCTGCGCCACGAGTCCACGGCGAATCAGCGTGCGAAGTGGCGCCTGGCCGACGAGTCGGGCGGCCCGCACGTAGGGCAGAGTGCCGAGTTTGGCGACTGTGATCAGCGCGTACTCCTCCGCTGCGCTGAGATCGGCCAGTTGGGGCCGGGTGAGATCGAGGATGCGGGGAGAGATGGAGGTCGGGCCAAGTGCCGGGATGGTGCGTTCGCGACCGTACCGGCTCGACGGATTCATCACCTCGCGCGTCAGCTCGCGCAGCAGAAGCGGGTTGCCGGCTGCGTCATCCACGATGCGCGCACGCAGTGCGACGTCGAGACCGGGTGTGCCACTGACCTCGTGGATGATCGCCTTCGACTCTTCGAACCCGACGCCCGAGAGATCGATGCGTTCGAGGCCGTAGTCAGTCCAGAGCAAAGTCAGAAGTCGTTGAGTCTGAAGAGTGTTATCCCTGGCGCAGTCGCCCGGATGCGTGTCGAGGGTGACGAGAACAATGCGGGCTGGGTCAGTGGCCACCTCGACCAGCGCCTGTAGATCTTCGAGGCCGAGGAGGTGGGCATCCTCCACGATCAATACAGCGCGGCGCTCACTGTGCGGAGGTGATGGCTCACGCAGGATGCGCAGATCAGGCGGCCTGTTGCATTGTGCGATTGTGACGTCGTGACCGAGCGCGCTCAGAGAGCCGGCGATGCGCTCTGCGACGAAATTCTTGCCAAGACCGGGGAGGGCGGCCAGAACGACGCCCGTGCCGGCGGCCAGGAAGGTCTCGATCTGCGCGATCTCTCTGCGCCGAGCGGACCCTCTGCTTTCGTGGCGCGCGACGGCCCTCATCAGATGCTCCCGATACTGGTGCGACTCATCGATCATTTTGTCCTTCTTTTGCTCAATCATGGCGTGTTGTCAGAGGGCCCGCGAGCAAGGTGCGACGAATGACGCCGGACGACTACTGATTTGTCATCTCCGCGCGCGGAATTCAGTAGTACTACTGAAGTTCGGCCGGCGCGCGGCACGTCGTCGCTCGGTTAGTGCAGGGAATTCCAGAATGGGCTGATCATCTCGGGCGTTCTTGTGGGTCGTCAGGCGCGGATGGACAGGAGGATGCCGATGAGCACGAACACGCAACGCACGGTGGCATCAAGGGTTTTCGCCTGTGCACTGGTGCTGGTGCTCGGCGGACACTTTGTGATGACTTTTGCCTGGAACTCGGCGCCGAATGCGATTCGCGCGCTGATCGGACAGAACGTGCTGACGGCGTATATGACGCCGGTGTTCATCCAGGGGTGGGCGGTCTTTGCCCCCAACCCGGCCGCATCCAATGTGAGCCTGGAGGTGCGCGGTCTGCTGCCCGGCGTTGACGGTGGAGAGGACACAGAGTCTGAGTGGTTCAGCATTACCGCGCATGACAATGCCGCGGCAATCCTGCACAACCCGGTGCCGTCGCGCATGTACTTGAGTAACTACATCCTGGGTGACCGCTTTCACGCCGCGTTCCTCCAGCTCAACCCTGACGTTCGAGAGCTGGTCGGGGGCGACTTTTATGGTGACGGATGGCTGGACCGGGTCAAGATCGCCCTGCTGAGCGGCATGAAGGTGGATTCTGACGTCAACGTCACGCAATACGTCGAATACGAGCAGACCGTCACAGGGCTTGCGACCGCCATCGCCCGGGCGCGCTGGGGAAACGAGATCACCGGCGTGCAGGTCAAAGTGGTGACAACACCAGTAATTCCCTTTGCCCAGCGTCACGACCCGACGGCAACCACGCAACCGGCCTATTTCATCGAGGGGTGGCGGTCTCCCCTTGAGGTGCCAGGGCTCGATGAGAGCGTCATCGTGTCGATGTATGGCAAGGCAGTCGTCTCGTGAGCGCCCCAGTGAACACTCCGGTGGCGAGCCCCCTGAACACCCCGGCCAAGAACCCGCTGCACGCGGCGTGGCAGCGGGGCGTCAGACTGCTGCAGAGCGGTGAGTCCTGGCTGATGGATGCCAAACGCGCGACGTATGGGGCATCGCTGGCGCGCATCATCTACGGCATCGTTGTCGTTGTCTTCGTCGGTGCAAATCTGGGCGTGAGCGGGTTTCTCTGGGGACCCGGCTCGAGCTGGACGCAACCGATCAGCCACCAGACCACCTGGGCTTTTCCGTTCGTGTTCTACAGCACCGCAGACCCGGCCTGGCTGTTCACTCTCAAGTTTCTTCTGCTCGGTCTCGCCGGGCTGGCGCTCCTGGTGGGCTGGCATGCGCGCATCGCCGCCATCACCGTGCTCTTTCTGATGATCTCCCTCGTCTCGACGAACCCGGTCGCCGCCGACCAGACGGACAACGCGTTCCGCATCCTGTTGCTCTATTTCTGCTTGACCGATCTGTCGGCGCACTGGTCGATGGATGCCCGTCGGCGCGCTCGCCGCGTGCACAGAGGCATCCGTCGCCCGCGTGCGCCCGGCTGGCGCCCGCTGATCTCGCCGGTGTACTCGAACGTCGTGCATAACCTGGCGATTGTTGCCGTCGCGCTGCAGATCTTCATCATCTACGGCGTTGCCGGGCTGTCAAAGGTGCCGGGCTCGTGGTGGCAAGACGGCACTGCGGTGTATTACCCGCTGCAGCTTGAGTCGCTTTCGCCGTGGCCGGCGCTCAGCGACCTGGTCGTGACGAACAGTCTGGCCGTGAACATCGTGACCTACGTGGCGGTCTTCATCCAGATCTTCTTCGCCTTCATGCTTCTTCAGCGGTGGACCAGGGCGATCGCTCTGATCGTGATCGTCGGGATGCATGCCGGCATCGGCATCCTGATGGGGATTCCGCTGTTCTCGCTCTCGATGATGGCGGCCGACGGAATCTTCGTGCGCGACACGACCTACGCGAAGATCGAACATTTTGTGTCGAGCAGAGTACTTCCGCGGATGCCGTGGGTGCGGCGGATGCCCGGCGCGAGTCCGCGCACCAGTAGTACCCAGACGGCTCCCACTGAATACATCAGTAGTTAAGGGGTAGCTCCCAGCACGATCTCCAGCAGTCCGCGCCAATAGCGTCGAAGTGGGCCATTCGGGTGGCCCGCCGCGCGTCGAGCAGAGTCTCTTTGCTCATACTCTGCGATTCGCGGGGCATTCACTTTGGGGAAGGCCTGCTGATGATGCGACCACGGAAACGACCACTATTGATGACGGGGGTGACGCTCGCTGTCGTGGGAAGTCTGGCTTTCGCCGGACTCTCTGCGCCGGCCTTCGCCGCGCCAGGAGACAAATCTGAGGCCGAGGGGCGAATCCTCAGCGGCGGCGGAGTCATCAATCTCGATGGCGTGGCCTCGCTGGCACCCGCATACTCGGGCAACCCTTCCTCACCGGCGGCGTCGACGAGCCCGCTGTCGCTGGCCGTATTGAGCGCGCTCAACGTAGATCTCGGCAGCGGCATCAAGCTGTTCGGCGCCAACCCTGTGATCGGGGTCGGTGCCCTCGGTCAGTATGCGTCGTCGGTCGATGCGAATGGCGCGAGCTTCGCCTCATCCGGCGCCATCGGTTCTGACGGTGCGATAGCCGCGGGCCCGAGCGGATCGACCGACACCATGTTCGTGGATGCAACCCAGTTGCTTTCGGTCGCGGGCCTCGACCCGCTCACTGCGCAACTCATCTCTGAGCTGCGTGTCGAGCTCGGCGCGATCTCGGCAACTGCAAGCCAGACCCCGGGTGCTCTCGCAACCGGCGACTATCAGATTGCGGGCGGCAAGGTCGTTCTCAAGAGCCCCACGCTTGCTGCACTCACAGCCGGCCTGGACACCACGCTAGGCACGCTGTCGACCACTGTGAATGCCCTGGCAGGGCCCACTGGGGCTCTCGGTTCGACGCTGAGCGGTATTTCCACCGATGTGGTTGGGCCGCTCACAACCGCCGTCAACACGGCTGGGCTCGGACTTCTGACCGTGAACAATGTTGGCTTGACCGCCGGACTGACGGTGGACTTAAGCACCGCGTTGAGCGCAATCACTCAGGCGCCTTTGGTCAGTACCGACGGAATCACGACGATCAACCTCGCCACCGGTGAGATCACGATCGATCTCGCCGCACTTCACGGCCATGCCGACCACACGCTGAATGATCTCGATCCGAACACCGAACTGCTCTCGGGAGTGGTTGTCCGCACCGCCTTGAACAGCTCCATCAACAGCGTGCTGAACCAGATTCCCGCGCTGCTGGTGACCACGGTCAACAACACGATCAACAACGCGACGTTGACAGTCAAGCTGACCGCCAAGGTCAGGGCAATTGTTCTCGATGTCGCAGATGTCGATGTGACGATCAACGGCACCGTCGGCCAATTCATCGCCGGCACGGTTCCGGGATCAGGGATTGACGTCAAGGCAGCGCTGCTGGGAATTCCCGTTGGCGCACTTGTAGCGCCTATTCTCGGCACGGTTACAGGCACCCTCCTGCCCGCCATCGTGACTCCGTTGAAGAACGCGATCACCGGCGTGGGTGTCGGCGATGGACTGTTCCAGCCTTCCGTGCTCATCGCGACCACTGCCCTCGAACCGCTGCTCGATGCGGTCAACGGAGTGGTGTCGCTGAAGGCCAACGTGCAGGAGACTGACGGAACCTTCACGAAGGCCGGTGCAGTCTCTGCTGGTTCATTCACCGAGCGAGCACTCGTTGTCTCACTCCTGCCGGTTCTGGGCACACCGCTCGCTCAGGTGAACCTCGCCTCGGCGACGGTTCGCGCAGCTGCCACAGCGGTCGCGATCACGAGCCCGGCGAACAATGCCAGCTTCACTGTGGCGGATGCTGCGGGCACGACCCCGGTCACAGTGACGGGAACCGGTGAAGCCGGAGCCACGATCTCGGTGGTGGCCGGCGGCCAGACGCAGACCGCAACGGCTGCCGCTGACGGAACCTGGACGGTGACCTTCACCGCACTTCCGGTGGGCAGCTACACGGCCACGGTCACCCAGACGGCGGGCCTCAAGGTGACGACGGCTTCGGTGAACTTCACAGTTGCGGTTGCGGGTACCACGACGCCGGGTACGACGACGGCGGGTACGACGACGCCGGGTACCACGACGCCGGGTACGACGACTGCGGGTACGACGACGCCGGGTACGACGACGCCGGGTACGACGACTCCGGGTACGACGACGGCGGGTACGACGACTGCGGGTACGACGACGCCGGGTACGACGACTGCGGGTACGACGACTGCGGGTACGACGACGCCGGGTACGACGACTGCGGGTACGACGACTGCGGGTACGACGACGCCGGGTACGACGACTCCGGGTACGACGACTGCGGGTACGACGACGGCGGGTACGACGACGGCGGGTACGACGACTGCGGGTACGACGACGCCGGGTACGACGACTGCGGGTACGACGACGCCGGGTACGACGACTCCGGGTACGACGACGGCGGGTACGACGACTCCGGGTACGACGACTCCGGGTACGACGACTCCGGGTACGACGACGGCGGGTACGACCACCAACCCCGACGTTCCCTCCACCTACACCGTGACCTTCAACGCTCAGGGCGGCAGCGCCGTCAAGGCGATCACCGCGCAGAAGGGTAAGAAGTTCACCGCTCCGAAAGATCCGACCCGCACCGGGTACGCGTTTAAGGGCTGGTTCACCAATTCCGATGCGTCGAAGAAGTGGGTGTGGTCGACTCCGGCCAACGGCAACGTGAAGCTCTACGCCGGCTGGACGAAGAACGCGGCGACTGCCCCGACCGTGAAGCGCATCTCCGGTGATGACCGCTATGCCACTGCGGTCGCCCTCTCCAAGGCCAGTTACCCGAAGACGGCGCCCATCGTCTACGTGGCGACCGGCGCGAACTTTCCCGACGCGCTGGCTGCCGCTCCGGCAGCCGCCAAGCTCGGCGGGCCCCTGTTGCTGACGACCATCGACGCACTGCCGGCGAACGTCACAGCTGAGATCAAGCGTTTGAAGCCTTCGCGCATCGTCGTGGTTGGCGGCACAGCCGTCATCAGCGATGCCGTGCTCAAGCAGCTCAAGGCATTGCAGCTGAACACAGTGCGATTGGGAGGTGCCGACCGGTACGAGACGGCAAAAATGATCGTCACGGATGCCTTCCCCGGCACGGTTTCGGAGGCTTGGCTTGTCACCGGGACAAACTTCCCTGACGCACTCTCGGCCGCCGCCGTCGCGGGCAGCCGCAAGGTGCCCGTCGTGCTGGTCGACGGGGCACAGAGCAGCGTCGACACGGCAACGAAGAACCTGCTGGGCAAGCTCAAGCCTTCGAAGATCACGATCGCCGGCGGCCCGGCCGCGGTGAGCCCCGGCATCGAGGCCTCGTTGAAGTCTGGCTACACGCTCGCCCGCCTCGGCGGACCCGACCGCTACGGCACGAGCTTGGCGATCAACGCGAACAGCTTCAGCAATCCGAAGACCGTCTACCTCGCCACCGGCGCTGTCTTCGCCGACGCCCTCGCCGGTGCCGCGGTTGCCGGGGCGACGAGCAGCCCGCTCTACGTGATTCCGAACAACTGCGTGCCCAGCAAAATCCTCACAAAGATCACCGCCTGGGAAACCACGAAGGTCATCGTCGTCGGCGGTACCGCCGCGCTGACCAGCGCTGTTGAAAAGTTGACGCCCTGCGAGTAACCCAGTAGCGGAGTGACGCCCGCATAAGAGAACCGCACCAGAAGGGGGGCGGATGCCGGCACCACCGGCATCCGCCCCTCATGTGCATTGCTGCGGGCCTTCCGCCGCCTGCCCGACCACGTAGCAGCGCCCAAAATCTGTCTCGGGTGTGACGTAAAGGAGGAGGTTGAGCTTGAAACTCGGTGGGCCGGTCTCGAGATCGGGTCACGTGTTTTCGACAAGCTCAATCGCCGGATGGCCGGCGCGCGCAGAACTCGTGCGCGGCGAGACCGCTGCGAGACCGCTCACCCTAAGCTGACGGTATGGCTGTGCAGATGAGCCGAACGCAACGAGACGAAGGTGGCTCCGTGATCGACGCAAACATTGTCGGCAGCGGCCCGAACGGCCTTGCCGCCGCCGTTGTGCTTGCCCGCGCCGGACTCTCAGTGCGCGTCTATGAGGCCGAAGACACCATTGGTGGAGGCGTCCGAACGCTCGAGCTGACCGAGCCAGGGTTTCGGCATGACTGGGGCTCGGCCGTGCACGCCATGGCGTTCGCCTCGCCCTTCTTCCAACACTTCGCAATCACCGAGCGCACTGCGTTCGTCACACCGGAGATCTCCTATGGGCACGCTCTCGACAACGGCCGGGCCGGAATCGCCTGGCGCGACCTGGGTCGCACCAGTGACGGGCTCGGCCGCGACGGCGCCGCCTGGTCGCGCCTGCTGAAACCTCTCGTCGACAACGGTCAGCGGGTCGCTGAGTTCGTGACGTCGCCGATGTTGCCGGTGCCGCGGCATCCGCTCACCGCACTCGGCTTCGGCCTGCGCGCCCTCGAGCAGGGTTCGCCACTGGCCGGCCTGCGCTTTCGCGGCGACGTGGCGCCGGCCATGCTCGCGGGTGTCTACGCGCACTCGATCGGGCGGCTGCCGTCGCTCGGCACGGCCGCGGCCGGCCTCATGTTGGCCACGCTCGCGCACAGCGTCGGCTGGCCGATTCCGGTGGGCGGGTCGCAGGTGATCACGGATGCGATGGTGTCCGACATCGAGGCCCACGGGGGTGTGATCGAGACCGGCCACCGCATCGGCTCGCTCGCCGAGTTGCCCGCCGCACGCGCGGTGTTCTTCGACACCTCGGCCCGGCAGCTCGCGCTGTTGGCGGGGGAGCGACTCACGCCGTCGTACCGGCGGGCGCTCGGGCGGTTTCGCATGGGCAACGCAGCCTCGAAAGTTGATTTTGCGCTGTCGGCGCCGGTGCCGTGGGCGAGCGCTGATCTGCGCCGGGCCCCAACCGTGCACGTCGGCGGGCGGTATGCCGAGGTGGCGGCGGCTGAGGCGGCTGTGGCGCAGGGCAAATATGCACGGTCGCCCTACGTGCTCGTGTCGCAGCCGAGCCTGTTCGATGTGACGCGCGCGCCGGCCGGAATGCACACCCTGTGGGCATACGCGCACGTTCCGGCGGGGTCGGACCGCGACATGACCGAGCCGATCACGGCGCAGATCGAGCGGTTCGCGCCGGGCTTTCGCGACGTCATCCTGGCCTCCCGCGCGACGCCGGCGACCGAGCTGGAGCAAGCGGATGCGAACTTCATCGGTGGTGATATTGCGACCGGTTCCGCAGATTTCAGGCAGTTGCTGGCGCGCCCGGTGCTGTCGAGCCGGCCGTGGCGAGCGGCTCCTGGGCTGTATCTCTGCTCGGCCGCGACCCCGCCCGGGCCCGGCGTGCACGGCATGGGCGGATATCACGCGGCACGGCTCGCATTGCATGAGGTGTTCGGGCTGCCGGTGCCGTCGCTCGCGCCGAACTCGCCCCAATCCGTTTCATAGCGCGGCTCGTCGCATCCGTTCGCGCAGTCGCATCCACGCGCGCATCCGCACCCGCCTCCGCCGGCACGCAAAGGAGGAGAATCTGCGACACGCCGTGTGAAACCGTCTGGTTTGCTCGGTGTGTTGCGAAAACTCCTCCCTTACGTCACGGCGACGGGCGTGGGAGGGCACGCGGGGATAGAGAAGGGGGCGGATGCCGGTGTGCCGGCATCCGCCCCCTTCTCTGCGGTTGTCTGATGCGGGTGTCACGCCGCTAATGCGTTACGCGCAGGGCACCAGGTTTTCGACGCCGCTGGTCAGCGCAGCGGTGCCACCGATGACGACGACCTTGGTGCTTCCCCATGCGGTGATCTTGGCGAGGATCTCGCTGGGAACGCACGTGTTCGGAATCACGTAGAGCGGACCATTCGTCGCCCCGGCAACCGCGGCGCCGGCGAGAGCGTCTGCGAAGCCGCTGCCGGTGGCCAGGTAGACGGTCTTCGGGTTGGTGAAGCTGTTCGCGTTGATGGCCAGGCTCGTGGAGTAGCGATCGGCCCCGGCCAAGCGGGAGACCGTGTGGCCAGACTTCAACGACGTCTCGATGCCGGGGCTCACCGCGGCAGGGCCGCCGGCGATCGTGATCTTCGCGGGCTTGAGCTTGCTGAACAGGTTCTTCGTGGCCTTGTCGACGCTGGTCTGCGCCCCGTCGATCAGCATGACGGGCACCTTGCGGCTGCCTGCGACGGCGGCCGCGGAGAGCGCGTCAGGGAAGTTCGTCCCGGTGACGAGCCAGCTCTCGGAAACCGTGCCGGGGAAGGCATCCGCGATGATCGCGTTCGCCGTCTGGAAGCGGTCGGCACCCCAGAGTCGCACCGTGTTCTTCTGCAATGCCGTGAGTTCCTTCAGCACGGCGTCGCTGATGACTGCCGTGCCACCGACAACAACGATGCGCGCGGGCTTCAGACGCTTGATCTCGGCTTTGACGGTCTCCGGCACGTTGTCGATGCTCGTGAGCAACAGGGGTCCGCCCAGCTTGGCGGCCGCGGGGGCCGCAGCCAGCGCGTCGGGAAAACTCAAGCCAGTCGCCACATAGACGACGGGCGCCGTCTTCGGGTAACCGAGCTGGGAGACTGCGATTGACGTCGCGTAGCGGTCTTCACCGGCGACGCGCTGCACGGTCGGGGCGGTCGCCGCGTTCCTCGTCCATTTGGCGTCGACCTTGAGGTTGGCGGTCGCGGGAGTCTTCCAGGCCCAGGCCTTCGTGGTGGCGGCATCGGTGAACCAGCCCTTAAAGGTGTATCCGGTGCGGGTCGGAGCCTTCGGCGCGGTGAACGGCGTGCCCTTCGGTGCCGTGATCGGCTTCACCGCGCTGCCGCCCTTGGCGTCGAAGGTCATCGTGACGGTGACCGGAACGACGGGTTTGGCCGTCCACGTGGCGTAGATGGTGGTTGGACCGGTGACGCGGTTGGTGTCGAAGACCCAGGGGGTTCCGCCGTCGGCGGTGGTGGTCCAGCCGTTGAAGGTGTAACCGGTGCGGGTGGGCGCAGCGGCCGGCTCTCCGACGAGCCCGTTGTAGGTGGCTGTTCCGTTGGCAACAGCGGTGCCCTTTTGGCTGTTGAAGGTCACGGTGTAGGTGTTGATGGTCCACTGTGCGTGGAGGGTGGTGGCGCCGGTGATGGTGTCGGTGGCGAAGTTCCACGCGGTTCCGTCGGTGGCCTGGGTGAACCAGCCGTTGAAGGTGTAGCCGGTGCGGGTGGGGGCAGTGGTCGGCTGGAGGACGAGCCCGTTGTGGGTGGCTGTTCCGTCGGCGACGGGGGAACCGCCCTGACTGTTGAAGGTCACGGTGTAGGTGTTGATGGTCCACTGTGCGTGCAGGGTGGTGGCGCCGGTGATGGTGTCGGTGGCGAAGTTCCACGCGGTTCCGTCGGTGGCCTGGGTGAACCAGCCGTTGAAGGTGTAGCCGGTGCGGGTGGGGGCAGTGGTCGGCTCGATGACGAGTCCGTTGTGGGTTGCTGTTCCGTCGCTGATGGGGGAGCCGTCGTGGCTGTTGAAGGTCACGGTGTAGGTGTTGATGGTCCACTGTGCGTGGAGGGTGGTGGCGCCGGTGATGGTGTCGGTGGTGAAGTTCCACTTGGTGCCGTCGGTGGCTGCGGTGAACCAGCCGTCGAAGGTGTAGCCCGTGCGGGTCGGGGGAGTGGTCGGCTCGATGACGAGTCCGTTGTGGGTTGCTGTTCCGTCGGTGATGGGGGAGCCGTCGTGGCTGTTGAAGGTCACGGTGTAGGTGTTGATGGTCCACTGTGCGTGCAGGGTGGTGGCGCCGGTGATGGTGTCGGTGGCGAAGTTCCACTTGGTGCCGTCGGTGGCTGCGGTGAACCAGCCGTTGAAGGTGTAGTCGGCGCGCGTCGGGACCGGCGGTGCACTGAGTGTCGTGCCGTGGTCGGCGGTGGTGCTGGTGTCGGGGGCGCCGTTGTGGTGGTCGAACGTCACGGCGTAGTTGTTAATCGTCCACTGTGCATAGACGGTGGTGGTTCCTGCGAGGGCCGTGGCCGGGTCCCACTGGGTTCCGCCGGATGCGGCGGTGAACCATCCGTTGAAGGTGTAGCCGGTGCGCGTCGGCGCCTGGATGACCCCGTTCAGGATCGGTCCGGACTGAGGATCAGTAGTCGCTACGTCAAGGCTTGACGCGAAGACCTGCATGATTGAGGCGGGTGTCGAACCGTCGTTGCGATTGAACGTGAGTGAGGGAAGAGGCGACAGAGAGGCTGGGCGCTCGTAGCTACCGGTATTCAGGATGATTCCCAGGTTGCCGGTTGCTCCGCCACCCCGCATCGTGCCGCTTGTCACGAGCACGCCTCTGTTCAAGATGGTGCCGGCGCCTTGCAGAATGCCCGTGTTGGTGACAAGCACTCCCGCCGGAATAGCCAAGGAGTCGGTGGGGATTCGCAGGGTTCCGGCATTTGACAACGACCCGAACGCGAGCGGGGTCGCAAGAGGCGCCTGGTTCAGCGCATCCTTCCCTGCACCGATTGCCGTTCCGAGTGCGTGGCTCGTTGCGTACACCTCGGCCCCGGCGCCGATCGTCGTGGTGGCCCCGGGGTCCATGCTGTTTCCGCCGAGTGCCGCCGCATACATGGAACCGGTGGCTCTGACCGTTCCGCCGGTGATGTCGATCGTCAGCGGCGTGAGTCCGGTGCCGCCGCCAATGCCTGCTCCGTACCAGCCTCCGGCGGCGTTGATATCGCCGCCGGTGATCGTGACGCTTCCGCCGGTAAGAAACTGCTTCGGAAAGGAGAGTCCGGTGAAGCCGGTGCCGATCCCCGCGCCACCATCGTTGGTGGGAACTCCCGACCCATTAAGGGGAGCACCTGATGCGGTGACGGTGCCTCCGCTGATGACGATGGCGCCCGCGGCTCCATAGAGACCGCCACCGATTCCCGCGCCAACGCTCGTGCTCACGGCCTTGATGGAGCCGCCGCTGATAGCTGTCGATCCACCGGCGCCGTTCTGGCCCCCGCCGATACCGGCACCACGGAGACCGCCGGTGGCGGTCACTGTTCCGCTCTCAATATTGATCGTGCCCGAGCTCTCGCCGTTCGATCCGCCGATTCCGGCCCCGTACGAACCGCCGGTGGCGATGATCGACGAGCCAGTGGGTCCAGCCACGGTCAGATGTGCCCCGACTGGAACGGCAATGCCCGCGCGATCCTGGGCGCCGGTGGCGGTCAGTGTGTTGCCGTTGAGCCGCAGCGTCACGGTGCCCGTCGGGGGGACCGCAATGCCGCCGGTGGTGATATTCGCGGTCAGGGTGATGTCTGTCGGGTTGTCCGCGGATGCGAGGAGGGCTGCGTTCAGTTGCGTGGCATCGCCCACGGATGCGGCAAGGGGAGCAGCCGTCGCAGGGAGGGCAGGAACAATCGCGAGCCCCGCAGCCAGAAGTGTGGCCGTGGCGAGAGCGCCAAATGGCATAGTGCGCGAGCGCGGACGAGCGTTGGTCACGAAAGTTCCCCCTAGTATCGAAGCCCCCGGAAGCGACGTGTTCGATCACGTGGAAAGGGAATCAGCTTTTAACGATAGGGAACTGTCCCCCTCAGCACTGACACAAAAGCCCGGTAGAAGGGCGTTTTGATCCCCCAATCCGGGGGTGAATCGCCCCTCTATTGACACCTGTTCGGGGCGAATCCGCGTTCACGCGTCTCCTGGGGATCGGATCAAGGCGCCGTTGCCTCGAGCGAATTGGAGTCGGGGCCGCTCCCGGGTTCTTTGTCAGCGGCTCCGACTACGATTGATTCGTGGTTACAGCCCTGTATCGCCGTTACCGGCCAGAGACATTTTCCGAGATGATCGGACAGTCGCAGGTGACCGATCCGCTGATGACGGCCCTGCGCACGAACCGGGTGAATCATGCCTATCTGTTCAGCGGCCCGCGCGGCTGTGGCAAGACGACATCCGCCCGCATTCTGGCTCGCTGCCTGAATTGTGCCGAGGGTCCCACCGACACTCCGTGCGGCGTGTGTCCGAGCTGTGTCGAGCTGTCTCGTGACGGCAGCGGATCGCTCGACGTCGTCGAGATCGACGCGGCGAGCCACAACGGTGTCGACGACGCCCGCGACATCCGAGAGCGTGCGATTTTTGCACCGGCCCGCGACCGCTACAAGATTTTCATCCTCGATGAGGCACACATGGTCACCCCGCAGGGCTTCAACGCTCTGCTCAAGATCGTTGAAGAGCCGCCGGAGCACGTGAAGTTCATCTTCGCGACGACCGAGCCCGACAAAGTGATCGGCACCATCCGTTCGCGCACCCACCATTATCCGTTCCGGCTGGTGCCGCCGGCGCCGATGCTCGAATACGTGCAGGGGCTCTGCGACAGCGAGGGAATGAAGGTCGCCCCCGGCGTGCTTCCCCTCGTCGTGCGGGCCGGCGGCGGTTCACCGCGTGACACGCTGTCGCTGCTCGACCAGCTGATGGCCGGCTCCGACGACAACTCGGTCGAGTACGAGCGCGCGGTCTCCCTGCTCGGCTACACCCACGCGTCGCTGCTTGACGACGCCGTCGACGCGATCGGCGCCCGCGACTCGTCGGCCGCGTTCGACGCCGTCGACCGGGTGATTCAGACCGGCCAAGACCCGCGCCGTTTTGTTGAAGACCTCCTTGAACGGATGCGCGACCTCATCATCGTCGCCGCCACCTCGGCGACCGCTGCTGCGGCTGTGCTGCGCGGAGTTCCGCAAGACGAGCTTGACCGGATGGCTGTGCAGGCGTCGAAGTTCGGCCCGGCCGAGCTCTCGCGCACCGCCGATATCCTGAACGCAGCACTCAGTGAGATGAGCGGGGCCACTTCGCCGCGCCTGCACCTTGAGCTGATGATCGCGCGCGCGCTGATTCCGGCGAGCGACGATTCGAACCGCGGCGCGTTGGCCAGGGTCGAGCGGCTCGAACGACGGATCGGTGTCGATGGCGGAGACGGCGCTGTGCCTGCTGTTTCTTCTGCAGCGGGTGCTGCGACGCCGGTCGCTTCCGCGCCGGCTTCCGCTGCGGTTCCCGTTGCGTCGGTTCCGGCTGCGTCGGCGCCACCAGCTGCAACGCCGGCGGCTGCTGCACCAGCGGCCCCCGTTGCTGCGCCGGTCACGACTCCAGCCCCGACCTCTAACCCGGCTGCCGCGAAGACGGCGGCACCGGTCGCAGCAGTGCAATCGGCTCCGGCCGAAGCCGCTCCCACTCCCGCGGCCAAGGCGCGTGTTCTTCCGGTCGGCCCCGTCACGGTGGCGCAGATCAAAGATTCCTGGCCTGAGATTCTCGACGAGGTCAAGACCGCCAAGCTGAGCGCGTGGCTGATCATTCTCACCGCGACCGTGCTCGAATTGCGCGGCGACGACATCCTGGTGCTGTCGTTCCCGAGCGAGGGCGACGTCACAAGTTTCAAGCAGCAGCAGCCGACGAACACCGGGGTGAGCGACTACCTGCGTGCCGCGATCATCGAGGTGCTCGGGCTCCGGGTGAAGTTCATCGCGCGCGCCGACACCGCCGCGGGGGCCACTCCGCCCACGCGCAGCAGCGGGTCGGCCGCAACGCCGAGTGCAGCGCCGACAACTGCAGCGCCGACAAATGCTGCGCCGACGGGTGCTGCGGCAACGGATGCCGCAACTCGCGCGACTCCTCCGGCCGCACCGGTTGGGTCTGTGCCGACCACTTCCACCTCAAGCGCGTCTGTCCCTCGTGCCTCTGCCGCGAGCACTCCGGACTCCCGTGCGACACCGGCTCCGGTGACGAGCACCGCGTCGTCGGCAACGGGATGGGCGACGGTTGCGATTCCCGGATCGGACAGCGCGGTAGCGTCAGTATCGTCGGCACCGGAAGAGTCGGCACCGGGGCAGCCAGCACCAGTGGCGCCCGTGCCAGCCGCGTCGGCTGCTTCGACCGTTCAGGCGGCTGCCCCCGCGGCGGCACCGTCGAGTGACGAGCCGCCCTTCGATGAAGAGCCGCCGCCTTTCGACGACGACGTTCCGCCCGAGACCGAGCCGCCGACCGACCGATTCGTCGCACCCGATGAGGCGAGCATGCCGGAGTCGCGGCCGGCTTCGACGACGTCTGCCTCGATTCCTCCGGTTTCGATCCCGCCGATTGCCCGACCGCAGGTCGCTCCGGTTGCTTCCGCTCCGGTCGCCGCCGCTGTCGACTCGGCGCCGCGCCCTCCGGTCACCGCATCGGTCCCGATCAAGCGCCCCGCCGCATCCGCACCGAGCACCGCACCGGCCTTCGGTGAGAAGCAGCGCTACGGCGAATCAGTGGTGCGCGAAGTTCTCGGCGCCACCTTCCTTGAAGAACAGCCGCACAACTCGGCACCCCGACCGCGAGGCGACTAACGCATGTACGAAGGCATTGTTCAAGAACTGATCGACGAATTGGGCCGACTGCCCGGCATCGGTCCGAAGTCAGCGCAGCGCATCGCGTTCCACATTCTGCAGACGCAGACCTTCGATGTGACGCGCCTGGCCAACGTGCTGCTCGAGGTGCGTGAAAAGGTGCGCTTCTGCGACATTTGCGGCAACGTGTCAGAACAGCAGACCTGCAGCATCTGCCGTGACCCGCGCCGTGACCCGGCCCTGATCTGCGTCGTCGAAGAGGCCAAAGACGTCGTGGCGATCGAGCGCACCCGCGAGTTCAGGGGTCTCTACCACGTGCTCGGCGGGGCGATCAGCCCCATCGACGGCATCGGACCCGACGATCTCAGCATCCGTCAGCTCATGCAGCGGCTGGCCGACAGCACGGTTCAAGAGGTCATCATCGCGACCGACCCCAACTTGGAGGGCGAGGCGACGGCGACCTATCTGTCGCGACTGCTCAACACGCTGGAGATCCGGGTCACGCGCCTGGCTTCCGGCCTGCCCGTCGGCGGAGACCTTGAGTATGCCGACGAGGTCACCCTGGGCCGTGCGTTCGAGGGGCGTCGGGTCGTCGGAGCGTAGTACGTCGTCCTCCGTGCGACCGCGAGTGTCGACAGCCAGGAGCACGCGCGACTTCCTGACCAGAAAACTAGCGACCTAGGTACCTATTTTTCGCACGGGCGTGCCTGATTCACTGGACCCGGTATGTGCACGGCGTCGAATCAGTCTCGGCTCGCCTGCACACTGACATCAACAGCAACCGGGGTTGCGGCAGGGGGAACACGGTGCGCACGAGAAGACAAGCCACGATTGGGGCGCTCGGAGTTGCACTCGCCACAATGCTGGGTGTTGCGGGTATCGCGACCCCGGCATTCGCAGTCGATACTCCGGCGGCTGTGCCCGACGCGGTTCTCGCCTCATGTCTGAACGCGCAGGTGGACTGGTTTCGGCCGCGAACGTCCCCACTCACGGTGGAAGAAATCGGAACGGTCACGAGCATCTTCTGCTCCGGCGTCAAGGATCTCACCGGACTTGAACATGCGACGAGCTTGACGTTGCTTAACGTATCTGAGGGCGAGATCACCTCTCTCGCACCGTTGGCCACACTCACCGCGCTGACCACGGTGGACATCTATCGCAACCTTTACTGGTCCCCGCCACTTCCGGCGATCACCGATCTCACCCCGCTCAATGGTCTGTCGAACCTCACCCGGCTGAACATCGGCAACGCTCCCACGACGGCTCTGCCCGATGTGGCCGCCATGCCCCATCTCGATACCCTCATACTCCGCGGCTCCCAGATCGTTGATTTCACCCCCTTGAACGCCCATCCGGCGCTGACGACTCTCTACCTCGACGGAGCGCTCGTCACCGATATCGCTCCGTTTGGCACGCTTTCGCACCTCACAACGCTCATGGTCAACGATGCGCCGCTGAGTGACATTTCACCTCTCGCCTCGTTGAGTGCCCTCTCCGTGCTGGACCTCGAAGGCACGCAGGTGAGCGACCTCTCGCCTCTTAAACTCCTGAGCAGCTTGTCGGAACTGAATCTCGATGGCACGCAGGTGAGCGATCTCTCACCTCTTGCGCTCCTGAGCAACATGACGGATCTGAATCTCGATGGAACCCGGGTGAGCGATCTCGGGCCGCTTGCAGCGATGACAGGCCTCACGCGGCTGTCGTTTGACGATACCGAGGTTAGCGACCTCTCGCCGCTCGCGGCGCTGACTGCCATCACCGAGCTGAGCTTTGACAACACCGACGTACACGATGTGCAGCCGCTCGCCGGTATCACTGGGCTCCTCCACCTGAGTTTTGAGTCAACGCCGGTCTCCAGCGTGGATGGACTCAGCGCCCTGAGGCTGGAATGGGTCACCGGCACCGGTGCTGCGCTCAGCGATATTTCGTCGATCGATGAATCGGCCTATGTGACGCTGGATGAGCAGCGGGTGACGTACGGGTCAGTGACCGTTGGCGAGACCGTTGTGAACCCGCTCCGAGGCTTCGGCGGTGAAATCCTCGCGCCGAGCGCGGAGTCGCTCGCCGCGGCTCATGCCACGCTCAGCTCCGACTCTCGCGAACTCGTTTTTTCGACGCCCGGAACCTACACGCTGAGCTGGTTGAGTGAGCCGTATGGGCACGGAGGCGAGTTCTATCAGGTCTTCTCCGGAACGATCGAGTTCTCCGTCGCGGCTCCGAAGCCGCCGACCAATCCGCCGAAGCCGCCGACTGACCCGCCCACCACTCCGCCGAAGCCGCCGACTGATCCGCCCAAGCCGCCGGTCGAACCGCCCACACCACCGACCGCTCCGCCGGTTGCGCCCGAACCGCCTGCGCCACCGGCACCGCCAGCACCTCCTGCCGCGCAGCCGGCGGCAGTGCTCGCCGAGACCGGCTTTGATCTCGCCGGCTGGCTGATCCCGGCCGCGCTGCTCGTGCTCGGCGGCGGTGCTCTGCTGATCCGCGTTCGGCGGCGCGCGTAGCCACACGCTCCCCGCAAATTGAACGGGCGGGTGCCCGGCCGATCAAGGCCGGGCACCCGCCCGTTTTCTCGCGTTCGCCCCGCCGGCACCTGGCTTCGCAAGGCCTGCTGCAACCTCCGTCCTCTGGACGTCGCGTGGCGTTCGTCACATGGCTTTCAAGGAATATGCCAGCACATAGGATTGAAGTCCGAGCCCTGCTCGGACATCCCAACCTCAGGAGTGCCACGTGAGTTTGATCGTGCAAAAGTTCGGCGGGTCGTCCGTCTCCGATGCCGAGGGCATCCGACGCGTCGCCAAGCGGATCGTCGAGACCCGAAAGGCCGGCCACGATGTGGTCGTCGCCGTGAGCGCCATGGGCGACACGACAGACGAGTTGCTTGACCTCGCCCACGAGGTCACGCCGATTCCTGCTCCGCGTGAGCTCGACATGCTGCTCACCGCCGGAGAGCGCATCTCGATGGCGCTTCTCGCTATGGCGATCAAGAGCATGGGCCACGACGCCCGCTCATTCACCGGCAGCCAGGCCGGCATGATCACCGATGCACAGCACGGCTCAGCCCGCATCGTCGACGTCACGCCGGTGCGCCTGCGCGAGGCTCTCGACGAGGGCGCCATCGTCATTGTCGCCGGCTTCCAGGGCTTCAACCGTGACACCAAGGACATCACCACCCTCGGCCGCGGTGGCTCAGACACCACGGCCGTCGCCCTCGCTGCCGCGCTGAACGCCGACATCTGCGAGATCTACACGGATGTCGACGGCGTGTACACCTCGGACCCCCGCGTCGTTCCCTTGGCCCGCAAAATTGACCGGATCACGAGCGAAGAGATGCTCGAGCTCGCGGCCAACGGAGCCAAGGTTCTATATATTCGCGCCGTGGAATATGCCAGACGCCACAACGTGGTGCTTCACGTTCGTTCGTCGTTCAACAACAACGAAGGCACCATCGTCTACAACCCCGATAGCGCCACCGGTCGCCCGGGGATCGCGGGCGGCACCGATGAGACCGTGTCAGAGAGAAAAGAGACTGTCGTGGAAAACCCGATGATTGCCGGTGTTGCAGCCGACCTCAGCGAAGCCAAGATCACGATTGTGGGCGTGCCCGACATTCCGGGCAAGGCCGCTCAGATTTTCAAGATCGTCGCCAAGACGAACGCCAACGTCGACATGATCGTGCAGAACGTGTCGTCGGCAGTGACGGGTCGAACCGATATCTCCTTCACCGTTCCGATGAACGACGGCCACCGCGTCATGCAGGCACTTGAGGCCGAGAAGGACCAGGCCGGTTTCGAGTCGCTGCAGTACGACGACCAGATCGGCAAGCTCGCGCTCGTCGGCGCCGGAATGCGCACCAACTCGGGTGTCTCGGCGAAGCTCTTCGAAGCGCTCTCCGATGCCGGGATCAACATTGAGATGATCTCCACGAGCGAGATCCGCATCTCGGTCGTCACCCGTGCCGACAGCGTCAACACGGCGCTGCGCATCGTGCACACGGCGTTCGGCCTCGACGCCGACACCGCCGCAGAGGTGCACGGCGGCACCGGCCGCTAGGCCGGCCCCTCGCACCAGAGAGCGCCCCTCCTCCTCCTCAGGGTGTGTGGCTAACTCCGGTAATCTCGCTCCGAAGTGCCTGATTCAGGTCTAATCCGGGTGTATTTGCGAGAATTACCGGAGTTACCAACGCGGATGCGACGAGAGTCACCGCAAACGACTGACGAATGACACGTAAGGAAGCACAGTGACCAGCACCGCAGGAATCAACATCGGCGTCGTCGGAGCCACCGGACAGGTCGGAGCCGTCGTGCGCCGTCTGCTCGAAGAGCGCGACTTTCCGGTTGCCCGCATCCGTTACTTCGCCTCGGCTCGCTCGGCCGGCAAGGTTCTGCCCTGGAAGAGCGAGCAGATCGTCGTCGAGGATTCCGCGACGGCCGACCCGATCGGGCTCGACATCGCCATCTTCTCCGCCGGCGCCACACTCTCCAAGGCGCAGGCGCCCCGGTTCGCCGCGGCCGGCGTCACGGTGATCGACAATTCGTCGGGCTGGCGGATGGACCCCGAGGTTCCCCTGGTCGTCAGCGAGGTCAACCCAGAGGCTATCAAGCAGGCCGTCAAGGGAATCATCGCGAACCCGAACTGCACCACGATGGCCGCCATGCCCGTGCTCAAGGTGCTGCACGATGAGGCAGGCCTCGAACGCCTCACCGTGAGCACCTACCAGGCTGTCTCCGGGAGCGGCCTCGTCGGCGCCCAGGAACTCGCCACCCAGGTGCGCGTCGCTGTTGAAGACGAGAACCTGCTACAGCTCGTGCACAGCGGCACGGCCGTCACTCTGCCGACCCCCACCATCTACGCGCGCCCGATCGCGTTCGACGTGATCCCGATGGCCGGCTCCATCGTCGACGACGGCTCCAACGAGACCGACGAAGAGAAGAAGCTGCGCAACGAGTCGCGCAAGATCCTCGAACTCCCCGAACTGCGCGTCAGCGGCACCTGCGTGCGCGTTCCGGTCTTCACCGGTCACTCGCTGTCGATCAACGCCGAATTCGCGCGTCCGCTTTCCGCGGCACGCGCCACCGAACTGTTGACGGATGCGCCGGGCGTCACGCTCACCGACATCCCGACCCCGCTCGAAGCCGCCGGCCAGGACGACAGCTTTGTCGGTCGCATCCGTCAGGACGAGGGCGCACCGGATGGCCGGGGTATCGCCTTGTTCATCAGCAACGACAACCTGCGCAAGGGCGCGGCCCTGAATGCCGTGCAGATCGCCGAACTGGTGGCTGCCGATGTGCTCGCAGCCCAGGCGCTCGCGGGCTGACCAGCGCTCCTGCACAAACACCGCACCGGCCCGCCTGTGCACGACGGCACCCGCGATTCGCGGGTGCCGTCTTCGCGTGCCGCCGGTCATTTCGGGCGGGAGCCTCTGTACCTATACAGTGTGCAGAATGCAACGATGCAAGGCCGATGTGGCACGAGTGAACAATCGGCCCGCGACCGCTCTGGCAGCGGCGCGCGATACACACAGCGAAAGAGGAATGACTATGCGCGTTCGACTCATGCTTCCGGTACTGGCAGCCACGGCGGCCCTTGTCTTGACCGGATGCGTTGACAACTCCGCACCGGCCGCCGAAAGCGGCACCAACTCCGCGGCCACCGAGGTGGACTCGGCAGCCGTCGCGCTGCTTCCTGCTTCGATCGCCAAGGCCGGCGTTCTGCGCATCGGCACCGACGCGCAGTCGGCCCCGAACGAGTACAAGGACGCCGACGGCAATCCAACCGGGTGGGGCATCGAGCTCGCAGAGGGCATCGCCGGCAAGCTCGGTCTGACCACCGAATACAAAGTTGCACTCTTCGACAGCATCATCCCCAGCATTGTCGGAGGCCAACTCGACATGGGCATGTCCTCGTTCACCGACACCGTCGAGCGTGAGAAGGTCGTCTCCTTCGTCAACCACTACACGGCCGGAATCCAATGGGCTTCGCAAGATGGCACTGATGTCGACCCGAACAACGCCTGCGGTCTGAAGGTTGCTGTGCAGTCGAACACGGTGCAGGACACCGAGGAGATCCCTGCTAAGAGTGACGCCTGCGTCGCCGCCGGGCAGGCGGCGATCGAGAAGGTGCGTTTCGACACTCAGGATGCCGCGGTGAACGCCGTCGTGCTCGGCCAGGCCGACGCCTGGACCGCTGACTCGCCGGTTGCGCTCTACGCCATCGCGCAAACCAAGGGCAAGCTCATCCCGGCGGGCAAGACGTTCGATGAAGCACCCTACGGAATCGCAACGGCCAAGGGCACGGGCATGGCCGAAGCCGTACAGGCTGCCCTCCAGTCGATGATCGACGACGGCAGTTACGACACGATTCTTGACTCCTGGGGCGTCGCTGACGGCGGCTTGAACAGCATCACGATCGACGCGGCGGCCAACGGCTAAGCGACACCAGCACCGTACCCCGCGAAGGCGGGCGGGCGGGCGGGGGAGCGGCACAGCCGTCTCCCTTGCTCGCCCGCCTTCGTTGTGCCGCGCAGCGGAGGCGGACTCCGACGGCTGAGAAAACCTCGGGAGATGACACGCGCAACCCGTGTCGTTTTGACAAGCGCGCTTCCTGTATACAGAATACAGGAACAACTGTCACCTGAAAGAGGTACCTGTATGTTCTCAAAGTCGAGACGACTTATTGCGATTGGCGCTGCCGCGGCGATTGCGCTCTCAATGGCCGCGTGTAGCGGAACATCGGCCAGGTCAGACCCGAACTCCATCGTTTGGTCGACCTGGGGTACCCCTGAAGAGCTCACTCGCTTCTACGAGTTCAATACCGAGTTCATGAAGCGCCACCCTGACATCACCGTCAAGCTTCAGCCGGTCGCGTCATATAGCGATTACCACTCCAAACTTCTCGCGCAGCTGACCTCGAACACCGCTCCTGATGTGTTCTACGTCGGAGACGACAAAATCGGCCAGTTCGTCGCATCCAAGCGTCTGATGCCGCTGACCGACCTGATGGAATCGCCGGCGAGCGAGACCAAACCAGACGATTTCTTCCCCGGCCTGTTCGGTGCAGCCAAGACTGACAAAGAAATCTTCGCGGCTCCGAATGACTCGAACCCCGACGTGCTCTGGTACGACAAGGTCGCCCTCAAGAACGCCGGCGTCACCGAAGACCCGGCCACCCTCGCGGCAGCCGGCGAATGGACCACCGAGAAATACCTCGACATGAACGAGAAGCTCAAGGCCGCCGGCCTGACCGGCTCGCTGTTCTGGAACTACTGGGCCACCCACTACAGCTGGATCTCCTCGCAGGGCGGCACCGCATTCGACAAGGCAGGCAAATTTGTCGCGAACACCGACAAGACGTCGGTCGCCGCGGTTGCCGAACTCGGCAAGAACTTCAACGACGGCACCTTCGTCGTTGCCGACACATTGCCAGCCGGCGCCGGCGCCGACAGCGTCTTCGTCACCCACAAGGCCGGCTTCTTCTCGCAGGGTCGCTACACGATCGGCACCGTTGAGTCGGCCGGCGTGCAGGACGATTACGACATCGTCGCGTGGCCGACCCCCGACGGAACCCCGGCACCGACCGGCGTCGCCGCCTCCTACCTCGCGATCAACGCAGGCACGAAGGCGAAGGACGCCGCGTTCACGTTCTGGACCGAGTTTCTGAGTGCAGAAGGCCAGACCTTCCGTCTCGCCGGTGGCGGAAACGCGGTGCCATCGATCAAGGGGGCAGACGACGTCGTGCTCAAGGACGGCTACCCGGCGCACGCCCAGACCTTCCTCGACATGCGGGACATCGGCTTTGCCGGTCCGGCGACCGAGGCCGGCGTTCCCGGACTCTCGACCGACGTCAGCGACATGATGCTCGCGTTCTACCAGGGCAAGGGCGACGCGCAAGGCACGCTCGACGACGTCGAGAAACTGATCACCAGCAAGACCGGCAAGTAGGGCTATCAATCATGACCGTCGTGTCGAGCTCGCGTACCGAGCAAACGCACAACGCCTCACCGGCGGCAGGCGGGCTCCGCAAGGAGTCCGCCTGGCGGCGCCGGGACCGGCGTTGGGGCTACCTGTTCGTCGCACCTCAGGTCATCGGGATGGCACTGTTCGTGCTGTTGCCGTTCGCCGGAAGCTTCATTCTCGCCTTCGCATCCTGGGACGGTCTGACGGAACTCACCTGGGTCGGATTTGACAACTTCGTGTCACAGTTGGGTGACCCGCTGCTCATCCGCAGCATCATCAACACCCTGCTGATCGCACTCATCACCGTGCCGATCGGCCTCGCCTTCTCTGTCATCATCGCCGTCGCGTTGGAGAAGCTGAAGACCCGCACCCTCTACCTGGTGCTGTTCTTTGCCCCCGTCGTCACCAGCACCGTCGCCGTCGCGATGATCTGGCAGCAGATGCTCCGCGCCGACGGTGTGCTCAGCGACGTCATCTCGAAGACGTTCGGGGTATCCCCGCCCGACTGGCTGGGCGACCCCACCCTCGCTTTGATCTCAGTCTGCATCGTGTCGATCTGGGCCTCGATGGGTCTGAACGTCATCATCTTTCTGGCCGGCCTGTCGAACATCTCGGCGTCGGTCATCGAGGCAGCCCGCATCGATGGCGCCGGCGCCTTCACCCTGTTCTGGCGCATCCGGATGCCGCTGCTCTCGCCGATAATCTTCTTCTCGTCGGTGATCGCCTTCATCAGCTCCCTGCAGACCTTCGACGTGGTCTTCGTGCTCACCGCCAAGGGCGGGCCGGACAACGCCACCCGCACGATCGTGTACCACATCTACGATCTCGGCTTCGGCCGGTTCGAGTTCGGGCCCTCGAGCGCGGCAGCCATCATCCTGCTGGCCATCACCCTGGTGATCACGGCCATTCAGTTCGGTGCACAAAAGAAGTTCGTTCACTACGAGGATGGTGCAGAGTGACCCCGGTCGAGACAGGCGTCGTCGATGACGCCGAACAGATCGTCGCCGCCGAGGCTGACCGCACCGCGGCCGGTGCCGGCAAGGCGCAGAAGGGCGGCAAGCTGCGTGCCCCGGCCAAGCCGGGCGAGCGCATCTCGCTCACCCGCAAGGGGCTGCTTCACCTGATTCTGACTGTCGTCGGAATCGCCATGGTGTTTCCCTTTCTCTGGATGCTGCTGACGTCGTTCAAAACGCTGCCCCAGCTGCTGCAGGACCCGCTGAGCTTCTGGCCAGACCCGTGGACATTCAGCAACTACGCCGACGCGTGGAACGCTGCTCCGTTCGCGCAGGCCTATCTGAACAGCATCTACATCACGGTGCTCGCCGTGGTCGGAACTCTGCTCACCGCATCGATGGCCGGTTACGCGTTCGCGCGCATCAAGTTTCGCGGCAGCAAGATCATCTTCATCATCTTCTTGGCGACGCAGATGATCCCCAAGCAGGTGACGCTGATCCCGTTCTACCTGATCATGAGCAACCTCGGCTGGGTCGACTCGCACCTCTCGCTGATCGTTCCGGCCATGATGGTCAACCCGTTCGCCGTCTTCCTGATGCGCCAATTCGTGATGTCGCTGCCGCGTGAGCTCGAAGAGGCCGCGCTCATGGACGGCGCTGGTCGCTGGCGCACCTTCTGGAGCGTCGTGCTGCCGAACCTCGGCCCTGGCATCGGCGCACTGAGCATCATCGTGGCGCTCGACGTGTTCAACTCCTTCCTCTTTCCGTTGGTACTGCTGAACAATCCAGACCTGTTCACGGTTCCGCTGCTGCTGTCTTCGTTCCGCGGCCAGTTCGGTGCGGTCAACTACGGCCTGGTGATGGCGGCTTCCGCCGTGGCGACCATCCCGATGCTCGTCGCCTTCGTGATCGGCCAGCGCAAGATCATTGCCAGCATGGCCGCCTCGGGGCTGGGCGGACGATGAGCGCCACGACTCCCGCGCTCGGCGCCGACGCGACCGGCGTTGCGACTGACGACCTACTCGCCGAAGTTGGCACGTTCCTCGACCTCGTCGCCGCACCGTTCACGCTGCCGCGCTCGCGCATTCTCGTGCTCGCTCACGGCGACCACACGGCGACGCGTGCTGCAGCGATTGGTGAGGCGACGCCGACGGATGCCGCGCACGGCTCATCGCACGCCGCACCGCTCACATCGGTGCGCGTCTGCCGCGCCGAGTATGAGCGTCGGCTGTCTGACTGCGTCGTCTACGACCGGCTCTCGGTCGCCGGCGCCGACGGCGAGCTGCTCGCCGTCACGGCCGTGCTGCCGCAGCGCATCGAGTTCGGTGGCGGGCTCGTCACACTGACCTTTGCCGGCCCACACGCGCTGAGCATCGGCGTTGATGGCGGTTTCGACGGCGCGACTGCCGAGCTACGGCTCGAACTGCCGGGTGGTCGCACGTCGGCCATCGTCCTGGGGGGCGACGCCGCGGCATCCGTTTCGCTCACCGTCGGTGAGGAGCGCGTGGTCACCACGTCGATCGCAGACCCCGGCAACACCGCTGCCCACGCCGCTCACCTCGGCGCGACCGAGACGATCTGGCGCGACTGGCTCGACCGCTGCCCGCGCGTGCGGCCCGATCTGCAGGCCATGACCGCGTTCTGCTGGTGGGTGCTCGGCGCGAACATCGTCGAGCTGCCCGGCCAGGGGAGTGCGCGGGCCGTCGTGCCCTCGAAGATCGGCTACGTCGGTCTTTGGCAGTGGGACGCCTACTTCATCGCCGTCGGCCTCCGCCACGGCGATCCACAACTTGCTCGCGAGCAACTCGACCTCGCCTTTCGGTTTCCGACCGCGGCCGGTCAGCTGCCCGATGTCGTGCACGATGAAGGCGTGTTGGCGTCGAGCGACGATCTGCCGCCGGCCGACCGTGAGACGCTGCGCGCACACGGCTCGAGTGTGGCCGACCCGAGCATCCCGGTTCCGCTGACCAAGCCGCCGCTGGCCGCCTGGGCGCTCGGCAAGATTCTCGCGAAGTCGACCGACGTCGACGCCGACTCGCTCGCCGCCTGGGCCGACGCCAGCTGGCAGACCATCGCCCGCTCGCAGGACTGGTGGTTCGCCGGGTCAGACCTCGACCGCGACGGGATGCCCGAGTACGGCCACCCCTACTCCTCTGGTCTCGACGACAGCCCGATCTTCGACGGGCCGTTCCCGCTGGCTTCGCCCGATCTCGGCGCCTACCTCGTGCTGCAGGACCGGCTGCTCGCCGCGCGCTTCACCGCCTCCGGCGATGCTGAGCGTGCCGCAGCCTGCGCCCAGCGCGCCGACGCCACCCTGGCTTTGTTGCTGGAGATGTGGGACGCAGAGACCGGCCGCTTCCTCTCCCACGCCGGCGATGAGGTTGTGGCCTCCTACACCGCGGTCAGCCTGCTGCCGCTGCTGACCGGCGAACTGCCGGCCGACTATGCCGCGACGCTGGTTGCGGCGCTCAGTGATCCGGCCCAGTTCGGCACGCCCTGGGGTATCCCGACGGTGGCGGTCGGCGATCCAGATTTCTCCAACGAGCGGATGTGGCGTGGCCCGGTCTGGATCAACATCAACGCGTTGATCGTCGACGGGCTCGAGGCTTCCGGCTACCCAGAGGAGGCCAGGCGTCTGGCCGAGCAGACTGTTGCGCTCGTCATCCACGGTGGCGGGCCGAACGAGTACTTCAACCCGATCACGGGACAGAAGGCGCGCACGGCGACGACCTCCTTCGGCTGGTCGGCGGCGCTCTACGTCGATCTCGCGGTGCGGCTCTCCGCGTAAGCGCTCGTCGCTCGTCGCTCGTCGCTCGTCGCTCCTCGCTCGTCGCTCCTCGCACGTCGCACCTCGCACCTCGCTCGTCGCTCCTCGCACCTCGCTCGTCGCTCCTCGCACGTCGCACCTCGCTCGTCGCTCGTCGCACGTCGCTCCTCGCCCCTCGACCATCGGCAACTAGCCCCTCCACGGGCGCCCCCATTCGACGGAGATTCTCGGGATTTCGCCGTTTTTGAGGCTGATTTCGACGATTGTGCTCAAAATCTCCGTCGAATGGGAGTGATGCGGCCGGGATCTCATGCCATTTTTCGACCCCCGCAAAACTCGTTGACCGACCCCCGGCATCCGTGTACTGTATACAGTATTCTGCTCTGGACAAGGAAGTCATCATGAAGATCAGCAAATATCTCGTTCCGGTTACCGCTCTCGCCGCTGTGGCACTGCTCGCCGGCTGTGCGACGGGAGGCTCGAGCGGCAAGCCCGCCGCGGCCCTTGACCCGAAGGCCAAGGTCTCGGGCGAAATCACCGTGTGGTCGTGGGATGTCGCGGCAACCGCGCTCAAGCGCCTCGGCTCCGAATACGAAGCGAGCCACCCCGGCACCACTATCAAGGTCGTCGACGTCGGCTACGACAACGCCTACGACAAGCTCTCGGTCGGCTTCAAAGCCGGCAGCGGTCTGCCCGACGTCGTGACGATCGAAACCGACAGGGCGCCCGGCTACATCACCGAGTTCCCGACCGGTCTCGCCGACCTCGGCCCGATCATCGGCGACCAGGAGGCCGACTTCGACCCGTCGAAATGGTCTGCCGCTTCCGGTGCCGACGGCCAGATTCTCGTCGCCCCCTGGGACTCGGGAACCGTCGGCCTGTTCTACCGCTCCGACTACCTCGCCGAGGCGAACGTCGATCCGGCATCCCTCACCACCTGGGACGACCTGATCACCGCCGGCGAGAAGATCAAGGCCCAGACCGGCCACACCCTCATGTCGCTCGACGTCTCGACCGGTGCCACGTTCACCATGATGCTGCAGCAGCAGGGCCAGGGCCTGTTCGACGCGAAGGGCAACATCACCGTCAACTCGCCCGAGGCCGTCACGGCACTCACCGTGCTCAAAGAGATGAACGACAAGGGCCTGATCAAGAACGTCAAGGGCTGGGATGGCCGCGTCACCGCGACCAAGGACGGCGACTCCGCCGTGCACCCCGAAGCTGTCTGGTGGACCGGAACCCTCACCGGTGAAATGCCGGAGCTGTCGGGCAAGTTCGCCGTCGCGCCGCTCCCCGGCTTCACCGCCGATGGCGTGCGCACCTCGAACAGCGGCGGCTCCGGCCTCGCGGTTCCGGCGCAGGCCAAGAACCCCGCTCTCGCCGCATCCTTCGTCGCCTGGACCCTGGCCGACACGGCCAACCAAGTGTCGATGATGAAGAACGAGGGTCTGTTCCCGTCGTACCTGCCAGCGCTTAAGGACGACTTCTTCCAGCAGAAAGACGCCTACTTCTCCGGTCAGAAGGTCTACTCGCTGTTCGGTGAAGAGACGGCGAACATTCCGTCGATCAACTACACCAGTGACAATGCCAAGGCGCAGGACATGGTCGCCAACGCCGTCGTCGCATCCGTCATCAACGGCGCAGACCCGAAGAAGACACTCGACGACGTCGCCAACCAGATCGCCAACGCGACTGGTCGCACGATCGCCGGCTAACATGACCGTCTCGTCCACTCGGGCGCGCACCCGCGCCCAGGGCTGGCTGACTACTCCCCGCACGCTGGGGCGCAAGCTCCAGCGTCCGGGGTTGTACTTCACCGCCCCCGCCCTCGTGCTTTTCGCGCTGTTCTTCGCCTACCCGCTCGGCTCGTCGCTCTACCAGAGCATGACGAAGTCCGTCGGCGGTCAGACGGTGTTCGTCGGCCTCGAGCAGTACGCTCGCCTGTTCTCCGACCCCTTGGTCGGCAAGAGCCTGTTCAACGCGGGCATTCTGCTCGTCATCCAGGTTCCGCTGATGATGTGCTTCGCCGTGGGGTTGGCCTACCTGCTCAACCAGAACTGGCTGAAGTTCAAGGGCGGCTTCCGTGTGCTGCACTTTCTGCCGGCCGTCACCACGCTGGTTGCCTACTCGGTCGTCTTCCGCGTCATGCTCGCGACCGACGGCGGCGCCGTCAACCAGATGATCGGCCTGATCGGCATTGCCCCGGTCGACTGGTTGAACAACGAGGTCTGGGCGCGCGTCGCCCTGATCGCCTCCATCACCTGGCGTTGGACCGGCTACAACATGGTCATCATCCTGGCCGGGCTCCAAGCGATCCCCGGCGAGCTCTATGAGGCGGCGCGAATGGATGGCGCCGGCCGTTGGGCGATCTTCTCGAAGATTGTGATTCCGCAGCTGCGACCCGTGTTGCTCTTCACCGGAATCACGTCGACGATCGGCGCCCTGCAGCTCTTTGACGAGAACTTCATTCTCACCGGGGGAGGGCCGAGCGATGCCACGCTCACGCCGGTGCTCTACCTCTACAAGGTCGGCTTTCGTCAATTCGACTTCGGCTACGCCTCCGCCATCGGTTGGATGATCGTCGCGATCACCGCGGTGATTGCTCTCATTCAGTTCCGTCTCACGAGGGAGAAATCGTGACCCGCGCCACACCGGCGGCCGCGGCCAGACTCAGTTCGGCCATCCGTCACGCCCCGATCTATCTCGTGCTGCTGGTCGGCGGGGTCATCAGCCTCATCCCGTTTCTCTGGATGATCATCGCCTCGACGCATCAGACGTCAGACTTGTTCGGCACGCCGCTGCCGGTGCTTCCGGGTGGCGAGCTGCTGACCAACCTGGCGCGCTTGCAGACAGACGTGAACTTCGGTCGCGTCATGGTGAACAGCCTGCTGCTCGCGATTGTCTACACCGCGTTCAGCTCGGTCGTCAGCATCATGGCCGGCTACGGGCTCGCGAAGTTCAAATTCCGCGGGCGTGGGATCGCGCTCGGGCTCATTCTCGTCACGATGATGATCCCGATGCAGGTGCTGCTCGTGCCGCTGTTCCAGATGATGGCCAGCCTCGGCTGGATCGACACCTACCAGGCCGTCATCCTGCCGTTCGTGGCCAGCGCCTTTGGAATCTTCTTGATGCGGCAGTCGTTTCTCGACTTCCCGGACTCGCTGATCGAGTCATCGCGGATCGACGGCGCGAACGAGTTCCGCACCTTCTACCGGATCGTGCTGCCGGTGGCCCGGCCGCAGATCGCCGCGCTGATCATTTACACGTTCATGACACAGTGGAACGCCTTCATCTGGCCGTTGCTGATGCTGAACACCGAGGATAACTACACGATTCCGGTCGCGCTGAACACGATGATCGGCCTGTCGCGGGTCGACTACTCGGGCCTCATGCTCGGTTCGCTGCTGGCGACCTTGCCGCTGCTGATCTTGTTCTTAATCTTCCAGCGGCAGTTCATCTCTGGCCTCTTGGGTGGTGCGGTCAAGGGCTAGCTGGCTCTTTCGCCGAGTTTGACACCTGCGGTCGAGGTTCCCCGGTATGCCGGGGAATCTCGACCGGAACGGTCAAGCTCGGCGCAGGTGATCTTGAGCGGAGCGCGAGCGGGCCGCTAGGACGACGTCGTGCTCACGGAAGCCGGCTGCCGCTGGCCAGCGGATGCCGCCGCGCGCGTGAGCGCGGGTCGGATGCCGCCGCGCGCGTGAGCGCGGGTCGGATGCCGCTGCGGGCGTGAGCGCGGGTCGGATGCCGCCGCGCGCGTTGGGGCCGACCGGCGCAGTGGCGCCGGACCCGCGCGACAGCGAAAAGGGTCAGCAAGCTCAACGAGCCCGAAGACGCTCGACCGGCGATGCGGCAGTGAAAAACGGTGCGGAGCTACGCCAGCGCCGACCTCAGCTTTGAGTTCGCGAGAATGCGCTGCACACCGTTCAGCCAGTTCGCCTTGAGGGCCTGCTTAGCGCCATCGACATCGCCCTCGATCAAGAGGTTCGCGATCGTCGCGTGCTCAGCAGCGACACGCTGGATCATTGCCTCATTCGAGACAAGAAGTGATTCGTAGCGGTGGAAGAGTCCGCGCACGCCGCCGATGATCTCGAGCAGACGTGAATTGGGGCAGGCGCTGAGCATGATGCCGTGCCACTCGTCGTCGCGGTGGGCGACCTCGGCGTGCGCCGCGACATCCTGATGGAACTCTTCAGAGAGCTTCGCGAGCCGATGGCCGATCGACTTCAGGTCGTCGAGTGGAGTGAGCTCGATGGCCAGGCCTTCGAGGGTGGCGATGACCGGACCGAGTTCCTCGAACTCGTTGGCGCTCAACTCGACGAAGCGAAAGCCCTTGCCGTTCTCGCTCGTGATCTGGCCTTCGCTTTCGAGGCCGATCAATGCTTCGCGCAGCGGGGTGCGGCTCACGCCCAATTCGGCGGCCAGGTGCACCTCGTTGATGCCCTCGCCGGGTTGCGCATCGCCCGATCGCATTCGTGCGAGCAACTCATCTCGCACCTGCGCGCGAAGTGTCTTCCGTTCGATTGCCATGCGCCCTCCAGGCTCACCTCTGAGACGCCCAGTTTATGGGTTGACTCCATACAATATTCGTCATACGGTTGCTGTATACAGAATACAATCTTCACATCGCGGTGTAAATGGTTCGGTCTCACACTGCACGAGAAATCTTGAAAGGGGAGCGGGCATGACCTCGACTCCTGCACGGCCGATCAGGCTTGATGCACTCGCCTATGGCGGCGACTACAACCCTGACCAGTGGTCTGAAGAGACCTGGATCGAGGATGCCCGCCTCATGCAGAAGGCCGGCGTCAACCTGGTCTCTCTTCCCGTCTTCTCCTGGCCGCAGATTGAACGCACGCCTGGTGTCTACGACTTCGGCTGGCTCGACCGCGTGATCGACCTGCTCTGGGAGCATGGCATCAAGGTCGACCTGGCCACGGCCACTGCCACCCCGCCGGCCTGGCTCATCCGTGAGTTTCCGGAGGTGCTGCCCTCCAACATCCACGGCCAGCGTCTCGAGTTCGGCTCGCGCCAGGCCTACTGCCCGAGCTCGCCGATCTTTCGTGAGCACGCCCTGCGCCTCACAGAAGCCATGGCCACGCGCTACGGCAACCACCCGGCTCTCGCCCTCTGGCACATCTCCAACGAGTACGGCGATCACGTGCCGCGCTGCTGGTGCGACGAATCGGCCCGTCACTTCCGTCGCTGGCTCGAGGCCCGCTACGGCAGCATCGACGGTCTGAACGAGGCCTGGGGCACCACCTGCTGGGGCCAGAACTACAACACCTTCGAGCACATCGAGCCGCCGCGCACGTCGATGGGTCCGATCAACCCCTCGCAGAACCTCGACTTCGAGCGCTTCTCCAGTGACGCCCTGCTCGAACTGTTCCAGAGTGAGATCGACGTGCTGCGCCGGGTCACGCCCGAGATCGCCGTGACGACTAACTTCATGAGCCTCTTCAAGGAGCTCGACTACTGGGACTTCGCCGCCGTCGAAGACCTGGTGACGGATGACGCGTATCCCGACCCCGCTGACCCCCAGGCTCACGTGCCGGCGGCTCTCAACTACGGCCTCATGCGTTCGCTGAAAGGGGGCCAGCCGTGGCTGCTGCTCGAACAAGCGCCGAGCGCGGTGAGCTGGCGTGACGTCAACGTGCCCAAGGCTCCGGGTCGCATGCGTCTCGACAGCTTTCAGGCCATCGCACACGGTTCAGACGGCGCCATGTTCTTTCAGTGGCGCCAGGCCAAGTTCGGCCCGGAGAAGTACCACTCGGCCATGCTCGGCCACCGCGGCGAGAACAGCCGCACCTTTCAGGAGACGGCCGCCTTGGGCGCCGAGCTCAAGCAGATCGAGGCCGTGCGCGGAACCCGCGTACGGGCATCCGTCGCCCTCGTCGCCGACTGGGATTCCTGGTGGGGGAGTGCAGCGCCCGACTCGCTGCCCTCGCAGCGCCTGAAGTGGATCGAGCAGGCTCGCGCCTGGCACGGTGCCCTCTTCGCACTCGGCCACACGGTCGACGTCGTGCGCGCTACCGGCTCCTTCGATGCCTATGACGTCGTCGTCGTGCCGAACCTCTACATCGCCACCGACGAGCAGGCCAAAGCGATGACCGCCTTCGTCGAGCGCGGCGGCCAGCTGGTCGTCGGCCCGTTCAGCGGCGTCGTCGACCCCACCGAAAAGGTGCACGAGGGCGGCGCTCCCGGCCCGCTCCGCGCGCTGCTCGGTGTCGAGGTCGACGAGTGGTGGCCGCTCTCCGAGGGGGAGACCGGCCAGCTCAGCCTCGACGGCGAGCAGCTCACCACCGAGATCTGGAGCGAGTGGATCGACGCTGCACCGGATGCCGAGATCGTCGCGTCGTACTCAGCCGGAGTGCTGGCGGGGCGCGCCGCCATCGTGCGCAACACGGTCGGCGCCGGCTCCGCCTGGTACCTCAGCGCTGTGCTCGCCCCTGCCGGACTCGAGCAGGTTCTGGCGCGTGCCCTGACCGCCGCCGGCCTGTCGAACCGCGTCGCTACCCGCGACCTGGAGGTCGTCACCCGCACCGACGGTGACACCGACTTCACGTTCGTGCTCAACCACGGCCACACCGACGCATCCGTCGCCGTGCCGGCCGGCGCGCACGACCTGATCACCGGTGCCGACGTGACCGGCACCCTGACGTTGGCCCCCGCCGGCGTCGCGGTGCTCGCGCACCCGGCGGGTCCCGCGACCGTCTCGACGACCGGCGCGGTCTCGACAAGCCCGACCACCGATTCCACCGAAATATCCCACCCGACCGAGAAGACAGAGATCTAGTCAGATGACACAACCATTCGTGCACCCCTACCTGCCGAACTCGGCACCTGACGTCAAAGCAGCGATGCTTGCCGCCGTCGGTGCGGAGTCGATCGAAGAGTTCTACGTGGATGTCCCCTCCGACCTCCGCATGGACCGCCCGCTCGACCTGCCGGCCGCGCTCGTGGCCGAGCAGGATCTCGTGCGTCACGTCGAAGGCGTGCTGAACAAGAACCGCTCGACCAAGGAGAAGCTGAGTTTTCTCGGCGCCGGTACCTACAACCACTTCGTTCCCGCCGTCGTCGACGAGGTCATCAACCGCAGCGAGTTCCTCACCGCCTACGCCGGTGAGCCCTACGAAGACCACGGTCGTTTTCAGGCGCTGTTCACCTACCAGTCGCTCATGGCCGAGCTGCTGAACATGGACGTCGTCAACGTTCCGACCTACGACGGCTATCAGGCCACCGCCACGTCGCTGTCGATGGCCGGTCGTATGAGCGGTCGACGCGGCGTCGTCGTCGTCAGCGACGTGCTGCCCGACAAGCTGTCCCGCGTGAGTGACTTCGTGCGCCCGAACCTCGACCTCAGCTTCGTTCCCACGGTCAACGGCACGGCGGATGTCGCAGCAGCCGTCGCACTCGTCGAGTCACGTGGCGACGAGATCGCCGCCATCTGGGTCGAAACCCCCAGCTACAGCGGCGCGGTGGAAACCGCCATCCGTCAGCTTGCCGACGCCGCCCACTCTGTCGGCGCCATCCTCGTCGTCGGAACCGACCCGGTCGGTTACGGTGTCATCACTCCGCCTGCCGATCAGGGCGCGGACATCGTCTGTGGCGACATTCAGTCCTTCGGCCTGCACCAGTGGTTCGGCGGCGCACACGGTGGCTTCATCGCCGTGCACGACGACCCCAAATTCGTTCTCGAGATGCCGTCGCGTCTGTTCGGCCTGGCCTCGACGGATGTCCCCGGCGAGTACGGCTTCGGTGACGTCGCCTACGACCGCACCTCCTTCGCGATGCGTGAAGACGGCAAAGAGTGGGTCGGCACGGCCGCCGCACTCTGGGGGATCGCCGCCGGCGTCTACCTCGCTCTGATGGGACCGCAGGGAATGGCCGACCTCGGCGAAACCCTGCTGGCTCGCACCCGCTACGCCCAGCAGCAGCTCGCCGGCCTGGCCGGCGTGACGCTGACCGATGACGCGCTGCACCTGCGTGAGTTCGTCGTGGATTTCAGCGGCGCATCCGTCACCGCCCATCGGGTCGTCAGCACTCTGCGTGCAGAGGGCATCGAGCCCGGCGTCGTCGTCGGCGAGTACGAGCTGCTCGTCTGCGTGACCGAGGTCACCACCCAGGCCGACATCGACCGTCTCGTCGCCTCCGTCGCCGCCGTTCTGAACACCGCCGCTGCAAACACGTCAGCCCACACGTCAGCCAACAGGTCAGCCAACACGTCAGTAAACACCGAGGAGAAGAGCGCATGAGCCTCCCCATTGCACCCAAGCCAGCCCTGCGTCGTTTTCACCAGGCGAGCTGGGACGAAAAGATCATCTTCGAGCTGACGACGCCCGGAGAGCGCGGCGTTCTCGTCTCGCGCCCCGAAGCTGCCGTCACCGCGGCCGTCGGCGATGTCGTTGCCGACCTGCCGGTGGGCCTCCGCCGTGAGAAGTCGGCCGCACTGCCCGAAATGGGTCAGATGCGTGTGCTGCGTCACTACCTGCGCCTGAGTCAGGAGAACCTGAGCGCCGACCTCAACGTCGACGTGGGCCAGGGCACCTGCACCATGAAGTACTCGCCGAAGGTCAACGACGCGCTGATCCGCACCACCAAGCTCGTCGACATGCACCCGCTGCAGGACGAAGCCGACGCGCAGGGCGTGCTCGGCCTGATCTACGACCTCGAGCGGATGATTGCCGAGATTTCCGGAATGCACAGCGTGTCGCTGCACACCAGTGGTGGCTCGACCGCGATCTGGACCAACATTGCCATGATCCGTGCCTTCCACGAGTCGAACGGTGAAGGAGACCAGCGCGACGAGGTCATCACCACGATCTTCAGCCACCCGTCGAATGCGGCAACGGCCAAGGCTGCCGGCTACAAGGTGATCACCCTGTATCCCGATGCAGAGGGCTACCCCGACGCCGACGCTCTCCGCGCCGTGATCGGCCCGCAGACCGCCGCGATCATGATCACCAACCCGGAAGACACCGGTATCTTCAACCCGCGTGTCAAGGAATGGGTCGACCTGGCTCACTCAGTCGGCGCCCTCGCGTCGTACGACCAGGCCAACGCGAATGGCATCCTCGGCATCACCCGTGCCCGCGACGCCGGCTTCGACGTCTGCCACTTCAACCTGCACAAGACGTTCTCGACCCCGCACGCCTGTGGCGGACCGGGTGCCGGCGCCAACGCCGTCTCCGAGGCCCTCGCCCCGTTCTTGCCGGGCCCGATCGTTGAAAAGGTGGGCGACCGCTACACCCTCAACGCCGACCGTCCGCAGTCCATCGGCAAGGTCGCGCCGTTCTACGGTGTCGTTCCGAACCTGGTGCGCGCGTACTCGTGGATCATGGCCCTCGGTGCAGAGGGCCTCCGCGCCGTCGCCGAGATCGCCGTGCTGAACAACAACTACCTGATGAAGCGCATCCTCGAGATTCCCGGCGCATCCGCCCCCTACGCAACGGGCCGTCGTCGCATCGAGCAGGTGCGCTACTCCTGGCAGGAGCTGTTCGAAGAGACCGGCATCAGCTCTGAAGAGATCGGTGTGCGCGCCAGCGACTTCGGCATGCACTACTGGACCAGCCACCACCCCTACGTGGTGCCGCAGCCCTTCACCCTCGAGCCCACCGAGTCGTACACGATGGCCGAGCTCGACGAGTATGCCGGCGTGCTGGCCGAGGTCGCCCGTGAAGCTCGTGAGACGCCGGATGTCGTGCGCACGGCGCCGCACAACCAGACGGTTCACCACACGCACCACGATGACCTCGACGACCCGGAGCGTTGGGCCATCACCTGGCGCATGTACCAGCGCAAGTACTTCAGCTAGAACGCTGACGTGCTTCTCCCATTCGACGGAGATTCATCGCAAATTCGGCCGATTTCGGCTGAAAACGGCCTCAGCGGTGAAAATCTCCGTCGAATGGGAGGAGGACCGGCCGCCGATTTCGATCGGGTGTCGAGTCGGTCGGGACTGTCGAGACACGAGTTACGAACAACCAGAAGCGGGAGCCCCACGTATGATTCGCACCATCGGCCTGCTCATCAACCCCGTTGCCGGGGTGGGTGGGCCGGCCGGACTCAAGGGCAGCGACGGGCCAGACGTTCAGGCTGCGGCGCTGGCCCGCGGCGCACAGGCGCGTTCCGGTGAGCGCGCCGTCGCCGCGCTCACCGTGGTCGCGGCCGCGCACCCGCACGCCGAGATCATCACGGCCGACGGTGCGATGGGCGCGGATGCCGTGCGTCAAGCCGGGCTGGCGGCTCGCGTCGTCTACCAGGCCGACTCGCCCTCGACCGGGGCCGACACGACGGCCGCCGCCCTCGCCATCGAGGAGGCGGGCGCCGACCTGATTCTCTTCGTCGGAGGCGACGGAACCGCGCGCGACGTCGCATCCGCTCTCCGCCCGTGGCAGCCAATGCTCGGCGTGCCGGCGGGCGTCAAAATGTATTCGGGATGCTTCGCCGTGAGCCCGACGGCGGCCGGTGCGCTGGCCGCCCACTGGCTCGGGGACGAGCAGATTCCGCTCACTGAGCGCGAGGTGCTCGACGTCGACGAGGAGCAGATTCGTCACGGCAGGGTCGACCCGAAACTGTTCGCTCTCGTGCAGGTGCCATTCGTTCTCGGGCGCACCCAGTCGCGCAAGAGCGCGACACCGGTCTCGGAGGCCGCTGCCGTGCAGGCTGCCGCGCGCGGAGCCGTCGCGGCGATGAACAGCGGCACCCACTATTTGCTCGGCCCGGGCGGGACCACCAGGGAGATCGCCCGCCAGCTCGGAATCGAGAAGACGCCGCTCGGCGTCGACGTAGTGCGGGTAGATGCGGCGAGGAAGGGTGAGCTCGTGCTCGCCGATGCGTCCGAGCAACAACTCCTCGACCTGATCGCCGGTCGCGCGTTGCTCGCCGCTGAGCCATTGCCCGCGTCAGATTCCTCGCGCGTGCGCTCAAATCGTCGCGTGCTCACCGCTGGAGGCGACGATGTGAGCGCACGCGCGGTCACGGATGGCGTCGCTCGCGCAACAGGTGTCGCCCGCACGCAAGCCGTCGTCACCGTCATCGGGGGGCAAGGGTTTCTGCTCGGGCGCGGCAACCAGCAGATTTCTGCCTCGGTTGTCGCAGCGCTCGGTGAGAATCCGCTGCTCGTCGTCGCCACCGAACAGAAGCTGGCCCTGCTGCTCGGGCAGCCGCTGCTCGTCGACACGGGCAACCCTGTGGTCGACCGCAGTCTGGCGGGCTACATCCGGGTGATCACGGGGGTCGGCAGCGCCGGCGTTTACCCTGTCACTGCGCCCGAAGTCACGGAACCGGTTTCGGCACCGGTGTCAGCACAGGCTTCACCACAGATTTCAGCACCAGTAGTTTCACTCACGAAAGATGAAGGAGCGCAGTCATGCGTCTAGAAAACAAGAATGCAATCGTCACCGGCGGCGCCGGCGGAATCGGCCGCGCCACCGCGCTGGCGTTCGCTGCCGAGGGCGCCAAGGTCGCCGTCGTCGACCTGCGAGCGGATGCCGCTGAGGCAGTCGTCGAAGAGATCCGCGCGGCAGGCGGCACGGCCGTTGCGATCGCAGCCGATGTCTCGAACGAAGATGACATCCAGCGCATCATCGCCACCACGGTCGAGGAGTTCGGCGGCGTGAACGTCGTCTTCAACAACGCCGGCATCATCCGTCGCACCACCGCCGTCGAGACCACGGCCGAGGAGTGGGACCGCGTCTTCGGCGTCAACGTCAAGTCGATCTTCTTGATGAGCAAGCACGTCGTGCCGATCATGGCCGCGAACGGCGGCGGCTCGATCGTCAACACCGGTTCCGGCTGGGGACTCAAGGGCGGCGGCCAGGCCATCTCCTACTGCGCTTCGAAGGGCGCCGTCGTCAACATGACCCGCGCACTGGCGATCGACCACGGCCCGCAGGGAATTCGCGTCAACTCGGTCAACCCGGGTGATGTGAACACCGGCATGCTGCTCGAAGAGGCCCGTCAGCTCTCGCAGGACGCCAACGCGTTCCTCGCCGAGTCGGCCGACCGCCCGCTCGGACGCATGGGCCAGCCGAGCGAAATCGCCGCGGCCGTCGTCTGGCTGGCCAGCGACGACTCCTCCTACGTCACGGGTTCAGCGCTCGTCGTCGACGGTGGCGGCATCGCGTAACCACCCGCGGCATCCGCTGTGCCGCAACGACCCCCGCCTCGATGAAGCAGTGAGGAGCTGAGACTGTCTGCCTCGTGCCTGTCAACAATGAAACGCGCGATGGCTCCACTACTCTGACTGCGTGAACGAATTTCGGGGGCTGCCCAACATCAGGCGAGCGATCGTCATTCTGATGGTCCTCGTCGTTGGGGCATTGGTGCTCAACGCCCTGGTGGTGCTGGTCCTCGGCGAGGTCACGAGGTGGCCGCTCGCGCTCGCCAGCGTCTTCTGCGCTGGAGCAGTCGAGGCGTGCCGGATCCGGCTGGGCCACGTGCCTCATCGCAGCATGACGGTCAGCGTTCCGGTGATCACCCTTCCCGCCCTGGTGCCTGAACTTCCGGCGCTGGCCACTGCTGGCCTCATCACCCTGGGCGTCTTTCTCGTCGCGAACATGCACCAGGGGCGTCGGCTCGTCGCGCTCTACAGCGCGGCGCTCGCGGGCACCGGAGCACTTGTCGCAATTATCATCGCCGAACTGCTCACCGCCGCCGGCCTGGTCGCCAATGGCGCGCTTGCCGTCGCCTGCGGCCTCTACATCGTCTACGTCATCGCCGTCGAATCACTGCGAGTCAGGGTCTTCTCCCTCAGCGACACTCGGCGTCGGCTGCCCTTCTCGCCGCTTCGCACCGTGGCAGCCATGGCCGCCACAATGGTGATCGCCCTCCTCGCCGGACGCTGGAGCCAATTCGGGCTTCCCCTGATGAGCGCCGGCACAGAGCAACTCAACACGCTCATCGTGCTCCTGCTGCTCGTCGTCATCGCCACCGGGGTCAACGTCAGCAACCTCAACGTGACGATGCGCCATCGCCTGGTCGGGTTGATCGCCGGAGTGCGGGTGTTGTCGACCAGCGAAGCGCTCAGCTCTGTCACCGCGGATGTGCGTGGTTCAGGGGCGTTGACTGACGAGGATGCCGCGAACGAGGTGGCTGAGCTCCTCCGCACAGCCGTCGGCGATACGATCGGTGCCGAGTCGGTGATTGTGCGCGGCGAGGCGCCAGGCCGGGGAGAAATCGGAGCCGCGGTGTCGCTGCACCGGGGGCACACCGAATACGTTGTGGCACGGCGTGACGGCCGCGACAGCGCGTTCACCACCGACGACCGCAGCGCCCTGGTCGCGCTCGCCCTCACGGCCAGCGAAGTGATGAGGTCCCGGTTCAATATCGGTGGCCTGACGATGCGGGCCAATTCCGATCCGCTGACCGGATTGCCGAACTATGGCGCCTTCCACGATGCGCTCACCGATATCAACGACCATCGCGAGTACTCAGAGGCCCTCGCCGTGCTCTTCATCGACCTTGACGACTTCAAAAAGCTCAACGACCGTCACGGTCACTCGGTCGGCGACGAGATGCTGCGCACCATTGGCCATCGTCTCGGGGCAGCGGTTCGCCCGCAAGACTTCGTTGCCCGGGTCGGCGGCGACGAATTCGTCGTCATCCTCACCCATCTCTCCTCCCTGCAGGAGGCCAAAGCCATCGCCGAGCGCATCGCAGCGGACGCCAGCCGGTCGGTCACCATCGGTGTCCACACCTTCACCCCGGTGCTCAGCATCGGTCTGGCTTATTCGGCCCACCGCGAGAGCGACATCGACGACCTGGTGCAGGACGCCGACCAGGGCATGCTCGTCACCAAGAAGGCTCGCCGCGCGGTGGGGCCGGCGAAGAAGAGCAGCATCTATGTCTCACGTCACCGCTCCTCGCACCTCAACGATGTGGTCGTGCGTGCGATCGATGACGACCGCCTCGACGTCGCATTCCAACCGATCGTCAGCCTGATCAACAGTCAGATCTGGGCGTTCGAAGCGCTCGTGAGGTACTCCGACGACGAGGTCGGCGCCGTACCGCCCTCGTCGCTTGTCGAGACGGCGAAGGCGCTTGGGCGCATGGATGCCCTCACCCGCCAGGTCGCGACCAAAGCGATGGCCGCGGCTGCGGCATTCCGGCTCGTCGAGCCGAGAATCGTCTGCATGGCCATCAACATCGAGGCGCCCCAGCTTCTGCCCGAGCGGATGGGCACGTTTCTCGTCAATTTGGCTGCCCAGTACCCCGGAATCTCCCTCTGCCTCGAACTCAATGAGCGCTCGGTCGCCCGGGTTTCCCCCGAGGTGCGTGCCGAAGCCGAGCGGCTGCGCGACCTGGGCATCCTGATCGCCCTCGACGACTACGGTTCGCAGGACTCCTCCGTCGACGCCCTGGTGCGGATGCCGATGGACATTTTGAAGATCGACCGCAGTCTCGTCGACGACCTCGACGACATCCGTCAACGTGAGGTTCTGATGGCTCTGCAGAGCTTCGGCGACAACCTCGAGTACTCAATGATCGTCGAGGGTGTCGAGAACCAGGCGATGGCCGATCACCTGGGCGTCATCGGCGTGCGCAGCGCGCAGGGCTACTACTACGGGGTTCCCGAGAGCCTGAATCACACCGTGGATCGGTTGGAGCAATTCGGCGCGGCAGCAATCGCGCCTCGTGCACTCGGAGCCGTTCGAATCGCCTGATTGTCGTCCCGCGAACGAGGGACGACTGAACCGTTGCTAGGCTCAACGAATGGGGGAAACGGAGCGCCACAGAGTGTCGAACTCCGGCGTGCCGAACTCCGAGGTTTCACTGCTCGGGCGATCCGCTCTCGTCTCCCAGCTGCTTCTTTCAGCATCGACCTTGCTGCTCATCGGAATCTCAGCCGTCGCGGTGCCGGAGACGCTGGGCGGCCCACTGTTCTTCTCCGCTACGGTACTCATTTTCACAACTACGGCCCTCGCCGCCGCCGTCCCCTGGGGACGTTTTCCTCCGGTGTGGATCACCATTCTCCCGGTCGTGGATATCGTTGCAATTGTCATGATGCGCGAGGCGCAGCCATTCCTCGGCGCGGTCTTCCTCCTGGTTTTTCCGGTTATCTGGCTTGCGGGTCACTTTGGGATGTGGGGTGCCATCGGTAGCGTCGCGTTCGCCTCCGTGATGATCTGGGGAACCGTGCTGTTTCGTGGCTCCCTGGTCGACGAGGCGGAGATTCCGCGCCTGGCCATCGTGCCAATCGTCCTGTCATTCGTCGCAGTGAGCACCTACGGCACCGCACGGCGCGGGGCCGCCCAGCGGGTGCTGCTCACCCAGCAGGCAGGCCTGTTTGAGGTCGCGCTGCGTGGGTCGCGCAGGCAGGAACAGACGCTTGATGAAATTTTGAACGCTGTCGATTTCGGTGTGATCAGCTTCGATCGCACCGGACATGCCCACCTCGTGAACCGGGCGCACCGTGAAATTCTCGAACGGTTCGGAGAGCGCAGCGATCTCGCGGTGCCGCGGGTGATCTATCGCGAGGATCGGGTGACGCCCTATGAGGAGGACGACCGGCCGTACCGCCGTGCGCTCCGCGGTGAGACCATCGACCGGGTTACCGTGTGGATGGGTGAAGCGGGCGGCGACCGGGCTGCGTTCCTGGTCTCGACGCGTCCATTGCGCGACCGTGCCGGCGAGTTCGACGGCAGCGTTCTCGTGCTGCGTGACGTGACGGCCGAGTTGCGCGCGATCCAGGCACGTGACGACCTGGTGGCATCCGTCTCGCACGAGTTGCGCACTCCGTTGACGTCGGTGCTCGGCTACCTGGAGCTCGCCCTCGATGACGAGCGCGTCGAACCGTCGACTCGGCACATGCTCACCGTGGCTGAGAAGAACGCAGAGCGCCTTCTCACCCTGGTCTCCGACCTTCTCACCGCGGCGAGCGAGGTGAACAACTCGCTCATGCTCGCGCTCGAGAGATGTGAGCTCTCAGAAATTGTCACTGACGCCGTTGAAGCAATCCGTCCCCTCGCACAAGAACGCGCAATCGTGATTGAGCAGCCGGCCACTGAACCGGTCTGGATTCAAGCGGATGCCTTTCGTCTGCGTCAGGTCGTCGACAATCTGCTCTCGAACGCGGTGAAGTACAACGTACATTCCGGACGGATCTCGGTCGTCGTGAGCGCCGGCCACTCGGTGGCCGAACTCCGCATCGAAGACACGGGTCAGGGCATGAGCGCGGCCGAGCAGACGCGACTTTTCGAACGGTTCTATCGTGCCGATTCCGTGCGCGGCTCGGCCGTGCACGGCACCGGTCTCGGGTTGAGTCTCAGTCGCGACATCATGCGTCAGCACGGTGGCGAGCTACGGCTGAGTTCGGAACCCGGCGTGGGCACGACCGCGGTGGCGACGCTGTCGCTGGCGCCGTACGCCTCCGTCGAACATGAGCTCAGAAAACTGGAGCACCTGTGAGGAACGCCGACTTCGCCCACGACTCGCGCCTGGAGGTTCGATGCCACTCGACACGCTGACACTGCTCGCCGTCAGCGGGGTCATCGCAGTGCTGTGCGGTCTGTCGTTCATTCTGAACACGGCCTTCAGCCGCAATGACGCTATCGGCCGCATGTGGAGCGTCGGATTCATCGCCGCGATTCTCGGTGCGTTCGGTCTGACCGTCTACGCGATGAGCCCCTCGACCTGGATCGCCTTGATTATCGGCAACGCCGCACTGCCCATCGCCCTCGGCTCGATGTGGTCGGGTGCTCGCCTGTTCAACGGAAAATCTGCCCGATTCGCTGTTGTCGGAGGTGTCGCGGCGCTCGTCGCTCTTGCGGTCATCGTGCGGGGTCCGGATGCCGGTGGCTGGGCCGGTGCCGTCGAATTCAACCTCGGTGTGTCCGCGTTCGCCCTCTGCGCAGCCGTTGAAATGTCCAGCCGTCGCCTCAAACGCAATGTGAACGGCCGGATCGCATCGGTGGTCTACTGGCTCGTCGGCGGCTTCTATGCCGCACGGTCGCTGGTGCTCGTGATCGACGGCCATGACGGCGCGTTCTTCATAGACAAGTTCGGCTCCGCCACCGTTACCTTCGTCAACATGCTGCTGATGGTCACACTCTCCATCGCGCTTTCGACCCTGCGGGCTGAGCGCGCGGGCGGTGCGGTCGGGGACTTCACCGATGGCATCCACTCTGCGGCGGGAGTGCTGTCGGCGTCGTCCTTCACCCAAGCGGCCGCCGATCATCTCGACCGGGCCGAGCACGCCGCGGTGCCGTTGGCACTGATCGGCGCCGACATCGACAACCTTCCCGAGTTCAACATCGCCTTCGGCCGTGCCGCCGGCGACCAGGCGATCGCGCGGTTCGCCGCGACGCTCCGGGGTACGGCGCCGGTGATGGCGCTGATCGGGCACCCGGCGGCGGGGCGTTTCTTGATTCTGGTCGAGGCAGCGAGTGCACTCGATGCGCGCGCGATCGCCGCCCGACTGCAGATCGCACTGGTCGACACCCCGCTGGAGGAGGGCGAGCAGATTCGGTTCACCGCCAGTTTCAGCGTCGCGCACACCGGTGACCACGGTCATGATCTCGACGCGCTCACGGCCGCCGTTTCCCGCGCCGTCGAGGCAGTGAAGAGCGCAGGCGGCAACGACATCCAGGTTGCAGCAGCAGCGCGCTGACCATTTCTTCACCCGCGCCGACCAGGTGCGCTGCCTCGCGCTGCCCTGCGCTGACCCTGCGCTGACCCTCGCGATGACCGTGCGCTGACGCCATCGTGAGCGCGTCCGCGGCAATCCTGCGCAAAAACTGCGTAAAGCCTGGGGCACCCGAGTGCCTTCGCTGGCAGAACCCTGCACTTCACGCGTGATCCTGTTTATGAGACGGGGCACCGGATGCCGACAGTCTCGACAACTCTCATTCAGTCGCACTAAGGGGTACCAGTGAAGAAATCAACTCGCTCATTCGGAGTCAAGGCTCGCGCCATTCTCGCCGGAAGCCTCGTGCTCGGCGTTGGAGCGACCGTCACTCTCGCATCCTGGAACGACTCGGAGTTCGCGTTCGGCGCGTTCACCGGCGGCAAGTTCAACATCCAGAGCAGCGCCAACGGCACGACCTGGACCGACGCCACGTCGTCCAGCCCTGCTGCACTGACGTTCAAGGTCGGCCCCGGCACCCTCTCGCCGAACACCACTGTGTACGCTCCGTTCGCCGTGAAGCTGGCGACGGGCACCACCAACGTGGCCGACGTGACGATCAAGTCCACCTCGACCGCTCCGGTCGCTCCCGGCGTCGACGCCAGCAGCCACCTCACCTACAAGATCCTGAAGACAGCGGCCTGGGGCTGCGATGCAGCGACGACCGGCACTCTCATCGCACCGGTGAGCACCGCCGTCAGCGCCAGCACGCTGGCTAACGCCTTCGCGCTCAACGACGCAGCGACGACCGCCTACCTGTGCATCGCCGTGACCGCCGACGCCACCCTGGCGCAGAGCAGCGCGAGCACCGTCACCTGGGAGTTCGGCGGAGTCTCCAACGCTGCACTCGCCACACCCGCTTCCTAGAAACCCGGCACTCTCAGTAGAAAGCGGCAGCTGTCATGTCTCGTCATTCACACCCCCGGGTTCGCGCAGTCGGCCGGTTCACCCGGCTCCGCGCGATCCTGGCCGGCGCACTGGTTCTCGGTGTGGGAGCCAGCGTCACCCTGGCCTCGTGGAACGACAGCGAGACGGCGGCAGCCACCTTCACAGCCGGACGCTTCGACGTCGTCGGAAGCATCGACGGCGGAGCGTTCGGTCAGCACCCCTCCAGCAGCGGCGCAGCACTCAACTTTGCTGTACCGGTGACGGGATTGGGGCCGGGCATGACCAGCTATGCCCTGTTCTCGGTGAAGACCGCGAACCCGAGCATGGCCGGAACGGTGACACTGGCTGCGGCTGCAACGAACAACACCAGCGGAACCGGCCTCGGCGAGTACCTCACCTATGGCGTGAAGAGCATTGCGAACGGCGCAGCCGGCGGCTGCACCGCAGCCGCGTTCGCCGCAGGGGCGACAGTTGTCGCGCCGGGCTCGGCGCTGACCACTGGTCAGGCCGTCGGCTCCTCCTTCCTGGTGACCCCCAATGGCGCCAACCAGGTCAACTACTGCTTCGCCGTGACAATGCCGGCCACCGTCGACAACGCGGCGCAGGGCAAAACCTCCGCGCCGATCTGGACATTCACCGCAGTCTCCGGTTAGCCGACCCGCACCACTCGCCACGCGACATCCGCACCAGACATCTTCACCCTCAGCATTACCCACTGCTGTGCACACTGAGACGACAGAAGGAGAGACACGATGACCGCCACCCGCACCCGGCGTATCCGCCACAGCCTCGCTGAAATCGGGCTGAACCTCGCCGCACTCGGCGGTCTCGTTGCACTCACCCTCGTCGCTCTCGCGTTCTTCTTCAATATCTCGCTGATCATGTTCAAGACCGGTTCGATGAGCCCCACCATCCCGACCGGCTCTCTGTCGCTCGTGCGGGAGATCTCGGCGTCTGAGATCAATGTCGGTGACGTGGTCACTGTCGACCGCGAGGGCAAGCTGCCGGTCACCCACCGCGTCACGACGGCGTCGGCAGCCGCTGCCGACGGCACTCGCTCGATCACCCTCAAGGGCGACGCGAACGAGCTGGAAGATCCGGCGCCGTACACCGTGTCCACTGTGCGCCTCGTGCTCTGGTCGGCCCCCGGCCTCGCCAACGTTGTCGTGTGGTTCAGCAATCCGCTGGTGCTCGGTTCGATCACCCTCAGCGCAGCAGCGCTCGTCATGTGGGCGTTCTGGCCGCGTCGGGTCGAGGGCGAAGCGGATGAGGCGACGGCCGGCCCCGCAATCGCAGCCGACTTTGTCGGTGCCTCGGTAACTGCATCTTCCGTTGCATCCGCGGCTGCATCTGCACCAGCCGCCAGTGGGACATCGGCAGTCCGCACGATCAGTTCTCGGCGGCACCGGGGCAGTTCTCGGCGGCACCAGAGCCCCCGTCACTCCAAAGTGGCAGTCTGATGCGCCGCGGTTCGGTGCGTCAGAGCGCAGCGCAGCACAGCGTCGCGGCGTCGGCGTCGGCGTCGGCAGCAGCGGCGGCGTCGGCAGCGGCGGCGGTGTCGCCAGCGGTGTCGACTCGAGCGGTCCCGGTGCCTACCCGAGCGGTACCGGTGCCGACCCGAGTGGTCCCGCCGTCGACCCGAGCGGTGCACTTGAGAGCGCGGCGTCTGCGCCTCTCCCTGGGCGTCGTTCTCGCCGCACTCGCCATCGTGCTCGGTGCTCTCGTCGTTCCGGTCAACTCCACCCTGGCGTCGTTCACCGACGCCGAGACGACCGCGGCCACCCCCTCGATCACGGCCGGCTCGCTCGGCACCGTCACCTCGCTGCAATGTTCGCTTTCCGGCACCGGGTCGAACGCGAAACTGACTCTCACCTGGACGGCACCCAGTCAGGCGACGATTCAACGCACCGGATACCGCATCAGTTTCACCGACACCTGGGAGAACACCAATTTTTCGATTGACGTCGGCACCGGCTTGTCAAAGGTGTTCGCTGCGAACGATGACTCCGTGCCCGACAACAGTGACTACCTCGTCACGGTGACGGCGATCGCGACCTCGGCACCGAGTTGGCTTTCGGCAACGACCGACTCGATCAATGTGACCAGGTCGAACGGGAAGGGCTGGAAAAACTGCTCATGAGCTGTTCCCTGCACTGCAGTTCGAGCGTCGCCGTTCTGTCTCCCCACGGCTTAGCCAGCCACAGCTCATGCTGATGACGGCAGAACGAGCCCCGGTCTGGCCGGCGTCAGAGTATCTCGACGGCAGCGTGCTGAGCGCACTGCTCGACGAGCTCGATGGCGACACCTGCAGTCTCACCAGTTTCGTCACTGATTTCGTCAGCCTCTGGGATACCCGAGCCCAGAGACTGACGGATGCTCTTGCCGCACAGTTGGTCGACGAGGCGCATGTCGTCTTGCTCAGCATCCGCTCGTCGGCGCACATGATCGGCGCGGTTGTGCTCGAGGCGTCGGCCACTGCGATGCTCGATGAGCTTCACCGGTCGGGCATCGGCGCATGTGAGCCGTCGATCAGCGGTCTGCTCAGCGACGGTCAGGGCAGTTGCCGGGCGCTCGTCGCCGTGCTCGCGCGTCTCTCGAGCTGACGCCGCAACATCCGCCCGGGCTCTCACCCAATCCACCGTGATCCGACCCACCCGTGTTCACCATTCGACGGAGATTTTCGTGATTTTGGCTGTTCTCACGCCGAAAGTCGCGTTTTTGGGCCGAATCTCCGTCGAATGGGATGGAACGCGTCGAGAGGGGATTCGCGCCTTCGCCCCTGAAGCCGGAGCTGCGCGGGTTCAGCGCCGCGACGCGGGTCCAGCGCCGCGCCGCGGGTCGGAGAGCAGGACAGAATCGCACAGAATGACGCTGCGCGGGTTCAGCGCCGCGCCGCGGGTCGGAGAGCTGGACAGAATCGCACAGAATGACGCTGCGCGGGTTCAGCGCCGCGACGCGGGTCGGAGAGCTGGACAGAATCGCACAAAATCACGCTGCGCGGGTCGGATGCCGCTACGCCGGTTGGCGCCAACCGGCGCAGCGGCATTCGACCCGCGCGACGCGATTTCGACCGAGTGATTTCGACCGAGTGATTTCGACCGAGTGATTTCGACCGAGTGATTTCGACCGAGTGATTTCGACCGAGTGATTTCGACCGAGTGATTTCGACCGAGCGACAGGGGCCGGATGAGCGCTACGTCCGCGCTACCGCAACGCCCGCGCCCACGCCGCCGCTAGGCCCGCGCGGCGCTCAATCGGTAGCCGACCCCGCGCACCGTCTCAATGAATCGCGGCGACTGGGCGCTGTCGCCGAGCTTGCGCCGCAGGTTCGTCAGGTGCACCTCGACCGCACGCTTGTCGGTTTCGCTCACGAAACCGCTGGTCAGGTAAGCCTCGCCGCGCAGCAGGAGCGCGAGATCCTGCTTGTTGCGCACCCGCCGCCCCGACTCCAGCAGCGCAGCGAGCAGCTCGAACTCGCTGCGGGTGAGGTCGACCTCGACCTCCTCGAGAGTCACAATGCGGCTGGAGAAATTCAGCTGGAGTCCGTTGTGTCGCAACCATTCGGCATCCGTCGCGTTCGCTGAGTCGGCCACGGATGCGCCGCCCGCCTCGATCGCCCGGCCACCGTCGACATGCGCGCCGAGCGCACGATGAGCACCAAGCGCGCCGGGATCGCCCGCGCCATGCGCCTCGGCGACGGGGGAGACCGCAGCGTGGACCGCGGCTGCCTCGGGCGCAACGGCTCCGTGCGCACGCGGACGTCGCAACATCGCTTCGATCCGCGCCCGCAACTCGCGGGGACGAAACGGCTTCGTCACGTAATCATCGGCGCCGGAATCGAGTCCCTGCAGCAGATCGATCTCTTCGTTGCGAGCGGTGAGCATCACCAGATAGGTCGGGCTGAAGACGCGGATGCGTTTCGCCACCTCGAAACCGTCAATGCCAGGCATACTCACGTCGAGGGTGGTGACAAGGGGTTTGTGCTCGCGCACAGCGGCGATGCCGTCGAGGCCGTTTGAGGTCGCCACCACTTCGAATCCGGCCTGTTCGAGCACCGTTTCGAGCAGATGACGGATGTCAGTGTCATCTTCGATAATTACGGCGACGCGCCGTTCCGCCAAGGTCTCCATCGGCCTCATCGTATCAACGGGGCGGCCCGGCGCGTTCTCGGGCGGGCCAGCGAATTCACGTGTCGCACCGAACAGCATTCGCTACCCTTGCGGCATGAGCCTGCCACCCGTGCCCCGAGAAGTCGAAGAATATTTCGCTTCGCTCGACGAGAAGCGCCGCGACGTGATCCTCCCGGTTTTCAACGTTGTGCGCGAGGCTATGCCAGACGGCTACGAGCTCGTGATGGGATGGGGCATGCCGGGTTGGGTGATTCCGCTGTCAACCTACCCAGACACGTACAACAAGCAGCCCCTCGCCTACGCCAGCCTTGCCGCTCAGAAGCAGTACAACTCGCTCTACCTGAACGGGCTCTACAGCAACCCAGATCTCGACGCGGCGTTCCGCACGGAATGGGCCGCGACCGGGCGCACGCTGAACATGGGCAAGAGCTGCCTGAGGTTCACGAAGCTCGAGGATGTCGACCTCGACATCATCGCTCGAGCGGTTGCTGCTCTTCCTGTCGAGCGATTTCTGCAGACCTACGAGCGCATCCAACCGACCAGCGCGCTCCGCCCGGCGCCTCGTTCGACCACGAATTGAGACCGGTCAGAGCCCGTTCCCCTCGATGAGGGGCACCCTGCACGGGGCGAACGGAGCGCCCGATTCGCCAGGTTAGACTCGAAGGTGTGAATTCTGAGGCTCCCATCGACGTCGTACTCATTGGTGGCGGGATCATGAGTGCAACTCTCGGCACTTTGATCAAGCAGCTACAACCCGACTGGAGCATCCAGGTCTACGAGCGACTGGGCGACGTCGCCGAAGAGAGCTCGAACCCGTGGAACAACGCCGGCACCGGTCACGCCGCACTCTGCGAGCTCAACTACATGCCGGCAGCGGTCGACGGAACCGTCACCGCCGACAAGGCAGTGAGCATCAACGAGCAGTTCCAGATCAGCCGTCAGCTCTGGGCGCACCTCGTGAGCACCGGCGTGCTGCCGGAGCCTGAGAAGTTCATCAACCCGACGCCGCACATGACATTCGTGCACGGCAAGGCCAACGTCGAGTACCTCAAGAAGCGTTTCGCGGTATTGAAAGACCAGCCGCTGTTCGCCGGCATGGAGTTCAGCGACGACCCCGCCGTCATCGGCGAGTGGACCCCGCTCATCACCAAGAAGCGCAACCCGCGTCAGAAGATCGCCGCGACCCGCAGCACCATGGGTACCGATGTCGACTTCGGCGCGCTCACCAAGTTCTACTTCGACGACCTGGTCAAGCAGGGCGCCGGAGTGCACCTGAACACCCAGGTCACCAATCTGACCAAGCAAGCGGATGGCACGTGGAACGTCAAGCTGCTGCGTCTGGTCGGTCAGACCCGCAGTGACGTCAACGCCCGATTCGTGTTCGTCGGTGCCGGCGGCGGCGCTCTCGCGTTGTTGCAGCACAGTGGTATTCCAGAGGCCAAGGGTTTCGGCGGGTTTCCGATCAGCGGTCAGTTCTTGAAGACCAGCAACCCGAAAATCGTCGCCCAGCACCAGGCCAAGGTTTACGGCAAGGCAGCAGTCGGAGCACCGCCGATGTCGGTTCCGCACCTCGACACCCGCGTTGTCGACGGCGAAACCTCGCTGCTCTTCGGCCCGTACGCCGGCTTCACCCCCAAGTTTTTGAAGAGCAGCACCTGGTTCGACCTGCCGTTCTCGATCCGCGCGCACAACATCGTGCCGATGCTCGCCGTCGGCATGAGCAATTTCGACCTGGTCAAGTACCTGGTGGGCGAACTGCTCGCCTCGCGCGGCAAGAAGATGAAGGCGCTGCAGGAGTTCATGCCGACCGCGAAATCTGAAGACTGGGAACTCATCACCGCCGGCCAGCGCGTGCAGGTCATGAAGAAAGACGAGAAAAAGGGCGGGGTTCTGCAGTTCGGCACCGAGGTCATCACCTCAGCAGACGGCAGCATCGCCGGCCTGCTCGGTGCCTCGCCCGGAGCCTCGACCGCGGCCCCGATCATGGTCGACCTGCTCGCGCGCTGCTTCCCCACGGAGTACCCGGGCTGGGAGTCGAAACTGCGTGAGATGATCCCGAGCCTCGGCACCAAGCTCTCGGATGACCCACAGAACGCCGCCGCCTCGCTTGCCGCGACCGCCGCAGCACTGCACCTGCCTGCCTAGGCCGGGCGCTTCGCATCTTGAATCATCTCGTCGAAACGACGAGAGATTTGGCGCGCCCGTTGCATAATCATCGAACATGTGTTCGACTAGAAGCATGCGGTGGAGCGGGCAGGAACTACAAACAGAGCAGACGGGAACCCTGCCGGGGTTGGCCCGGCTGAACAATCTCGTTCGCAGCGTGCAGACTCCAGAGTTCGCCGGGATCACCTTCCACGAAGTGCTGGCGAAATCGGCGCTCAACCGCGTGCCCGGCCAGAGCGCGATGCCGTTCGGCTGGACCATCAACCCGTACCGCGGCTGCAGCCATGCCTGCACCTACTGCTTCGCTCGACCGACCCACAACTATCTCGATCTCGACGCGGGAAAAGACTTCGATAACGAGATCATCGTGAAGGTCAACGTGGCCGAGGTGCTGCACAAAGAACTGGCCAAGCCGACGTGGGGGAGGGAGCTTGTCGCCCTCGGCAGCAACACCGACCCGTATCAGCGGGCTGAGGGGCGCTATCGCCTGATGCCGGGCATCATCGCCGAGCTCGCCGCGAACGGAACCCCGTTGTCGATCCTGACCAAGGGCACCCTGCTGCGCCGCGATCTCGCGCTTCTCGCTGAGGCGTCCGAGCATGTTCCAGTGGAGCTCGCCCTGTCGATCGCCATCTATGACGATGAGTTGCAGCAGGCCGTCGAGCCTGGCACTCCCTCGACGGCGGCGCGTCTGGCGACGGTGACCGCGGTGCGTGAGCACGGCCTCGACTGTGCGGTCTTTTTGATGCCGATCCTTCCCTTTCTGACCGACACAACCGCGCATCTCGATGAGGCCCTGCGTCGCGCACGGGCCGCCGGTGCGACGAGCGTGCTGTACACCGCTCTGCATCTTCGGCCCGGCGTGAAGGAGTGGTATCTCGGCTGGCTGGCCCGCGACTATCCCAATCTGCTTCCGCGTTACCGCGCTCTCTATCACGGCGCCTATGCGCCGAAGGAGTATCGGCGCTGGTTGGCGGAACGGATCAAGCCGCTCATTCGCTCGCACGGGCTGGAGCGGGTTGCGGGGGCGTCAGGCGCGTCTGGAATCACGTCCGGAATCACGTCTGGCGTACGCGAGGGGGCGTTGGGGCAACGGCGTCAGGCCGACGGCGATCGACCGCCTCGTTCGCTCATCGCAGAGGAACTGCCGCCGGAGCTTGCCCCCACTCTGTTCTGATGTCGACAGCGGATCTCGGGCCGATAGCGGTTCTGACCCGGTCCGCGCAGGACTGGGCGGTACGCTCAATACGGTAATAGCGACCACACACCGAGATCGGATCCGCCCAGTCATGGCCAAGTTGTATTTTCGTTATGGGGCCATGAACAGTGGCAAGAGCACCTCGATGCTGCAGGCTGCCTACAACTACGAGGAGCGCGGGCACCACGTGTTGCTCGCCAAGCCGGCCATCGACACCCGCGGCGATGTCGGCATCCTGTCTCGCCTCGGTGTGACGCGTGCCGTCGACTTTCTGATTGCGCCCCAGACGGATGTCTACGCGCTGTTTCAGGAACGGCGCGCGCTCACGCGTCAGACGACGGGCCGCGACGTGAGTGCGCTGCTGCTCGACGAGGCGCAGTTTCTCTCTGAGACGCAGGTCGACGACCTGCTGCGGATCGCCATTCTCGAAGGGGTTCCGGTGCTCGCCTACGGAATCCGCACCGATTTTCAGACCGTCGCCTTTCCGGGGAGTCGTCGACTTCTTGAGATTGCCCACAGCCTCGAAGAGCTGAAGACCATTTGTCGCTGCGGCAAGAAGGCAGTCTTCAACGGTCGCAAGGTCGACGGAATCTTCGTGTTCGACGGCGACCAGGTGGCCATCGACGGTGTGGAGGTGACCTACGAGTCGCTCTGCGGGTCGTGCTACCTCGAGGAAAGCGATGGCGTGCTGAACAATCGCAGCCGCAGTCGCGACAGTCACGGTCTGGCGGGGGAGAAGAGGCGCCCTGCTGGCGACCGTCGAGATGCCGACGTGCACGGGGGCGCCCCCACTGGTCCCCCCAGTAGTTCCCCCATCACACAGTAGGTACCCACGCATTTTCGTTCAAGCCGCAACTTCCACCGGCCCCAGAATGGGGGGCAGTGGTTGACAAGGAGACTCGTATGTCCGGTTACCGCGTTGCTCTGATTGACGATCACGAGATCGTCGCTCGTGGATTCGCCGATCTGTTCTCGACGATTCCCGGCATCGAAGTTGTCGCGACAGTCGGCAGCGTCTCGGCGCTGCTCGATTCTCTCGCTCCCGGAGACCACCTCGACCTGGCCATTCTCGATCTGCGCCTTGCCGATGGTTCGACGGTTGCCGGCAACGTCGACTCGCTGCGTGAACGTGGCATCGATGTGCTGGCGTTCACCGGAGGTGATGACGCGCAGCTGATGCGCTTCGCCGCCCGCAGCGGAGTGCTTGGTGTCGTGCGAAAGTCCGAATCGACGGCTGTTCTCCTCGACGCCGTCACCCGTGCGGCGGCCGGCGAGCCCGTGGCATCAACGGAATGGGCTGCGGCGCTTGACGGTGACCCCGATCTGGCTGATGCCGGGTTGAGTCCGCGCGAGCGTCAGGTGTTGTCGCTCTATGCGGCGGGTGCGAAGGCACCGCTTGTCGCGTCTCGCGCGGGAATCGCCGAGTCGACCGTGATCGACTACATTCGACGCGTGCGCTCGAAGTATGAGCGCGTCGGCCGACCGGCCAACACCAAAGTCGACCTGTATAAGCGGGCGTTGGAAGACGGCATCCTGCCGATCCCCGGCCTCTGAGCTCGACTGTGGGGGAGAGTCAGGGCAGGGGGGAGATGAGCACGTCTGCTGTCGCGGCAAGCCGCACCGTCAATCGCATGCTCTATCTGGCAATCGGAATCACCGGGGCCGTCTTCGGCGCGCTGTCGTACGAGTCGATGCGGCTGCAGATCTACCCACCGCTGCCGTGGCTGTCCACGGCGTTTTGGGCGCTGCTGGTCGGGATGTTGGTTATTCTCGGTGTCCTGGCGCTCTGGGCATCGCACCGAGTGCTGCGTGTCGTCGCGCTGGTAGCAGGGGCAGTGCAGCTCGGCGACCTTATTCTCTGGCTGGTTCTGGCCGATGGTCAGCTGCCGGCGGACGCAAACGTACCCTGGGCGATCACGTTCACCGCCGTTCCAGCGGTGGCGGTTGCCGCAGCCGCGAGCAGCCGCCTGGCCTGGGCCTATGCCATCGCGGTCAGTGCGCTCGGCGGGCTGCTGAGAGGGCTGACGACCAACTATGAGCATCCGGTGCTCATCGGCTTGCAAGACGGCCTGTACTCACTTCTACTCGTCAGCGTTTTCGTCGGACTGGTGCTCGCGATCAAACAGAGCGCCGAGCAGCTCGACGACTCGGTCGGCGCAGCGCGGCGCGAAGAAGTCGACCACGCTCGCCGACTGGCGCGCAGACGTGAGCGCCTGCTGATCAACGCTCTCGTGCACGACAGCGTGCTGTCGACGCTGCTGATGGCCGGCCTCGGCCGCACGTCGGCCGAGGCCGTCGCCCGCCATGCGCAGAAGACGACAGCCCTGCTCGATTCGCTGGCGGAGCGCGAATCATCGGGCCCGGTCACGATCGGCGAGCTGGCGATGCGTCTTCGTCAGACGGCCGTGAAACTGCAGCCGCACATCGTCGTTGAGATGCGTGCCACCGATGCCGCTCCACCGATTCCCGCTGACGCGGCTGCGGCGATCGTTGACGCTGTCGCAGAGGCACTGCGCAACTCCGTGTTGCACGCCGGCACCACACCGGCACGCCCGATCGAGCCACGTGTCAGGCTCGACGGCAACCAGCATGGCATCCAAGTGCTTGTGAGCGACGACGGAGTGGGATTCGATCCCGCGAGAGTTCCGGCCGCTCGCCTCGGCATCTCGCACAGTATTCTCGGGCGGATGCAGCGGGTCAATGGCGGCTCGGCACGGCTCAGCTCGGCGCCCGGCCGCGGCACCCGGGTCTCCCTGTCGTGGTCGCCATCCGAAGAGCGGGCCGAGGCCCCTGCAACGAGCGCCGAGTACTCCTTGGGTGGGATGCAGCGGCTCAGCCGTCGCGCGATCTCTGCCGCGTTGCTTCTGTTCGCGGTCGTTCACGCGCTGCTCGCCTTCGGCGACCGTGACCCGCGCGGCCCGATTGTCGGGGAGATCGTCTCGGTGCTCGCGGTTGTCGGTGCCGCCGTGCTCGTCTCCCGACCGGCGGTGTATCCGCTGCCACATTCAACGACGGTGCGCGTGCTGGTGCTCTGTGCCGTCACCGCGACGCTGCAGCTCTTCCAAATCACGCCGGGTGGAAGCCTGCCATTCGTGCAGTGGCACCTCGGGGCGATCACCTTGGTGTTGTTGGTTCTAGTGGCTCAGGGGCGTGTCGGCTGGGCGTGGACCGGGTACGCAGTACTTTTCGCAGCGACGATCGGCTGGGCCGTGGCCAATGGGTTGGCGCTGGGCGACGGGGTTGACCTGGTGATTCGTCAAGCCGGAACCTTGCTCGCCGGCTCGCTCTTCGTGTTGGGGCTGCGCCGGTCGAGCGCGACGCTGGAGACGCTCAATCGGCAACGCACGGCCAGAACAATCGAGGATGCGACCTCGGTGGCCAGTCTGCAGGAGCGCGCCGCGGAACTCTCCCGCGTCAATTCCGGGGCACGAGACTTGCTCGATCGCCTCGCCGGACTGCGTGGGAGCGAGCGCCTGCAGGCGCGCCACGACGACTGCGACCCGGTCGACGTCTCACTCCGCGCAGAGTGCCTGCTCGTTGAAGCGTCGCTCCGAGATTCCATACGAGGCCGGTCGTTGAGCGTTGAACCGGTGATCACCGCGGCCCACTTGGCGCGTGTACGCGGAATCGATGTGTCGTTGATCGATGACGGCGATGATGGTGCACTTCACTGCGAAGACAGCGTTCGTCAACGTGAGGTCGGGAGGACCGCAGTCGGAAACGCCGTCGCTCACGAGCTCGACCGGATGCAGCACGGTCGTCTGACCGCGCGCATCCTTCCGTCGGGCCGCCCCGACATTGCCACCATCGTGGTGGAGTCCGGAGAACAGCGGATGTTGATCATCGCAGCGAACGGCGTGGTGCGGGAACTCTGACCTGGCCGCGGTTGACCGAATGGCATCTGCTTCACCGTTACGATTGCAGCATGGGTTGTAACGCATGAAAATGTCAGTCATCGGTTGTGGCTATCTCGGGGCAGTTCACGCTTCAGCAATGGCTGAGCTTGGACACGATGTCGTCGGAATTGACGTCGATCCCTCGAAAATTGCGCTTCTGACGAACTGCACACCGCCCTTCTTCGAGCCGGGGCTTCCCGAGATTCTGACCTCGGCGATGGCCTCCGGCCGACTCCGGTTCAGCACCGATATCGCCGACGCGGCCGGCTCTGACGTGCACTTCATCGCGGTGGGCACCCCGCAGAAGCCGGGCAGCCACGCCGCCGACATGCGTTTCGTCGATGCCGCAGTCGATGCCCTCCTGCCCCACCTGGCGCCCGGCAACCTCGTTGTCGGCAAGAGCACCGTACCGGTGGGCACCGCAGCCCGGCTCGCCGACGTCATCACCGCCTCAGGCACCGGCGCCCACCTCGCCTGGAACCCTGAGTTTCTGCGCGAAGGTTTCGCCGTTGCCGACACTGTCTCGCCCGACCGCCTCGTCTATGGCGTTCCGACCGGAGAAGCCGGCGAACGAGCCACCGCACTCCTGAACGAGGTCTACGCTGTGGCGCTCGCCGCCTCGACCCCGCTCGTCGTCACCGACTACGCCACGGCCGAACTCGTCAAGGTGTCGGCCAACGCCTTCCTCGCGACGAAAATCAGCTTCATCAATGCCATGGCCGAGATCGCCGAGGTGTCAGGGGCCGACGTCACACAACTCGCCGACGCCATCGGCTTCGACGCGCGCATTGGGCGCAAGTTCTTGAACGCCGGCGTCGGGTTCGGCGGCGGCTGCCTCCCCAAAGACATTCGGGCGTTCACCGCACGGGCCGAAGAGCTCGGGCGCGGTGAATCGGTGGCGTTCCTCAAAGAGGTCGACGCGATCAACCTGCGCCGTCGCCAGCGGGTCGTCGACCTCACCGTCGAGGCGCTCGCTCGCCCGGTCCACACGTCGAAAGTCGCAATTCTCGGGTTGAGCTTCAAGCCCAACTCCGATGACGTGCGTGATTCGCCGGCCCTGGATGTCGCTGTGCAGCTGCACGGACTCGGCGCCGGCGTCGTGGCGACCGACCCGGAGGGCATCGCGAACGCACGGGCGCGGCATCCGCAGCTCAACTACGAAGTCAGCGTGGAAGAGACCTTGCGGGGCGCCGACGCCGTGGTGCTCGTCACCGAATGGCCCGAGTTTCGCACCATCGACCCGATCTGGGCAGCAAACCTGGTGCGCACCCCGATCATCGTCGATGGTCGCAACGCACTCGATGCCGTGGCGTGGCGTGCGGCCGGCTGGACCTACTACGGTCTCGGTCGCCCGTAGTCCCGTGCCGGCAGGCGAAGGCACCACCACCCGTTGATTGGACGAGTGCGACAGCGTCGCCTACTGTCGAAAGGGGCGTGTGCGAGCTGGCCGGATTGCCGAGATGGTGACCAGCTCCTCTCCCAGACAGGAACTTTTTCGTGACGACAACCCCTCGCCTGGTGGCTTTCGACCTGGACGACACGCTTGCCGCGTCGAAATCAGCACTCGACCCTCGGATGGCCGGCCTGCTGGCCGAGCTGCTCGACGAGGTGGAGGTGTGCGTTATCTCCGGCGGACAGATCGCCCAGTTCCGGATGCAGCTGCTTGACAACCTCACGACGGCCAACGACGCGGCCCTCGCGCGTCTGCATCTCATGCCCACCTGCGGCACGCAGTACTACCGTCACGTCGACGGCGACTGGGCGCAGATCTACAACGAACGCTTGACCGACGACGAAAAGGCACGCGCACTCGCCGCCGTCGAAGGCGCCGCGCGGGAGCTCGGCTACTGGGAGAGCGACACCTGGGGCCCGATTCTGGAAGACCGCGACTCACAGATCACCTTCTCGGCACTCGGGCAGGCCGCACCGGTCGCCGCGAAGATGGCCTGGGACCCGTCAGGTGACAAAAAGAACACCCTGCGCGAAGCCGTGCAGGCGCTTGTTCCCGACCTCGAAGTGCGCTCAGGCGGGTCGACCTCTGTCGACATCACCCGCAAAGGCATCGACAAGGCCTACGGCATGACGAAGCTGGCCGCGCTGGCCGGCATCCCGCTCGACGACATGCTGTTCGTGGGCGACCGACTCGACGAGAACGGCAACGACTATCCGGTCAAGGTGCTCGGCGTGGAGTGTGTCGCGGTTGAAGGTTGGGAAGACACTGCCGCCTTTCTGACAAAACTGATCCCCGAGCTGCGGGCCGCAGCGTCTGCGGCATCCGCTTAAATCTCCTTCGCTGATCGAGCTCGTCGAGATCCGTTGATCGTGTCTCGACAGGGTCAACAACCGGTCGAGATCCGCTGAACAGACCACGGATGCCGTCGCGCGGGTCCGGCGCCGCGGCGCGCGTTGGGGCCGGCTAGCGTAGCGGCGCCCGACCAGCGCGGCGGCGCCTTCTCGGCTGGGGCAGGCATCCGCGAACCCACTCCGGTGCACAAAGTAGCGACTTAGGTCTATGTCTCGATCCGCCCCCGGGCACTTGACTCGAGGTGCGGGGCGCAAAGCCATGGTTTTGCGCGCGCACAAACATTGACCAGCGGCCAGATGAGGTCGCAGCAAGGAGCGCACCACGGTGAGCAGAAGACGAATGACGACCATTGGGGCGGTTGGCCTGGCACTCGCCGCCACCATGACTTTTGCGGGAGTCGTGGCGCCCGCTTCCGCCGACACTGCCGCCTATATTCCTGACGCGAAACTTTCCGACTGCTTAAAGCGCACCCGTGCTGGCCTCTTTGACCCGAAACCGTTCACGGTGGAGGAGGTCAAAGCGCTCAGGAGCGTGTCCTGCACGGGGGTCGCTGACCTCACCGGCCTTGAGGGCGCGACCAAGCTCGAGAGATTTTCCATGTATAGCTCCAGCTTCAGCTCGCTGGAGCCGCTGTCCGATTCGACGTTGCTTGAATCCTTCCTGTCCACCGGCTCGGACACAACTGTCTCCGACCTCACCCCCCTCGCCGGCGCAACGGGGCTGCGCAGTCTGGAGCTCGGCGGCGCACCGACGACATCGTTGGCCGTCCTGGCCAACATGCCCGACCTCTACTTGATCGAACTCGGCAAGACGAAGATCAGCGACCTCTCCCCGCTGAGCGACCTAGACAACCTGCGGAGCCTGACCATCAAGGGTTCGCTGGTGACCAACCTCACTCCGCTCACCTCGATCAGTACGCTCGAGGACCTCACTATCGCCAGTTCGTTTGAGAGCCCCACGAAAGATCCGCTGAGCGATTTGTCGCCGCTCAAATCGATGACGAGCCTCTCGTCGCTGGACGTCAGCGGCACGAGCGTGCACAATCTGAGCCCCATCGCCGGCCTCACCGGGCTGCATTCTGTGGGCTTTTCGGATACGACAGTGTCCAGCATCGAGGCTCTGCGGGGGATGGCAGATCTCGGCGATGTCGACGGCGCTAACGCTGCCGTCTACGACATCTCCCCGCTGCCCAACCCGACCACTATGGAGAGTTACCTGGAAGGCCAGAAGGCCAGCTTCGGACCCGTTGCCCCGAAGGTCGCAATCCCGAACCCGCTGCGCGGATACGGCGGCGGATTTGTCGTGCCGTCGTCGGCATCGCTGGCTGCGGCGGGTGCAACGCTCAGCGCGGATGCCAGTACGATCACGTTCGCGGCCACCGGCGTATTCGGTTTGGGTTGGCAAGAATTCCCCGAAGACGAGGAGCTTGGCAGCTTCAACGGCACGATCACGTTCACTGTTGCGACTCCCGTTGTGCCGCCCGTGGTGACGCCGCCCGTGGTGACGCCTCCTGTGGTGACGCCGCCCGTGGTGACGCCGCCCGTGGTGACGCCGCCGGTGGTGACGCCGCCCGGGGACGATGACCCTGAAACCGAGACGCCGCCGGCAGCCGTGACGCCCCCCGCTGTCGTGACAACGCCCACAGTCGTGACAACGCCCGCCGCCGCAACAGTGCCGGCAGCGACCGCTACTGCGCTCGCATCGACCGGCGTGGATCTCACCGTCTGGCCGATTGTGGCAGCCCTGTTGCTGCTCATCGCCGGAGCGGGGATGGCCTTCACGCGCAAGCGCGCCTGATAGCACCCCGCGACACCAAGACAGGGCGGGTGCCCGGCCGAGAGGCCGAGCACCCGCCCTGTCTTGTGTCGCATGGAAAGTCGTTCTCAGCTCACGCCACGAGGCCGGCCGTGCCTGACTTCGTGGCGTGAGATCAGGCTGTGACGTAGTCAGGCATCCGCGTTCCAACCCCGAGAAGCTCTTCGATGGCGGCAACCGTTCTCATCGCGGCTTGTCCATCGCCATACGGGCTCACGGCATTCGCCATCTCTTGGTAGTGAGTGGGGTTGAGAAGCAAGCGAAGCGTCTCGTCGACGATGACATTCTCGTCGGTGCCGATGACGCGCGAGGTGCCGGCGTCAACGGCCTCCGGCCTTTCGGTGGTGTCCCGCAGCACCAACACCGGCTTTCCCAGGCTGGGCGCTTCCTCCTGCACCCCACCAGAATCGGTGAGAACGATCGTGGCGACCGCCAACAGATGCGTGAACTGTGCGTAGTCGAGGGGGTTGATCAGAAGCACATTCTCGACCCCAGCAAGCTCGCGGGTGAACACCTCACGAACGGCGGGGTTCGGATGCAGCGGCAGCACCACGGTATGACTGCGAAGCGTCCGAGCGATTCGGGAGAGCGCTCGGGCGATCGACCTCATGCCGTCGCCGAGGCTCTCGCGCCGGTGAACTGTCGCGAGAATGATCGGGATGTCGTTCTCCACGAGTGCAGACAGACGCTCGTCTTCGAAGGGCGTGCGCTGGGCAGAGACGGCCAGAAGCGCGTCGATGACCGTGTTTCCGGTCACGGCGATCTGCTCGGGCGAGACGCCGTCGCGCAGAAGATTGTCACGGTTGGCTTGCGTGGGCGCCAGGTGCAGGCTTGCGACCTGGCTGAGCATCTTGCGATTGAGCTCCTCCGGAAATGGGGAGCTGATGTCGCCAGACCTGAGACCCGCCTCGATGTGCACCACCGGAATCTGGTGATACGCCCCGGCGACCGCCGCGGCGACGGCAGAGGAGGTGTCGCCCTGAACCAACAGTGCGGCCGGGCGTTCCAGGGCGAGCACGGATTCAAGGCCGCTCAGAACGCGCGCCGCGATCTGTGTGAGCGGCTGCCCCGGCGCGATCAGGTTGAGGTCGTGGTCTGGCTGGATGCCGAAGAGCTTGTTGACCTGATCGAGGATGCCTCGGTGCTGGCCGGTCACGGCGACGACGGGTCTGAAGACGGCGGATGCCTGAAGCGCCTGCACCACAGGGATCATCTTGATCGCTTCGGGTCGAGTTCCGTACACACACATAATGGGGATCATCGGGGGCTCCTTGCCCGGTAGAGCGCCAGCAGAAACTGATCTGCAGCGCGTGCTATTGACTGAAAGTGGCCCTCGCGGGCTGCGTCGAGAGGGGAACGCTCGCTGAGCGACGGGTTGGCCGCCAGAAACCAGGCACGGGCGACGGGTTCTGTCACGAACTCCTCCAACGCGCCAATGACTCGGTACATCGCATAGAGCCGGCGGGCGGCCTCGCCGCTCGGCGGCCGTCCTTCGTTTCGAACCCATCGGTAGGCGATCTTGGGATTGTCTTCGGCTGCGATGGCGGCCGTTGTGCGAGCGCCGAAGCGGTTGGTGAGCGCTGTGGCGACCTCACGTATCGGCACGAGAGAGGATTCGTGCCATCGCGCAGTGATCGGACCGACCGCGACACGTGCTGAGGAGTGAGAGCCAGAGCGACGCAGCGGGAGCTGGGGCACAATGGCGACCGCCGCCGCGACCTCGCTGAAGCGGTCCTCGACCATGAGTTGGAGCGGTTGCTGATCGCTGAGCTGCGGATGCGGGGCCACAAACCAGGCGACCGCCTGATCGTGGGTGCGTGGTCCGCGAACCTCGAGCCAGATCCGATGGGCGGAGTAAAGCCGCCGCAGCGCTTCGTCACCGGGCACGGGGCCATTCGGTCGAGACCAACGGTAGGCGATCTTCGGATCATTGTGTCCGGCAAGTTTGCTGACTATCCGTGCACCGTGGAGTGCCACGAGTTGGCGGCTGAGTTCGTGCGGCTCAACGAGTGACCGTGCAAACCTCTCTTCGAGGTGTGCCTCCGAGTTTTCCATGCGCGCTGCGGATAACAACGTCATTGCAGGCTCCTCACTCTCTCTGGGCGAAGTCCATATCCGAACCTCGTCATACACAGAGAGTGGCAATGCCCAGTTTCGTCACGCAGTAAACACGAAATTGTTGTCACCCGCACGGGTGAACTCGAGTGAAACTTCTCGAATTTTGCCCTCATCCCTGTGAGGGGCGCGCCGCGTCGGGACTCGCACACTACCGAACCGGGAATCGTCAACCACCGAAGCCGACCGCGAAAGACCCTCGGTCGGGAAGCCTCGGCCACTGAACTCTTCGGCATCCCCGTGCTGTCGTCGCGCCGCGTTCTAGCCTGTTGTCACCTGCGCCTCATCGGGAGGTGAGGACTGACAACAATGGGGATCGATATGAAGAAACAGATAGTAGTCGGGGCGCTCGTTGCCAGTGCTTTCCTGCTGGGCGCGGGCGCGGCAGCACCGGCCATGGCCGCTGACAACCTGGTGACCAATGGCACCTTTGACGGGGCGGGCTACACCACGAACAACGGCTTGTATCTTGTCGGGCAAAATTTCGGCGGGTGGCAGATGAAGACCAAGCTCGTAAACTCAGAGGGAACCCTGCAGGTCTGGTATCCCGAGATGGAGGGCGTTGGCCCTGCCCAGGCCGCTCCGTTCATAAACGGACCGTGGGTGGGAATAACGGGAACGATCGCACAGAGCTTCCCGACCGTGGTCGGAAAGTCATACAGCGTGACGTACGACACCCGGGCGTCGGGCAGGGTAGCGGCCGCCACTACTCCCGGCTGGAAGGGTGGGAACCCGGGTGCGGTGTCGATCAACGGCGTCACCGCAGACACGTTCACGACGGTCAAGGATCCGGTTTCTTCCGCGCATATTTTTGTTTTCACGGCGAGCAGCACGACGACCGAGCTGTCCTTCAATCTGGTCAACAACGCGGCGGTCGGTCTCGATAACGTCTCAGTCACCCTTGTGCCAGAGAACGACAGCCCGATCATGCTCCCGGCGATTGCCGGCGGGTTGGGCGTGGCGGCGCTCGGGGCCGGTGCGGCTCTGATCGGGCGCAAGAACAAGCGCGCTTCCGCGTAGTTCCGCGTCTCCGCGTAGTTCGCTGCGTGCCCCCGGGATCGATGTCGATCGTCTCGGGGGTCACGCCCATTTCGGGAACAGTGCCCCGTCACCCGATCTTGGATTAAGTCCATATCTACACCTCGTCATAGACTGAGAGTGGCACTACCCCGTTTCGTCACATTTCAATGACGAATAGGTGCCACCCGGACGAGTGCCCTCAACCGCAACTCTTCGAATTTTGCCCTCAGTGTCGTTCCCGTCGACGCAACGAGCTGATAGAGGAATGTGTGTCTGAGATGACTGCCCAGGCAGACGAGATCGGCGATGCTGCCCTCGTGCAGCAGGTGCGTGCGGGAGATTCGAGGGCCTTCGGCACTCTCTATGAGCGGCACCATGCCGCGGTCTCTCGGTTTGCGTCGAAGCTGACCTTTGGAACCCGCACGAGCGCGGACGACGCCGTGGCCGAGGCTTTTGCAAACACTTTGAAGGCCCTGCAGAGTGGGAAGGGGCCGGAGGATTCGTTCCGGGCCTACCTCTACACGGTGCTGCGGAATGTCGTCATGGCCGCGAGCATTCGAGATTCGCACAGCATTACGGTGGACGACTTCGAAGAGGTCGAGCGGGCCAACCGGGCTGAGCACGTCGACCCTGCGGTGACGCGCTTCGAAGTTCAGGCGGTACGGGCTGCGTTCGAATCGATTCCCGAGCGGTGGCAGTCCGTGCTCTGGTACTCCGAGATCGAAGGGATGAAGCCGGCGGCCGTTGCCCCCCTGCTGGGGCTGAGCGCTCATGGCGTGTCGGTGCTCCGTGCGCGTGCCAGCGAGGGCTTGCGGGCCGCCTATCTTCAAGCGCACCTCAGCACCGTCGCGGTGGGCAGCGCCTGTGCCGATGTCGCACCCAGACTGGGCGACTTCGCACGCAACAAGATTGCGGCGCGCGACCGCGCGAAGATGAGCGTTCACCTGGCTGGCTGCGCCGACTGCACGGCCATGGCATCCGAAGTGAAAGACGTCAATCGCGGGCTGCTTCTCATCATCGCCCCGTTCGTGCTGGGCGGATCCTCGGCACTCGTCGCTTTCGGAGACGGGGGAACCACGGCCACGGCCGCCACAGCCTCGTCAGCGTCGGCGACTACTTCTACGTCGGCAGCGACCACGATTGCGTCGGTCTCTGCGGCGGCGGTGCCCGTGGTGGCAACGGTGGCGACAGTTTCGGCGGCCGCCGTCGCTCGTGCGGCGTCGCCCGCTCTCTCTGCGTCGACGGCTCTCTCCGCTTCGGCAAGTGGAGCAAATTGGGTACGCCGTGCATTGGGCAGCATCGGTGTGTCCTCCTCTGGCGGGGCCGTCGCGGTAGTGGCACTACCCATTGCTCTCGCCGTAGCGGTCGTGATCGGTGTGAACGCGAGCGCAGAGTCGGCACCGGGGATCTCGTCCCAGGCCGATCCCTCAGACAGCCTCCCACCGGGCGCTTCAGCTCCTGATCGCAATAACTCCGACGCCATTGCGACGCCGCTTCCGACGCTCACTCCGACTCCGACGCCGACTCCCGTTCAGTACATTCCAGCGATTGATCTGACTCCTCCGGCTGCGCCGGAGGTTGATCCAACGCCAGCTGCTCCAATGCCAGCTGCTTCGCCGGTTCCCATTCCCCTACCGACGCCCAACCCGACGCCGTCTCCAACCCCGACGCCTAACCCGACTCCGACTCCGACGCCGACGCCGACTCCGACTCCGACTCCAACTCCGACGCCAACGCCAACGCCAACGCCAACTCCGACCCCAACGCCGACGCCAACGCCAACGCCAACGCCAACGCCAACGCCAACGCCAACGCCGACTCCGACTCCGACCCCGACCCCGACCCCGACGCCGACTCCGACTCCCGACCCGGTCAATCTCGTGGTGAATGGCGGCTTTGACTCGGCGATCACGAACAATGGCGAATACCTCACGGGAACGCAGTTCGACGGCTGGATGATGAGCGGCTCCACGCAGATCTGGACTAGCCAAGCGATAGCGGCCCCGTTCACGACAGGTGCCTATGCGGGGATGAGAGGGGCGATGTCGCAGACCATTCTGACCGAAGTCGGAAAGACCTATACCCTGGCGTACTCGGTGCGGGCTGCCGGCTATTTCGATACCACCAAAACAGGGTGGCAGGGTGGTGTCTCGGGCGGGTCGATGATCGACGGTGCCACAGTTGACACATTCACGACCGGCACGAATCCGGTCTACGACGAGCGGACAGTCCTGTTCACGGCAACAGGCACCTCGACCGAGGTGTCGTTCTTCGGCATCACGAACTACATCGGCCTCGACAACGTATCGGTCATGCTCGTCCAGTAGCGCGAAATTCGTCATGGCCGCACCACTTCGGGAATTAATTACCACCGAACCGAGAACCGTCAACCACCGAACCGGGTCGCGGGAGAACCAAAGTCGGGAAGCCTCGGCCACCGAATTGTTCGAACACTTCATGAGCGCACGCATCCGCGCCCTAGCCTTACGAACCATGGGATTCCACAGGGGAAGCGTTCCGACACGTCGGCGGCGCTCACAAACGACTTTTTCTGCTCTCGCACTGCTACTGGGTGGCACTGTGATGCTGACCGGATGCACGGCAGCGGCGAGCCAGCCAGACGAGCCGGCCTCGGTGGTCTCGTCTGATGGGCAATACGAGATTCCCGCTTTCTATGAGCCGCCGTCGCCGCTACCGAGCGGCACCCACGGCGACCTGATTCGGTCAGAAGAAGCTCCGGCTCCCGACGGAGCGCGTGCGTGGCGCATTCTCTATCTCTCGGAACTGGGCGATGGAACCCCGGTTGCCGTTTCCGGGTTTGTGGTGGTGCCCGATGGCAAGGCGCCCGAGGGCGATCGCAAGGTGATCGCCTGGGCGCACGGCACCGAAGGAGGTGGCCGCAACTGTGCACCGTCGCTGGTGACCCAGCCCGCGATGGAACTCGTCGACTACTTCGACTACAACAGCGCCGTACAGCAGGATCCAGGTGTGCCGTCCTTGAGCAAGATGCTCGACGCCGGCTACGCAGTTGTCGCGACCGACTACCAAGGCCTCGGCACCCCGGGGGTCCATGAGTACACCGTGATGGGTACCGAGACGAACAACGTCTGGGACTCGGTCAAGGCGGCTCAGCAGATCAAGGAAACTCAGGCCGGTAACGATATGGCCGTGCTCGGCTGGTCGCAGGGCGGCGGGGCCGCGGCCTGGATGGCGCAGAACACCGCATACGGTGCACCGCTCAATCTGGTGGGCGCAGCGGGGCTCGCACCAGCAGCGAACAACGGCCCTCAGTTCGCCCACCAGGTGGAGCCGGGCCCGGCAAACGCCACGTCCCCGGCGCACGGGGTCGCACTCCAGCTGAACGTCATCAACGGTCTCATGGCCGCCTACCCCGAATTGGAAGCCTCCGGGATGGTGACGGCAGAGGGTGAGAAAGCTCTCGTCGGCGCCGCGAACCAGTGTGTCAACCACCTCGCCTATGTCATCAATTCGAACGTAGCTGAGCCGTACCAGACCCTCATGCAGCCGACCACACCGGCTGACTGGCAGAAGAGACTCGATGAAAACACGGCCGGCTACACAGCGCCGCTCGCACCGATTTTGGTCATGCAGGGCACATCTGACACGGTCGTGAACCCGAACGCCACAACGCAGTACATCGAGCGTGTCTGCGGGTTCGGTGAGCCGGTGCAGTACACCCTCTACTCCGGCGCCACTCACCAGACCATCCCCCAGGATGCGTCCGGCGAGTACATGTCATGGTTCGCCGACCGCTTCGCCGGCGACGATGCCCCGACCACGTGTGCGCCGGTGGGTAGCACGCAGACGGCACCGACTCCGATCCCGACGCCGTCACCGATCCCGGCCGAGGCGACGGCCACTCCGGCTCCCGCCGAATAGTCGGAGAGCAAGCACCGAGCCCCGGGCCACCGCTTCAGCGAAGCGGTGGCGCAGCGAGGGTCGAGAACCGCAACGCCCACTGAGTTCAGTGGGCGTTGCGGTTTTCGACCCTCGTCATGACGAACGAGCTGACAACGGATGCCGCCGCGAGGGTTCACAACCGCCGCGAGGGTCGAGTGCACACCCTCTTCGGGAACGGCCAACCACCGAACTGGGAATCGTCAACCACCGAAGCTGACCGAACGAAACCCCCGGTCGCGAAGGGTCAACCACCGAAGCTGACCGCACGAGACCCGCGGTCGGGAAGCCTCGACCACCGAGTTGCTCGAGGGCTTCGTTCGATCGGGGCTCCGCGTTTTAGCCTGTCGAAGCCGTCACCTCATGGGGAGGTGAGGACTGACTTGGGGAGAAACAACTATGAAAAAGAAGCTTATGTTTGGGGCGCTCATCGCCGGCGCGCTCATGTTCGGAGCGGGTACCGCGGCGCCGGCCATGGCCGCAACCAACCTCATCACCAACGGATCTTTCTCCAGCCCCACCCTCGCCGTTTCGACGCTTTACAACGCCGGCACGTCGATTTCCGGGTGGAGTGTTGATACCGCGAACGGCTACCAAGTTCAGTCCGGGCTCTATATCGAGCGTGCGCCCGGCGGGGAGCAGTCAGGGAACGTCATGGGTGCGATTTCGCAGTCATTCCCGACCGAGGTCGGGAAGACCTACACCGTCTTGTATTCGTTGTTCCCAGGGAAGTCACAGCAGGATCCCCTGCCGCTCGGCAATGTCCCGCTTACGGTGCGTGTGACAAATGGCACGCAGGTCGATGCGGTGCAGAACGTCAACTCTCCGGCAACTGGTGCCGTGGGCACCACGTTCTCGTTCACCGCGTCGGGAACGACGACCAAGATCAGCTTTTCCAACCCCTACATGGCGGTCGGACTCGACAGCATCTCCGTGACCGAGGTCCCTGTCGACGACAGCCCGATCATGATCCCGGCGATCGCCGGTGGGCTCGGAGTGGCCGCACTCGCCGCCGGTTCCGTGCACCTGCTCGGTCGCAAGAACAAGCGCGCCTCCGCATAGATTGCCGTCGTGCCCCGGGATCGATGCCTGTCGTCCCGGGGCGCGCCTCTTTCGGGAACGGGCAACCACCGAACCGGGAATCGTCAACCACCGAAGCTGACCGCACGAGACCCGCTGTCGGGAAGCCTCGGCCACCGAGTTGCTCGAGGGCTTCGTTCGATCGGGGCTCCGCGTTTTAGCCTGTCGAAGCCGTCACCTCATCGGGAGGTGAGGACTGACAGCTATTAGGGGAAACACCACCATGGGGAACACCACAATGAAAAAGCGAATCCTGATGGGGGCACTCGTTGCCAGCGCGCTCATGTTCGGAGCTGGCGCTGCGGCACCCGCAATGGCGGCCGACAATTTGGTCGCTAATGGAGGCTTCGATGCACCGGTCACGAACAACGGCCAGTACCTTGCGGGATCGCAGTTCGGGGGCTGGACGGTCGGCAGCGGGGGGACGGGCGGATCCATGCAGGTCTGGTGGGATGCGGCGCTGGCGGGCCCGTACACCAACGGCGCTTACGCGGGAGTGCAGGGCACGATCGCGCAGACCATCCAGACCGAAGTCGGAAAGACCTATGCCCTGGCGTACTCGGTCCGAGCGGCCGGCTATTTCGATGTCACTAAACCCGGCTGGCAGGGTGGCGTCGCCGGTGGGACGAAGATCGACGGCGCCACCGTTGACACGTTCACGACCGTCACAAGTCCGGTCTACACCGAGCGGACATTCGTGTTCACGGCAACCGGTACCTCGACGGAACTGTCGTTCTTCGGCGTCACGAACTACATCGGCCTCGACACCGTCTCGGTCACTCTCGTGCCAGAGAACGACAGCCCGATCATGATCCCGGCGATCGCCGGTGGGCTCGGAGTTGCCGCACTCGCCGCCGGTTCCGTGCACCTGCTCGGTCGCAAGAACAAGCGCGCCTCCGCATAATCCGCCTTCATTCGCACAGTTAGGGAGTCACCTTGTATAACCCCTTTCCGCCCGTGGCAGCCGGCGCCGTCGGCGTGCTCGCGGTCACCGGTTTTCACTGGATGGGACTTGCGATGATTGCCGTCCTGGCGATTCTGGCTGGCTTGGTCGCTCTTCGCACTGTGGGAATGAAAAACCGGAGCGTTGCTCATGAGCAGTAAGGCAGGCGTCGGCAGGCAGCGGATGCGTCGCACGGTGCGGGCACTCGTCGGAGTCGCCCTCGCAGCAGGTGGCGTGCTGCTCATGTTGAATCACGCTTTGCTGCGTCAGACGGAGACGGTGCTCGCTGCGGCGTTGGCTGACGCGGTGACCCCGGGATCGATGTATGTCGTCCCGGGGTCATTCAGCTTCTTTTGGGCGTCGGCCACACCAGAGATGCACGGGCTTCGTATCACGCCCGAATGCACCGTCGCCTTTCTGGTCGGCCCGCTTCTGATACTCGCGGGGCTCATCCTCGCCAGCGGGCGCTTCAGCCTCTCACGCACCCTCCTCGCGACCACGCTCTCGGCGGGAGTGCTCGTGCTGGCCAACCAGGCGCGAATAGTGCTCATCGCCTGGGCAACAGCCAAATGGGGTGTGGCCGATGGCTACCAGTGGTCGCACACAGTGGGCGGCTCCGTCGTCGTCGGGATCGGCGTCGCACTGGCGCTCACGGCATTCATCATTGCGCTGACTGCTGGTCGTCGGCGCAGCAGAGGCCAGACACAGACTCCCCGGCACAGCGCAGTCGGCCACCGGGCAAGCTGATGCAACTCCAGGCGGTTCTCGGCGTTGCGCAAGCGCTCAGTCTCTTGCTCAGCGTCACCTTCTTCATGTATATCGCGGTGATCGTTGTTCCGTTCCTCCGCAGCAAGCCGGAGGAAGCGGGCTCCTCCGAAAAGTTCGATTGGCACTTCTTTGTTCCGTGCCGCGACGAGGAAGCGGTGATTGCCGCGACGCTCGACTACCTGACCAGCACCTTTGCCCACGCACATGTCTGGATCATCGACGATGCGTCGGATGATCGAACCGCCGAGATTGCGGCAGACTTCGCGCGTGCCAACCCCCGCGTCCATCTCGTGCGGCGGCAGCTGCCGGAGGCACGCACCGGAAAAGGCGACGCGCTCAATGCGGCCTACGACAGTCTGAACGTATTTCTCGGCCTCGCGCCGGGGGCAGACCGCGATCGTGCGATTGTGTGCGTCGTCGATGCCGACGGCTCGCCCGCCGCAAACTGTCTCGACATCGTGAGTTCGTCCCGGCTCTTCGGGAGCGCGGATGTCGGGGGAGTGCAGATCGAGGTTCGCATGAAAAACTGCGACGACACACCTCCGGGCAATCGACTTCAACGGTTCGTCGGCAAACAACTCGTGCGCATGCAAGACATCGAGTTTCGCACCGTCATCGCCGCCGTGCAGCAGTCTCGCCGAAAGAGCAACACGGTCGGCCTCGGCGGCAACGGCCAGTTCGCGCGGCTCTCTGCGTTGGACGGACTGCAAGAACAGTTCGGACGGCCGTGGCATGGGTCGCTGCTGGAGGATTTCGAACTCGGCGTGCACCTGCTTCTGCTGGGATGGCGCAACGCCTACACGGCGTCGACCTACGTGGCGCAGGAGGGCCTGCCGTCGCCGAGTCGCTTCATCGTGCAACGCACCCGGTGGGGGCAGGGCGTGATGCAGTGCATCAAATACCTGCCCAAGCTCTGGAGCTCGCCCCATGTGAGCAATCTGGGGGCGCTCGAGATGGGTTACTACTTGTTTCAGCCCTGGATCACCCTGCTCGGAACCCTGATCTATACGGTGCCGGTGGCGTTCTTCGGCTACGCGCTTGTGACCGTCGATGGGATGCTCTACCAGGTGTTGCACGGCTGGATCGGGATCTTGCTGATCGTCTACGCGGTATTCGGTATCGGGGTCTTCGCCTTGTGGGGAATCATCTACCGCAAACGATTCACCCCGGAGCGGTCATTCCTCGTGGGATTCGGGTGGGGCTTGGCCTATTTCATCTACGTTTACGGGTTCTACATCACGACCTGGAAGGCCTTCGGGCGGATCCTCCTGGGTCGAAGCGGCTGGTCTAAAACCCGCCGCAACTCCGAGGTCGGCGTACTCGGCCCGATCGCGCTCGACCACTGAGCCCCGCTCTTAGCCCAGCGTGATGCCGCGTTCGCTCATAAACGGAATCGCGTCGATGGCTTCATCGTTCACGCGCACTTCGAAGTGAAGGTGCGGGCCAGTTGCTGCGCCGGTGCTGCCGACCAGGGAGATCGTCTCGCCTGCCGCCACGCTCTGGCCGACGCTCACAAGAATTGAGCTGTTGTGGGCGTATCCGGTCTGGATCCCATTGCCGTGGTCGATGAGCACCCATTCGCCGTAGGTCCCATTTTCACCGGCAAAGACGACGGTGCCGGCTGAAGCAGCGACCACCTGAGTGCCGGTAGGGGCTGAAATGTCCGTACCGCTATGGAATGAATTGACGCCGGCGACAGGGAGGTCGGGGCGCGCACCGAACGAGTCGCTGATGGTTCCAGATACGGGAAGCACCCAGCCGCTCGCCACGGGAACTGCCGCTGTGGGCGCTGCGGCAGCCACGACCGGCGCAGGTGCAGGTGCAGGTGCCGGTGCCGTCACCGAGAAACCGTCGCGCTCGATGTCCGCCGTCACTGTCGCATCACTGACGACCATCGATTGTGCGCCCCTGCCCACGGCGAACTCCTGCGACGCGCCAGGTGCTGTGCCCGAAGCGGCTGACTCGACGGCCAGAGCGGGAGTGGATGTGGACACGGCAATCAGTCCGACGACGAGGATGGCCGATGCTCCGAGAATCTCCTTACGCACTCGCTGCCCTCCTGCTGAAGAAGAAACCAAGCGGCGCGGTTGGTGCGGGCCGGGCGGGGCGCACGGAGGTGTGGAGCATCGAAAGAGTTCCGAATCTCGCCACGAGGTGGCGTCGTCGAGGGTCGGAATCCTCACGCACGCGGGGAGAATACCGGGGCACGCGGGGGACGTGCCTCCTGAAGCGCCAGAGGCTTTCAGGCCGCGAGCAGACCGTTCAGACCGATTCCCATCGGTCACGTCTGCCGCATCTCTGCACGACGGTACGTGGCCCGACTGGGAGACACCCGGAAGATGAATCATATTCACCTGTATGCAGGCGCATTGATTCTCGCCGAATCGGGGCGAGCCAGTTGCTGATTGGACCAAGTCGTTGCTTGCGCATCGGATCGCATCGGGAGAAGGATGTAGACATGAGCGACTGGGAGAAGATCGCAGCACACCGGCCACTCGTCCTCGTGCTGATGGGCGTGTCCGGATGCGGAAAATCGACGGTGGCAGCGATGCTCGCGGGTCGCTTGCACTGGGAGTTCGAAGAAGGTGATTCCCTGCACCCCGCTGCCAATATCGAGAAGATGGCGGCCGGACATCCGCTGACTGACGCCGACCGGATGCCCTGGCTGGCGCTCGTCGCCGACTGGATCGAGGGGCGTCTTGATGCGGGCGAGAACGGCGTCATCACGTGCTCCGCACTGAGACGCTCGTATCGCGAGATCGTGAATCGCAGGAATTCCGGGGTGCTGTTCGTCTATTTGGCCGGCAGCCGAGAGTTGATCGAGAGTCGGATGGCCGCCAGGCAGGGCCACTTCATGCCGACGGCGCTCCTCGACAGCCAATTCGCCACACTGGAGGCGCCGGGGTCGGATGAACCGGCGATCTCTGTCGCGATCGGACGAAAGCCGAAGGCGATCGCGAAATCGATCATCACCGAGCTGCATCTCACCGACGTGCCGACGTCCGCACTGCGAGCGTTGAAACCGCGCGACTGACCAGGTGCGGCTGAACAGGATGGAGAGCGCGATGAACCTTCTGGAGCACGCAACTTCTGCACTGAACTGGATGGGCGTGCATGCTGCGACCAACCCCGTCGACGAACCATGGAACAGTCACGACACCCAGGTCCTCATCGTGGCGGCGCTCGGCATCGCCATCGTGGTCGTACTCATTGTGTGGGCGAAGTTCCATGCATTCTTAGCACTGACGATTGGCGCCCTGTTTGTGGGAATCGGCTCTGGCATCCCGCTGGACAAGGTGACCGCGTCATACGAGCTCGGTGTCGGCGGCGTCTTGGGCTACGTCGGTATCCTGATTGCGCTCGGCGCCATGCTCGGCAAACTCCTCGCCGATTCGGGCGGCGCCGACATCGTGGTGAGCACCATTTTGAAGGGTCGCCCAGCCACACTGCCGTGGAAGATGGCCCTGATCGCCGGAATCATCGGCATCCCGATGTTCTTTGAGATCGGGCTCGTGCTGCTGATTCCCATCGTCATGCTTGCCGTTCGGCGCACGAATACCCCGGCGATGCGGCTCGGCATCCCCGCGCTGGCCGGCCTGTCAGTGCTCCACGGCTTTGTTCCCCCGCACCCCGGCCCGCTCGCCGCGATCGGGATCCTGGGCGCGAATGTCGGATTCACCCTGGCGATTGGTTTGGTCATCGCGATTCCGACGGTGATTGTCGCCGGGCCGCTGTTTGGGCGCCTCGCCGCCAGGTGGGTACCCATCGGCGCCGCTGGCGCGGGGCTGGCCGTGAGCGAGACGACGGCAGAATCCAACAAGGAAAAGGGAATCCAGGAGACCGGCGCTCAGGATCCGACGGCAACCAGGAGCCCCAGGTTCGCCTGGACGATGACCACCATCCTGTTGCCGCTCGTGCTCATGTTGCTGAAGGCGGCCTCAGACATCTGGCTCCCGAAGGACACCACGGCGCGCACGGTGCTCGACTTCATCGGCGACCCGGTTGTGGCGTTGCTGCTGGCGGTACTGCTGGCCATGGTGACGTTTGGAACCAGCGTGGGCTTCTCGGCATCCGTTCTGGCAACGAAGATCGGGCAGAGCCTGCTGCCTATCGTTGGCGTCGTGTTCATCGTCGGCGCGGGCGGCGGGTTCAAGCAGGTACTGATCGACGGCGGCACCGGAACAGCTATCGCCAAGATCGCCCTCGCAGCCAGCCTCTCCGCACTCTTCCTCGGATGGATCGTGGCCGTACTCATTCGACTGGCCACCGGTTCGGCAACCGTGGCTACCGTCACCGCGGCCGGAATTGTCGCTCCGCTCGCCGCCGGTCTTGGCGCGGGTCAGCTCTCCCTCGTCGTACTTGCGATCGGCGCCGGATCGCTGTTCTTCTCACACGTGAATGATGCCGGATTCTGGCTGGTGAAAGAGTACTTCGGACTGACGGTCGGGCAGACGATCAAAACCTGGTCGGTCATGGAGACCATCATTTCGGTGATGGGCCTCGGGTTCACGCTGCTGTTCTCGCTGTTCCTGTGATCCGGCGGGGCCCCTCGGACGGTCGTCGTGGTCCGCGCACCACATCGGGAACGGCACGCCACCGAACCGGGAACTCTCAACCACCGACCCCGACCGCGCGCGACCCTCGGCCGGGAAGCCTCGGCCACTGCGTTACTTGATCGCTTCGTGTGACTGACACTCCGCGCCCTAACCTGTCGTAGCTGCGCCTCAGTCGGAGGTGAGGACTGATAGCTGTGGGGGCCACACCATTTTGGCACGAACTCGTTCCCGTCGATCCTTGATTTCAGCGATCGCCCTGTGCGTGATGCTCGGCATCACACTTGCGGGCTGCAGCGCTCCTGAAGGCGCTCACACTCCTCAGGCTCCTCAGCTCGGGACCGCGAGCCTCGACCCTGGCGTGAAAGACATGACCGTGCTCGTCGTGGGCGACTCTCTCGCCCGCGCATTCGGCTCGGGGATGTCTGAAGTGGTGTCCGACCGCAACGTCACCGTGGTCAACGCCGCGATCGGCGGCTGCGGAATCATGCTGCCCTCGCAGCAGATGGTCAACAACGTGCTCACCGACGCCACCGAGTGCAACCAGTGGCCGACTGAGTGGCCCGCGCTGCTCGAGCAGTACCAGCCCGACGTCGTCTACCTGACCACTGCGTTCTGGGACGCAGCGAAGCAGATGATCGATGACTCTGGCGAGCCGAAGAACTTCGAAGACGCCGCGTTCCGCCTTCGCTACGCCCAGAACGTCGACCAAGTGCTCAGTATTCTCACCTCCACCGGGGCGACCGTGTACATGGACAACATGGCCCACGACACGAACTACGAAGCCCAGGTCGACGCGGTCACACGCAACGCCGACGCTGGCCTCACAGTGAAGCTCATCGATGTGTACGGGCAGATGTGCGTTTCAACCGGCGACTGCCCGTGGTTGATCAACGGCATCAAGGTGCTTGATGAGACCGGCCACCCGGCCGGCGAATCTCGCGACCGGTTGGCCCGCTTCATCCTGAACCAGATGAAAGCTGGCCTGACCGAAGGGTCCAAGTAGGCCAACATGACGATGGCGCTCACTCGGCGAGAGGCACGGACGCGAGAGGCGTGGGCGGGAGAGGGTGGCGGCATCCGAACGAGCATTCGTCATCGGTCGCGCCGCCGCGGCCCGAACATCAACGTCGACGTCAACGGAAGTGGAAGTGGGCGCGGCCGTATCGCCGCGATCGATGGCCTCCGCGCGCTCGCCGTGCTGGGCGTCATGGCCTTTCACTTCGGTCTTCCGCTCGGCGGCGGTTTTCTCGGCGTCGATCTCTTCTTCGTCATCTCCGGCTTCGTGATCACGCGGATGCTGCTTGCCCAGTGGGCGAACCCCGGGGGTGTCAGGCTCGGGCAGTTCTGGGTCTCCCGCGTCAAGCGCCTGCTTCCGGCGCTGGTGACGGTGCTCCTCGCCGTTCAGCTGTGGATGCACGTCGGCGCCGGCTATCCGATGCAGAAGGCGGCGAACGGACAGACCCTGGCTGCCCTCGTCTACGGCTCGAACTGGTTTGAGATCTTCAACGACGGCGGCTACTGGCAGGTCGATAGCTCGCTCGCACCACTGACTCACCTGTGGTCGTTGGCCGTCGAGGAGCAGTTCTACCTGATCTGGCCGCTCGTGCTCATCGTGCTCATGCGACGGATGCCGACCCGCCTGCGCGTCGCGATCGTCGCGGTCGGTGCCACCCTCGCCTATCTGCTCGCGGCTGTTCTCGCAGACCCGGCCAACACCGACCGCGTCTATCAGGGAACCGACACCCGTTCGGGAGCGCTCCTTCTCGGCGCCCTCGCCGCGCTGGTCGTCGGCAGTCATCTCTCGACGTGGGTGACACGGTGGTGGGCCGGCGCGGCATCCGTCGTCGTGCTCGCTGTCTTGTGGGTCGTCGCAGACGGAGGCACACTCGAGTTCTATGCCTGGCAACTGCCCTCCGCGGGACTTGCGGCGGCGGTGCTCGTCTCCCACCTCGCCCGTGGCGGCGCGTTGCTCACGCGAGCGCTCGGCTGGCGTCTCTTGGGGGTCGTTGGCGCGATCAGCTACGGGCTCTACCTGTGGCACTGGCCGGTCTGGGTGTTCCTCACCTCGACGCCGTTCATCGCCGCGCCCGTCGCCCAGATCGTGGTGGCGTTTACCGCATCCTTCGTGCTCGCAGCTGGTTCCTTCGTTCTGATCGAGCGCCCAATCCGGCGCATGTCCGGTCGAACCGGATGGATACTCGGGGCGCTCGTCGTCGCGGTGGTCATCACCGCACTGAGTGCCATGCTCTTCCAGCCTGACGCTCCTGCCGAGCAGACGACCGGCATCATCGTCACGAACTAGGCACCCAGTAGCTGTCGAAGGCCCATCGTCACCGCCGCGAAGGTCGAAGACCGCTGCGCCTGATGAGTTCAGGGGGCGTCGCGGTTTTCGACCCTCGTGACGCGAAACGGGCCGACCGCGGATGCCGCCACGCGGGTTCAATACCGTAGCGAGGGTTGGCGTGCCGCCACAGCGGTGGTCGACTCCGTGGGGTCTCGTGTGCGCGTCGCTGAGAGTTTCACGACAGCCTGCGAGCTAACGAGAGAAGGACATCCACACGATGTGTGGATGTCCTTCTCTTCTGGTCGGGGTAACAGGATTTGAACCTGCGACCTCGTCGTCCCGAACGACGCGCGCTACCAAGCTGCGCCATACCCCGATGGCCCCGTGGGCCTTTATTAGTATAGACGCTCCGAGAGGTGCTCGGTGACAGTTAGGCGTCTACGGCCGTCAAAGTGAGCAAGGTTGCTTCGGGTGGGCAGGCAAAACGCACCGGAGCATAGATGGATGTTCCGAGGCCGGCCGAGACATTGAGAAAAGCAGTGCGGAGGCCCTGGTTCCACAGACTCAGACCACGCACCTGACGGCGAGGAATGTCACAGTTGGTGACGAGCGCGCCGAATTTAGGCACGCAGACCTGCCCACCGTGCGTGTGACCGGCAAGAATCAGCTGGGCACCGTGATTCACGAAAGAGTTGAGAACCCGCTGATACGGGGCGTGTGTGACCCCGATGGTCAGAATGCCGTCTGCGACGGCAGGCTGGGCGGGGTCCGGCCAGGTTTCCTCAGCGAGCGGGTCGTTGGCTCGCATCTCATCGATGGCGCCGGTGATCAAGTCCAATCGGTCGAGGCCGATGTGGGGATCGTCGACACCGAAGAATTCGAGACGAGTTGCGCCAATTGACACAACGTCTGCGGCATTGTTGAGATCTTTCCAGCCGAGCCCCGCGAAAACACGGTGCAGGCTGTCGATATCGAGACGTGCCGGGTAGTTGTGCACGAGCGACGGTCCGCCGAAGTATTTGAGCGGGTTCTTCAGCTGGGGGCCGAAGTAGTCATTTGACCCGTTGACGAAGACGCCGGGGATGCCGGCGAATGGCTCCAAGGCATACTCGATACCCGAAACCCCGTCGACATGGCCCAGGTTGTCACCGGTGTTGACGACAAGATCAGGTTTGAGAGTGGCGAGGCTGCGCACCCACTCCTGCTTGTCGCGCTGCCACGGCGCCATGTGCAGGTCGGACAGGTGGAGCACTCGGAGCGGGGCAGAACCGGCGGGCAACACCGGAACCCGCACCTGACGCAGCGTGTAGCGCTTGCGCTCCACAAGCGAGCCCCAGGCGAGCGCCGCAAGTCCGGCCCCGGCCACGAGGCCCGCGGCAGTGGTGAGAACCCTGCCGCCGGCGTTCAGCGGACTCATCAGCCGTTTCCGCCGTTGCCATTGCCGTTGCCGTTCTCAGCCCCGTTGCCGTTGCCGTTCGCGGCGCCGATGGTCTTGCCGACGACGATCATGACGTTCGAACCCGGTGCGACGGTTGTTCCGGCGCCCGGCTCAACCGAGATGACTTTGCCGTTCTTGGTGAGGTCGTCGGTCTGCTCGATCTTGACTTCGACCTGGAACCCGCTGAGCGCGCTCTGGGCGTCTTTCTGAGACTTGCCGACGACATCCGGAATCGTAACGGCCTTGCCGTCGCTCGAATAGACGGTGACGGTTGCGCCACGATCGGCGGTCCCTCCACCGGCCGGGTCGGTGCGAGCGACGGTGCCGGCGGCCGCATTGTCACTGACAGCGCCGCCGTCGGAGAAGGTGAAGCCGGCCGATTCGAGGGTCGACTTGGCGTCAGCCATCGACTTTCCGCGCAAGTCGGGAACCGGCACCTGCACCGCGTAGAGCACCGAGGAGGATGCCTCGGGGAACTCGTCTCCACCGTACTTGGCGTTGGCGACCGACATGACAGCACCCCACATGCGGTGCCGAGCCGTGGCGGCCGTGCCGTCAGGAAAATCGATGTCGCGCTGGTTGGCGAGGCCATTCGGGCCACCGCGCAGCGAGACGACGCCGGTGACCGTGGCAACCTTGGTGCTTGCCCCACTCATCCACGTGTCGTAGTTGCCGTCGGTGGTACCGGTCTTGCCGATCATCGGAACACGCGGTGACGTGCCGTACAGAGCGGCGGTGGCGCTTCCCTCGGTCATCACCTTGCCCATCGCGTACTGCATGCCTGCGGCGACGGTGGGGTCAACGGATTGGCTGCAGGTGGAGGCCGGAACAGCGCGCTCCGTGTCATCCGGGCCGATGATCTTGTCGATGGCGATCGGCGAGCACGTCGTGCCGTTGTTGGCCATGCCGGCGAACGCTGCGGCCATGGTCAGTGGCGCGATCTCGTTGGTGCCGAGAACCGAACCGGCCCCCTGCTCCAGCGGGTTGCCGTCGGCGCGGTGCACGCCGAATGCTTCGGCCGTCTTGCGGATGCCACAGAGGTCGAGCTTCTTGGCCATACCGATGAAGCCTGTGTTGATCGAGTTGATGGTCGACTGGAGAGCGCTGTAGTTGGTTCCGCTTTCGTTCGCGTCGTTCTTCGGGTTGAAGCCCGGGAAAGTCTGCGAGCCGAGGCAGCTGTCCTGGAAGGTTCCCCAGTCCGACTTGCGGGCGGAGTTGACGCGCTCGTTCAACGAGTGGCCTTCTTTGAGCCACTCGGCCAGGGTGAAGGTCTTGTATGTCGAGCCGGGCTGGAACCCGTTTGACCCGCCGTATTCGGAGTCGGTGTTGTAGTTGATGCTCGAGTAGTCGGCGCTTGTCTCCAAGACTGCGGGGTCCTGGCTGTAGAGCTTGCTCTGCGACATCGCGAGCACGCGTCCGGTTCCCACCTGCACACTCGAGATGACGCCGGCCTCGTCCCAGCCGGCGTAGGTCGTCGGAACCTGCGCGCGGAGCGTGGCGGTTGCCGTCGCCTGAACATCAAGGTCGAGGGTCGTATAGACGTCGTAGCCGCCGCGTTTGAAGTTCATGAAACGCTCGTCTTCGTTGTCGCCGAAGGTGGGATCGTTCTGCAGGATCTTGGTCACATAGTCGCAGAAGTAGGCGTTGTCGCCGGCCGTCTGGCAACCCGTGCTCGGCTCCTGGATCGCCGGTTCGATCGGGGTGGCGATTGCCGCGGCGTATTCCTCCTGGGTGATCTTCTTGAGCTTGGCCATCTCGCCGAGGATGTAGTCGCGGCGCACCTTGTTGGCGGCATAGCCGTTCGCGGCGCCGTTGGTCTCGCTGTCCGGCAGGTCGAGCTGGAACTTGGAGGGGTTGTTCACGATCGCGACGAGGCTGGCTGCCTGGGGCAGGGTCAGGTTCGCGGCGGTCGTCGAGTAGTAGTAGTTCGCTGCCGACTCGATGCCGTAGACGGTTCCGCCGAAGCCGGTGATGTTGAGGTAGCTCTGCAGGATCTGGTCCTTGGAGTACTTCTTCTCAACGCCGATGGCGAGGCGCATCTCTTTGAGCTTGCGGTCAATGCTGGTCTTTGTCGCATCGTCGTAGCAGGACATGCGATCTTTCTCGACCGTCATGACCTCGCACTTCTGCACCAGAACGTTCTTGACGTACTGCTGGCTGATCGACGAGCCACCACGGGTCGCGCCGCCGGCCACGGTCTGGACCGCGCCCTTGACGGTGCCCTCGACGTCGATGCCACCGTGTTCGAAGAAGCGCGGGTCTTCTCCGGCCACCGCGGCATCCTTTGCAAACTGGCTGATCTGATCTGACGCCACCTCGACGCGGTTCTGGTCGTAGAAGGAGGCGAGAAGTACGGGGCTGCCATCACTCTGGGTGGCATAGATGTTGCTCTTCTGGGAGAGCTGGTCGATCGCGAGGAACTCAGGAAGGTTCTCGAACACGCCGATCGTATTTGTCGCAGCCATACCGGACAGGGCCAAGGCGGGAGTGACGGCAACCGTGACGAGTACGCCGGCAACGGCACTCATCCCGACGAAACCAAGGACACCGCCGAGCACGCCTTTGGCCGTTCGTTTTTTGACAGACATAGGATTGACACTATAGGGACGAAGCTGAACATCAGCTTGAATAGGAGAGACATGCCTGCTTGGGAATACCTCACAACGCCGTTGATGATTCACAACACCGCCGCAATCTTGAACAACTGGGGCTCTGAAGGGTGGGAGCTCGTGCAGGTTGTCAACGGACCAGAAGGCGGACTCGTCGCCTACCTCAAGCGCCCCGTCGCCGGCGCCGACACCACTGAAGGAGCCTGAGCATGTCACAGATCGAAGCGCGTCTCGCCGAACTGGGAATCGAACTCCCGACTGTCGTTCCGCCCGTGGCCAGCTACATTCCCGCCATCGTCTCCGGCTCGCTGGTGTTCACATCTGGTCAGCTGCCGATGGTGTCTGGCGCCCTGCCGGCCACCGGCAAAGTGGGCGATGGTCACGGACTCGTCCCCGCAGCGGATGCGCGTGACTACGCTCGCATCTCTGCCCTGAACGCGCTCGCTGCAATCAAGTCTGTGATCGGTTCACTCGACCGCATCACGCAGGTCGTCAAGGTGACCGGCTTCGTCGCATCCGACCCCGCGTTCACCGGTCAGCCCGGTGTCGTCAACGGCGCCTCCGAGGTGCTCGGCGAGATCTTCGGTGAGATCGGCGTTCACTCGCGCTCAGCCGTTGGCGTCGCGGTGCTCCCGCTCGATTCGCCGGTCGAGGTCGAACTGATCGTTTCGTTCGCCTAAACAACACGACGTGCAGTCGTGATGCTTAACGAGCAACAGGCACCCCGGTTGGGGTGCCTGTTGCTGGTTAAGCGGATGTGACAAGGATGCGATTCACCTCGTCTGGTCGCCGCGCTTTTCGCTCAACGACGAAGTGGATTCCCGGTCGTTGAGTGAGAAGCGCAGCGAGACGAAAAGCGCTCAGCTTTGAGTGGCTTGGGCGAAGAGGGCGCCCCGGCGTCGCAGCAGCGGCGGTGCACCGATGAAGGCCGCGCCTCCGAGCGCGAGCAGACCCGCGCCGACCAGCAGTGCTGGAGTCGGCTGTGCGCCGGTCGCGGCGAGTTCGTTGCGCTGGACCGTGACGCTCGAGACGAGTGTCACGCCGGCGTCTGCGAAGTCCAGGATGAGGTGATGCTCACCATTCTGCACGGCGGCCAGATCGAAGCTGCCGGTCACCGTGCCGCTGTCCCACTGCACCGTGCCCAGCGCGATCGGAGTCGATCGCAGGTTGCCGATCACGCTTGAACGGGCCTCGTTCATTTTCTTCATGAAGTCCGTCATCAGAGTGAAGGCGTCGTTGCGCGAGTTGACCATGGACTGCAAGCGAAGCATGTCCAGCTGCTGGCCGTTCACCGTCGCATCGATCGTGGTGCGCAGCGACTGGAGCAGATCTGTTGCGGCCGTCGCGCGGTTCTCGGCGGAGGCTGAGAGGAAGGTGTGGTCGATGCCGGCGGCCTTCACTGCGTCGACGGATGCTGCGTACGAAGCTTCGGACGGGGACGAGACGTACGCGGACACAGCGGACACAGCAGTGTTCAACAAACCGATCTGCGTATTGCGTGCCTGCACCTCGGCGAGCTGCGTCGCCAGAGCAGCATTGAGCAACGATGCGCGGGATGCCTGGACTGCCGCGAGTGCGGTCGTGAGGTCCATCGCGGCCACGGGGGTCTCGTTCACGGTGAGTCCGGGTGCGCCGAGCAGAGTGCCAGAGCTCATCGCTGACAGCCCTGACTGCTGCGATGCCGCCGGCGTCCAAGCCAGGCCGAGCACCAGGCCCAATTGATTGGTGAGCGGGACAGTCTGGCCACTGGGTGCGGCTCTTACGGCCGCCAGAAGCGCATCCAGCTGACCCTCGGTGCTGCCGCCGAGGGCCGCTCCCAGGCTCGCGGCATCGCCGAACGATACTGAAGGGACGAGTTCCGGCGCGGCCGGGGTGATGGTGGGTGTCGGGGATGCAGTCGGTGCCGGGGTGACGGTGGGGGCGGGCGTCGGTGCGGGTGTCGGGTCGGTGATGGGTGTGGGGGCCGGTGTCGGTTCGGTGGTGGGCGTGGGCTCGGTGGTCGGCGTCGGCGTGGGCGTGGGTGTCGCGCTGTCCGCCACGACGGCGAACCGGCGCTGGATCGTCAGCGTAGACGGGCTCGTTGCAGCGGACGGAAGCGCGAACGGCGGGTTCTCCTCGGTCTGCGCGTCGGCGAGCTCATACCCGGCCGGTGGCAGGAAGGACACGCTGTAGTCCATGGAGGCGCTCGTGGGCAGTGCGCCGGACACGAACGAGCCGTCGGCTGCGATCGTCACTCGCTGCACTGCCGTGCCTGCGCTCTCGAGGAGAAGGGCGGCGCCGCTGAGATCGGCCAGCGGCTTGCCGTCGACCGTCGCGGCAATGGTGCCGGAGACGGTGCCGAACGAGCCCCGCAGAGCGATCTCGACGGGGTCATCGCCTCCGAGTCGGAATTCCGTGCGTGCCCCGGTCTCCGTCAGATCGCCTGCGGCACCAGGCCACTCGGCATCCGCCAGATAGCTGGTCTGGGTGCCCGCGACCGCGAGATCGAGAGTGCCATCGTTGCCGGTGGTCCCCGACGCTACGACGGTGTCGTCACCTTCCGCCTTGCGAATAGTGACGTGCACGCCCGCGAGCAACGCGGCATCCGACCCGGTGGTGATGCTCGCCGTTATGGCGACGGGGAACGTCGTCGCCTCGACCGCCTGCGCTGCCAGAGGCAGGGACATCAGGACCAGGCCCGCCGTGACGGCGAACGCGCCGCCGATTCGTGTTGTTCTGAGGACTCGCGTAGAGACGGAGTCGCGATGGTGGAGCGGGCGATGCATGGAGGGCCTTCCGGTCGTTGGGATCCAATCAATTATGGACTGAGTCGAAACTTTGACACAAATCAAGAATCCGCTCAGAATTGGGTGCAGAGGTTGATCAAGGGAGAAGGCATGTCTGAGGGGCTTCGAGAGCGCAAGATGCGCGCCGCCAGGCGGGCGATGGAGGGCGCGGCAGTCCAGCTCGCCTATGACGAGGGTGCACGTGCCGTGACGGTTGAGCGGGTGTGCGCGGCGGCGATGGTCTCTCGCAGCACCTTCTTCAACTACTTCGCCTCGCTCGACGAAGCAATCTTCGGATCCGCGCTCGTCTATGACCCGGGTCTGACCGAGGACATCCTCACGCGTCATTCGCGTGATCTCGTGGTCGCAGCGAGTCTGATCGTGATGGAGTCGGTCAGAGGTCAGGCCGATGACGTCGTCACTCAGCGGAGATTCGCGCTCTTCGTGCGAGGTTTGGGAACCGCCAGTACTGTCTCATGGGCGAGCAACGAGAGCCGTGAGCGCCTGGTCGGCGTGATCGCCGCGTGGCTCGACACGCACCCAGAGCATGCCCGACTGGCGGACGCGGACCACGCCACCGAAGCCCGTCTCACTGTGGGGCTCTCGATCGCTCTCGGCGACGAGGCCCTTCGGCATGTCCGAGAAGTCGACGGGGAGTTCCCCGTCGACGCCTCGGTGTTCCAGGCTGCGAGACGCCGCATGGCCGCCATCAGCAAGCTGGCAGAGTGACCGCCTAGCGACTACTTGAGCTTGTCGGTGATGATCTGCATGACCGAGGTGTCGGCCAGCGTCGTGGTGTCGCCGATCTCGCGGCCCTCCGCCACATCGCGCAGCAGTCGCCGCATGATCTTGCCAGAGCGGGTCTTCGGCAGTTCGTTCACGATGAAGATCTGACGCGGCCGGGCGATCGCCCCGATCTGCTGCGCGACGTGCGCCCGAAGTATGGCCGACACGTCTTCGTGAGAGGCGACATCCTCTTGGCTGGCCTTGATGATGACGAAGGCGACGACGGCCTGACCGGTCGTCTCATCGGCGGCTCCGACCACTGCCGCTTCGGCGGTGAGCGGATGCGCGACCAGCGACGACTCGATCTCGGCGGTCGACAGGCGGTGGCCAGACACATTCATCACGTCGTCGACGCGGCCGAGCAGCCAGATGTCGCCGTCTTCATCGAGGCGGGCGCCGTCGCCGGCGAAGTACTTGTCACCGAACTTGTCCCAGTAGGTTTCTTTGAACCGCTCAGGGTCGCCCCAGATGCCGCGGAGCATCGACGGCCAGGGCTCGCTCACGACGAGCAGGCCGCCATCGCCGTTGCCGACCGCGTTGCCGTCGTCGTCGAGAATCTCGATGTTGATGCCAGGGATCGCCACCTGGGCCGAGCCCGGCTTCGTGACGGTGACGCCGGGGAGTGCGGAGACCATGATCGCGCCGGTCTCGGTCTGCCACCAGGTGTCGACGACCGGGGCGACGTTTCCGCCGATGACCTCGCGGTACCACATCCAGGCTTCCGGGTTGATCGGTTCGCCGACCGAGCCGAGCAGGCGCAGGCTGGTCAGATCGAACTCCTGCGGAATCTGGCGACCGAGCTTCATGAACGTGCGGATGGCGGTCGGCGCGGTGTAGAGAATCGACACCTTGTACTTCTCGATGACTTCCCACCAGCGGCCGGGGTGCGGGGAGTCGGGAGTTCCCTCGAACAACACCTGGGTGGCGCCGTTGGCGAGCGGGCCGTAGACGACGTAGCTGTGACCGGTGATCCAGCCGACATCCGCGGTGCACCAGTAGACGTCGGTCTCCGGCTTGAGATCGAACACGCTCTTGTGGGTGAATGCGCTCTGGGTGAGGTAGCCGCCACTGGTGTGCAGGATGCCCTTGGGCTTACCGGTGGTGCCAGACGTGTAGAGGATGAAGAGCGGGTTCTCGGCGGGAAATGGCTGTGCTTCGTGTTCGGCGTCAACCGAGGCGAGTTCGTCGTGCCACCACAGGTCGCGGTCGTTCCATTCGACGTCTTGGCCGGTGCGCTTGACCACGAGCACATTGGTGACCGACGAGTCGTTGCTGGCCAGGGCGGCATCGACAGCCGGCTTGAGCGCTGACACCTTGCCCTTGCGGTAGCCGCCGTCTGCGGTGATCACGAGTGCCGCGTTGGCGTCATCGATGCGCGAACGCAGGCTCTCCGCACTGAATCCGCCGAAAATGACCGAGTGCACGGCGCCGATGCGGGCCACGGCCAACATCGAGATCACTGCTTCGGGAATCATCGGCAGGTAGATCGCGACGCGGTCGCCGGCCTCGACGCCGAGCTTCGTGAGCACGTTGGCCGCACGCTTGACCTCGGCGGTCAGCTCGGAATAGGTGATGGCCCGGGAATCGCCGGGCTCGCCTTCCCAGTACAGGGCAACACGGTCGCCATTGCCGGCCAGCACGTGACGGTCGAGGCAGTTGTAGGCGACGTTGAGCTGGCCGTCTTCGAACCATTTCGCGAAAGGCGGGTTCGACCAGTCAAGGGTCTTGGTGAACGGCTTGTGCCAGTGCAGCAACTCGCGGGCCTGATCCGCCCAGAAGCCGAGGCGATCTGCGGCGGCATCCGTGTACAGCTGCGGCTGCGCAGTTGCCGCGGCGGCGAACTCGGGGGTGGGGGCGAATCGACGGGATTCAGTGAGCAGGTGGTCGATTTGAACGCTCATTGTTTTTGGTTCGCTCCTTCGCGATGCGTGAAATCCGTAGCGTGTGGCCAGCCACAGAAGAACCCTACTCTGCTTGGAATGGCCGCAAATCAACGTCGGGATTCCCGTAGATTGAGGGTCTTGCTGGGAGAAAACCAAGAGTGTCCTCATTTAGGGGGACCTCGATGTTGCGATTTTCGCCATCCCGCGTATGCTTGGACTCGTCCGAACGTAATGTTTTGACCAGCGATGCGTATGGTTCCCCCCAATCTGCGCATTGCCGAGGCGGCACCTGTTCCCCCCAATAGGTGCCGCCCCCCTTTTTTTAACCGTCAGTTTGTATACCCCCGTTGAGTCTTCAATCGGAGATTTGCCTACCCCCGTTGCTTCTTCAATCGGAAAACTGCCTACCCCCGTTGCCCTTCAGTCGGGCAGTTGCTTCCTCTCGTCGGTCGATCCCGTTGAGACGAGTCGCGCCCTAGAAGCAGTTCAGATTGGCGCTTTGCCGTCAGAAACCGCACCGATCATGCGGTTTCTGCTGTTGTGTGCGGTTTCTGCCGACACGTTTGGCGCCGCGTGGCGACTTCCGCGGGTGGATGTGCCGAACCAGCGCGCCACAGTTGACGCCCCGTCGAGTCTCCCTCCACAGCCCAGGGGAGCCCGAGTTATGCACCTCGTCCCGGCCCGCCGGTTCTGCTCCGCGGCAGCGGCGTAGCGTCGGCGCATGCTCACTCCATTCGTCGCGTTTCCTTCGTATGCGAACACCGCTCCCGCTCCGAGACATGCCGGGGGCGACCTCGTCTCCGCTCAGCTCGCGCGTTCGCCGGCTATTCGTCTCGCGCCGGAAGTTGCGCCGGATGTTGCGCCCGACGTTCCCCGCGACGCGACGGCGCTCGGCCCACTCGCCGGATTTGCAGCGCAAGCGGCGGTGACCGATCTGCTCATCAACGGCGAGTCAGGGCTGTGGATCGATTCCGGCCACGGCCTCATCCACGAGCCAGACTGGGTCTGCCCCGAGCGGTCTCTCCGCGAGCTGGCGGTGCGGTTGATTGCGCTCGGCGGGCGGCACATCGACGAAGCCAGCCCGTGCGTCGATGTGAGGCTGGCCGACGGCATCCGGGTTCACGCGGTGCTGCCGCCCGTCTCCAGTTCGGGCACCCTGATCTCGATCCGTCTCCCGAGTGCGAAGCGGTTCTCGCTCGAGACACTCGCGGCGGCAGGACTGTGCGGGGCCGGAAGTGCGGCGGAGGCGACCGTCGGCCGGTTGCGCCAGGCGGTGCACGATCGGGTGAACCTGCTCATCACCGGGGCGGCGGGCAGCGGAAAAACCACGCTGCTGGCGGCACTCCTGGCCGAAGCGCCGGCCAACGAGCGAATCATTGCGATCGAAGATGTGGCAGAACTGCGCATTTCCCACCCGCACGTCGTCGGGCTCGAGGCACGACAGGCCAACCTCGAGGGCGCCGGACGCGTCGCCGCCGACGCTCTGTTGCGCGAGGCATTGCGGATGCGCCCTGATCGACTCGTGCTCGGCGAATGTCGGGGAGCAGAGATTCGAGAGCTCCTGGCCGCGCTGAACACTGGCCACGACGGCGGGGCGGGCACCCTGCATGCCAACTCTCTCCACGATGTGCCGGCGCGCATTGAGGCGCTCGGCGCGCTCGCCGGGATGAGTGTCGAATCGGTGGCCAGGCAGACGGTCAGCGCGATCGGCCTGATCCTGCATCTGGAACGTCACCAGGGCGTGCGCCGGTTGGCTGAGGTGGGGCGCTTCGCCCTCGATGACCACGACCGATTGGCCGTGATCGCCGCATGATGGGGCGCCGGCATCGGCCCGATCGCGCCGTATCGCCGATTGAGGCAGTTGCCGCCGTCGCGCAGCGCCTGGCGGTGCTGCTCTCTGCCGGAGTGTCGCCGCATTTCGCCTGGAGCTATTTGGAATCCGGTGCGTCCGTTTCTGGCGCGGCTGCTTCGCCGCGGTCCGGGCCATCACCGGCTGCATCGCCGGGGGCTGGGCGGTCTCAGGCCGGACCATCGAACGCCGAGAGCACAGCGCGGATCGTCACCGCCGCGGCCGAAGCCGGCGGTCAGGGAGAGAGCATCTCCGGGGCGATTGCACGGGAAGCGCACAAGCTTGACGCTCAGATCGGCGACGCCTGGTTGGCGTTGGCGGGAGCGTGGGAGGTGGCGACGCAGGCCGGAGCGCCGCTGGCGTCGTGCCTGAGACAGTTGGCCACGACTTTTCGGGAAGTCGGTCAGCTGCATCGCACCCTCGAAGTCGCGCTCACCGGCCCGACGGCAACGGCTCGCATGATGATGGCCCTGCCGGTGGTCGGCATCTTGTTCGGCACTCTGATGGGATTCGACTCGGTGCACACCCTGTTCTTCACCCTGCCCGGCCTGATCTGTCTGGCTGTCGGCGCCGCTCTGATGTTGCTCGGACACCTTTGGAATGGCCGGCTCATGCGCACGGCGCGGGCGCGAGACCCTGCCCCTGGCCTTGAACTTGATCTGATGGCCATCGCCATGACGGGCGGCGGATCATTGGAGAGTGCCCGGGCGCTCGTGCAATCGGTGCTGACCGATTTCGAGTTGCATGGCCGAGGCGACAACGAGATTCTCGACCGCGTGCTTGAACTGTCGAGCCGGGCTGGGATTCCAGCGGCGGAGCTGCTGCGGAGCGAGGCCGATGAACTGCGTCGAGACGCACGCAGCGCGGGGGAGCGCCGGGCCGAGAGCCTGGCCGTGACGTTGATGATGCCACTCGGGCTCTGCGTTCTACCGGCGTTCATGCTCGTGGCTGTTCTTCCGCTTCTGCTGGCGGTGTTGTCCTCCACCCTTCACACCTTCTGAACGTTTTCCGTTGTGTTCGTCGGTGCGCCAAGAAAGGATGGGCGTATGGATGAGCCGCACGCGCACAGTGCACCGGCGCGGTCGCGCAGTTTTCGCGAGAGCCTGATTACCGAAGAGTCGGTCTACGGAACAATCCTTGTCAGCGGAATGATCGTCGCATCGGGCTCTCATCAGGCGACGCTCGTGGAGACTTTTCTGACCGTGGTCGGAACGGTCGTCGTTTTTTGGGCGGCGCACGTCTATGCAGGCGCGGTCGCCGGCCATGGAGTTATCGAAGGCGATCAAACGACTCTCCCCACCGCGTTTCGGCGCTCGCTGCGCCGCTCGATCGGGTTTCTCATCTCGGCGGTGCCGCCCTGCGTCGTGCTGCTGCTCGGCGCATTTCGCATCGTCCCCGACCAGTTTGCGCTCTGGGCGGCGCTCTGGGTCGGAGTCTTCATTCTTGGCATCCTCGGCTACAGCGCGTTCGCACTGCGAGGAAGCCCGTGGCACATTCGGGTATTCGGTTGTCTCGGCACTGCCTCGTTCGGTGTTGCGATGATCCTGCTCAAGGCCTTCATCCACTAGACGTCGGGGCTGATCGTCCGAGGCCTGCCGTCGGGAGACGGTGGTGTCCTCCACCGCGGACTCAGATCGACTTTGTGCACCGACTTGACCGATCCGCATGCGGCGGCCGTACGGAAGAGCAGCCTGGAATCACTCGTGTCGCCGCCAGATCGCGTCGAGTGACGCACAGGGAGAGGAACTCATGCAGAGTCAAAAGAACAACCAGGGCAGCGGGGAAACCGGGATCGAGCTGGCCCACCCCAGTGAGCAGAGCGAACACAATCGAGAGGCTGCACGGAGCGCGCGCCAGCTTCGGCGCATGTTTCGGCGGGCATCCGGGCGGTTTCGTTCCGATACCGGAGCCGCGACCGCAGAATATGCAGTCGCGACGATGGCGGCCGTCGGATTTGCCGGCTTGCTCATCATCATCTTGCGCGGCGACGAAGTGCGGGCCATTCTGACTGACCTGGTGCGCAATGCGCTCACCGTGGGGTAGTCGATTCCGTCGCGGCGAACGGGCGGGCGGTGACGCAGGCTGTGAACCAGGCCGTTTCGGAGCGCAAGAGGCGGGTAGCGTCACCGCCGAATTCGCCCTGGTGATTCCTGCCGTCGTGCTCGTGCTCGGCTGCTGCCTCGGCGCGATTCAGGTGGTGGGTCAGCAGGTGCGAATGACGGATGCCGCTGCCGGGGCCGCCCGCGCGCTCGGCCGCGGCGAGAGCACCGACCACGCCGTAGCAGTTGCGAGCGGAGCGGTGCCGGGGGTCTCACTCAGCTCAGAATCACGCGGCGAATTCGTCTGCGCGACGCTGAGCGCGCCCAGCGGGATCGGTCCTTTCGCGCTCGTCGGGCTCACGGTGACGGCGGTCTCCTGCGCCCCGGCCGGCGGACTGTGATGAACCCCGTCCGAATGAAGGAGGCTCGAAGGAGGCAGCCGATGCGACGGTGGATTCCGGAGCGGATTGCTTGGATTGCTTCGCTCTCTTGGCTCGCGCGCCTTGCGTGCATTGAGGGGCTCACGCGCCTGAGACGGCTCACGACCCTCGGGCAGGAGCGCGGGTCAGGCTCGGTGCTGGCCGTTGGGCTACTCGGGGCCACGATGGCGGCAACCGCCGCCGTCATTCCGGTGCTCGTCACGCTGTCGGTGAGCGCGCAGGTGCAGGGGGCCGCGGATGCGGCAGCGCTCGCCGCCGCAGACACGGCGTCGGGAGCGCTACCCGGCGTGCCCTGCGAGGCCGCGAGTCGCACGGCCGAGGTGAACGGCGCATCCGTCGTGGTGTGCACGATCGACGGGCTGATCGCGTCGGTCACGGTCTCCCGCGTTTTCGTCGGGATCACGATCGATGCGCGTTCGAGGGCCGGGCCACCACCCGGTTCACCATCCGGGCCACCACGCCCGGACGGCTAGCGCGGGGATTATTCGAAGACAGCCTCTACATAGCGATAGTCGACGGCGCTCGGTTGCTGCGGGTTGCTGTTCGATTCGAACTCCAGGCCGGAGCCGCGCGCATAGACGTAGCTCTTGCCGGAACTGGCCGGAATCTCCAGGCGCGGACGCGGATCACCCGACTCCAAGAACTCGGTAGTAATCGTCTTTCCCTCGAGGGGACCGTCAGTTAACTTGGCCGTGTAGGTCGCCGCCGATGCTGTGCCCATGACTCCATTGTCCTCATCGGCAGAGAAGTGACAAGCCCTCAATTCGGCGAGTACCCGTTTCCTGTGTGTATGGTGTGCCTTGGCCCACACGAGGGCCCCTACCTATAAGAGGAGTCTGGTGCCAGGCACTAAGAAGCTGGTCATTGTTGAGTCGCCGACCAAGATGAAGTCGATTGCGGGCTATCTGGGCGACGGCTATGAGGTGTTGTCCTCGGTTGGACACATCCGCGACCTGATCGAGCCAAAGAACTTGCCGCCCGAACTGAAAAAGGGACCGCTCGGCAAATTCTCCGTCGACGTCGACAACGGTTTCGAGCCGTACTACGTGGTCTCCGACGCCAAGAAGAAGACGGTCAGCGAGCTCAAACGTGCGCTGAAGAACGCCGACGAACTCCTCCTCGCAACTGATGAGGACCGCGAAGGTGAAGCCATCGCCTGGCACCTGCTGCAGGTTCTGCAGCCCAAGGTTCCGGTCAAGCGCATGGTCTTTCACGAGATCACCAAAGACGCGATCCTCGCCGCCAAAGACAACACCCGCGACCTCGACACCGCACTCGTCGACGCGCAGGAAACCCGACGCATCCTCGATCGCATCTACGGCTACGAGATCTCCCCTGTGCTCTGGCGCAAGGTCGGCCCCGGCCTCTCGGCCGGCCGCGTGCAGTCGGCAGCTACCCGCCTGGTGGTCGAACGTGAGCGCGAACGCCTCGCCTTCGTCGCCGCCGGCTACTGGGACCTGATCGCCCAGCTCACCCCCGCATCCACAGCCTCAGAGACCGGATTCTCGGCCAAGCTCGTGCGCCTGAACGGCGAGCGCATCGCCTCGGGCAGCGACTTCGACGATTCCGGAAAACTCAAGCCTTCGGTCAAGGCCGTCACCCTCGACGAGTCGGCCGCCGTTGCGCTGACCGCCGCGCTCAAGCAGCCGGGCGTCGCAGTGACCGTGAGCAAGGTCGCCTCGAAGCCGTACCGCCGCAGCCCCGCTGCGCCGTTCACCACCTCGACCCTGCAGCAGGAAGCCGCGCGCAAGCTCCGCTTCACCGCGCGTCAGACGATGAGCGTGGCCCAGTCGCTCTACGAAAACGGCTACATCACCTATATGCGTACCGACTCGCCGTCGCTCTCAAAGCAGGCGATCTCGGCGGCACGGGCTCAGGCGACGTCGTTGTATGGTGCTGAGACGATTCCGGATGCGCCGCGCGTCTACAAGGGCAAGAGCAAGAACGCCCAGGAAGCGCACGAGGCGATCCGTCCGTCTGGAGACACGTTCCGCACCCCGGCCTCGCTGGCCGGCAGCCTGCGCGGCAACGACTTCAAGCTGTACGAGCTGATCTGGAAGCGCACCGTCGCCTCGCAGATGTCAGACGCGACCGGGTCAACGGCATCCGTCACCATCGAGGCCGGCCCGACCGGCACCTCTGAGCACCCGTCGGCCTCCGGCGCCCTCGCCGAGTTCTCGGCCAGCGGTACCGTCATCACCTTCCGCGGCTTTCTGCTCGCCTACGAAGAAGGCCGTGACGAGGAGCGCAACGCGCCCACCGACCCGACCGAGTCGAAGCTGCCTCTGTTGGCCGAGGGCCAGGCCCTGACGCTCGACGAGGTCGAGGCCAAGGGCCACGAGACCACGCCGCCCGCTCGCTACACCGAGGCCAGCCTGGTCAAGAAGCTCGAAGAGCTCGGCATCGGTCGCCCGTCGACCTACGCGTCGATTATCTCGACGATCACCGACCGCGGCTATGTCACCCCGCGTGGCCAGTCACTGATTCCCAACTGGATCGCCTTCTCCGTTGTGCGCCTGCTCGAGGACTTCTTCGGCGACCTGGTCGAATATGACTTCACCGCCGAAATGGAGAACGACCTCGACCGCATCGCTGACGGCGAGGCCGACCGCGTCGACTGGCTGACCAGCTTCTACTTCGGTTCCGACAAGCACCGCGGCCTGCGCCAGGTCGTTGACAACCTCGGCGAGATCGACCCGCGCGTCATCAACTCGGTCACGATCTCCGATGACATCACGCTGCGCATCGGCAAGTACGGCCCCTACCTCGAAGTGATCGAGCCCGGTGCCGACCCGGAGGCCACCCCGCGCCGCGTCAACATTCCGCCGGACCTGGCACCCGACGAGCTCACCGCCGCCAAGGCTCGTGAACTCATCAACGCCCCTGTCGTCACCGATCGCGTCATCGGCGTGAACCCGGCCAGCGGCAAGAACGTCGTGGCGAAAGACGGCCGCTTCGGCCCCTACGTCACCGAGGTCGACCCGGAGCCGGTCGTCGATCCGGCCGAGGCCGCCGCGGCTGCCGCTGCTGCAGCGACGGATGCCGCCACCACGCTGGCCGACGGAAGCGTCGTCGACCCGAAGACCGGCGAGGTCACTGAAACGACCACGGCCAAGCCGAAGAAGAAGGCACCGGCCAAGAAGGCTGCCGCGGCAGCCAAGCCGCGCACGGCATCCATCTTCAAGTCGATGGATCTGGCGTCGATCGACCTGGACACGGCATTGCGTCTGCTCGACCTGCCCCGCGTCGTCGGGGTTGACCCCGAAACCGGCGCCGAGATTCTGGCGCAGAACGGCAAGTTCGGCCCTTACCTCAAGAAGGGCGTCGACACCCGGTCGTTGACCAGCGAAGACCAGATCTTCGACATCGATCTGCCTGGTGCGATCGAGCTGTACGCTCAGCCGAAGTACGGCGCCCGCCGTGCGTCGAGTGCCCTGAAAGAGTTCGAAGCGCCCGACCCCGAAAGCGGCAAGGCGATCAAGATCAAGGATGGCCGGTTCGGCGCCTACGTGACCGACGGCGTCACCAACGCCACCATCCCGAAGGCTGAAACCGTTGAGGACGTCGACTTCGACCGGGCAGTGCAGCTGCTCGCCGATAAGCGCGCCAAGGGCCCGGCCGTGAAGAAGGCTCCCGCCAAGAAGGCACCGGCGAAGACGGCTGCGGCCAAGAAACCGGCGGCCAAGAAACCGGCGGCCAAGAAGCCGGCAGCGAAGAAGGCCTCGGTCAAGAAGACGGGCCTGCCCACCGTTTCGGCCGCGACCAGCGCCGCCCGTTCGGCCTCGGCTCAGAAGGCCGCGGCGACCCGCGCGGCCAACAAAGCCGCTGCCGCCGCTGCTGCGGAGACCGCAACGTCGTGACCGGGCTGTTCATCACATTTGAAGGTGGCGACGGGTCGGGCAAATCGACCCAGGCCCGTCTGCTCACCGACTGGCTGCAGGAGCAGGGGCACTCTGTGCTCCGCTCCCGCGAGCCGGGCGGCACAGAGGTCGGCATCGAGATCCGCGAGATCGTGCTGCACCACAGGGGCGACATCGCTCCGCGGGCCGAGGCGCTGCTCTACGCCGCAGATCGCGCGCACCACATTGCGACGAAGGTGCGACCCGCGCTGGCCCGTGGCGAGATCGTGATCCAGGATCGCTACCTCGATTCATCCGTCGCCTATCAGGGTGCCGGCCGGGTGCTCGGTGCGACCGAGGTGCGCGATCTGTCGCTCTGGGCGGCCGAGGGGCTGCTGCCCGATCTGACGATTCTGCTCGATCTCGACGAGACGGTCGCTCGCGGGCGCCTCGACGCGGCGAACAAGCGCTTCGACCGGTTGGAAGCAGAAAAGAACGAGTTTCACGCTCGGGTTCGTGCAGCTTTTCTGGAGCTGGCCGAGGCTGAGCAGACCCGTTTTCTCGTGACGGATGCCGCGGCGCCGGTCGAGACAATCGCCGCGATCGTGCGCGCTCGCGTGGCTGCCCTGCTCGGCGCGTAGCCGCGCTGCCTTCGCGGCACACTGCTCGCGCTTCGTGCCTTCGCGGCACACTGCTCCTCGCGGCACGTGGTTGTGAAGGTGGCACGCGGTCGAAAGCGTGCCGGCTTCGCAAACGCGTGCCGCGAGCGGATGAGCGTGCGCGCGGACGAGCGCGGGCCAAAGCGGATGAGCGCGGGCCAGGGCTGACGCCCGAGGGCGCAGACGCGCACCGGGACGAGTCTGTCAGCACCAGAAGGTACCCTTGAACCATGGCAGCATGGGACGACCTGACAGGGCAGGCCGATGCGATTGCCATTTTTCGGGCCGCCGCCGCGCGTCCCGGCATCGATAGCCCCGAGTCGGCTGGCGCCTCGGCCGAATCCGCGTCGATGACTCACGCCTGGCTGATCACCGGTCCGCCCGGATCGGGGCGCTCCAACTTGGCTTTCGCCTTCGCGACGGCGCTGCTCAGCCCCGGCACGCCAGAGGGCGACGAAGCGACACACCGGCAGGTCAACGCCCGCACGCATCCCGATCTGACGGTTCTCAGCACCGAGGGCGTCATCATCAAGATGGGCACGGTCAAAGAGGTCGTGGCCCGTTCGCAATACTCTCCATCGATGTCGCGTTATCGGGTCATCGTCGTCGAAGACGCCGACCGGATGGTCGAACGCACCTCGAACGTGTTGCTCAAGGCGCTCGAAGAACCGCCGGAGCGCACCGTTTGGATTCTCTGCGCGCCGAGCGAAGCAGACCTGCTACCGACGATCCGCTCGCGCGTGCGTTCGGTGCGACTGCGCGTGCCCAGTGTCGACGATGTGGCAGCGCTGCTCGTCAAACGCAACGGGGTCGACGCTGAAACGGCCGAACGCGCCGCACGACAGGCGCAGAGCCACATCGGAATGGCGCAGCGCCTGGCCACCAACGCCGACGCCCGCGATCGCCGCGACGAGACGCTGCGCGCCGCCCTCGGCATCCGTGGAGTGTCGCAAGCGGTGACGACTGCCGCCCGACTGCTGGCGATCGCCGGCGATGATGCCAAGGCGTTCACCGAAGAGCAGGATGCCGCGGAGCGCGCCGGCGTGCTGCGTTCACTCGGTGTGGAGCCAGGTGGCAACATTCCACCCGGGCTTCGTGGCCAGCTGAAGGCCCTCGAAGACGACCAAAAGCGGCGGGCCACGCGAGGGTTGCGCGACGGCATCGATCGCATCCTCGTTGACTTGGCCTCGCTCTATCGCGACGTGATGATGGTGCAGCTCGGGCGAGAGAGCACCGTGATCAACCGGGAGCTTCTGCCGGAACTCCGCACGGCGAGCACCTCGTGCACCGCCGCACAGAGCGTCGCCACCCTCGATGCGATTGCCATTTCGCGTCAAAGAATCGAATCGAACGTGGCGCCGGCGCTTGCTCTTGAAGCAATGCTGGTGACCGCGATCCGTCGGTGAACCTGCTGCTCGGCGCAACACAAAGGACACAGCAATGACTCGAATTCGTGCGTTTGCGGCGTTGGCCGCCGCTCTGGCGCTCACCATCGGACTCAGCGGGTGCGTGTCGATGTTTCTGCCGAAACCGGCGCCGACCACCTCGGTTCCGGTCACCGAAGAGGTCGACCCGGCTCTCGCGCCCTTCTACAGCCAGGTGCTCACCTGGTCGAATTGTGGAGATGGCCTGCAGTGTTCGACGGCGAAGGCGCCGCTTGACTGGGCAGATCCGACCGCGGGGAACGTCGACCTCGCCCTCGTGCGCCACGTCACGACCGACGGTTCCCGCATCGGCTCGCTTCTCGTGAACCCGGGCGGCCCCGGCGGGTCAGGGTATGACTTCGTCAAGGACTCGCTTGACTACGCCGTCGATGACCGACTGAAGAAGAGCTTCGACATCGTCGGCTTCGACCCGCGCGGTGTCGGCCGCTCGACGGCAGTGAAATGCTACGACCCCGCCGAGATGGATCAGTACCTCTTCGGGCTGTCGACAGAGCAGCGCGGCACGGATGCCTGGATCTCTGAGCAGGAGACGGTCGCCACCGATTTCGGCGATGCCTGTGCGAAGAACACCGGTGCGCTGCTCGGCGAAGTTGACACGGTCAGTGCCGCCCGCGATCTCGACCTGCTGCGCGCCGTGCTCGGCGACACCCAGCTGCATTACCTGGGGTACTCCTACGGAACGTTCCTGGGGGCGACGTTCGCCAACCTCTACCCCGACAAGGTCGGGCGTCTCGTGCTCGATGGAGCGATCGACCCTTCGGCGAGCTACTTCGACGTTTCCATCACCCAAGCGCAGGGCTTCGAAAGCGCCCTGCGCGCCTACCTGAAAGACTGCCTCGCCGGATCGGACTGCCCGTTCGACGGCTCAGTCGACTCCGCGATGTCCACCATCGGTTCCATCCTCAAATCGGTCGATGCGAGTCCGATCACTGCAACCGACGGGCGTCAGCTCGGAGCTGACACGCTGGCCACCGCCATCATCTTCCCGCTCTACCAGCCCACTGCCTGGTCGGCACTCAGCGACATGTTCACCAGCGTGATGCACGGAGACGCCGACACGGCCTTCAGCTTCGCGGATTCCTACTACGGGCGCACCGCAGAGGGCACGTACTCCGACAACTCGACCGAGGCCTTCGCCGCAATCAACTGCCTCGACTATTCCTTCAACGATGACCCGGCCGCGATGCGCGCGCAGGCGGCAGAGATCGCGGCTGCAGCGCCCGTCATCGGTCCGTACTTCGGCTACGGCGATATCGACTGCGCGAACTGGCCGTCCAAGTCCACCGTGGAGCGCGGCGAAATCCACGCACTAGGCGCCGCGCCGATTCTGGTCGTCGGAACCACCAACGACCCGGCGACGCCGTACTCATGGGCTGTGAGTTTGGCCAAGCAGCTCGACAGCGGCCACCTCGTCACCTACCAGGGCGAGGGGCACACGGCCTACAACAAGTCGAACTCCTGCGTGAACAATGCGGTCGACGACTACCTGATCAACGGAACGGTGCCCGCCTCAGATCCGATGTGTTGACGCGCGCCACGTGTACGTGACTCCTCGCCGCATCGGGTAAGCTATCTTCTTGTGTCACCGCGTTCTTCTCGAAGAGCGTGTGGATCAAGCCGCCTTAGCTCAGTCGGTAGAGCGATTCACTCGTAATGAATAGGTCATCAGTTCGATTCTGATAGGCGGCCCGACAACTGGTCACCAGCCCTCGCCGGCTGGTGGCCAGTTTTCATTTTGCCGCAGGTTCCCCACCAACGTTTCGCAGCGGTACTCCGCCGAGCGCGAGGGCGCGCAGCGCGGGCCCCGTGCACTCCGAGTGGCGCTATGCTCGCGGAATGACTGACGCACTTCGCTGGGGAATCCTAGCCACCGGTGGCATCGCCCACTCCTTCGCCCGCGACCTCGTCCTGAACGGATTTCAGGTCACCGCCGTCGGATCACGGTCACAGGCCGGCGCCGACGCGTTCGCCGCTGAGTTCGGCATTCCGACGGCTCACGCGAGCTACGAGGCCCTCGTCGCTGATCCGGATGTCGACATCGTCTACATCTCCACGCCGCATCCGTTTCACGCCGAGAACGCCGCGCTGGCCCTGAACGCCGGCAAGCATGTGCTGATCGAGAAGCCGATCGCGCTGAACGCCGCCGAGGCCCGCCAGATCGTCGACCTCGCCGCGAGCAGGGGACTTCTGGTTCTTGAGGCGATGTGGACGCGATTTCTGCCGCACATGGTTCGCATTCGCGAGATTCTCGAGGCCGGCACGCTCGGCGACGTGCACACCCTGATCGCCGATCACACCCAGAAGCTGTCCGACGACCCGGAGAACCGCATCAATTCGCTGGCGCTCGGCGGCGGAGCGTTGCTCGACCTCGGGATCTACCCGCTGTCGTTTGCCCACGCCCTGTTCGGCCAGCCGGAGAGCATTCTGGCCTCGGCGACGTTCAAGGACACCGGCGCAGACGCCCAGGTGGCGACGATCTTCCGCTACTCCGGCGGTCGGATCGCGTCGACCCTGTCTGCCAGCGACACCAAGGGGCCGAATGCGGCGACGATTCTCGGCACCGAGGGCCGGATCGACATCGATCAGGTCTGGTATTCGCCGACGACGTTCCGGGTGATCGACAGCGATGAGGTCGTGATCGAGTCGTTCAGTGCCGACGTGAACGGGCGCGGGATGCACTACCAGGCGGCCGAGGCCGAGCAGCTGATCCGCGCGGGCGCAACGACGAGCACGATCATGTCGGCCGAGGAATCGGTGGCGATCATGCAGACCCTCGATGCCGTGCGTGAGCAGATCGGGCTGCGCTACCCAGGCGAGTAGCCCGGCGCGCGACTGCGTGCGACTGCGTGCTACTGCGCGCGCCGCTTGGCGCAGCAGAAACCGCAAGCTTTGCGCAACTGTCAGCGGACACCGCACAGATCGTGCGGCATCCGCTGACAGTTGCGGTTTCTGCGGTGCGAGCGGTCGGCACGGTCGGCTTGGCCCGCTCGGAGCGGTCTCCCAACCCGCGGCGGCTAAAATGTGGGGGTGCAAGAACCTGATCCAGAGCTGACCGGCCGCCCCGACTCCGAGACCCCTGCCGAAGCGACCCCTAGCGACGCGAACATCGGCGACGCGAACATCGGCGACGCGAACATCGGCGACGCGAACCTAGGCAATTCGAGCGCGACTGAAGCGCCGGCTCAGAGCGCACCGGCAACCGACCCAGCGGCCGCCTCAGCGACGACGGATGCCGCATCCGCGTCGGCAACACAGCCGCCGCGACCAGGATTTCTCGCCTTTCTCGGCCGTCACCGCGTTGCCTCCAGCATTGTCGCCGGAGTCGCAGTTTTCGCGCTTCTCGGCACGGGAGCGGTAATGGCCGGAGCGGCGACCGGAACGCCTGCGGCGTCGCCTGTTGCTGCCAGCACGCCGACGTCGGCACCAACCCCGACGGAAACGGCGACGATTCCGCCTCGGTCGGTTCCCGCCGCCGACGCCGTGGCCAGCCGTCTTCGCACCTGCAGCGTCGCCAGTCTCGCAACCGACTCGCGCCTCGGCAGCTTCCAGGGGCAGGTTCTCAACGCGAACACGGGCGAGATTCTCTTCGATCGCGGCGGCAGCACCCCGTCGCGCACCGCGAGCGTGCTCAAGGTGCTCACCTCGGCCGCGGCGCTCAGCGTGCTCGGCCCCGACTACCGGGCAACCACCACGGTGGTGGCCGGCAGCGAGCCCGGCTCGATCGTGCTCGTCGGCGGCGGAGACCTCACTCTCTCCCGCACGAGCACGGGCGACGAATCGGTCTATCCGGGCGCCGCGCACCTCGACAGCCTGGCCGACCAGGCGATTGCGGCCTGGGAGGCGAACCCGGCCAACGCCGGTACGCCCATCACCTCGCTCGTTCTCGACGCGTCGTTCTTCGGCGACCCGGGCTGGGATCCGAGCTGGAACCGCAAGGAGCTCACCGACGGCTACATGCCTGAGATCACCGCGTTACAGGTCGACGGTGACCGCGACAGCCCGTACAGCAACACCTCGGCCCGCAGCGAGGACCCGATCGGTCGTGCCGGTGAAGCCTTCGCGGAGCTGCTTCCCGGCTCGGTCAGCATTTCTCGCGGAACAGCCCCGGCCGGAGCGGCAGTTCTCGGCACGGTGCAGTCCGCACCGGTCTCCACGCTCATTCAGCAGACGCTCATCGTTTCGGACAACGCGATCGCCGAGATGCTCGGACGCCTCGTCGCCGTTGAATCGGGCGCCGGAAACACCTTCGCGGCGATGGGCACGTCGACGGTGGCCGGGCTCGCGCCGTACGGCATCGACACCACCGGCATCGTCATCGCCGACGGCTCAGGCCTCAGCGACAACAACGCGGTTCCGCCGTCGTACCTGACTCAGCTGTTCCTCAAGATCAACGCGCGCGAGGGCAACCTGGGTGTGATCTTCGACGGCCTCCCCATTGCCGGAGAGACCGGATCGCTCAGCTACAGCGACCGGTTCTCCGGCGCCAACTCCGTCGCCGACGGCGCCGTCTTCGCCAAGACCGGTTGGATCGACACCGGCTACACGCTGGCCGGCGTCATCCACGCGGCCGACGGCACCCCGCTCACCTTCGCCGTCTATGCGCTCGGTGACGTCGGGGACAGCGCTAAAGACGCAATCGACACGATTACCGCTGGATTCTTCAACTGCGGTGACAACCTGTCGAACAATTGAGTGTTTGAATCGGAGAAGCTGAATCAGAGGTGATTCAGCGAATGGGTGAAGAGGAGCGAACCGTGGCCAGAGCACTGTTCATCATTGACGTTCAGAACGATTTCACCGAGGGCGGCGCTCTCGGTGTTGACGGGGGTGCGCAGGTTGCCGCCGGTGTGAGTGAGCTGTTGGCGCAGCATCCGCGGTACTACAGTTCAGTCTTCGCCTCCCGGGACTGGCACGACATCGACAACGACAACGGCGGGCATTTTGCCAGGGACGCCGCGCCAGACTTCGTGAACACCTGGCCGGTTCACTGCGTGGCCGGCACCCCCGGTGCCGAATATCACCCGGCACTCGTGACCGATGCCGTCACTTTTCACATTCGCAAGGGTCAGGGCAAGCCGGCATACTCGATTTTCGAAGGAACCACCGAGGCCGGTGAGACGGTCGGCGCGCTGCTCACTGCGCGCGGTGTGACGGATGTCGACATCGTCGGCCTCGCTACCGACCACTGTGTGCGGGCGTCAGTGCTTGATGCGCTCGAGCATGGCCAGCACGTACGCGTGCTCACCGATCTGATCGCCGGCGTCGCCGTGGCACCGAGCGAAGCGGCCTTGGCCGAGGTCGCGCATGCCGGGGCGGTGCTGGCGTTGTCGACAGCAATCGTCGACGAACCTGTGGCCGGCGCGGCTGGCGCGGCTGGTGAGAGCGGCGCGGCGGAGGCGCCGACGCGCGACGACGCGGCGGAGAGCGATGCCGCGGCGAGCGACGCTGCCGACAACGACGCTGCCGAGAGCGACGCTGCCGACAACGACGCTGCCGAGAGCGACGCTGCCGACAACGACGCCGACGAATGGTCGGGGCACTCCTAGGGTCGCCACCGCACGACCGAATCGGCACCATGTCCGAATCGTTCAAGACGGCGGGGGAGCCGCTTTGTAGTCTGTCGGTATGAGCATTCACTTCAGTTTCATCGGCCTGGTCGTCGCCGATATGGCCCGTTCCCTCGCCTTCTATCGTCGACTCGGGGTTGCTGTTCCCGAGAACTCCGATGCCGAACCGCACGTCGAGGCCACCCTGCCCGGCGGTCTGCGACTCGGCTGGGACACCATCGACACCATCAGAACCTTCGACCCGAACTGGAGCGCGCCGACCGGGAGCCACCGGGTGGCGCTGGCATTCGACTGCGAGTCGCCGGCCGGGGTCGACGCCGCATACGCCGACATGGTGGATGCCGGTTTCGCCGCGCACGTTCAACCGTGGGATGCCTTCTGGGGGCAGCGCTACGCGACGATTCTCGACCCTGACGGCAACTCAGTTGATCTGTTCGCGGCGCTGCCTGACGCGCCGGCCAGCTGACCGGGCGTGACCCCGGCGAAGGCCTTCACCTCCCGGTTCAGGTGAGGCTGGTCGGCAAATCCGGTCGTCGCCGCCACTGCGGCGAGGGGAAGGCCCCGAGACAGGAGCTCGACGGCGCGCTGAAAGCGGAGGATGCGTTGGAGCGTGCGCACCCCGTAGCCGAAATCGTCGATGGCGCGACGGTGAAGTTGCCGAGGAGAGAGATCGAGCCGGTCGGCGATGTTACCGGCCGGCATGCCTGCCTCTGCCAGGCGGAGCAGCCCACGGCTGCGGTGCGCACGACTGAGGTCGAGAGCGTCGAGACGACCGACAACCAACTGCTCGAGGGTGAGAGCGAGCGCGTCGGCATCCGTCGGACCAGCCGATTCCAGGCGATCCCTCATCGGCCCGACCACGCTGGATGCCCAGATCGCGTCGAGGGGGATGCGCCGGTTGGTCAGTTCGTGGGCCGCAATGCCCAGGAGCGCCGGCGCGAACCCTGGGGCGAACCGGATGCCGGCCGTTGCGAATTCTGGCCGGCTCTCGGCGACCTGGGCGTGCGTGTCGGCGCCGGCCACGATCAGCCGATCGCCGAGCCAGATGATGTCGATGGAGCCGTCGGGAATGATGCGCGTTTCGCCGGCGACCTCAGCGGAATCACTGCTCCAGAGCGTCGCGCCGGCGATGCGAGAGGGGGTTTCGCGGTACACCCTTCAAGTATGAGCCTGTCGGTCGCGACGCGCTCCCGTAGAAGAGGACTACGACCCGCGGGCCGACCTTGCAGCCCGCGCGGTCGCGATCGATCACGCTAGGCCGCACTCGTTTCAGCAGCATCGGTAGGAATCAGCACGAGCGAGGCCAACTCGGCAGCAGCGGTGAGCACCGTATCGTTGGCCGCGACTGAACCGATCGAGACGCGCATCCCCTCGCCGGGGAACGGCCGCACCAGCAGGCCGTGCCGCTCGAACACCTCCACGCCGCGCGCAGTGTCTGAGCCGAGCGGAAACCAGACGAAGTTGGCGTGGGACTCCGGAAGTGACCAGCCCATCGCGCTCAAGGCCTCCGTCAGTCGATCGCGCTCGGCCACGAGCTCGTCGATGCGCACGGCCAGTTCATTCTCGGCCTGGAACGACGCAACCGCCGCGATCTGAGCGAGCTGAGTGACACCGAACGGGATCGCGACTTTGCGCAGGGCCTCGGCAATGTGAGCGGGGGAGATCGCATAGCCGATTCGCAGTCCGGCCAGACCGTATGCCTTCGAGAAGGTGTGCGACAGCACCACATTGGGGTAGCGGCGAAAGAAGTCGATCCCGACCGGGCTCTCTGGGTCGTGGTTGAAGTGCAGGTACGCCTCGTCGAGCACGACGACGATGTCGCTCGGCACCTCGGCGAGAAATGCGTCGAGCTTGGCGCTGCTCACGGTGGTTCCGGTCGGGTTATTCGGGTTGCAAACCAGAATGAGACGTGTGCGCTCGGTGATCGCCGCGAGCATCGCGTCGAGGTCGTGACGGTGGTCTGAATCGAGGGGGACGGCCACGGGGACGGCACCGCCGGCGCGCGCGAGCAGCGGATAGGCCTCGAACGAGCGCCAGGCGAACATGACCTCATCGCCCTGGCCCGCCGTGGCCCGCATCAGCTGAGAGACGATCTCCACGGAGCCACTGCCCAGCACGACCTGGGCGGGGTCCACCGCGAAGCGCTCGGCGATCAGCGCGGTGATCTCACGGCCCGACATGTCGGGGTAGCGGTTGATGCCGCCGATGCAGTCCGCGATCGCGGCGGCGACGGAGGGCAGCGGCGGATAGGGGTTCTCATTCGACGACAACTTGTGCGCAGGGGTTTCACTCGGGGCGGGAGCTTTGCCCGGCTTGTAGGCGGGGATGCTCTCAAGATCGCTGCGCAGGCGCGGTGCTGTCATTCCGGGTCTCCTTGGTGTGTCTCGGTGGTTCTCTGTGGTTCTCGGTGCCGCTCGTCAGGTTGACAGGGGCGAGGTCAAACCGTAGTGTCCATAATTAACTATAACCATTGTTTTGATTTTGATCCATGTCATTGCAGACATTGAAAGGCGGCGCAGAGTGTCACCGTCCCCGCGTTCTCAACCGACGGGCGAACGCCTCGACCTGCGCGTGCGCGACCTTCGTTTCGAAGCGGACGGGGTGCTCTCGATCGGACTCGAGCGTCCCGACGGGCAGGCGCTGACCGCGTGGCAGCCGGGGGCGCACCTCGACGTGCGCTTCGCCACTGGCGTCGAGCGCCAGTACTCACTGTGCTCTGACCCCTCCGACCGCTTCGAATGGCGAGTCGCCGTGCTGCGCGAGGAGCCGAGTCGCGGGGGCTCGCAGTATGTGCATGAGAGCCTGCGGCCGGGCGACCTCGTGAGTGTCGGTTCGCCGATCAATACCTTCGCGCAAGCGAGTGCTGCCCGCTATGTCTTCATCGCGGGCGGAATCGGAATCACGCCACTGCTGCCCATGATTCAGTCGGCAGAGGCGAGCGGCGCGCGCTGGAGCTTGGCCTACCTGGGGCGGGAGGAAGAGCGGATGGCGTTCCGCGGGCATCCGTTGCTCGCCGGCGGTGATGTGGAGATTTTCGCGCGCGACCGCGGCGCCCGGATCGATCTGGCGACCTGGATCGGCACCGTCGAGAATGCCGTCGTGTACGCGTGCGGACCCGAGCGGCTGCTCGAAGCGCTCGAAGACCTCGCCACCGATTGGCCAAGCGGAACCCTGCACGTCGAACGGTTCCAGGCCAAGGCCTTGGCCGAGCCGTTGTCTGCTGATGCCTTCGAGGTCGAGTGCCGGCGCTCGGGGGTCAGCCTGACCGTCGAGAACGGATGCAGCATCCTCGAGATGCTGGAATCCGCCGGAATCGGGGTGCCGAGTTCCTGTCTGGAAGGCGTATGCGGCACCTGTGAGACCCCGCTGATCGACGGGGAAGCGGAGCACCGCGACTCGATTCTGAGCCCCGACGAGCGAGAGGCGCAGGACACCATGATGGTGTGCGTCTCCCGTGCACTGACCTCGCGCCTCGTGCTCGATATCTAAACCACGATCTGACGAAGTATGGGAGAACAGATGGACACCGGAACCGCATACGACCTCACGCTGGGCGAGCCGCTGCTCGATCTCGCACAGGTAGGCAGGGGCACGCCGTACGGCGAAGTGCTGCGCCGCTACTGGCACCCCGTTGCCAAGGTGGAGAACGCGACCACCCGGCCGATCCCGGTCAAGATCCTGGGCGAGGAGCTCATTCTCTTTCGCACCCGCAAGGGCAAGGTCGGGCTGCTTCACCCGCGCTGCATCCACCGCGGGGCGTCGCTCTTCTACGGCGGAGTCGAAGATGAAGGCATCCGCTGCTGCTACCACGGCTGGGTCTTCGACCCGCAGGGCCACTGCCTCGAGCAGCCCTGCGAGCCAGAGCTCGGCTTGCACCGCGACCGCGTGCGGCAGCCCTGGTATCCCGTCGAGGAACGATACGGACTGCTCTGGGCCTACCTCGGCGATCCCGCCAAGAAGCCGCTGCTCCCGCGCTACGACACCTTCGAAAACCTGGCGGATGGCGAGCAGCTCATCACCGACGACTCCGGCGTCGGCGGCGGCGGACCGGCCCTGCTCGACTTCAACTGGCTGCAGCACTGGGAGAACGTGCTCGACCCGTTCCACGTGCCGATCCTGCACGCCCGCTTCAGCGGCAACCAGTTCACGCCGGAAATGGCGCTCATTCCCGAGGTGACTTACGAATACACCGAGCGCGGCGTGCGCTCCATCCAGATGCGCGAACTCGGCGACGGGCGCTCGCTCCGCCGGGTGACCGAGGTCATGTTCCCGAACATGCGCGTCGTCGCCAGTCCCAAACTGTCCTCCGGACAGACCAATATGATCGGCTGGGTGGTGCCGCAAGACGACACCTCCTTCGTGATCTTCACCATCGCCCGCGATACCGACCCCGACTTCCTGCGCAAACTCAGGTCTACCCACGACGGCAAGTCCTGGGCATCACTCACCGACGAAGAACACCAACGGATGCCGGGCGACTACGAGGCTCAGAAAAGCCAGGGTCCGATCTCGCTGCACGGCGAGGATCACCTCACGACGACCGACCAGGGAGTCGCGATGCTGCGACGGATGATGGCCAAACAGATTCGCGCCGTTGCCCAGGGCGGCAACCCGCCCGGCGTCATCTACGACGAAGCAGACCTGGTCGTGCCCATCGAGGGAGGAAACTACTTCGAGGGCGACCTCGTCGGCGCGAGCCAGACCGCCCAGCCGTGAGCAAGTACGAGCCGCGCCCGGCGCTGCGCGAGAAGCCGCTCCTGGTGCTCGGGATCAGCGACGTGATCGTACTCGAGGGGGACACGCGCGTGCCGACGAGCACGCACCACATCTCGGCCTGGGGCAAATGGGTGCGCGACGTGGCAATCGCCGACGACGCTCCGGCCCGGATCAAGGAGCTCAGCGAGGTCTTCGAGATCGTCTGGGCCTCGGAATGGGGTCACAACGCCCATACCGCATTTCGTGCTGTGCTCGACCTGCCCGAGACTCCCTGGGCGTTCCTGCCTGTGCAATTCGACAAGTTGGCCACGATCAGGGCATACGCCGATGGCTGGCCGTGGGTGTGGGTTGACGATGAGTTGGCCGACCTCGCCGCAGAACCGCCCATCTGCGCCGACGGCGTCGTCATTCGGGTCGATCCGCGCATCGGAATCAGCGGGCTGATTCCTGCCGACCTGCTCGCCGCCGTGCAGGCGCTGGGCTCGCCGAATGCGACAGCTCACCCCGTCTCAGAGAACAACGCACCGAATCACAAGGAGTAACGAGTGGCAGCCACGAAACCAGATTGCGCCATTGTCAACGGCTATCTCGTGCCGGTGGTCGGCGAACCGATCCCGAACGGCACGATTCTCATCGCCGGCGGCGTGATCACCGACATCGGCGACGCGATCGAGGTGCCGGCGGGCACGACGATCATCGACGCGCATGGACGATGGGTGCTGCCAGGCTTCATCGACCCGCACAGCCATGTGGGTGTGCACGAAGAGGGCAACGGCTGGGCCGGAGCGGACGGCAGTGAACTGACCGGTCCCAATATGGCCGGAGTGCGCGCCCTCGACGCCATCAACATCGAAGACGAGGGATTTCGCGATGCGCTCGCCGGGGGCGTCACCGCCACCGTGGTGAAACCGGGGTCAGGCAACCCGATTGGAGGCCAGACCGTCGCCCTCAAGACGTGGGGCGGGCGCACGGTCGACGAGCAGGTGATCAAGGCGGAGGTCAGCGTCAAGTCGGCGCTCGGCGAAAACCCCAAGCAGGCGTATGGCGATCGCAAACAGCTACCGAGCACCCGGCTCGGAATCGCCCTTGTCATTCGTCAGGCGTTCCACGCGGCCCGGCACTATGCCGCGACGCGCGACACAGCGCTCGCCGCCGGCGAGCCGTTCGCTCACGATCTGGCACAAGATGCCCTCGCCAGGGTGCTCTCCGGAGAATTGGCGCTCGACCAGCACGTGCACCGGCATGACGACATCGCCACGGCCCTGCGGTTGGCCGACGAGTTCGGCTATCGGCTGGTGATCAACCACGGCACTGAAGCCCACAAGCTGGCCGACGTGCTCGCCGAGCGCGACATCCCGGTCATTTATGGGCCGCTGCTCTCTGGGCGCTCAAAGGTTGAGGTGAGAGAGGCGTCGATCTCGAATGTCGTCACTCTCGCCGCGGCCGGAGTTCGAGTGGCACTGACCACGGATCACCCCGTCGTGCCGATCACCCACCTGGTGTTGCAGGCCGCGCTCGCCGTTAAGGCCGGACTTCCCCGCCAGACCGCGCTGGAGGCGATGACCATTCGGGCCGCCGAGATCTCGGGCATCGCCGACCGGGTGGGAGCTCTCACTGTCGGTCGTGACGCCGACATCGTGCTCTGGTCGGGCGACCCGCTCGACGTGATGAACCGTGCTGAACTGGTGCTCATCGACGGCATCGAAGTCTGCCGATGGGAGAACGACGGCTACGTCGTCGCCGAACGAGGAATGACAACGAGACGGAGCGCCGCATGAACTTCGATGCAGAAGCCAGAGCTCTGCTGCCCGAGCTGATCGCGATCCGGCGAGATCTTCACGCCCACCCCGAGATCGGTCTCGACCTTCCGCGTACACAGAGCGTGGTGCGGAGAGCGCTCGCGCCGCTCGACGTCGAGCTGCACCTCGGCAGCGGCAGCACGTCGGTCACTGCCGTACTCCGCGGAGGCAAGCCCGGGCCGACAGTGCTGCTGAGGGCCGATATGGATGCGCTCCCCATCGAGGAGGAGACCGGGCTCGCGTTCGCCTCGACGAACGGCGCCATGCACGCCTGCGGGCACGACCTGCATGTCGCCGGGCTCCTCGGTGCCGCCCGTCTTCTCGCGGCACACCGCGATGAACTCGCGGGAACAGTCCTGTTCATGTTTCAGCCCGGCGAGGAATCAGGGGGCGGCGCCCAGCTCATGATCGATGAGGGTCTGCTCGAAACGACGGGGGAGCGACCAATAGCCGGCTACGCGATCCATGTCGTGCCGGGTGAGCCCGGCGTCTTCCGCACCAGGGCCGGCGCAATCATGGCCGGGGCGAACGGCCTGCGTGTCGTCGTGCGCGGCCAGGGCGGGCACGGCTCTGCGCCCCACCTCGCCGTGGACCCCGTGCCCGTTCTGGCCGAGATCATCCTCGCGCTGCAATCATTCGTGACCCGCCGCTTCGATGTCTTCGACCCCGTCGTGATCTCAGTTACGAAACTCTCTGCCGGCGACGTGCTCAACGTGATCCCCGAACAGGCGACGCTGGCCGGAACGGTCCGCACGCTCTCGGCCGCATCCGTCGTCACGCTGCAGGAGGAGCTTCCCTCGTTGGTCGGCGGAATCGCTGCGGCCCACGGCTGCACGGCGGAGGTGCTCTTCGAGGTTGTCTACCCGGTCACCCTCAACGACGAGGCGACGGCGACGAATGCGCTGGCCACCCTGCGCGCCGAGTTCGGCGCAGCACGGGTACAGGCGATTGCGGCCCCGATGATGGCGTCAGAGGATTTCTCCTTCGTCGCGCATCAAGTGCCGAGCACCTTTGTGCTCCTCGGAGCGACGCCGGCCGAGGCGCTGTCCGACACCGTCGAGATGAACCACTCTCCGCGCGCACTCTTCGACGACGGCGTGCTCGGTTCTCAGGCTGCCGCACTGGCCGCCCTCGCCTGGTCTCACCTGGGTGCAGCGGGACCAGACGGAAACGCCGATTGACCCGGTCAGTGGCCGGTGCGTCCCAGCGTGCGGTGACGAAGCGCGGCGACTCGCACCTGTTCCTGGTCTGACGAGCGGATGGCGTCGACAAGCTCGTAGTGGATGCGGAGCCTCTCGGTGGAATCCTGCTGGAAACCGGGCACCCCGAGATTGGAGTCCGGTCCTGCGGAGTGGGTACTCTCGCCCTCGATGTAGTCGATCAAGTTGAGGTAGAAGGTTTTCAGAACGGCATTGGGGGAGATCTCGCCGATGCGGCGGTGCAGCTTCCAGTTGCAGTGCAGGCCCTCGATCGGGTCGTTCCACACCGCGGCGAGCTCAACCATCAACGCGTCGAGATCGGCAAGATCGGCCTCGGTGCGGAACATGGCCGCATCCCGGGCGATGCCCTCATCGAGCGCATCGAGAACCTCAAGCACCTCGTTGACGGTTGCCCCGCGCTGGCGGAGCTGCAAGACGCCGTGTGCGAGCTTGATCAGAGGCGATTGGTAGGCGACGAAGATTCCGCCACCGGGGCCGGGGCGTACCTCGATCAGTCCACGTTCACGCAGAACGCGCATCGCCTCGCCCAGTGTTGCGGGGGCGACGCCGAACTGTTCGCAGAGGTCTTGTTTGGTGCCGATTCGGTGGCCGGCCGGGAGCTTATCCCTGGCGATGCCTGCTTCGATCTCCTCGACGACGCTATCGGCGACCGAGTGCGTGTTGCGCAGTCGGTTGAAGGGCGCGCCCTGGTTCGACCGAGCCTGTTCCGGCGGTGTCGGGGACAGTGCCATTGCTACTCCTGAAGGTTGACGCGCGCGGTTCACATCTGGAACGACCGCTGTGCATTCACATCCTATGGAGCGGCGGGGCAAAAGTCGGGTAGTGAATGCGGCGAGTGAATAGTTGCTATAAATCATAATAACGAATACATTGTTTACGAGCGAAGCGGCTCACGAAAGGAAACTCATGACAGAGCAGACCGGCGGCGACCTTCTGGTCGAATCCTTGGCCAAGCAGGGCGTAAATCAGATCTTTGGGATTCCCGGAGTTCAGCTCGACGCTGCCGCCGACGCGCTCTATGCGCAGAGTGACCGCATCGCCTTCACCTGCGCCCGCAACGAGCAGGCCACGACATACATGGCCGATGGCTATGCCCGCAGCACCGGCGACGTCGGCGTGGCCATGGTCGTCCCCGGACCCGGTGTCTTGAACGCCCTGGCGGGCCTCGCGACGGCCTACTCGGCTAACTCGCCAGTGCTCCTGCTGGCCGGTCAGATTGACTCAAACGCCATCGGTCAGGGTCTCGGCGCATTGCACGAGCTTCCCGATCAGACCGGCATTCTCGAGCGTCTCACCAAATGGACAGGGACAGCCCGGCGTCCGGAGGACATCCCCGGACTTGTCGAAGAGGCATTCATTCAGCTGCGGAGCGGTCGGCCCCGCCCGGTCGCCCTCGAGGTTCCGCCCGATGTCCTCGCTGCGACGGCGACGGCAGCTATTCCAGACTACGTAGCCCCCCGGCCGCTACAGCCGACGGCATCCGACATCGATGCGGCCGCTGCACTACTGGCCGGCGCCCGGCGCCCGTTCATCTATGTCGGCGGCGGAGTGCTCGCCTCCGGAGCCTCTCGGGCCTTGACAGCCCTCGCCGAAGCGCTCGAAGCACCGGTCGTCGTCACCGAGAACGGTCGCGGCGCGATCGACGCTCGCCACCGCCTCGCCTTCGACCAGCTCGCCCTGCGTGCGCTGCGCGAACAAGCCGACGTCGTGCTTGCGGTCGGCACCCGGATGATGACGACCTTCGGCACCCAGGTGAATACGGGTGCGGCCCAGGTGATCCTGCTGAACGCCGAGGAAGCCGACCTGCATGGGCCGCGCACCGCCGCGGTGCGCGTGCACTCCGACGCCCGGCTCGGCCTGGAAGCACTCGCCGGCCAGATCGGGCGCCCCGCGCGCGAAAGCCGTGGCACGGAACTGGAGTCGGTGCGCAGCTGGCTCGCCGAACAGTTCAATGACATCGCCCCTCAGCGTGAGTACCTCGGCGTGATCCGTGAGGCGCTGCCGGAAGACGGCGTCTTCGTGAGTGAGTTCACTCAGGTCGGCTATGCCGCGAGCACCTGCTTTCCCACCTACCAGCCCAACACCTACATTGGGCCTGGCTACCAGGGAACGCTCGGCTACGGTTTCGCAACGGCGCTCGGCGCCAAGGCCGCGGATCCGAGCCGTTCGGTCGTCTCGGTCAGCGGCGACGGCGGTTTCGCCTGGACTATGCAGGAGCTGTCGACCGCGCGCAAGTACGACCTGGGCCTCGTCAGCATCGTCTTCAACGACGGATTCTTCGGAAACGTGCGTCGCATCCAGAAAAACCGATACGGCGCCCGCTACTTTGCAACCGACCTGACGAACCCCGACTACGGGCAGCTCGCCGCCGCATTCGGCGTGCAGTCGGCCCGTGCGGTGAACCCGGAACAATTGGCCGGCGTGCTCGCCGATGCGCTGACCGCCAACGAACCCATCCTGATCGATGTTCCGGTCGGCGAATTCCCGTCGCCGTGGCACCTGGTGCACGAAGGCATTCCCCGCCCGGCCCCGCTGGCTCCCGGTGCCCACCTCGTTCAGCAGCCGAGCTTCGCATGAGCGTCGTCACCCGCACGCACTACATCAATGGAGAATGGCTGCCCGCGCACGGCACCACGCTGATCGAGGTCGATAATCCGGTTGACGGGTCACTCGTCGGCGCGGTACCGGCCGGCGACGCGGTAGATGTGGACCGCGCGGTCGCGGCCGCACGCTCGGCCTTCGCGCCGTGGTCGGCAACAACCATGGAGCACCGCATCGCGGTCGTCGAGGCGCTGGCCGCCCTGCTCGACCGTGACCGCGACACCCTCGCGGCCATCCTGACCAGCGAGATGGGTTCCCCGATCACGTTCGCCCGTCAAGCCCAGGTGGGCGTTGCCATCGCCGACCTGCACGCCCTCGTCGGCGCCGCCCGCGCTCACCAGGAACGCGGGAGTGTCTCGAATTCGCTCGTCGTCAGCGAGCCGATCGGTGTGGTGGCGGCGATCACGCCCTGGAATTTCCCGTTGCACCAGATCGCGCTGAAGCTGGGTGCCGCCCTCCTGGCCGGATGCACTGTGGTGCTGAAGCCGAGCGAGGTTGCGCCGCTCAATGCGGTGCGTCTCGCCGAGCTCATTGCCGAGCTGGATCTGCCCGCCGGAACGGTCAATGTCGTCTTCGGTGACGGGCAGGCCGGGGAGCCGCTTGCCGCGCATCCCGACGTGGACATGGTCACCTTCACCGGGTCACGCGCGGTGGGGGAGCGCGTCGCCGTCGCGGCAGCGCGCACTATCACCAAGGTTGCCCTCGAGTTGGGCGGAAAATCTGCCGCTGTGATCCTCGACGACGCCCCGATCTCCGACAGCGTCACCGGTGTTCTTCGATCCTGTTTCGCCAATGCCGGTCAAACCTGCGCCGCGCTGACCCGGGTGCTGGTGCCGAACGCTATGAAACACGAGTGGGAGTCGGCGGCTGTGGCCGCGCTCGCCGGTTGGCAGCTCGGAGACCCTGCCGTCGAAGGCACAGCGGTGGGGCCCCTCGCCTCGCACAAGCAGCAGGGGGTCGTGCGAGGTTTCATCTCACGCGCGATCGACGACGGTGCCCGCCTGCTGGCCGGTGGCGCACAGGTCACCGAAGAATTCGAGGCCGGAGCCTACGTGCTCCCGACAATCTTCTCCGACGTCACGCCGGAGATGGCGATCTTCCGCGAGGAGGTCTTCGGGCCTGTCCTGGTGATCACCGGTTACGACACAGAGGCGCAAGCCATCGCACTGGCGAACGACAGCGATTATGGGCTGTCGGGCGGCGTGTGGTCGAATGATTCGGAGCGAGCATTGACGGTCGCCCTGCAACTGCGCACAGGCACCGTCGGCCTCAACGGCGCCGGCCTCGACGTTGGTGCTCCCTTTGGTGGCTACAAGCAATCCGGCCTCGGTCGTGAGTGCGGAACCCACGGATTCGAGGAATTTCTCGAGGTCAAGTCGATCATGGGCGCCGCTGCATTCCACTAGTTCTCCGACGGATGTCGCGCGCGCTCACAAGGCACGTGCGCCCTCCGGAGGCGTTTCGAAAAATACGAAACAAACCTGTTACACAGTTGATACACCGATATAAAGAATATTGATAATAATCAATTAACACTTATTTTCGCGCCAGATGGTCGGCGCCCGAGAAGGGAACACCATGAAACGAAGCATTGTCGCTCTCGTTGCGGGGACAGCGCTCATTGCTCTCTCCGGTTGTGCAGGTTCAGGAGCCGGAACCGGCGACGGATCCACACTCAACTTCGCCCTGTCCACTGACCCAGGGAAGATCAACCCGATTACCAACGCCACCCAGGCCGGTCAGGATGTGGCCGCGTTCACCTATGAGTCGCTCGTCAGCTTTCCGGTCGGAACCGACCCGGTCGGGCTGCTCGCCGACAGCTGGGTGGAGTCTCCCACCGAGGTGACGTTCACTCTCAAAGACGGCATCACCTGCGGTGACGGCTCAGCGTTCAGCGCCACGGATGTCGCTGCAACGTTCGAGTACGCCGAGAAGGAAGAGACGGGCTCGCCCTACCGCGGCGTGTACTTTCCGGCCCAGGGCCTGACCGTGACGCCCGATGAAGCCGCCAACACCGTCACCTTCACCTCCGAGCAGCCGCAGAGCTTCTTGGTGCGCACCATCGGTGCCCTGCCGATCGTCTGCGCCTCTGGCCTCGCGGACCCCAGCAAACTCGACACCGAGGCGTTCGGAACCGGTCCATACACGCTGACCGATTCCTCGGCAGGCCAGGACTACAGCTTCACCCTGCGCGACGACTACACCTGGGGCCCCAACGCGGTCACCTCGAAGACCGCCGGGCTCCCGAAGACCGTCAAGGCGCAGGTCGTAGCCAGCGCCTCGACCCAGGTGAATCTTCTGCAGTCGGGTGAGATTCAGCTGGCCACCGTCGGCGGCGCCGACCGTGACCGTTTGAAGAACGACGACTACACCACCCTCGACGTGCCTCTGCGCCCCGGACTCATCTTCTTCAACCAGGCCGAGGGTCGCCCCGCCCACGATCTCGAGGTGCGTCAGGCGATCGGCGCGGCCATCGACCGCGACGAGGTCGGCACCGTTGCCTCGTCGGGACGCGGCGAACCGATCACCAACCTGGTTTCGCCCATGGCCTCTGTGTGCCTCGGTTACGACAGTGCCGACGCGCTGCCCGAATTCGACGTGGACAAGGCCAACTCGATCCTCGACGCAGCCGGCTGGGTCGCCGGTACCGACGGCATCCGTTCCAAGAACGGTCAGACGCTGACCGTCAAGATGCTCTTCCCCGCAGAAGAGAGCGCCGGAGTGACCGCCGCAATCGAACTGTTGCAGCAGAAGCTCGCCGTGATCGGCGTCGATGCAGTGCCGACTCCGTCGAGCTCGTACACCGACGTCATCTTCCAGGGCGGCGACTGGGACCTCGTCTGGGCTCCGATCTACACCTCGCTCCCCAGCGACTGGCAGGGCATTCTCTCCGGAGACTTCCCGCCGAACGGCGGCAACTGGACCTACAACACCAACCAGGAGTACTTCGACCTGGCTGCACAGGCTCAGACCCTCGCCGGCGAAGAGAGCTGTGAGACCTGGACCGCGGCCCAGGACTCGCTGTTCACGAACCTCGAGGTGCTGCCCACCTACTCGTCTACCTCGACGATGTACGGCAAGGACCTGACCTTCGGACTCTCGAAGACGGTCATCGACCCGACCTCGCTGCGGCTGACCAAGTAGCCCGATGACCACAACCCTGCTCGTGCAGGCGGATTCCGCCGCGGCGACCCCCACCAGGGGTCGCCGCGGCAACCGCTGGTTGCGCTTCTTCCTCCGCCGTACCGGGCGAATGCTCATTGCGATGCTCGTCATCGTCACTGCCGCCTTCCTTGTTCTCCGCTGGGCCGGCGGAGACCCCGTGCGCTCCGCCCTCGGTGCCACCGCCGACGAGAGCGTGGTGCAGGCGCGCCGCGACCAGCTCGGCCTCAACGACCCGCTCATCGTGCAGTTCTTCAACTATCTCGGCGGGCTCTTCCGCGGCGACTTCGGAGTCTCGCTGATCACCGGGCGATCCGTGTCAGAGCTCGTGCAGAATCGTCTTCCGGCCACCCTCGAGCTAGCCGGAATCGCCTTTCTGGTCGTGCTGCTGATCGCCATCCCCGTCGGCCTGGCCGTGGCCATCCTGACTCAGGGCATGCGCCGTCGTGGAACAGAGCTGGCATTCACCGGCATCTCGGGTTTCATTGCTGCGATCCCCGAGTACCTGCTCGGCGTGGCCCTCGTCATCGTGTTCGCCATCACCTTTCAGATCTTTCCGGTCGCCGGGCGGGGTACACCCGCCTCGTACGTGCTGCCCGTTCTGGCCCTCTCGATCGGCTCTGCAGCCTCCCTCTCTCGCATCGCCAGGGTCGAAGCCCTGAACACGTTGAAAGAGGACTACGTGCGCACCGCGCGGTCGAAGCGACTGCCGGCCTGGATGATCTACTTTCGGCACGCCCTCCCGAACATGCTCACTGCAACGCTGACCCTCGGCGGCACGCTGTTGGCCACGATGATCGCGTCGAGCGTGCTCGTCGAACAAGTCTTCAATTGGCCAGGACTCGGCACCGCGTTCGTGCAGGCCATCGTCTCGAAGGACTACGGCATCGTTCAGGGGCTCGCCCTCGTCTATGCCGCCATCATTCTGGTCATCAATCTGATCGTCGACATCGTCATCGCGATACTCGACCGTCGAACGACACTTCTGGAAACCGCATGAACACTCGTTCTCTCGGCCGCTTCCTCCGGTCGCCGATGGCCATCCTCTCGTTGGCCTTCACGCTGCTCTTCATCGTCGTGGCGATTGTCGCCCCGATCCTCTGGGGAGAGCAGGCCACAGTCGCAAACCCCTCGGCGATCCTGACGCCGCCCGGTCCGGGGCATCCGCTCGGCACCGATGCCCTCGGCCGCGACATCTTGCTGCGCACCCTCGTCGCAACCCGGCTCTCACTGGTGATGGCACTCGTGGCCACAGTGATGGGGGCGGTGGTCGGGCTGCTGATTGGCGCCCTCCCCACCGTGCTCGGGCCGCGGGCGCAGCGACTGTTCAGCAGCGTGATCAACACCTGGCTCGCCTTTCCGGTGCTTCTCGTCGCCATGCTCACCGTGATTCTGCTCGGAGCCGGCTCGAACACCGCGGTGATCGCGCTCGCCTTGACGATGACCCCCTCCTTCGCCCGGTTGGCCCAGACACTGTCGTCGCGGGTCGGCGGCTCAGAGTATCTCGCTGCTGCGCGGATGCTCGGCGTCTCGCGGTCGCGACAGTTCACCAAGTACGTGCTCCCGAACATCGCGGAGCCCGTGATCGTCAATGTCACTATCTCGATCGGTGGCGGCCTGCTGGCGCTGTCGAGCCTGAGCTTTCTCGGTGTCGGCGTGCAACCGCCTGAGTACGACTGGGGTCGCTTGCTCAGCGAAGCCTTCGCCCAGGTTTACACCGCCCCGGCCGCCGCAGTCGGACCCGGCGTCGCCGTCGTGCTCGCCGGCATCACGTTCGGAATGCTCGGCGAAGCACTGGCCGGCCACCTGCGCACGCAGGGCGGCGGCAAGGTGCTGTCGCGCCGCAAGCTCGGTGCCGCACCGACGGCTCCGGTCCCGGCGACGGATGTTCCGGCCGCGCCGACGGCCCTCCTCGAAGTGACGGGACTGTCGGTTGCGTTCCCCGGCCCCCACGGCTGGATCCGTCCGGTGCACGACGTCACTTTCAGCATCGCGCCGGGCGAGATCGTCGGCGTCGTCGGGGAATCCGGCAGCGGCAAGAGCGTCACGATGATGGCGGTCGCCCAGTTGGCGGATGCCGGAGCAGCGGTGACCGCGCGCACATTGCGCTTCGGCCACGACGATCTGCTGGCCTCATCGTCAGAGAGCCGGCGCACGCTGGGCACCAAGATCGGCGTCATCTTTCAAGACTCCCTGACCGCGCTGAACCCGGCGATGCGGGTGGGCAGCCAGCTCGCCGAGGTGCCGCGCGTGCACGGCAAGGCGTCGCGCGCCTCGGCGCACCGCTCGGCCGTCGCGGCACTCGATGCCGTGCGCATTCCGGAGCCTGAGCGCCGGGCCAACCAGTTTCCTCACGAATTCTCCGGCGGGATGCGCCAACGCGCTTTGATCGCGATGGCTCAGATGGGCAAGCCGTCACTGATCATCGCCGACGAGCCGACCACCGCGCTGGACGTGACGGTGCAGCAACGCGTGCTCGCGCTGCTGCGTCGCGAATGCGAGGAGACGGGGGCCGCGGCCATCGTCGTTTCCCATGACATCGCCGTGCTGGCCGAGCTCTGCCAGCGCGTGCTGGTGATGTATGCCGGTCGGATCGTCGAGGACGTCGATGTGCGACTGCTCGCCACCCCCGAGCTGTTGGCGCATCCATACACACGGGCGCTCGCAGCGTCGCTGCCCGACCTCGACACCGACCGCACCCGGCCTCTGGCGACCATTCCCGGTGAGCCTCCGGCCCTGACCGAGCAGCTGCCGGGCTGCGCGTTTGCCGCGCGGTGCCCGTTCGCCACCGATCTGTGCCGCACCGAAACCCCGATCGCCCAAGACCACCAGCACGGTGGGCGGGTGGCGTGTTGGCATCCGCAGGACAGCCCGCTTGACCGGCAACGCACACTCGAAGGGGCGGTGCTCTGATGGCCGAACTCACAGTCGACAATCTGGTCGTGACCTTCGGGCACGGCACCAGCCAATTCAACGCGGTCGACGGGGTCTCTCTCACCGTGCCGCATGGCACCGTTGTCGGGCTCGTCGGCGAGTCGGGCTCCGGCAAATCAACTGTGGCACGCACCATTGCGGGGTTGCAGCCGGCGACCGCGGGCAGCGTGCAGATCGACGGCGTCGATATCCTGCGCACCCGTGGCGCTGCGCGCAAGGCGCGGGCCAAGCAAGTTCAGATGATCTTTCAAGACCCGTATTCGTCATTGAACCCACGGATGACGGTCGGCGAGACCATCGACGAGGTGCTGCTCACACACACCGACGCCGACCGGGCTTCCCGCCTGGCCTCGGCGAAGGAGCTTCTCGAGCTGGTGCGGCTGCGCACCTCAGCCCTTGAGCAGTACCCGAGCCAAATGTCGGGCGGGATGCGGCAGCGCGTGGCGATTGCGCGCTGTCTGGCGGCACGGCCAAAACTCATCGTGGCCGATGAGATCACCTCGGCGCTCGATGCGTCGGTGCAGGGTGCGGTGCTCAACTTGATGCGCGATCTGCAGAGCGAGCTGGAGCTGTCGATGGTGTTCATCACCCACAACCTCGCCGCCGTGCGGTACATCGCCGACACCACGGCGGTGATGAGTCAGGGCCGCATCGTCGAATTCGGGCCGTCCGACGAGGTGGTCGCGAATCCGCAGCATCCGTACACCCGCACACTCATCGACGCGATCCCACGAATCAGCAACGCCGGAACCGACGCGTTGATCAACAGCATCACGGAATGAGAACGAGATGAGCTTCGTCGACGACGCCCAGCTGATTCTGCCCGACCTGATCGGGCTTCGGCGCGCGATCCATGCCGACCCGGAACTCGGCTTGGAGGTGCCCCGCACCCAACGACGGGTACTCGACGCGCTCACACCGCTCGGGCTTGAGGTGCAGACGGGCAGCGGGCTGAGTTCGGTCGTCGCCGTCTTGCGCGGCGCGCACCCTGGCCCGACGGTCGTTCTGCGGGGCGACATGGATGCGCTGCCGATGGTGGAGGAGACCGGGCTCGAATACGCGTCAACCTGCGCGGCAATGCACGCCTGCGGCCACGATCTTCACGTCGCCGGACTCGTCGGGGCCGCGCGACTGCTGCACGCACGCCGCGACACCCTGGCCGGGAACGTGATTTTCATGTTCCAGCCGGGGGAGGAGCTCGGCGACGGGGCCGCGATGATGCTGGCCGAGGGTCTGCTCGATGCTGCAGGCTCTGCTCCTGTCGCGGCCTACGGCATCCACGTCGTGCCCGGCGAGCGCGGAATCTTCTCCACCCGCCCCGGGGCCTTGATGGCCGGCGCAGCCGAGCTTGTGGTCACGGTGCACGGACGGGGCGGTCACGGTTCGATGCCGCATCTCACGCGTGACCCGGTGCCGGTCATCGCCGAGTTGATCACCGCGCTCCAGACCTTCGTGACGCGCCGGTTCGATGTTTTCGACCCGGTCGTGCTCAGCGTCACTCAGCTTGCCGCCGGGGGCGTGGCGCGCAACGTTGTGGCCGACGCGGCAACGCTCGGTGCCACCGTGCGGTTTCTGTCCGCGGAGGCCTGTGGGCGCCTGCAACGGGAGCTTCCCGGGCTGGTGAATGGGATTGCCGCAGCCCACGGCTGCACGGCAGAACTGGAGTTCGAACTGGTCAGCCCGGCCACGGTCAACGACGTCGTTCTGACGCCGGCGGCGCTGGCCACGCTGCGGGCGCTGTTCGGCACCGAACGGGTCTGGGAGAGCGCCGCACCGGTGATGGGGTCTGAAGACTTCTCACACGTCTTGGAACGTGTTCCCGGTGCGTTCATTTTCTTGCGGGCGACCCCTGTCGAGATCGACCTCGAGCAGGCGGCGCCCAATCACTCATCGCGCGTGCTCTTCGACGACAGCGTGCTCGCCGATCAGGCCGCGGCACTGGCGGAGCTGGCCTGGTCGCATCTGGGTGTGGCCTGAGCCCTGCGGCTCGGGCTGCGGCCCGGGTGAGGCCGCTTTCAGCCGCCACCCGGACCATCCGTGCGGCTACGCCGTGCGCGTGGCTGTCGCGTAGAACTCGATCAGGTCGGCCTTCATCTTCGTGATCGCCACCTCGTCGACGAACGTCATGTGACCTGATTCGTAGAAGTGGAACGACACGTTTTCTCGCAGTTCCGCACTGAGGAACATGTGAGCGAAGTCGTACTCGGCGCCGAAGAACGGCGTTGCGAGGTCGTAGACACCGCCCATCACCGCGACCCGCAGGCTGCGGTTGCGACGCAGGGCTGCGGCCAGATCCAGGGTGACGTTCGGAATCTGCATCGGCGCATCGAAGCCGGGTGCTTTGTGGTTCCAGTCCCAGGCCTGGGCGATCACGACGTTGTTGAGCGGCAGGTAGTGCAGCTCGCTCGTGTACCCGATGTCCGACACGAGGTGGTCACGGAATGTCGAGAGGTGCGCGCTGTTCACACCGGCCGTGGCCGCGTCATCCGTTGCCGGGTCGTGCGAGCCGTTGCCGATAATGTAGTTGTTCTCCGCGGTGAAGCGCGTGTCGAAACGGCCGATCACGATGCCCTGTTCGTCGAGGAGTGCCCGGCGGAACTGCTCCATGTCGACCCGCAGCATGGTGCGCTTCAGGTAGCCGGCATCGAGGCCGATGTGGCGGCCCAGTTGCTCGGCCACCGCGTTCTCCTGCTCGGCGGGGAGCCGGTCGCCGAGCTGAAGGGCTGCGGCGTACGGGCCTTGGGCGAACGCGCGCACCTCGTCGAGGTAGGCGTCGAGGTTGTCCGGGTGGTCGTCGCGTCGCTTGTGGTACCAGGCTGCGGCGGCGAACGAGGGAAGGCTGTTCACGTAGCTCTGGTCAGCGCCCGCCTGCATGGTCGTCCAATTGAGCAGGGTCGAGAGCAGCACGACGCCGTTGAAGTCGATTCCCTGGTTCTGCAGCTTGTGCACGAGGGCGGCAGAGCGGGTCGTTCCATACGATTCGCCGAAAAGAAAGCGCGGTGCGTTCCAGTTGTTCGTGATCGTGAGGTAGCGCGTGATGGCGCGCGCAAAGACGTCGACGTCTTGGTCGACGCCCCAGACATCCGCTCCGGTCGCCGAGCCGGCCAGACGCGAGTACCCGGTGCCGACGGCGTCAATGAAGACCATGTCGGTGGTGTCGATGAGGCTGTGGGGGTTATCGCCGACGATGTACGGCGCTGGCGGGGTCGCGGCCGGCGTCGCCGTCGGTGCGCGCTTGGGGCCGAAGCCACCGATGTTCAGCCAGAGGCTGGCAGAGCCGGGGCCGCCATTGAAGAAGAAGGTGACCGGGCGCGCCGGTGCTCCGACCGGCTGCTCTGCGACGTAGGAGAGATAGAAGACGCTGGCCAGCGGCTCGTGTTCGGCGTCGCGCACGAGCACGGTGCCGGCGGTGGCCACGTAGTCGATGTCACGGTCGCCGATGCGGATGCGGTGCGTCTGGCTCTGGCTGGATTCAGCAGTCGTGTCGGTTGAGGGTGTGGTGGGAGATTCGTCCATGGCTCGTCCATTCTGAATGATGCGCGATCTGAATGATGCGCGAGGCAACGGGGATCGCACCAGGCGCTAAAAGTTACAATTGAATATAGTCTATTCGGCGACGGCGCACGTTGTAATCTGAACTCATGACAGCGCGTGACGAACGTTCTTCGACGCTCTCCGCGGCCGCACAGAATCGTGAGGGTGACGTGAAAGCTCGGTATCGTCAGTCCGCAGAACGGGGGCAGTGCAGTGTCTGACCGCGAGACGATGGCTACCGCCTCCCGTGAGTTGTCGAGCGCTTTCGAGCGCCGCACCAGCCTGTGCCGCCCTTTTCTGTCGGTCTTACCCATTGAGGGAGCCGCGATTTCGATGCTGGGGGCACCGTTCGGCATCGAGACGGTGTGTGCGACAAACCCACAAGCCGCGCGGGTCGACGAATTGCAGATCGACCTCGGGGAAGGCCCCAGCTGGGACGCCTATACCCGAAGATCACCAGTTTTTGCCCCGAACCTGACCGAACTCAGTGCCCCGGCGTGGCCGATGCTGCTCGCGGCACTCTCTGCCGACGCGGTCGGCGCTCTCTACGCTTTTCCGCTCGCGGTCGGATCCCTGGAAATCGGGGCAATTGGCATGTATTCCGAGGTTCCGGGCGAGCTCACACCCGCACAGGTGAGTGACGCGTTGGCCCTGGCCGATCTCGCGGCGGTGCAGGTGCTCAAGCGAGCAATGACTTCGCACGAATTGGACGCACAGTTTGTGCCAGGCGAGAAGGAATACTCCCGTCGGGTTGAGCATCAAGCAACGGGAATGGTCTTGGCGCAATTGAATGTTTCCGCCGCGGACGCCCATGTCATCATTCGGGCCCATGCCTATGCACACGACCGGTCGGTGCGCGAGACAGCAAACGCGATTGTCGAAAGACGACTTGATCTATCGTCTCCGAATGTCGAGATTTAGAATATAGGTATGGCTTTGAAGACCAGGGAAAGTCACCTCATCGAGACGTTTGTCACGCTCGCCGACACGCTCGTCGGCGGCTACGACGTGGTCGATTTGCTTCACACCCTCGTTGAGAGCTGTGCGGAGCTCCTCGACGCATCCGCCGCCGGAATTCTCCTCGCCGACGCCGAGGGTGAGCTTGAGGTCGTCGCCTCCACCAACGAACGAAGCCTCCTGGTGGAGCTCATGCAGTTGCGGGTCAGTGGCGGGCCCTGTTTCGAATGCGTGACAACGGGCAAGCCCATCGCGGTACCCGATATCGACCAGGTCGGGCCTCGATGGCCGCAGTTTCGGGCCGCAGCGCGTGAACAGGGGTTTTTGTCAGTTCAAGCCGTGCCGCTGCGTCTGCGCGCGATGACGATCGGCTCACTCAACCTCTTCTGGGAGCAGAAGCGAGTACTCGATCCGCGTGACGTCGACATCGCTCAGGCGCTGGCCGATGTGGCGACCATCAGCATCCTGCAAGAGCGCGCGATTCGGGAGAGCGACGTTGCGCGGCAACAGCTGCAACGGGCTCTCGACAGCCGGGTCTTGATTGAACAGGCCAAGGGTGTGGTGTCCCACACGCGGAACACGACGATGGAAGAGTCGTTCGTGCTGATTCGCACCTATGCGCGCGCCCACCAGGTTGCGCTCGGCGATGTCGCCGCAGAAATCGTCGCACGCACGCTTGAGGTCTAGCGCAGCAGCAACGACGGTAGCGTTGGATTCGATGCAGACCTATATTTAAGAGAAGCCCCAGACCCCGGCTTACTGTTCCATTCGTATCGCGAGGATTCGGGAGTCTGGCGATGAAGCAATTCCTTCTTGAAAATGGTTCGGCAGCCTTCGATGCCGACCTTGATGTTCCAGACAGCATCGACCCACTCGAACTCGACCTTCTGCGTGCGCGCACCAGCGACGGCTCGGAGTATCGGGCCTGGGAGTTCGATGCCGTCGACACGGTGATCGTTGACGAGCTGAGCTACTAGCCCACACGTGGCGAGAGCGCCACATCGCGTTTTCGGCACACCCACGTATTCCGCCGCTGAGACAGCGGCGGAATTGGGCGGCGCTCGGTTCGGGTCCGGGCGCCGCCTCCTTCTCCTCTGAGAAACGACCGGCTACAGCTTGTGGATATTTGTCTTCGCCAGCTGCACTGCCTCACCGACGCCGCCATTCATGACGACCTTGGAAATCGCGAGGGCGAAACCGCGCAGCTGTGCGCCGGTGACGGTCGGCGGCATGCTCAAAGCGAGCGGATCGGTGACGAGGTCGACGAGCGCGGGCCCCTCATGCTCGAGGGCGCGTTCGAATGCGGCACGGATCTCGCTCGGCTGCTCGACGCGTTGACCATAAATGCCGAGCGCATTGGCCACGGCCGCGAAATCGACCGCGGGCACATCGACCCCGAAGTCGGGGTACCCGTCGACGAGCATCTCCAGCTTGACCATGCCCAGCGTCGAATTGTTGAAGACGACGATCTTGACCGGCAGCTGGTGCGCAGCCACGGTCACCAGCTCGCCCATCAACATGGACAGGCCGCCGTCGCCGCAGAGCGAGACCACCTGTCGGCCCGGGTGGCTGGCTTGGGCTCCGACGGCCTGCGGCAGCGCGTTGGCCATCGAACCGTGCAACAGAGAGGCGAGCATCCGTCGCTTGCCGTTCGGATTGATGTAGCGGGCCGCCCACACATTGCACATGCCGGTGTCTGCGGTGAAGATCGCGTCGTCGTCGGTGACATCGTCGAGAATTGACGCCGCGTATTCGGGGTGGATCGGCGTGCGGCGTTCCACGTTCCGTGGCGCGCCGGTGACCTTGTTCATGAGCTGGTCATGCCGTTTGAGCGTCTTGTTGAGAAACCTGCGGTTCGCCGTGCGGGTGATCAGCGGGGTCACCGCGCGGATGGTGGCGCCGACGTCGCCGTGCACCGGCACGCTCACGTTGGCCCTCCGGCCGAGGTTCTCAGCCCGGATGTCCACCTGTGCGATCACGACGTCGCTTCCGTCTGGCAAAAATTGGGTGTACGGAAAGTCGGTGCCGAGCAGGATCAGCAGGTCGGCGTCATGCATGCCGTCGTGCGCGGCGCCGTAGCCGATGAGGCCGGTCATGCCGACATCGAACGGATTGTCGTACTGGATCCACTCCTTGCCCCGCAGCGAATGCCCCATCGGCGCGGCCAGCAGATCGGCGAACGCCACCACCTCGTCGTGCAGGCCGGCGACTCCGATGCCGGCGAACAGGGCGATCTGCTTGGCGTTGTTGATCGCAGCGGCCAGCGCCTCGACATCCGTCGTCGACGGCATCAGGGTGGGCGTGCCCGCACGCTCGAAGGTCGGCGCCGAGCCCACCGCGGCGAGTTCGGCGACGTCTCCTGGCAGCGTGACGACGGCCACTCCGCCCAGGCTGAGCGCGTGTCGCATCGCCATGCTGACCACGCGCGGCGCCTGCTCGGCGGTGCTGATCAGCTCGCAGTAGTTCGAGCACCCCACGAACAGACGGTCGGGGTGCGTCTCCTGAAAGAAGCTGCTGCCGATCTGCGCGCTCGGAATATGACTGGCGATCGCCAGGACGGGCGCGCCAGAGCGGTGCGCGTCGTAGAGCCCGTTGATCAGGTGCAGATTGCCCGGCCCGCAACTGCCGGCGCAGACGGCAAGTTTTCCGGTCAGTTGGGCTTCGGCGCCGGCGGCGAATGCGGCCGCCTCCTCGTTGCGCACATGCACCCAGTCGATGCCTCCAGACGCCGAGCCGCCCGTGCGGCGTACGGCGTCGACGATCGGATTGAGGCTGTCGCCGACGATCCCGTAGATGCGGCGCACACCCGCCGCGGTCAGCTGGGCGATGAGTTGGTCGGCAACGGTCGTAGCCATGCGGGGCTCCCTTGGTTGAGCGTGCTGCTCACACCATAGGCATGTCCACGGGAGATTGCGAGCATGCACTCTGGGGCATCCGCGGCAGGGAATCGGCGCATTTCGCGACGCGCGGGTCGGGCGCCGTCACGCGCGTTGGCCCCGGCCAGCGCCGCGGCGCCCGACCCGCGCGACGGCAGGGTGCGTCGGGTCGGCTCTGAGGAAGAGCCGCCGTCGCATCCGGGCCGCCGCATCCGCTTAGAGCGTGTGGCCGAGTTTGAAGCCCTTCTCCACATCGTCTTTGCGGGTGTACGAGAAACCGTCGGCGCCGATGGTGACGTCGAGCTCGCCCGGGTCGTGACGAGTGACCAGCGGCTGGGGTCGGCCGTCGAGGTCGAGAACCGGGGACGCGTCGGTGTACCAGCTCGGCACGACAGCGTTGCCCCACCAGTCGCGGCGCTGGTTGTCGTGCACGTCCCAGGTGACGACGGGGTTGTCCGGGTCTCCGGTGTAGTAGTCCTGCGTATAGATCTCGATCCGGTGCCCGTCGGGGTCGCGCAGGTAGAGGTAGAAGGCGTTGGAGACACCGTGGCGGCCGGGACCACGCTCGATCAGATCTGATTTGCGTAGCGCGCCGAGCTTGTCGCAGATGTAAAGGATGTTGTGCTTCTCGTGGGTGGAGAACGCGATGTGATGCATCCGTGGCCCGTCGCCGCCGGTGAGGGCGGTGTCGTGCACAGTGTCCTTGCGGCGCATCCAGGCGGCGTAGGTCACGCCATCTTCGTCCTTGATGTCCTCGGTGACCCGGAAGCCGAGGTCTTCCATGTACTTGCGCGCCCGCGGAACATCGGGCGTGACCTGGTTGAAGTGGTCGAGGCGCACGAGGGCACCGGGCCCGTACAGCTCGTACCGCCAGGCGAGGCGCTCGACGTGCTCAACGTCGTAGAAGAATTCGTACGGGAAGCCGAGCGGGTCCTCAACGCGCACGGAGTCGCCGATTCCCTTCACGAAACCCTCCGTGCGGCGCTCGACGCGGCAGCCGAGCTGGGTATAGAACTCGACAGCGAGGTCGAGGTCTTCGGGGGTCCGCACCCGGTAAGAGAACGCGGCGACAGCGGCGACCGGACCCTTCTTGAGCACCAGGTTGTGGTGGATGAATTCCTCGAACGAACGCAGGTAGATCTCGGTTTCGGTCTCTTCGGTGACATAGAGGCCGAGGATGTCGACGTAGAACTCCCGCGATTTGGCGAGGTCGGTGACGATGAGCTCCATGTAGGCGCAGCGGAGGATGTCCGGCGGAGCGCAGTCGGGGGTGTGGATCGGATTGGGGTTCAGGTTAGTCATGTAAGTCTCCTCGTTGAGTGGATGCGGGTGGGGTGACGATTTCGTTGATCGAAGAGCGGCAGGAGGCCGCGTCTCGAGACGGCCTGGCGGGCCTCCTCGACCAACGGAATGGTGAATTTACGAATTGTTGGTGGCGCCGAAGCGCGCCGTGTGCACCGCGCCGAGCGTGATGTGCACGGCCTGCTGGTCGGTGTAGAAGTCGATCGAGCGGTAGCCGCCCTCGTGGCCGAGGCCTGAGGCCTTGACGCCGCCGAACGGGGTGCGGAGGTCGCGCACATTGTGCGAGTTGAGCCAGACCATTCCGGCCTCGATCGACTGGGCGAACGTGTGCGCCCGCTGCAGGTTGCTCGTCCAGATGTAGGCGGCAAGGCCGTACTTCACGCCATTGGCGAGCTCCAGTGCCTCCTCGTCGGTGTCGAACGGGGTGATCGAGACGACCGGTCCGAAGATCTCCTCCTGAAAGATGCGGGCACTGGGGGCGACATCCGCGAACACGGTCGGTGCCACATAGTTGCCCTCCGGCAGATTCTCGGGGCGGCCGCCACCGGCAAGCAGGCGGCCTTCGCCCTTGCCGATCTCGACATAGCTCATCACCTTGGCGTAGTGCTCCGGGTGCACGAGAGCACCGACCTCGGTCTTCGGGTCGTGCGGGTCTCCGACGACGATGTTCTGGGCGCGGGCGGCGTAGCGGGCGCAGAAGTCGTCGTAGATGCTTCGCTCGACGAGAATGCGGCTGCCGGCGGTGCAGCGTTCGCCGTTAAGCGAGAAGACGCCGAACAGGGTCGAGTCGATCGCGGCTTCGAGGTCGGCGTCGGCGAAGACGACGGCGGGGGACTTGCCGCCGAGCTCCATCGACATTCCCTTGAGGTTCGCCGCGCAGTTGCGGTAGATGGTCTGGCCGGTGGTGGTCTCACCGGTGAAGGAGATCAACGGAACATCGGGGTGCTTGACGAGCGCGTCGCCGGCCTCTTCGCCGATGCCGTTGACGAGGTTGAAGACGCCGTCTGGCAGTCCGGCCGAACGGAAGATCTCGGCCCAGAGGCTCGCCGACAACGGGGTGAACTCGGCCGGCTTGAGCACGACCGTGCAGCCGGAGGCGAGGGCGGGGGCCAGCTTCCAGCTCTCGAGCATGAACGGGGTGTTCCACGGTGTGATCAGTCCGGCGACGCCGACCGGCTTGCGGTTGACGTAGTTGATCTGGCTGCCTGGCACCTTGTAGGTGTCGTCGGCCTGCGCGACGATCAGGTCGGCGAAGAAGCGAAAGTTCTCGGCGGCACGCTGCGCCTGGCCGAGCGCCTGGGTGATCGGCAGGCCGGTGTCGAAGCATTCGAGTTCGGCGAGGCGGGCATCCTGCGCTGCGATCGCATCCGCAATCTTGTTGAGAATGCGTGAGCGCTCACGCGGCTTGAGGCGCGGCCACGGGCCGTTGTCGAAGGCATCCTTCGCTGCAGCAACGGCGAGGTCGATGTCCTCCTGCTGGCCGGCCGCGGCCGTGGCATAGGTCTGATTCGACACCGGGTCGAGCACGTCGAAGGTCTTGCCAGAGACGCTGTCGACGAATGCGCCGCCGATGAAATGCTGAATCGACGACGGCAGCCCGTCGGGAATGTAGTGGTTCATCTGTGTCTTTCCTCCATTGGATCAAGCAGAGAGCGAAAAAAGTCAGTACGCGGTCGGTGCGGAGCTTCTGGCCGGCTGGTCGGCGGGTGGGGCAGCAGACGGATGCTTGTGCTCGGCCTGGTAGGCCAACATCGCATCGAGGGTGGCCGTGCGGTGAGCCCGTGCCGTCAGTTCGACCTGCAGCGCCGGTGCCCCGCCCTCGATCATCTGCAGCAGGTCTTCGTGTTCTTGTACAGAGGCCCGCGAGCGTCCTGGCACGAAACTGAAACTGGAATCGCGCAGCACGTTCATGCGCTTCCAGCCCCGGTGCACGAGATCGAGAATGTGCGGGTTCGGGCACTCCTCGAAGAGCACCGAGTGAAACTCAAGGTTGAGTTCGGTGAAACGACGCGGGTTGAAGTCATCGAGGCAGGCGATCATCTGTGCGTTGATCTCCCGGGCCCTGGCGAAGTGATCTGGTGTGAGCGTCGGCGCCGACAGCGCGGTCGCCGCGCCCTCGACAATGCTCAGGGTCTGCATGGTGTGCAGGTACTCGGTCTCCTGAATCATGGCCACCTGGGCGCCGACGTTGCGCTCGAACGTGACGAGCCCTTCGGCTTCGAGCAGGCGAATCGCCTCGCGCACCGGAACAACGCTGACGTCGAGCTCCTTGGCGATCTGGCCGAGCACGAGGCGGAACCCCGGCACGTAGCGGCCGTCGTTGATACGCTCGCTGATCCACTGGTGGGCCAGCTGGGATTTGCTGAGCGAATTCATCAGACGCCCGGCCATTCGAGGTAGCGCTTTTTCCACACTGCGTTCATCGGAAACAGGCCGTCGACGGGTTCGCCGGCTGCGACCATTTCAGCGACGAAGGTGTCTTCGCGTTCTTGCACGATTGCCGACTCGACGACGTCTTCGACGAGCGCGGTCGGGATGACGATGACGCCGTCGCCGTCACCGACGATCACATCTCCGGGCTGGACTGCCGCGCCGCCGCAGGCGATTGTGACGTCGGTCTCCCAGGGCACATGGCGGCGGCCGAGCACGGACGGGTGCGGGCCTTGCGAGAACGTGGGGATGTCGAGCGACGCGACGATGTCGAAGTCGCGCACCCCGCCGTCCGTGACGATTCCGGCGGCGCCGCGCACCTGGGCGCGCAGGGCGAGAACGTCGCCGACGGTGCCGGTTTCGCGCACGCCACGCGCCTCGACGACGAGGACTTCGCCGGGATTGACGCAATCGAATGCTCGCTTCTGGGCGTTGAAACCGCCGCCGTGCGACTCGAAGAGGTCGGGGCGAAATGGCACAAAGCGCAGAGTACGAGCGAGCCCGACCATCTTCGCTCCCGGCTTGTTGGTGGCCACGCCGTCGATCGAGACCTCGTTGTAGCCGCGTCGGCGTAGCTGCGCGCTCAGGGTTGCGACCCCGACGCTGAGGATGCGCTCGCGCAACTCGGGCGTCAGCTCGAACGCGGGGGCGGATGGCTGCGGTTCGGCGGGCAGGAGGCCGGCGGCTTGTGCGCTGCCCCAGGCTTCGGTGCGCTGCAGGTCGTCGACGCTCGGCTTCGTGCCGAAGTCGCCGAACGGTTCGGTGCCGGCGGTGATCGTGGTGACCAGGCGACCCGTGGTCGGCGCACCTGGCGCGGTGGGGGCATCCACTTCGACCTCGACGACGTCGCCGGGGCGGGCGACCGATGAGCCGGCGGGGGTGCCGGTGAGGATCAGGTCTCCGGGTTCGAGCGTCATCAGCTGGGAGAGGTCGGCGATGAGTTGGCCGAACGGAAAGAGCAGGGTGTCGGCGGTGTCGTCTTGCACGAGTGCGCCGTTGAGCCAGGTGCGCACGCGGAGGGCGGCCGGGTCGAGGTCGGAGGTGGGAATGACGCCGGGGCCGATTGGGGTGAAGCCGTCGCCGCCCTTCGAGCGTAGATTCGAGCCCTTGTCGGCAGCACGCAGGTCATAGAGGCCGAAGTCGTTGGCGGCGGTCACCCCTGAGACGCGTGACCAGCCTTCGGCGGGGGAGACGCGGCGGGTGCGCTCGCCGATGATGAGGGCGATTTCGCCTTCGTAGGCGAGGAGTTCGGTGCCGGCCGGCTGCTCCAGCACGTCGCCGGTCGCGGAGATCGAGGAGCTCGGCTTGAGGAAGTATGACGGCTGGGCGGGGATGCGGCCGCGCTGCTCGGCACGAGAGCGATAGTTCAGGTGCACGGCGATGATCTTGCCGGGGGTGGTGAAGGTCTCGTTGCTCATCTGTCCTCGTCGATCGTGGTATCACAAATGATATACGATCCGGCGACGGATACAAAGAACCGGTGATCGAGCCTGTCAGAGATCTCAGGAGCGGGTCTCGACGAGCTCGACCACCAAGAATCTGGCGATCGACGACATCCGCTCTATTCTGCTCGTGATCATCTCCGTAGGCTGGCCCCATGGATTATCGCTTCTTGGGCACTTCTGGCCTCAAAATTTCTGAAATCACCTACGGTAATTGGCTGACCCACGGGTCCCAGGTGGAAAGCGACATCGCGACCGCCTGCGTCAGGGCAGCTCTCGACGCCGGGATCACGACTTTCGACACCGCCGATGTCTATGCCAATGGCGCAGCCGAGGAAGTGCTCGGGGCGGCGCTCGCGGGTGAGCGCCGCGAATCGCTCGAGATCTTCACCAAGGTCTTCTGGCCGGTCGGGCCGAAGGGTCCGAACGACACGGGGCTCTCGCGCAAGCACATCATGGAGGGCATCGACGGTTCGCTGAGTCGTCTGCAGATGGACTACGTCGATCTCTATCAGGCGCACCGCTATGACCACCAGACCCCGCTGGAGGAGACGATCCAAGCGTTCGCGGATGTCGTGCGCTCCGGCAAGGCGCTCTACATCGGTGTCTCGGAGTGGAACGCCGAGCAGCTGCGCGCCGGTCAGGCCCTGGCGAAGCAGGCCGGATTCTCGATCGTGTCGAATCAGCCGCAATATTCAGCGTTATGGCGGGTCATCGAGGCCGCGGTCATTCCGGCGTCGAAGGAATTGGGGATCTCACAAATCGTCTGGTCGCCGATGGCCCAGGGCGTGCTCTCGGGCAAATACCTGCCAGGTCAGCCGGCGCCGGCCGGAAGCCGGGCCACCGACGAGAAGGGTGGCAAGAACTTCATCTCCCGGCTCATGGAGGAGCCAGTGCTGACCGCCGTGCAGAAGCTGCGGCCGATCGCCGACGAGCTCGGGCTGAAGATGTCGCAGCTTGCGATCGCCTGGGTGCTGCAGAACGACAACGTTTCTGCCGCGCTCGTGGGGGCATCCCGGCCGGAGCAGATTGCAGAGAACGTGAAGGCCGGCGGAGTGCGCATCCCGGCCGAGCAGATGGCGGCGATCGATGTGGCACTCGGGACGGTTGTGGTGCGCGACCCTGCCCTCACGGAGAGCCCGGCAGTGCGGGTGGTTTAGAGGGTTCTCGGTGGTCGAGGAGGCCGCCCGCGATCGGGTCGAGTGCGGGTGGTTTAGAGGCTTCTCGTTGGTCGAGGAGGCCGCCCGCGGCCGTCTCGAGACCTCGCGAGCCGATGTTTGAACGCAACCCGAGTTCAAGAATTGGCTCGCGAGATCTCGAGACGCGTGCTCGCACGCTCGCGCGCTCCTCGATCAACGAATGGCCCATTTGCCTCATAGACGCGTGCTCGCACGCTCGCGCGCTCCTCGATCACCGAGATCGCGAGTCGATTAGTGCTTCTGGCCCGTCGCGTGCGCGTAGATCTCGAGCTGATACGGCGCCATGATCGTGCCGGAGATGCGGCAGTCGAGCAGGTAGACGCCGTCGGCGCCCGAGGCCAGCCACTGCTCGAACGCGTCGAGATCGTCGAGCGTGTTGATCACGTCGCCGTGCCCGCCGAGCGCGCGGGACAGCGCGGCGAAGTCGGCCTGCTCGATCATCATCGGGCGGGTGTCGAGCCCCATGCGCCCGTACATGTGGATCTCGGCGCCATACGCGGCGTCATTCCAGACCACAATCGCCCCGCGCCGGGTCGATCGGATGACGGAGTCGAGGTCGGCCAGTGCCATCAGGCCACCGCCGTCACCCGTGGTGATCACGAGCAGTGGGTCGGGCAGCGCCGTCGTCGCGCCGACGGCACTCGGAAAACCCAGACCGATGGTCTGGAACGCGGTGCCGACCATCATCATCCGGTTCGGGGCTGCGACAGGCCAGTAGGTGTTCGCCCAGCCGATGAAATGGCCGCCGTCTGAGACGACAACGCGGTCGTCGGGCAGCAGCTCGGCGAGGCGTGTGGCGACTCGGCGCGGGTCGAGCAGGCCGTCGGGGAGGGTCTCCTCGCCGGCATCGCGGCGGTGCAGCGAACCGTCGGCGAAGCCGTCGATCGACTCGCGCCAGCCCGACGCCGGGGCGTCGATGCGGGCCAGGTCGGCCACGATCGCCTCGACGGTGAGGCGGGCGTCGCCGACGATCAGCGAGCTGACCAACGGATGCTTCACGTCGGCCGCCTCGTCGATGCGGATGACCGTCGCGTCTGCTGCCACGAGTGTGCCGAAGCTCATCGTGAACTGGTTCATGCTCGCGCCGACGACGAGCACGACGTCGGCGGTGCGCACGAGCGCCATCGCCGCGTCTTGTCCGAAGCCGCCGGTGACGCCCAGGTCGAACTGCTGCTTCGCAAAGATCCCGCGGCCGAGAGCGCTCGAGGCGGTGACGGCGCCGAGCGCGTCGGCGAGTTCGCCGAGCGCGTCGGCGGCGCCGGACACCCAGGCGCCGCGGCCGGCCAGAATGAACGGGCGCTTGGCCTGTGCGAGCACGGCCGCCGCGGCATCTGTTTCGGTGGCGGTGGGAGCCAGAGGGGCGGTGAGGCGGAGTTCGGCCGGAAGCGTTTCGTCGCCGGCTGTTGCCGCGGCCAGGTCGTAGGGGATGGCCAGAACGACGGCGGTGCGGTTGTTGAGAGCGTGCTCCAGCGCGGTGAGGGTGGTGCGGCCGGCATCGTCGGCGCCGACGGTGAATGTCTCGGCTCCGAGCGAGGTGGCGAGGGCGACCTGGTCGATGTCCCAGGGGCGGAGCCCGGCGGTCGGGGCCTCGCCGACCACGACGACGAGGGGGATGCCGGCCCGCACGGACTCGGCGAGGGAGGTCGCCATGTTGGTGAAGCCGGCGCCATAGGTGACGGTGGCCACCGCAATGCGACCGGATGCTCGAAAGTACGCGTCGGCGGCGGCGACCGCGGCCGTTTCGTGGCGTACGGCGGTGTAGCGCACCGGGCCCGAATCGGTGCTCGAACTGCTGCCCGAATCGGTGTTCGAATCGCTGCTGAAGAGCGCGTTGATGAAGTGGGCGTTTCCGTTGCCCATCACGCCGAACACGTCGGTGACGTGGGCGGAAATGGCGTCGGCAACGCGCGTTGACACAGTGGTCATGTCGAATCCTTAACGAGTCATATAGCGGGTGATTTTCCGTATATGCCTCGCGATGCGATTCACGATCGCTCAGCGCCCCTTTTCCGGGCGCGACGGCCGAAGCCGTCAGACCTGACGATTCTAGGGGGTATTCGATCAATTCGTTGATCGAGGAGCAGCCGACGCAGGAGGCCGCGTCTCGAGATCTCGCGAGCCAAACCTTGAACTCGGGTTGAGTTCGAACATCGGCTCGCGAGGTCTCGAGACGGCCGCGGGCGGCCTCCTCGACCACCGAAATGGTCAGATTCGTTCACCACTATGCCGCGCGGACGCCGCCCCGCGAGTTGTCAGAGATGGCCCCTTGAGCTCGATTCAAGGGGCCATCTCTGACAACTCGCGGGATCTAGTAGCTCGCGCGCGGTGCCCTCGGGGTCGCGGGCGTGGATGCGGGCGTGGATGCGGACGCGGAGCCGGAGGCCGGGGCGGACACTGAACCGGCACGATCATGAATGTAGGTCTGGGCAAACCCCTCCGAGGCGCGCGCGAGGATCGCGACATCCGCCCCGACCAGCACGAAGTTCGCGCCGGCCGCGAGATAGCGTTCGGCCGTGGCCGGCGCGAAGGCGTTGACGCCGACCGGCTTGCCGAGCGCCGAGATCGTGCGGATGCAGTGCTCAACCGCAGCGACGACATCGGGGTGATCCTGCTGGCCGAGCAGGCCCATGGATGCGGCCAGATCTGACGGTCCGATGAACAAGCCATCGACGCCATCGACCGCCGCGATCGACGCGACGTTCTCGACAGCCAACGCCGTCTCGATCTGCACGAACAGCGAAATCGTCGAATCGGCGGCCGCCAGGTAGTCGTCGATGCGGTTCCAGCGTGCGGCCCGGGCGAGGGCGCTGCCGACACCGCGCACCCCGTGCGGCGGATAGCGCACAGAGGCGACCATCTCGCGGGCATGCTCAGCGTCGTCGACCATCGGGATCAGCAGATTCTGCGCGCCGAGGTCGAGTAGCTGCTTCACGATCACCCGGTCGCCGACCGGAACCCGCACCAGCGGGACGATCGGGTAGGCGGCGACGGCCTGCAACTGGCTGAGCGTCGACTCCAAACCGTTCGGGCTGTGCTCGGTGTCGATGAGGAGCCAGTCGAGGCCACTCCCGGCGCAGATTTCGGCGACGAGGGCGCTGCCTGAGCAGACCCACATCCCGATCTGTGGGCGGTCGGATGCGGCCAGCGCGTCGCGAAAAGTGGGGTCGGGGGTTACTCGAAACGACACGTGATTGCTCCCAGCTGTCCGTAGTCGGCGTGAATGGTGTCGCCCTTTTCGACCCACATCGGGCGCGTGAAGGAGCCGGCCAGAATGATCTCGCCCGCCTCCAAACGGGTGCCGTGTTGGGCGAGCTTGTTGGCCAGCCAGTAGACCCCGGCGGCGGGGTGGTTGAGCACGGCGGCCGCGACGCCCGACTCTTCGATCGTCTGGTTGCGGTAGAGCAGCGCCGAGACCCAGCGCAGGTCGACGTCTCCGACCTTGACCGGGTTGCCGCCCATCACCATGCCGCCCATCGCCGCATTGTCGGAGATGGTGTCGACGATCGTGCGTCCGGCCATCTCAAGGCGCGAGCTCAGAATTTCGAGAGCCGGAATGACATAGTCGGTGGCGTCGAGAACATCGAACAGCGTGCAGTTCGGGCCCTCGAGCGGCTTGCCGAGCACGAAGGCCAGTTCCACCTCGATGCGCACGTTCGAGAATGCATCGAACGGGATGCTTGACCCGTTCTCGTAGACCATGTCGTCGAAGATCACACCGTAGTCGGGCTCGGTGATCCCGGTCGCGACCTGCATCACTTTGGAGGTCAGGCCGATTTTGCGGCCGACCAGGCGGCGACCGGCCGCGATGCCGCGTTCTTTCCAGAGGCTCTGCACCGCGTAGGCGTCTTCGACGGTCATCTCAGGAAAGCGAGCGGTGAGCCGGGGGACGGTGGTGCGGGATCGGTCGGCCTCGAAGAGTTCGTCGGCGATCTCGGCAATCCGGGAGGTCTCAAGCACGTTCTGCACCACTTCCTTGTGTCGATGGGAACAGGGCGTCAACAGCATCGTTGCGGATGCGGCTGGCCACCTCTGGATTAGATCGTATACGATGCGGGCTCCTGATTGAGCGCGACGCCATCGCCGGTTGCGGGTGAGAGCAGGTCGGGTGCCGGGGTGGGAGTTCTCTGTGTCCGCGTCAGGCGGGTGAAGTACAGTCGGCCTGACGGGCGATGGGGCCGATGAAGGGTGCAGACCGATGACTCGAGAAAATCACAGCTCGCCGGGCAACGCGGCCGCACGCAACCCGAGCCGGATGCATTCCGTCTCCCCGGAGAACACGGAGCTCGTCGACCTGGTGCTCGACTACTCGCGCCGCCGGATGCTCGCGAGCGACACTCCACTCGACAAGCCAGAGACCGAAGCCGAGCTCGACCGGCTCGCCGCCGGCGCACTCACCGAAGAGGGCATCGGGGCGAGCTCGGCGCTGGCCTTATTCGAGAACGTGCTGGCGCCCGCCTGCATCACCACCGACCATCCGCAGTATCTCTCGTTCATTCCGACGGCTCCGAGGAAGGCGGCAACAGCGTTCGACCTCGTTGTTTCGGCCAGCGCAGTCTACGGCGGATCCTGGCTCGAGGGATCAGGTGCGGTGTACGCGGAGAACCAGGCTCTGACCTGGCTGGCCCACGAGTTCGGACTGCCGGCGACCGCTGGAGGGGTGTTCGTGCAGGGCGGCACACTCGGAAACCTCTCGGCCCTCGTCGCCGCCCGCGAGCACGCCCGTCGCCGGGTGCGCGAGTCAGGGGCTGCGATGCCGGCGCGCTGGATGATCGTCTGCAGCGCCGAAGCACACTCCTCTATCGCCTCGGCGGCGCAGGTCATGGACGTCGACGTCGTTCCGGTCGAGCCACGGGACACCGGCTCTCTCGGCAGCGAGGGAGTGCGGGCGGCACTGGAGGAGCACGCCGGCTCGGTGTTCGCCGTCGTCGCAACCGCCGGTTCGACCAACTTCGGAATCGTCGACGACGTCGCCTCGATCGCCGCGCTCAAGGGCGAGTTTGACTTTTGGCTCCACGTCGACGGCGCCTACGGACTGGCGGCGATGCTCTCCCCGCTCGCGCGACCGCTCTTCGCCGGCGTCGAGCATGCCGACTCCGTGATCGTCGACCCGCACAAGTGGCTGTTCGCTCCGTTCGACGCCTGCGCCCTCATTTACCGAGACCCTGAGGCCGGCCGCCAGGCGCACACCCAGCACGCCGAGTACCTCGACACGCTCACGCAGACCTCCGACTGGAGCCCCTCCGACTACGCAGCGCATCTCACCCGACGCGCACGCGGGCTGCCGTTGTGGTTCTCGCTGGCTACCTACGGCGCCGGCGCCTATCGCGAGGCCATCACCGCGGCGCTCCGGCTCGCGCGGGAGATCGCGCACGAGATCGAGCGCCGCCCGCACCTCCGGCTCGTGCGCCAGCCGCAATTGTCGGTGGTGGTGTTCGAGCGAGACGGATGGCTTCCCGCCGACTATGAGAGATGGTCGGCCCGGCTTCTGGGCGAGCAACGCGCGTTCGTGACCCCCAGTTCGCATGCCGGACGCACCAACACGCGCTTCGCGATCCTGAACCCGATGACGACGCTGGACCAGCTCACGGGCATCCTCGACACGATGTGATTGCCCAGCGCTGCTGCCTCCGGCTCGCAGCCAGTGACCGTCTGCGCCCGCTCGTGCACGTCGCGACCCATCGCGGTCTCGGCGCGGTCTCGGCGCGGGGTATCCCGGTGGGCGCGGGGTAGAGCGCGCGCCAGCGGGGATACCCCGCGCCAGAGGTTGGGGCGGGTCAGCGCGCGTGGCGGGCCCGACCCGCGTCGCGACGGATGCGACCCCGCGGCTCGTTGCGCCGCATCCGTTGACCGCCCGCGCACGCGGATTGCCCCCGTGCGCGCGAACCTGCCGATGCGCACTCGCCGCGAAGCCGCTGTCGTTATGCTCGAACCGGATCATTAAAGACGATGAAGGAGTCCCCGTGAGTGAGTCACGCGAAACCGAACTGTTGGCCCGCGTTCCCGACAAGTTGTTCATTGGTGGCCAGTGGGTCGCCGGCAGCTCGGGGCGTTCGATTGCGGTCATTGACCCGGCAACGGGCAAGACGATCAAGTCGATCGCCGACGCCAGCGTCGAAGACGGGGCCGCCGCGCTCGATGCCGCGGTGGCCGCACAGGATAGTTGGGCCGCGACACCGCCCCGCGCGCGCGGTGAGATTCTGCGCCGTGCCTTCGACCTGATGCAGCAACGCAAACAGGACTTCGCCCTGCTGATGACGCTCGAGATGGGCAAGCCGCTCGCCGAAGCACTGGGTGAGGTCGCCTATGGCGGCGAGTTCCTGCGCTGGTTCAGCGAGGAGGCGGTGCGCATCACCGGCCGTTACGGCACCAATCCAGAGGGTACCGGGCGCATGATCGTCACCCAGGTGCCGGTTGGCCCGTGCTTTCTGATCACCCCGTGGAACTTTCCGCTCGCCATGGCGACCCGCAAGATCGCGCCGGCGCTCGCCGCCGGCTGCACGGTTGTCGTGAAGCCGGCCTCGCTCACCCCGCTGACCACCCTGCTGTTCGTCGCGCTTCTCGAAGAGGCAGGGCTTCCGGCCGGTGTCGTCAACGTGATCACCACCTCGACCTCCGGCGCCGTCTCCGACCCGATCATCGCCGACCCGCGCCTGCGCAAGCTCAGCTTCACCGGGTCGACCCCGGTCGGCCAGGCGCTCATTCGCCAGTCGGCCCAGGGCGTGCTGCGCACCTCGATGGAGCTCGGCGGCAACGCACCCTTCGTCGTCTTCGAAGACGCCGACCTCGACAAGGCCGTCGACGGGGCCATCGCAGCCAAGTTCCGCAACGTCGGCCAGGCCTGCACCGCCGCCAACCGGTTCATCGTGCACGAGTCGATCGCCGACGAGTTCGCCCGCCGGGTCACCGAGCGAGTCAACGGGTTCGCGATCGGCCGCGGCACCGAAGACGGTGTCACCATCGGCCCACTGATCAACGACAAGGCGGTCGCCAAGGCTGACGAGCTGGTTCAGGATGCCGTCGGTCGCGGGGCGACGCTGCTCACCGGCGGATCGGCCATCGCCGGAGAGGGAACCTTCTACCAGCCCACCGTGATCAGTGGCGTCATCGCGGGCAGCAGCATCCTGCGCGAAGAGATCTTCGGACCGGTGCTCGCCATCGCCTCCTTCACCGATGAAGACGACGCGGTGCGGCTCGCGAACGACACCGAATACGGCCTGGTCAGCTACGTCTACACGAACGATCTCGCCCGCGGCCAGCGCATGATCGAGCGCCTGCAGACCGGGATGATGGGCCTGAACATGGGCGTCATCTCCAACGCGGCAGCACCGTTCGGCGGGGTCAAGCAGTCGGGTCTGGGGCGCGAGGGTGGCTTCGAGGGGATCCACGAGTATCTGTCGACGAAGTACACGCTGACGCCTGATCCGTTCGCGGTCTAGCGCTTTTTCTCGCCCGTCGCTCGCGTTTCACGCGTCGCGCGTCGCGCGTCGCGCGTCGCGCGTTGCGCGTTGCGCGTCTCGCGTTGCGCGTTGCGCCAGTTTTCGGCGCGTGCGCTTGAATCGTCGCCTCGACCCGCTGGTTGGCGACGATTTGAGCGCACGCGTGGTCGCGTCTTTCTTCCTCTCCTTCCGCGCGTGCGCCTGAATCGTCGCCTTCGTCTACATCTGGCGACGATTTGAGCGCACGCGCGAGCTGCGTGTGCCGGAGTCTGGCGAGGGATTTCGGGGCGCTCGATAAGATCGACGGATGCCCGTCATCGAGATTTCCGACCTCAGCGATCCACGATTGGGCGACTACTCGCACCTGACGGATGTCGCACTCAAGAAGGCGAGCAGCACCGAGCACGGTCTCTACCTGGCCGAGTCGGCGCTCGTGCTGGAGCGGGCGCTACGCGCAGGGCACCGGCCGCGTTCGGTTCTCGCCCTGGGCGGCACCGTCGACGAGGCCATCGCGCTCGTCGGCGACGACGTGCCCATTTTCTCGGGGCCGGGGGAGCTCCTCGCCGAGCTGACCGGGTACATCCTGCACCGCGGCCTGATCGCCTCGATGCACCGGCCGGCTTTGCCCGATCTCGATGAGTTGCTCGACGGCGCCCGCCGCATCGTGATCCTCGAGAACGTGGCCGACCCCACCAATGTGGGCGCGATCTTCCGTTCGGCAGGCGCCATCGGCGCCGATGCGGTCCTGGTCACCCCGCGCTGCTCCGACCCGTTCTACCGGCGGGCCATCCGCGTCTCGATGGGCACGGTGCTGCAGGTTCCGTGGACCCGCACCGGCGACTGGGCGTCAACCCGCGAACTGTTGACCCGGCACGGCTTTCACGTTGCAGCGCTCGCCCTGACTCCGGATGCGGTGAGCCTGCGCGATTTTCAGGCCACCGGCTACGAGAAGCTCGCGCTGGTGCTCGGAGCCGAGGGTCCCGGCCTGACCGACGACGCCCTCGCCGCGTCGGACACCGTGGTGCAGATCCCGATGATGCACGGGATCGACTCGCTCAACGTGGCCGCCGCCAGCGCGGTTGCGATGTGGGCGCTCTCGGCCTGACCTATCTCGTTGGTCGAGGTGGCCGGCCAATCTTCGTGGTGGACGAATATCACCATTTCGGTGGTCGAGGAGCGAGCGCCAGCGAGTGTCTCGAGACCTCGCGAGCCGACGTTCAAACGCAACCTCAGTTCAAGGATCGGCTCGCGAGATCTTGAGCTGTGGGGCCGCTGCGCGGCATTGTGGTGGACGAATTTGACCATTTCGTTGGTCGAGGAGCGAGCGCCAGCGAGTGTCTCGAGACCTCGCGAGCCGACGTTCAAACGCAACCCGAGTCAAGAGATCAGCTGGCCCGGTCTCGAGCTTCCGGGCCGCTGCGCGGCATGGTGGTGGACGAATATCACCATCTCGTTGGTCGAGGAGCGAGCGCCAGCGAGTGTCTCGAGACTCGCGAGCCGACGTTCAAACGCAACCCGAGTTCAAGGATTGGCTCGCGAGATCTCGAGACGCGTGCTCGCAAGCTCGCGCGCTCCTCGATCAACGAAATGGCCGATATACCTAATAGACGCGCCTTCGTCGCGCGCTCCTCGATCAACGAAATGGCCGATATACCTAATAGACGCGCCTTCGTCGCGCGCTCCTCGATCAACGAAATGGCCCATATACCTCAGAGACGCGACCGCCTGCGTCGGCCGCTCCTCGATCAACGAAATGGTCACCCGGTTGTTCGGCTACACGTCACCGACACGTCGGCGGCGCACGATCAGACCGGCCAGGCCAGCGACGACGAGAACGAGCGCGCCGAGACCGGCGGCGCCACCGTCAAACCCGGTCGACGCGAGCGACGGGGCAGCAGGTTTCGGCGTGCCGCTCGGTGCGGGAACGGCTGTCGGAGTCGGAGTCGGCGTCGAGGTCGGCGGGGTGACCACTGCGACCGCGGTCCACTGGGCGTAGAGAGTCAGGTCGTCGGTCACGGTGTCGGCGAAGTCCCAAGCTGAGCCGCCATTCGCCGCAGTGAACCAGCCGTCGAAGGTGAATCCGGTGCGGGTTGGCGCGCGGGGTTCGGTGATGGGAGTGTCGAAGTCGGCCGTGATCGACTTGATCGCACTGCCGCCCTGCGAGTCGAACGTGACGGCGTAGGTGTCGATCGTCCACTGCGCGTAGAGCGTGGTGGACGCGGTCACGGTCGACGTGGCGAAGTTCCAGGGGTCGGTGCCGTCGGCATCCGTTGACCAGCCGTCAAAGGTGTACCCGGTGCGGGTCGGGTCGGCGGGTGCGGTGATCCGGGTGTCGTAGTCGGCAGTGACGGATGCGACAGCGCTGCCGCCCTGCGCATCGAAGGTGACGGTGTGGCTGTCGAGGGTCCACGCAGCGTAGAGGGTGAGATCACCGGTCAGAACCGTCGTGGGCGTCATGACGACGGGGGGTGCGGCATCCGTGACCCAGTTGAAGCTGTGGTGCGCGACCACGGGTTGCGTCGGAAGGGTGAGCTGTGCCGCGGCAAGAGTACTGGCATACACGCGCAGTGAAGGGATCGGCAGTGCAGCGACGTCGGGGCTCGCCGTGATGTCGAAGGAGAGCACGAAGTTGTTCACGGTGATGCGGAGCTCCCCGGCGACCGAGCCGGTGTTGACGATCGCGCCGGTGTTGGTGATCGCCCCGAGGACGTCAATCGCTCCGGCGTTCACAATGGTGCCAGAGTTCAGCACGGTGGTGCCCGTGGGAATAACAAGGGTGCTACCGGACGTGATCGTCAGCGATCCAGCATTCGAGAGCGAGCCGAAGTCAGACGCGCCCGAGCCGCCGCCGATCAGAAAGGAGTCGGCTGTGGGGTCTGCGGAGACCGTGACCTGGGCCCCGGTTCCGATGGTCACCGTGCCGCCGTTGCCGAGGCTGCCGCCACCGATAGCCGCACCTTCGAGACCGCCGTCGACCGTCACCACTCCTCCGGTGATGGTGGTGGTTCCTCCCGCGCCCAACCGGCCGCCTCCGATTCCGGCGCTGTAGGTTCCTGCTTCAGCGCTGACGGTCCCGCCGGTGATCGTGGTGGTTCCGCCGTCGCCTTCACTCCCGCCGCCGATTCCGGCACCCAAGTCTCCGCCCACTGCGGTGACGGTTCCTGCACTGACGATGGTTGTCCCGCCGTCGCCATCTAAGCCGCCGCCGATTCCTGCGCCGCTCTCTCCGCCCTCTGCAGTGACGGTCCCGCCGGTGATCGTGGTGGTTCCGCCGCCGGCGGCGAATCCGGCGCCGATTCCGGCAGCGAAATCTCCTCCCTGCGCGGCCACTGTTCCGCTGTTAATCGTGACAGCGCCGCCGGCCTCAAAGAGTCCGCCGCCGATTCCGGCGCCGCCCTCTCCGCCAGTGGCATCGAGTGAACCGCCCGTTCCCCCGTCGGTGATGACCAACGTGGTACCCGCGGGCACTCCGATCGCAGCGAGCATATATCCGCCGGCGACCGTCAGTTTCTGACCGTTCAAGTCGAGCGTGACGGCGTGGCCGCTGGGCACGGCGAGAGCGGGACCCGCTGAGACAATGTCGATAGTGGCCCCGAGTGTGACGACATCCGTCGCGCTGGCCGTCGAAAAGGCATTCGCCAGGTCGGCGGCGGTCGTCACGGTCAGGGTCGCCGCAGACGCGGTCGGCACCGGAGCAGCGGTGAAGCTGAACGCGAGTAGTGCCGCTGTGGCGGCAAGGGTTGCCGCTGTTCGACCAACGGATGCGTGCGGAGCGCGGGCAGGCGCGTGACGTCGAGCGGTAATCATCGGTGAATTCCCCCAGAGGTGCGAAGTATGTACTCACAGGGTATCGGCGCGACCCCGCGCACAGCGGGCCCGTGCTGGCCCCAGTTCTGGGGAAGAACCGGTTCGATTTCTCGCGTGAATCGCGGCCACCCGGTGGGTCGACCCCTGCTCGGGGTGTGGCTAACTCCGGCAATCCTGGCTGGAGAATCGGTGCTTCCGCACTGCTCCGCGGCCTGTTTGAACGGCCGGGGCAGGATTGCCGGAGTTAGCCACACTCTCGTCGCCGACAGCCACATTCGCACGGCCAGAAACAGCCCCAGAGCCTACGCTGGAGCCATGAGCAACGATGCCGTCATTGTCGATGTGGTGCGCACGCCGTCAGGCCGGGGAAAACCGGGCGGCGCACTCTCCACTGTGCATCCGGCCGACCTCCTCGCCGGAGTTCTCGGCGAGCTGGTCGCCCGCAACGACCTCGACCCGGCCCTCGTCGACGACGTGATCGGCGGATGCGTCAGCCAGGTCGGCGAGCAGAGTTACAACATCACGCGCACCGCGCTGCTCAGCGCTGGCTTTCCGGATTCGGTGCCGGGCACCACCATCGACCGCCAGTGCGGCTCGAGCCAGCAGGCCGCGACCTTCGCCGCACAGGGGGTGATCGCCGGCGCGTATGACGTGGTGATCGCCTGCGGAGTCGAATCGATGAGCAGGGTTCCGCTCGGCTCCTCCCTCGGCCAGAGCGCCGGCCAGGGCGAGCAGCGACCAGACCCGTTCGGCTCGCTCATGCACGAGCGCTACCCGAAGGGGCTGGTCAACCAGGGAGTGTCCGCCGAACTGATCAACCAGGAGTGGGGCCTCAGTCGCGACGAACTCGACGCGTTCGCCGCTCGCTCCCACCAGCTCGCCACCGCGGCTGCGGACCGTGGCGATTTCGACCGAGAGCTCCTCGCAGTCACCACCCCAGAGGGCGTCGTGGTCACCGCCGACGAGACGATCCGCGCCGGCACCACCGTCGAGTCACTGGCCGGGTTGAAACCCGCTTTCTACAGTGAGAGAGACTCCCACCGCTTCCCCGACCTCGACTGGCAGATCACGCCAGGCAATTCCTCGCCGCTCACCGACGGCGCGTCCGCCACTCTGATCATGAGCGCCACCAGGGCCGAACAGCTCGGGCTCACCCCACGCGCACGCTTCCACAGTTTCGCCGTCACCGGAAGCGACCCGCTGCTCATGCTGACCGGCGTGATCCCGGTGACCCGACGCATCCTGGATCGGGCCGGTCTCAGCATCGACGATCTCGACGCCTACGAAGTCAATGAGGCCTTCGCCTGCGTGCCGCTGGTCTGGCAGCGTGAGCTCGGCGCCGACCTCGCCAAACTCAACCCGCGTGGCGGCGCCATCGCGCTCGGGCACGCGCTCGGTTCGTCGGGCACGCGCCTGCTCGGCACCCTGCTGGGCGAGCTCGAAGCCACCGGCGGCCGCTACGGCCTGCAAACCATGTGCGAAGGCGGCGGCATGGCCAACGCGACAATCATCGAAAGGCTTTAGATATGTTGATCCACGGATGCGTCGCGCTCGTCACCGGGGGAGCGTCAGGCCTCGGTTTGGCCACCGCCACTGCTCTGCATGATGCCGGCGCGTGGGTCGTGTTGCTCGACCTGCCGGGTGCGCCCGGTGAGCAGATCGTCGAGGCGCTCGGCGGCCGGGCCCGTTTCATCGCCGGGGACGTCACGAAGGCCGCCGATGTGCAGGCGGCAGTGGATGCGGCGAGCAAGTTCGGTCCGCTGCGCATCGTTGTGAATTGCGCCGGCATCGCGCCCGGCGCGCGCACGGTGGGCCGGGAGGGGCCGATCCCGCTCGAGGACTTCGAGCGCGTCATCCGGGTCAACCTGGTCGGAACCTTCAACGTGATCAGGCTGGCCGCCGCGGCGATGCAGGCCACGAAGCCGATCGGGGAAACGCCGGAGCGCGGTGTGATCGTCAACACGGCCTCGGTCGCAGCCTTCGATGGGCAGATCGGGCAGGCCGCCTACTCGGCGTCGAAGGGCGGCGTCGCGGCGATGACGCTGCCGTTGGCGCGGGAGTTCGCGCAGACGCTGATTCGGGTGATGACGATCGCCCCTGGCACCTTCGATACGCCGATGCTGAAGGGTTTGCCGCAGGAGGTGCGCGACTCCCTGGCTGCTCAGGTGCCGCATCCGTCGCGCCTCGGCGACCCCTCTGAGTATGCGGCGTTGGTGTGCCACATCGTTGAGAACTCGATGCTGAACGGGGAGACGATCCGTCTCGATGGGGCGATTCGGATGCAGCCGCGCTAGCCCCTCGTTGGGGACTGGCCATCGTGATTTCAGCTGGGCGCGGTGTATCCCGGCTGGCGCGGGGTATAGCGCGCGCCAGCGGGGATAAACCGCGCCCAGATGGGAGTGCGGGCCGAGATGGTGAGCGTTACCGCTTTACCGTCCAGTGGGCGTAGACCGTGGTGTTCGCCGTCACCTTGGCGGTGAACTTCCACACGCTGCCACCGGTCGCCTTCGTGTACCAGCCCGTGAAGGTGTAGCCGCTTCGGGTGGGCGACTTCGGCGCCTTGATCGCGGTGTTGTAGTTCGTGCTCACCGTGGCGACCTTGCTGCCGCCCTGGGTGTTGAACGTCACGTTCTTCTTCAACACAGTCCAGTGCGCGTACGCCGTGGTGTTCGCGGTCACCTTCGAGGTGAACTTCCAGGCGCTGCCGCCGGTGGACTTCGTGTACCAACCCGCGAAGCTGTAACCGGTGCGCGTCGGAGACTTCGGCGCCTTGATCGCAGTGTTGTAGTTCGTGCTCGCCGTGGCAACCTTGCTGCCACCCTGAGCGTTGAACGTGACCGTGCGCTTCTGCACGGTCCAGTGTGCGTACGCGGTGGCGTTCTTGGTCACCTTGGCGTTGAAGTTCCAGGCGCTGCCGCCGGTGGACTTCGTGTACCAACCCTTGAAGGCGTAGCCGGTGCGGGTGGACTTCGGTGCCTTGATTACCGTGTCGTAGTTCGTGATGATCGCCTTCACCGCGCTACCGCCCTGCGAGCTGAACGTGACCGTGCGTTTCTCGGCCGTCCAGTGCGCGTAGGCCGTCGCATCCGTCGTCACTGCGGCAGTGAAGTCCCACTCCGAGCCGCTTGTGGCCGCCGTGTACCAACCCGCGAAGGTGTAGCCGGTGCGCGTCGGCTTGGCGGGTGGGGTGATCGTCGTGCCGTAATCAGTCGTGACGGGGCCGATGTCGGTTCCGCCCTCGGAACTGAACGTCACGGTGCGTGGGTCGGTCGTCCATTTTGCGTAGACGGTGAAGTCGGGCGATAGAGCCGTCGTCGTTGTCATCGGGATGCTTCGCGCGGCATCCGTGAACCATCCGCCGAAGCTGTGCCCGGCCGCGACTGGAGTGGGGGGCAGATCGAGCTCTGCGTCGGCGAAAGTCGTGGAGAAGACGTACAGGGGAGCGAGAGTGGACGGTGTGTCGCCGGGCGAGCCGTCGAACGTGACCAGGTAGTTGCGGCCGGTCACGTTGACGGGGCTGGTAACCCTGTCGGCCGCGGTGATGATGCTTCCGGAGTTGGTAATTGTTCCGTTGACGGCGATCGTGCCTTGGTTTCGGATCACACCGCTGTTGGCTACCGTGGTGCCAACCGGGATGACTAGGGTGCTGCCGGCCGTAATGGTCAGGGTGCCGGCGTTGGCGAGGCTGCCGAAGCCGCTGCCGCCCTGGCCCGCGCCGATCACGATGGACGGAGTGACGGGTGATGCGCTGACGGTGACACGAGCATCCGTCCCGATGACGACGGCTGCCCCTGCTCCGCCATAGCCGCCGCCGATTCCTGCACCGCCATAGCCCCCGGTAGCGGTGACGTTGCCGCCGGTGACGTTGCCGCCGGTGATCTCGGTGCCTCCGCCTGCGCCGTTATAGCCGCCGCCGATTCCCGCGCCGAATCGGCCGCCGGTGGCGGTGACTGTGCTGTCGGTGATCACGGTGTTTCCGCCTGCCGCGTTCTGGCCGCCGCCGATTCCCGCGGCGTTTTCGCCGCCGGTGGCGGTAACGGTGCTGCTGGTGATTTCGGTGGTTCCGCCTGCACCGTCGTAGCCTCCGCCAATTCCAGCGGCGAAGAGACCGCCGGTGGCGGTTACGGTGCTGTCGGTGATCGTGAGGTCTCCGCCTGACCGGGTCTGACCGCCGCCGATCCCTGCGCCCCATTCAGCGCCGGTGGCGGTGACGGTGCTGTCGGTGATCGTGATGTTTCCGCCTGCCCCGCGATAGCCGCCGCCAATTCCTGCACTTTGGCCGCCGGCGGTGGCGGTGACGGTGCTGTCGGTGATCATGATGTCTTTCCCGTCCGCGAAATAGCCGCCGCCGATTCCTGCGGCGAATTGACCGGCGGTCGAGACGACGGTGCCGCCGGCGATCGTGATGTTTCCGCCTGACCCGAAAAACCCACCGCCGACACCTGCGCCGTATTGGCCGCCGGTGGCGGTGACGGTGCCGCTAGCGATCGTGATTTTTCCGCCTGCCCCGCCATAGCCGCCGCCGATTCCCGCGCCGTTTTCGCCGCCGATGGCTGTGACGATGCCGCTGGTGATCGTAATGTTTCGGTCTGCTGCCCCGTAATAGCCGCCGCCGATTCCTGCACCGCCATAGCCCCCGGTGGCGGTGACGGTGCCGCTGGTGATCGCAATACTTCCGCCAGCCCCGTACTGACCGCCGCCGATTCCTGCCCCGTTTTCGCCGCCGGTGGCAGCGAGGATTCCGTTGCCGGCGGAGCTGTCAGTGATGGTGAGGGTGGCGGTATCCGGCACCCCGATGCCGGCTTGGTTTATTGCACCCGCAACTGTCAGCTCGTACCCGTTGAGGTTGAGGGTGACGCTCGTTCCAGAGGGAACGACGATCGGTGCGTCATCCGCTGTGACTCCGAAGCTTTCTCCGAGGGTGACGTCTCCGCCGCCGGCGAAGGCGGCGGCCAGCGTGGCAGCGTCGGTGGCGGTGACGCCGTCGGTTGCGGTGCCGACGGCGGATGCCGGAGCGCCCGGCGCGATGACGAAGCTGACGGCGAGGAGTGCTGCCGTAGTGGCTACAGCGGCGAGCACCCGGCGGAGGGGCGCGCGGTGTGAACGGGAGGGCGTGGCGAGTGTCGTGCGCATGGGCATCCGGAATCTTTTGTGAGGAATACGCGCACGTCGTTCAATCCCGAGCGCTGCGCAGACAGCGCTTATCGAGCCTAGCTGGGTAATTCGACCAAACTTGGGCTCTGTGCACCAACGGTGCCCCCACTTCGGGCCGCGACCGCGGCCCCTCCACACGCGGCATGTCTCACACGCTGAAGATCAGTGCGGTCAGCCCATTCACGATCGCCTGCAGCGCGGCGACGTGGATGCGCATCGCCGCCTTGCCGGCAGACGTCGCATTTCGTTCCACTGGTAGCCGTACCTACGGTCACCGATCCTGCGGAGACGACAGTGCCCCTCCGCCCCTGCGTGAACAGGGGCTGAGGGGCACAGTGCGCAGCACCTGCTATCGAGCGGAAGGCTTCTTCTTCCAGCCGGCGTAGAGGGTGGTCTTGGCGGTGATCTTGGTGGTGAAGCTGAACTTTTTGGTCGTCTTGGTGTCGGTGAACCAGCCGGTGAAGGCGTAGCCGGATGCGGTCGGTGAGGTCGGCTTGGTGAGGAGCTTTCCGACGATGACGGTTGTGGCTGCGACCTGCTTGCCGTGGCCCTTCATGTTGAAGGTGACGGTTGCGGTTTTCGTCCAGCCGGCGTAGAGGGTGGTCTTGCCGGTGATCTTCGTGGAGAAGTTGAACTTTTTGGTCGTCTTGGTGTCGGTGAACCAGCCAGTGAAGGCATAGCCGGATGCGCTCGGTGAGGTCGGCTTCGTGACGAGCTTTCCGAGGATGACGGTTCTGGCGGCGACCTGTTTGCCGTGGCCCTTCATGTTGAAGGTGACGGCTGCGGTTTTCTTCCAGCCGGCGTAGAGGGTGGTCTTGGCGGTGATCTTGGTGGTGAAGCTGAACTTCTTGGTCGCCTTGGTGTCAGTGAACCAGCCGGTGAAGGCATAACCGGATGCGCTCGGTGAGGTCGGCTTTGTGACGAGCTTTCCGAGGGTGACGGTTTGGCTCGCAATCTGCTTGCCATGACCGTTCATCGCGAAGCTCACCGTAGTCGTTGTGACAACAGGATTCTTGGTCCAGCCTGCATAGAGGCTGGTCGTGCCGCTGATCGGTGTGATGAAGTCGAACTTCTGGGTGGCCGCTGCATCGGTGAACCAACCGGTGAACGTGTAGCCAGAGGCGCTCGGTGTTTTCGGCGCGGTGGCGAGCGATCCGATCGCTATGGCCTGGCTGTCGACCTGCGCGCCGTGACCGTTCATCGAGAAGATCACGTTCGCAGTGGGGGCGGGGTTCTTCGTCCAGCCGGCGTAGATGATCGTGTCTCCGCTGATCACAGAGCTGAAGTTGAAAGCCATCGTCGCCGCGGCATCCGTGAACCAGCCGGTGAAGGTGTAGCCGGATCCCTCCGGTGCAGTCGCAGGAGCCGTCGCGGTCTGACCGACGGTGATGCGCTGCGGCGCTGCCTGGTCGCCGTGCCCGCCCATCTCGAAGCTCACCGCGGCGTAGGCGGCGCTGGCGTAGCCCTGCCAGGTTCCGGATGTGAAGCCGGTGCTCGGGTCGGCAGTTTCGAAGGCATACGGGTAGTTCACGGTCAAGGAAGTGCCGGAGCCCAGCGAACCCATGAGCTCATAGTCGTTGTCCGGGTTGGGGAGGGTGCTCGGGCCGGTCGTGGGCACGAAGGTGGTCGGCGGGCGGCCGAGAAACGTCACGCTGGTGAGCGTGGAATCCTCATCCTTCAGAATGTCGGGATCAAAGTCGGGAGCGAGCGGGCGAGTGAGAAAGTACGTGTTGTTCTCACCGAATGCCACCCCGAACATGGTGTGCACGGAGGCCGGAATAACGATCGACTCGAGAGAATTCCACATGAATGCGCCGAGTCCGATTGATTCAACCGAATTGCCGAGAGTGAGAGAGGTCAACGCGTTGTTCAGAAACGCCTGGGTCTCGATGCTGATCACCGAGTCGGGGATGTCGAGGGCTTGCAGCTCGTTGTAGAGGAAGGCAGACTCCCCGATCCGGGTCACCGTGTCAGGGATGTCGATGCCGGTCAGGCTGTTCATGCCGAACGCTGCCGTGTTGATCTCAGTCAGACCTGACGGAAGGTCGACCGACGTCAGCTTGTTGTCCAGAAACGCCATTTCGCCGATTGTGGCGACGCTGTCAGGAAGGCTCAACGTTTCGAGGCGGTTGCTGAGAAAGGCACTGTCACCGATGGCGGTGATCGTGTCGGGAATCTCGACAGCGGTCAGTTTCTCGAATCCCGGAAGTGGCTCGCCGTCTTCGTCCTGTGACGCAAATGCGAAGTCACCAATGGCTGTGACCGGGAGCGTGGGACCGTCAGGCGCGAATGCAACCACCCGAGGGATCGTCACCGTGGTTCCCTGCGTCGCGCCGTCATAGGCGGATGCGGTCGCTCCCGACTCCGCTGCGACAGGGTCGTAGGTATAGGTGATGCCGTCGATCGTCGTGATCGAATTGGGGGTGGCCTGCGCCGGTGCGGCGGTAGCAAGCAACGCACCGCTCGCGAGGAGGCCGGCCATCAGCAGCGCGCCCGCGCGGGCTAGGCGTTGACGGGTGCGCGCAGTCGGGCGCGTGTGATCGAGCGTGGACGTGTTCATCCAGAAACCCCTTGTGTCGGTGGGTGCACGGGCAACTGACGTACCCGGCGCGTGGCGTGTTGCATTTAGTGTACGCAACGTTCACTTAATGTTCTGCTCTTGTCGCTCGGTACTATCGGTCGGACCGACCGGTGCGTTAGTCGTTAGCCGCTAGCCCGCGGTCATTCCGTGCGCAATCGCCTGCAACGCATCGACATGGATGCGCATGGCCGCCTTGCCGGCGGGCGTCGCCTTCACCCACGTGCGCGGTCGATTCGCGACGAATCCCTTGCGCACCGCGAGGTAGCCCACGCCGCTCAGGTGGCTGATGGCCTTGCTCAGCGCCGAATCCTCAGCCTCGAGCAGGTCACGCAGGGCGCCGAAGTCGATCTCAACATCCGTCGCCAGTGCGGCCATGACCGAGAAGCGCAGGGGAGTGAGCAGCGCGTCGTCAAGATTGTGGCGCGGATGCATCCCAGAACTCCTCCGGACGTTCACGAATTGTGGATTCCTTGAACGCGGCGATCACCAGTGGCACCGCCACCAGGATGCCGCCGACGATCCCGACGAGCGGCGAGTTGAAGGAAGTGCGGGCGAGGAGCACCGTGACCACCATCAGGAGGGCGAATGAGGCGCCGAAGCTCAGCCATTGAGCGCGGCCCCACTCACTGCCGACCGCGGCCAGGCTCCACTTGGTTCGATTCAAGGCTATCAACACGAGCAGGGCGACCGCGGCGACGAGTCCGACGAGTGCGCCCCAGAAGAAGGCGCCGGATGCCGCGGAGGCGCCGAACACCAGGCCGAGGGCGACGGTCATGGACTGTGCCGGGCTACTGAGCGGGGCTCGAAGCTCGGGTTCGCTCGGTCGCACGTCGTGGTGGCGAGCCTGACGCGCGCTGAAGATGGCGAGAGCGACCGCGGGCGCCGCCGCGCAGCAGGCCACGGCGAGTGTGAGCCCCCAGGGGATCTGCTGGCCGAATACGGCGGCGCCCCCGACGACGAGGAACGGGACGATGCTGAGCAGCCCCACGACGAATGCACGGGCGCGGCGGTGGGTGGGAAGAAGTGCCTTGAGTCGCTCCCGCACGCCGAGAGTGAGGTAGCTGAGCGCGAGAAATGGGATGAGCAGGTTGGTTCCGAAGTTGTTGCTGCCGGGCGCCGCGCTCTCGGCCATGTGATCGCCCTGGGTGCTGATCAGAAACAGAAAAACCGTGACGTAGAGAAAAATTGCTACCGCAGTGCCGGCCTGCACGAGCGCCTGTGTGCGAAAGTCGATGGATCGGTAGACCTTCACGCCGATCTGCTCGCCGCTGCGCAGCAGGCTGGCGGCCATCGCCGCATCGACGCCACGGGCATCCGCGCCCTTGTTCGTGCCGCCGTCTGTCTCGTCGTTGTCCACAGTGTCCCCCTGCTCAATGTGCGGTGCCCGCTGTGCGCCCCGAGTTCACTGTCAGGCTAGCATCTACTTTCCATCTGGAAAGTGCGGGCCGCGAGTTGCCACAGATAGCCCCTTGAATCGCATCCATGGGGCCATCTCTGGCAACTCGCGGAGGCGCACACGGGCGACGGATGCCGCAGCATCCGGTGGGCAGGTTTACTCCCCGCCGCTGATCGAGCCTGCCGACACCGGGCGCCACGCTGCCAGTCAGCCGCCGGCGAACTCTCCCCGCACGCGTTCTGCCTCGATGAGTCGCCCCGCCGCATCGATGAGGGCGAGGTGCGTGAATGCCTGCGGAAAGTTGCCGAGGTGCTGCCCGGTCGACACGTCGATCTCCTCGGCGTAGAGCAGCATCGGCCCGGCGAACGAGAGCAGCTTCTGGAACAGCGCGCTCGCGGCGTCGAACTCGCCGATCATCTCCAGCGCCGACACGAGCCAGAACGAACAGATCGTGAAGGTGCCTTCCTCTCCGCTGAGGCCGTCGTCGCTCGTCGCGACGCGGTAGCGCAAAACGAGCCCATCTTGGGTGAGCTCGTTCGCGATCGCGAGAACGGTCGTGCGTACGCGCTCGTCGTCGGGAGGGAGAAAACCCATCAGTGGAAGCAACAGGAGTGACGCATCAAGATCGGTCGTGTCATAGTGCTGCACGAAGCTCCCACGATCATCCACGCCCCGATCCAGCACTTCGGCTTTGATCTTGTCGGCGGCGCTCCGCCACCGTTGTGCGCGGGCGACGTCACCGCGGGCCTGTGCAATCAGCGCTCCCCGATCGGCGGCGACCCAGCACATCACCTTCGACGCGACGAAGTGCTGTGGCTCTCCTCGCATCTCCCAGATGCCTTGATCCGGTTCTGAACTGCGTGCGATCGCGGTGTCTACCAGGCCGGCGAGTCCTTCCCACACGGCGGGAGCGATCTGGCCGCCTCCGCGGAGATGCTCTTCGACCGAGTCGAGAAGCATGCCCCAGACATCGTGCTGGTGCTGGTCGTATGCCCCGTTCCCGGTGCGCACGGGGCGCGAATCTCGATATCCGCTGAGGTGATCGAGGGTGTGCTCAGTCAGCTCCCGTTCACCCCCGATCCCGTACATGATCTGCAGGGCCCACGGGGCATCGGACTCGCCGGACTTGACGGCATCGAGAATGAATGCGAAGTAGTCGAATGCCTCCCAATCGAAGCCAAGTCCATGCAGGGCCCGCAGCATGAATCCGGTGTCCCTGATCCAGGTGTACCGGTAGTCCCAGTTGCGCTCGCCGCCTGGCGTTTCGGGTAGCGACGTGGTGGCAGCCGCCATGATTGCCCCGGTTGGGGCATAACTGAGGCCTTTGAGTGCGAGGGCGCTGCGCTCCAGATAGGGGCGGAAACGATGGTCTGGCAGGCGAGCCATGCTCATCCAATCGCGCCAGTATCGCTCGGTCCACTGCAGCTGGCCCAACGCCTCGTCGAGCTCAACAGGGGCGTCCCCGTTCCAGCTGAGCGCGACGAAGGCCGAGTCGCCGGTCTCAAGAGTTGTTCGTCCCATGCAGCGGGAGCCGAGCACACCGAGCGCGATACTGCCGCTCAGCGTCAGCGTCACGTCGTCCTCGGTCACAGTTGCCCGGTTATAGCCGGCGCCGTCAAATTTCCAGGTTCCGGGGTTGCGCCCATAATCGAAGAGAGGGAGGCAACTCACCCCCAATTCGACCCGGCCGTCCAGGCAGGTGGCGATGCGTAGCAGGGTGCGCTGTGCGATCGCGTCTCCGGGGGAGCGTCGGTATCCGTCTCGTCTCGTCGCGTCGAGCGGTCCGAGCACGAGGAGATCCTCGACTTTCATCCATCCCGTTGGGGTGTGCCACGTCGTCTCCAGCACCATCGTTCCCGGAAGGTATCGGCGTTGCTGCGGAACCATCGTGTTCGTCGGGCCGAACCGGAAGTTGCCGGCCGAACGATCGAGCAGAGCACCGAAGACGCTCGGCGCATCGGGCCGGGGAAGACAGAGCCACTCGACCGAACCGTCTGGAGCGATCAGCGTGCTCACCTCACAGTCGGAGAGGAAGGCATAATCGGCGATCGGTGGAAAAGTCATGAGCGTGTGAACCTCCGATTGATCGTCGGTCACCCGGTCGGTAGTTCGGCTCGGCACCGGTCGATCGCTGAGGTTGCGGGAGTTCCGCACAAACAGTCACCGCAACAGTCGACGCTCAATCGGCCAGATCGGGAGAATCGATGAATTACGGTTCAGGGTTGCCCCGCCGGATGCCGGTGTCAACGGGCTGTACAGGATCTGGGCGCGAGATCCAGACGGGCTCGATCACCGGCATCCGTCGGTCGGGGGGTCGAGACCGTGGCGCCAGGGCTCGACAACCCGGAATTCGTCTACGTGCTGTGGATGGTGCTGTGGATGCGGCGGCGCGCGATCAAAAACCCGCCGAGTAGGAGCGCGGCGCAGCCCGCAAGCAGCGGAATGATCGGGTTCGCGGTTCCCGTAGCGGCGAGAGTTTCAGCCGGCTTCGGCTTCACGTCGCTCGGAGTCGGAGTCTCAGTCGGAGGGGTGGGCGTGGGCGAGGGTTCCGCTGTCGGTGGAGTGACCACTGCGTTCTCCTCCCAGCCGGCGTAGAGGGTGGTGTCGGCGGTGATCGCGGTGCCGAAGCTAAACGTCGTGGTCGCGTCGGCATCCGTGTACCAGCCGGTGAAGGTGTGACCGGCGGATGTCGGCACGCTCGGTTCGGTGGCGGGCTCGCCGACGAGGATGCTCTGCGCGGGGATCGCCTCACCGAAGCCGTTGAGCTCGAAGTTCACAGTCGCCACTGCCTGGGTCGGATAGCCGTACCACTCGGGGGACGTGAATCCGCCGGCGATTTCGTCGGCATCGAACGCGTGTGGGTACGTCACCACGACGCCCCAGGACGGGCCGAACGAGCCGGAATCGATGCCGTCGATGCTCGTTCCGGCAGCGAAGAACGTGGTGGGTGCCGCGCCGGTGAAGATGACACTCTTCAGCGTCGAGTTGGCTTGCGTGTAGCCGAGGGGAGGGGCGCCACCGGTGATGTAGTCAAAATTGCCGGCGAAGGCATCGTTGGCGATGCTGTCAACCGAGTTCCCGAATGTCACGGTCGTCAGAAGATTGAGGAGGAAGGCCTGGTGCCCGATGGTCGTCACCGAATCGGGAATCGTGAGCGTCGTCAGCAGATTCATGGTGAACGCGGTCTCGCCGATCGTGACGACGGAATCCCCGAGCGACACGTCGGTCAGCTGGTTTTTGAAGAATGCGGCGTCGCCAATGGCAATGACCGAGTCCGGGATGGTGAGCGTCGTCAACTCGTTGTCGAGAAATGCAGACGATCCGATACGCACGACAGAGTCAGGGATGACGACGGAGGTGAGCCCCGTGCCGAGGAACGCTTCGTCCCCGATCCCGGTGACCGCGTAGAGCTGACCGCCCAGCGTGACAGACGCCGGGATCGTCACATCGAGGGGTCCTGGCGTGTAGCCGGTCACCGTGGCGCCGGTGCCGACGGCGGTGTCGTCTGCCGCAAACGTCAGGCCGGCGATGGTGTCAGAGACGGGCGCGGCGTGTGCAGGTGCGGCGAAGGCCAACGAGCCGGCTCCGATGAGCATGCTCGCGGTGAGAACGGCGGCCAGTCGGGCAAGCCTCTGACGGATGCGCGCAGCAGGTCGCGCGCTCGGCGTCGTGAGTGTCAGCATCCGGAATCTCCCCAATCGGATGCGCGCCGGAATTCCCCCGGGCGCAGCGCACTGTGCGCTCGCTCAGCCTAACGGAGCCGGTGGCCCGTTTCTGTCGTTAATCAGGGATTTGTGCCCCAAAGGTGGGGGCTTTGTCCTCCCGTTGGTCAAGCCTGTCGAGACCTCGCTCGCTGTGCGCGCGTGCGCTCAAATCGTCGCCACCCGCCCTCGCGAAGCGACGATTTGAGCGCACGCGCGGAGACAAAGACGGGTTGAGAGCAGGCGAGCGAGCGTATCGAGACCTCCGAACTCGGTCTCGACATGCTTGCTCCGATTAGCTGCGGCGGATGCGACGGCGAGCGAACAGGAGCGCGCCGAGCCCCATCGCTGCCAATGCGGCGAGCAGCGGAACCGTGGGGTTGGCGGTTCCGGTGGAGGCGAGCGTGTTGGTCGAAGTTGGCTTCACGACGGCCGGCGCACTCGGCGTAACAGTCGCCGGAGTGTCAGTCGTGGGAGCGTCTGTCGTCGGCGTGTCCGTCGGGGTCGGCGGCACGACAGCGTTCTCGCCCCAGCCGGCGTAGAGCGTGGTGGCAGTCGTGATCGCGGTACTGAAGCTGAACGCGTTGCTGGCGTCGGCATCCGTGTACCAACCGGTGAAGGCGAAACCGGATGCGGTCGGCTCGGTCGGCTCCGTCGCGAATTCCCCGACGGTGACGGTTTGGCGCGGGATCTGTGTGCCGTGGCCGTTCATGTCAAAGCCGACAACGGCGTCGGCGGGCGGGACGACAATCTCGTCCCAGCCCGCGTAGAGGGTGGTGTCAGCGGTGATCGCGGTGCTGAAGCCGAACGCGTTGCTGAGCGCGGCATCCGTGAACCAGCCGGTGAAGGTGTAGCCGGATGCTGTTGGTGCGGTTGGCTTCGTGGCGAGCTGTCCGATGGTGACGGTCTGGTCGGCGATCGCCGTGCCGTGGCCGTTCATCTCGAAGGTGACGATGGCGCTGGTGACAGGCAGAACGGTGTTCTCGGTCCAGCCGGCGTAGAGAGTGATGTTGCCGGTGAGCGTGGTGGTGAAGGCGAATTTCTGACTGGCTTCGGCGTCGGTGTACCAGCCTGTAAAGGTAAATCCGGATGCGGACGGCGCGCCCGGCGCCATTGCGACGTCGCCGATGACGAGGCTCTGCGCGGCGATCTGCGTGCCATGGCCGTTCATCTCGAAGGTGACGGTGGCTGGAGTTTGCACCCAGCTCGCGTAGAGAGTGGTGTCAAGTGTGATCGGGGTGCCGAAGTCGAACCGGGTCTCGAGGGTGGCATCCGCGTACCAGCCCTCGAAAAGTGTGGGTGGCAGACAACGGCACGTCGGGTTCGTCGGCAGTTGTTCCGACGGCGACGCTCTGAGTAACGACGGGGTTGCCGAATCCGTTGAGGCTGAAGTTGACGGCGGCCATGGCCTGAGTTCGGTAGCCCTCCCACGGAGACGTGTAACCACCGGCCACGTGGGTTGCGCCGAACGCCAGTGGATAGGAAACCAGTACGTCGAATGGGCCGAAGGACGACATGATTCCAAGCCCCTTGAAAGCGATCGATGGGGCGGCGCCGGTGAAAACGACGTTCGTCAGGGTCGCAGTCTGCGCGGTGAAGCCGAGGCCGTCCGGGTCCACGGCCCAGGCGCTGCCCGGGTAATTGGCGGAAAAAGCCCCTGGCATGATTATCGCGATCGAGCTCCCGATGGAAACGGACCGGAGAACGTTTCGTGCGAATGCCGACATCCCGATGGTGGTGACTGAGTCGGGGATGGTGAGCTCGGTCAGCGCGTTGCTAGCGAACGCAGCGTACCCGATCGTGACAACCGTGTTGGGAATGCTGACCGAGGTGAGGCCCGTGGCCTCGAACGCGTTTTCTCCGATCAAGGTGACGTCATAGGACACCCCGCCGGCAGCGACGGTTTCGGGGATGACGACGTTGAGATCAGTGAGGGTGTACCCGGTCACGGTGGCGCCGGCAAGTACATCGGCGGGGTCGTACGTGAAGGTGAAGCCTGCGTCTGCCCCGGGAGTGGTGGCGGCATGGGCCGGCGCTGCGAAGGCCAGCGAACCGGCTCCGACAAGCAGGCTCGCGGTGAGCACGGAAGCCAGCCGAATCAGTGAGCGACGGATGCGCCCGTCAGGTCGTGTGTTGGTCACTGCGTGTGTGAGCATGCCGAAAGTTCCCCCTGGTCGAATGCGTGCATGAGATATTCCTACACACTGCGGATGCGGCGGCGCGCGATCAGCAATCCGCCAAGCGCGAGTGCCGCGAAGGCTGCGAGCAGTGCAGCGGTGAAGTCGGCAGGTCCGGTGGAGGCGAGCACGGCGGCCGGTGCCGGCTTGGTGGGGGCCGGCGCGGTGGGCGCGGCGGTCGGCTCAGTGGTCGGCTCGGGCGTCGGCGGAACGACAGCGTTCTCGGTCCAGCCAGCGTAGAGCGCGGTATCGTCGCTGATCGCGGTGCTGAAGTCGAACTCCGTGGTCAACGCGACATCCGTGAACCAGCCAGTGAAGGTGAAACTGGATGCGCTCGGTGCGGCCGGCTTCGTGGCGAGCTCTCCCACGGTGACGGTCTGATCGGCGATCGACGTGCCGTGGCCGTTCATCTCGAAGCTCACGACGGCGGTGTCGGCGGGCGGGACGACAATCTCGGCCCAGCCGGCGTAGAGGGTGGTGTCAGCGGTGATCGCGGTGCTGAAACTGAACTCGTTGGCGAGCGCGGCATCCGTGAACCAGCCGCCGAAGGTGAAACCGGATGCGCTGGGCGCGGTCGGTTCGGTGGCGGTCTGGTCGACGGCGATGGCTTGGCCGTCGATCGCGGTTCCGTGACCGTTGAGCTCGAAGTCGACCGTCGCAACCGCCTGGCTCGCGTATCCCTTCCAGGTCGGTGAGGTGAACCCGCCGGGGAGCGCGGCAGAGGTGCTGAACGCCCACGGGTAGGAGACGAGCACACCGAACGGGCCGAAGGACGCCCAAACCGGGTCACCGTCGCCCGTGATGTCGATGATCGTCGTCGGGGCGGCCCCGGTGAAGGTGACGTTCTTCAGGGTCGCATTTTCCGCCGTGAATAGTGCCGATTCAAGGTGCAGGGGGTCGTAGAGGTAGTTCGAGGAGAACGCCGCGCCGCCAATCGTCGTGACCGAGCTTCCCGCGGTGATGGTCTGCAGGTGGTTGTAAGCGAATGCGCCCTGGTTGATGATCGTGACCGAGTTGGGGATCGTCAGATCAGTGAGCACGTTCAAGATGAAGGCGACCGGTCCGATCTCGGTCACGCCACTGCCCAGATGCAGCTCCGCGATCTGATTGAGGGCAAAAGCTGCGCTGCCGATGGTGGTGACCGAGTCGGGAAGGGTGAGTGTGGTCAAGGCGTTCACTGCGAATGCAAATTGCCCGATGCTGGTCACCGTGTTGGGAATGCTGACCGCCGTGAGCCCAGTTCCGCTGAACGCGTAGTCGCCGATCGCGGTGACCGTGTAGATGATCGTGTTGAGGGTGACGGTGGACGGGATTGTCACGTCGAGGGTTCCGGGGGTGTAGCTGGTGAGCGTGGCGCCGGCCGCCACGTTGTCGGCGTCGGCTTCGAAGGTCATGTCGTCGATGACGCCGGAGACGGGGGAGGTGGCGGCGAGCAGTGCGGGAGCGGCGAAGGCAGTGGCGCCCTGGTCGGCGCCGATCGCGAGGCCACCGAGCAAATCGTCGACGTCGGGCGCAGCGTGCGCGGGCGCGGCGAAGGCGAGCGAACCGACACCGATGAGCAGGCTCGCGGTGAGCACGGAGGCGAGTCGGACAAGCCCGTGACGGATGCGCCCCACGGGTCGCGTACTGATCGTCAGTGGTTGGGGCATCAAGAATCTCCTGTGATCTGAGAGCGCACAGGGCGATTCGCCGGCGCAGCGCCGGGGCGCGCTCATCAGCCTAACGGTGGAGATGGCCCATTTATGGACGCTGGCCAAGATTTCGCGCCCCCAAAGGAGGGGGTCACAGTGTTGCCGCCAGTTAGCGCCGAAGGAGGCCGCCTGGTCTGCGCGACCCTCTCCGTTCCTGAACCCGCCCCTGCCCCTTTTCGTAGGTCGAGCCTGTCGAGACCCCGTTCGCCGACCTCGGGACCTGGCCCAGCGCGCGCCGGCGCGGTACCGCGTTCAGGAGTGGAGGTGTGTCGGCCGTGACCTGCCCGCGGATTCCCGGGCCGCCGCATCCGCAACACGCACTCCGTTCCTGAACCCGGTCCCGCGCGATCACCGGCCGAGCGCGACCACCGGGCGCGCCGCCCGACACCCGTCGGGGTCTCGCACGAGCGCCCGCGCAGTGAGCGATAGGGCGGTTCAGCCCAAGGGTGCGCTCCAATCGTCGGCGTGTGGCCTCCCGAAGCGACGATTCGGGCGCACGCGCGGGACGGGCGGGGGAGTCAGGCTCAGGGCGACGGCCTCGCGCGCCAACTGTGACAACGCGCGAGACCCGCTGGTGTCGGTTAGGGGTTGCGGATGCGTCGGCGCCGGATGAGGAGACCGCCACCCGCGAAGAGCGCGGCAAGGGCTGCGACCAGTGGAATCGTGAGAGTGGAGGTTCCGGTTGCGGCGAGTGTCGCGACCGGCGTGACCGGCGTGACCGGCGGGGTGGTTGTCGGCGGAACGACGACGGCGTTCTGCTTCCAGCCGGCGTAGACGGTGGTGGGGGCGGTGACTGGGGTGCTGAAATCGAATGTCGTGGCGAGTGAGGCATCGGCATACCAGCCGGTGAAGGTGAAGCCGGATGCGCTCGGTGCGGTCGGCTTCGTGGCGAGGTCCCCGACGGTGACGGTCTGGCTGGCGATCGGTGTTCCGTGGCCGTTGAGGTCGAAGCTGACGGTGACGGCGGTCACGGGTGGAACCAAGTTCGTCGTCCAGTCGGCGTAGAGGGTGACGTTGCCGCTGAGTGCGGTGTCGAAGTCGAACGCGTCGGTGGCCTCGGCATCCGTGAACCAGCCGGTGAAGGTGAATCCGGATGCGGTCGGTGCGGTCGGTTCGGTGGCGAGTTCTCCGACGGTGACGGTCTGGCTGGGGATCTGCGTGCCGTGGCCGTTCATCTCAAAGTTGACGTCGACGGTGTCGGCGGGCGGAGTGGTCCAGCCGGCGTAGAGGGTCGTATCAGCCGTGATCTCGGTGCTGAAGCTGAACGCGTTGGTGAGGGCGGCATCCGTGAACCAGCCGGTGAAGGTGAAGCCGGATGCGCTGGGCGCGGCCGGTTCGGTGGCGACGCTTCCGACGGTGATGGCCTGGCTGTCGATCGCGGTTCCGTGACCGTTGAGCTCGAAGTCGACGGTGGCGATGGCCTGGCTGGCGTACCCCTGCCAGGTTGGTGAGGTGAAGCCGTCGGCGACTCCGTTGTCGGTGCCGAACGCCCACGGGTAAGAGACGAGCACGTCGAACGGGCCGAAGGAAGCGTTAACCGGGTTGCCGACGCCCGTGATGTCGGTGATGGTCGTGGGGGCGGCCCCGGTGAAGGTGACCGTCTTCAGGGTCGCATTTTCTGCCGTGAACTGGGAGAGGCCGGGATTCGCGAGATCATAGGGATAGTTCGCGGAGAACGCGGCGGCGCCAATCGATGTGACGGAGCTTCCCACCGTCACGGTCTGCAGGTGGTTGTAAAAGAAAGCGAGATCACCGATTGTGGTGACCGAATCGGGGATCGTGAACTCGGTGAGCAGGTTGTAGCCGAATGCGACCGGTGCGATCTCCGTGACGCCACTGCCCAGATTCAGCTGCGTGATCTGATTGATCATAAAGGCCCCGGGGCCGATGGTGGTGACCGAGTCGGGGATGGTGACGGCGGTCAAGTCGTTGACAAAGAACGCTTGCTCCCCGATGGTGGTGACCGTGTTGGGGATGGTGACGGCGGTCAAGTCGTTGACAGCGAACGCATGATCCCCGATGGTGGTCACCGTGTTGGGGATGGTGACAGCGGTCAAAAAATCGCCAGCGAATGCGCTGTTGCCGATCGCGGTGACGTTGTACGTGACCGTGTTGATGGTGACGGTAGCCGGGATTGTCACGGCGTGAGCGCCGGGCGCGTAGTCAGTCAGGGTGGCGCCAGCTGCGACATTGCTGGCGTCGGCCTCGAACGTCATATCGTCGACGATGCCAGAGACGGGCGTGGGCGCAGCATGCGCGGGTGCGGCGAAGGCCAGCGAACCCACACCGATGAGCAGGCTCGCGGTGAGCACGGAGGCGAGTCGGGCAAGCCCGCGACGGATGCGTACTTCGGGTCGCGTACTGCTCGTCAGTGCCTGGGACATGAAGAATCTCCTGTGATCTGAGAGTGCACAAGACGTATTTCCGGTGCGACGCACGGAGCGCAGGCATCAGACTACCGGCGGAGGTGGCCCATTTATAGGTGCCAACCAGGGATTTGTACCCCCAAGGCAGGGGACATTTCGGTGCGGGGTGATGCCGTTGGCCAACCCTGAAACGAGCCATCCATCTGAAGTGACCGTCGCGAATTGCCAGAGATGGCCCCATGGATGCGATCCATGGGGCCATCTGTGACATCTCGCGGAGGTACAGGGGCACCGGATGCGCGGCATCCGGTGCCTGGGCAAACTTGCCCCACCCAGCGGTCGAGCGTGTCGAGCTCGCTGGCCGGTCTCGACACGCCCGCTTCGGTTAGTTGCTGCGGATGCGGCGGCGCATGATCAGGAGTCCGCCCAGCACGAGCGCGGCGACGGCGGTGAGCAGCCCCAGCGTGGGATCGGCGGTTCCGGTGGCGGCGAGCGTGGCCGTCGGCGTGGCCGTCGGCGTGGCGGTCGGCGTCGCCGTGGGGGTCGCCGGAACGACTGCGTTCTCGGTCCAGCCCGCATAGAGGGTGGTGGCCGCTGTGATCTCGGTGCTGAAGCTGAACGCGTCGGTCGCCGCGGCATCCGTGAACCAGCCGGTGAATGTGAAGCCGGATGCGGTCGGTGCGGTCGGTTTCGTGGCGAGTTCTCCGACGGTGACGGTCTGGCTGGGGATCTGCGTGCCGTGGCCGTTCATGTCGAAGTTGACGGTCGTGCCGGTGACCGGCGGAACGAGGTTCTCGGTCCAGTCGGCGTAGAGGGTGACATCGCCGGTGAGTGCGGTGTCGAAGTCGAACGCGTCAGTGGCGTCAGCATCCGTGAACCAGCCGGTGAAGGTGAATCCGGATGCGCTCGGTGCGGTCGGTTCGGTGATGAGTTCTCCGACGGTGACGGTCTGGCTGGGGATCTGGGCGCCGTGGCCGTTCATCTCGAACGAGACCGTGGCGGGCGTCTGCACCCACTTGGCGTAGAGGGTGGTGTCACCGGCGATCGAGTCGCTGAAGCTGAACGCGTTGGCGAGTGCGGCATCCGTGAACCAGCCGGTGAAGGTGTGGCTGGCGGAGGCGGGGGTGGCCGGTTCGGTGGCGGACGCGCCGACAACGACGCTCTGCGCGGCAAGTGCGTCACCGAAACCGTTCAGCTCGAAGTCCACCGTGGCGATGGCCTGGCTGGCGTACCCCTGCCAGGTCGGCGAGGTGAAACCGGTGGGGAGCGTGGCGGAGGTGCCGAACGCCCACGGGTACGAGACGAGTACGCCGAACGGGCCGAAGGAAGCGTTAATCGGGTTAGTGGCGGCGTCGACGACGACGCCCGTGATGTCGGTGATTGTCGTGGGGGCGGCCCCGGTGAAGGTGACCGTCTTCAGGGTCGCATTTTCCGCCGTGAACTGAGAGATGCCGGGATTCGCGGGATCATAGGGATAGTTCCCGGAGAACGCTGCCGCGCCAATCGTCGTGACGGAGCTTCCCACTGTGACGGTCTGCAGGTGGTTGTAGGCAAAAGCGGCATCGCCGATGGTGGTGACCGAATCGGGGATCGTGAGCTCGGTGAGCAGGTTGACGGCGAATGCGATCCGTGCGATCTCAGTGACGCCATTACCCAGATGCAGCTCCGCGATCTGGTTATTGAGGAAAGCCCCGAAGTCGATGGTGGTGACCGAGTCGGGGATGGTGAGCGTGGTCAGTGCGTTGCCAAAGAATGCTTGCTCCCCGATGGTGGTGACCGAGTCGGGGATGGTGAGCATGGTCAGTGCGTTGCCATAGAACGCTTGAGGCCCGATGGTGGTGACCGTGTGGGGGATGCTGAGCGCGGTGAGCCCCTTTCCGGAGAATGCGCTGTTGCCGATCGCGGTGACGTTGTACGTGACCGTGTTGATGGTGACGGTGGCCGGGATTGTCACGTCGAGAGCCTCGGGCGTGCTGGGCGTGTAGTCGGTCACAGTGGCGCCGGCCGCGACAGCGGTGTCGTCGGCCTCGAACGTCATGCCGGCGACGGTGTCAGACACAGGCGCAGCGTGCGCGGGTGCCGCGAAGGCCAGCGAACCCACGCCGATGAGCAGGCTCGCGGTGAGCACGGAGGCGAGCCGGGCAAGCCCGCGACGGATGCGCCCCTCGGGTCGCGAACTGATCGTCAAGGGCTGGGGCATGAGAATCTCCTGTGATCTGAGAGCGCACAAGACGTTTCCCCGGCGCGGCGCACGAAGCGCGCTCATCAGCCTAGCGGCGGAAATGGCTCAGTTTTGTGTGCTAACCAGGGATTTGCACCCCCAAGCTGGGGGCCAATTTGTCCCATCCTGATCGGTGGTCGAGCCTCCTCGGTGGTCGAGCCTCCTCGGTGGTCGAGCCCGTCGAGATGGTGGGTCGAACTCGAGGCCCAACCTCACCGGGTACCGAAATCAGGAGCGGAGGCGTGTCGGCCGAGGCGCTCCCGCGGAATCACGCGGAATCGCCGGCACCCGCTTCCGCGACACGCCCTCCGCTCCTCATTTCGGACCTGCCCATCCCGTCGGTCGAGCCTGTCGACCCCGCGAGTCGATCGCTCTCGACACCGGTCCAGCCTCGTGGGTTAGGCGTTGCGGATGCGGCGGCGCGCGATCAGCAATCCGCCGAGCACGAGCGCAGCGACAGCTGCGAACAGTGCGGCGGTGATGTCCGTCGTTCCGGTGCTGGCAAGTGAGCCGGCAGGCTTCGGTGTTTCGGTGGCAGTCGCGGTCGGCGCATCCTCGGTTGGCGGAACGATGACTGCGTCGGTGTTCCAGCCGGCGTAGAGCCTGGTGTCAGCGGTGACGGCAGAGCTGAAGTTGAACGCGCTCGTGAGTGCAGTATCCGTGAACCAACCGGTGAACGTGTAGCCCGACGCGCTCGGTGTGGTCGGCTGGGTGGCGAGTGCTCCCGCGGTGATGCTCTGGGCTGCGATTTGTGTACCGTGGCCGTTCATCTCGAAGGTCACTATGACGGTGCCGACGGGCGGGGTGACCGGCGGAACCGTGTTCTCAGTCCAGCCTGCAAAGAGCGTGATGTCGGCGGTGATCGCGGTGCTGAAGGCAAACGCGTGCGTGAGCGCAGCATCCGTGAACCAGCCGGCAAAGGTGAATCCGGATGCGCTCGGTGCGGTTGGCTGGGTGGCGAGCTCTCCGACGGCGACGGTCTGGCCGGCGATCGGCGTGCCGTGGCCGTTCATCTCGAAGGCGACGGTTGCCGTGACAGTCGGTGTAGCGGAGTCGTCGGTCCAGCCGGCGTAGAGCGTGGTGTCGGTGGCGATCCTGGTGCCGAAGCTGAACGCTGCGCCGAGCGCGACATCGGTGAACCAGCCGGTGAAGGTGAATCCGGCTGCGCTGGGCGTGGTAGGCAAGGTGGCAACGTCACCAGCGATGAGGTGCTGTGCGGGGATCTGCGTACCGTGGCCATTCATCGAGAAGGTCACCGTCGCCGGGACCTGGGGGAAAGCGGCGTAGTCCATCCACGGCGACGTGAAGGTGCCGCCGGGCTGAGAGCTGTCGAACTTCGGAAGGTAAGACACGAGAACGTCGAATGGACCGAATGAGCCGTTGCTCCCCTTGCTCGTGAATGTGGTCGGGGCGGCGCCGGTGAAGAAGACGTTTTTCAGGGTCGCGGTGTTCGCACTGAAGCTGGGATCGCCGGGCGTGGGGACAAAGTTCGTCGAGAACGCGGCATCTCCAATCGACGCGATCGAGCTACCGATTGTGACGGCCTGCAGACGATTGGCTGCAAACGCTGAGTTGCCGATGGTGGTGACGGAGTCGGGGATGGTGAGGGTGGTCAACAGGTTGCCGGAGAACGCTGAATCACCGATGACGCTGAGGCTGCTACCGAGCTGCAGCGTCGCGATTTTGTTGGCGGAGAAGGCGTTCCATTCGATGGTGGTCACCGAGTCGGGGATGACGACGGCCGTCAGTTGGTTGTTGGAGAAGGCACCGAATCCGATGGTGGTGAGAGCCTGGGGGAAGCTGACGGACGTGAGCTGGTTGTTGGAGAAAGCACCGTATCCGATGGTAGTGAGAGCCTCGGGGAGGCTAACGGACGTCAAACGATTGTTGGTGAAAGCAGAGCCTCCGATGGTGGTAACACCGCTACCCAATACGAGTGTCTCAATTGCACCGTATTCAAAAGCATTATTGCTGATTGTGGTGACGGAATCGGGGATGGTGACGTGCGTCAGCTTGCTGTCGGCGAATGCTCTATGGCCGATCGTGGTGAGGCCGCTGCCCAGTGTCAAGGTCTCGAGTTTGTTCCCCCAGAAAGTACCATCGCCAATGGTGGTCACGGAGTCGGGAATGGTGAGATCGGTCAGCTGGTTGCCGTTGAAAGCGTCGTCTCCAATGGTTGTGAGGCCGCTGCCCAGCGTCAAGGTAACAAGCAAGTTCGATGAGAAAGCACGCTGGCCGATGGCGGTCACGGAGTCGGGGATGGTGACGGTGGTCAACCGGTTGTTGTAAAACGCAGAGTCGCCGATGGTGGTGAGGCTGCTACCGAGCTGCAGCGTCGCGAGTGTGTTCGCGGAGAAGGCGTTTGATTCGATGGTGGTGACGGAATCGGGGATGACGACGTCGGTCAGCTGGTTGTTGGCGAAAGCACTGGATCCGATGGCGGTGAGGCTGCTACCGAGCTGCAGCGTCGCGAGTGTGTTCGCGGAGAAGGCTTCCGATCCGATGGTGGTGACGGAGTCGGGGATGACGATGTCGGTCAGTCGGTTGCTGGCGAAAGCATAGTCGCCGATGGTGGTGAGGCTGCTACCGAGCTGCAGTGTCGCGAGTGTGTTCCCGGAGAAGGCGTCCGATCCGATGGTGGTGACGGAGTCGGGGATGACGACGTCGGTCAGCTGGTTGGTGAAGAAAGCTCTAGATCCAATGGTGGTGAGAGCCTCGGGGAGGCCAACGGACGTCAAACGGTTGTTGCTGAAAGCAGAGCCGCCGATGGTGGTCACGGAATCGGGGATGGTGAGCTCGGTGAGCTGGTTGCTGTTGAAAGCGTTGTCTCCGATGGTGGTGAGGCCGCTGCCCAGCGTCAGTGCATAAAGCCAGTTCCCGGAGAAAGCACCCTCGCCGATGGTGGTGACGGAGTCAGGGATGACGACCAATGTGAGGCCCTTCTCCTGGAATGCCCCCGCCCCGATCGCGGTGACGTCATAGTCAGTGCCGTCGACGGAAATGGTGTCCGGAATTGTCATGTCGAGTGGACTGGGCGTATAGTCCACGACCGTTGCGCCGGCGGAGCTGTCGTCCGGGTCAAAGCTGAAAGTGATGTCGCCTTGTGTCACTGAAGTGGTCGTAGCGTACGCGGGTGCCACGAAGGCCAGGGAGCCGGCTCCGACCAGCAGGCTGGCGGTGAGTACCGAGGCCAGTCGTGTGAGTGAGCGACGGATGCGTCCGCCGGGTCGTGAGAGGGGTGTCGTGCGTGTAGGCATCCGGGATCTCCCTGATCGTACGCGCAGGATCGTCCCAAGCGCAGCACATTTCTGCGCGTCACCAGCGTATCGGCGGGGTGGGAACGAAATCGCTGATCTGCCCGGTCCCGTGCCCCCACTTCGGGCCGGCCGAGGCTGCGGCGAACAGATCGACCGGTTCGCCGCCGCGCACCGCCGGGAGGTCGAAGCCGTGGCGTGGTGCATCAGCGGCTGATGCGGCCAGGCGGGTGGCGCGCGCCGCTGAGTGTGTGCGACGTTCGCCTGGTACGCGGCGCAATCACCGCGGCATCACCGGGGACTATCGGACGGTCCCGCTCGCGCGGTTAGATGCGTGCATCTGGCGCCGGCGCCGACCAGCCTGCTTCGCGTGTTGAACACGCAATCAACGGGCGCTTCACTCTGCCGCGTGCGCCTCGAGAAACTCGTAGACCTCGGTGTCGTCGACCCCGGGAAAGGTGCCAGAGGGCAGCGGCGAGAGCACATGCGCGTGCAGGCGCGCACTCGGCCAGGCGTTGCCGACCCAGCGCGACGCGACCTCGCCCTTCGGCTTGCGACAGCACGATTCGTCGGGGCAGCGGGAGACCGCGCGCTGCGTGGTCTCGCGCCCCCGAAACCACTTCGCCTCATTGAACGGAACCCCGACACTGATCGAGAACTCCCCGGCCGACGTCGAACCGGTCTGGGTCGCGCACCAAAACGTGCCGGCCGGCGTATCCGTGTACTGGTAGAACTCGGTCGTGCGGTTGGTGTGGGTGAAGGCGTTGCGCGCGCTCCACTGTTTGCAGACGTATTGGCCCTCGATCGACCCGGTCACATCGGTCGGCAGCGGCAGCCCATCGTTCTCGTAGCCCTTCTGCAGGGCACCGTCACCGTTGACCCGCAGAAAGTGAAGCGTCATGTCCAGGTGGGATGTCGCCAGGTTCGTCAGTCGCAGGGCCGCGGCTTCATGGGTGACCCCGAAGGCATCCCGCAGGTCCTCGACCGCGAGCTCCCGGTTGTTCTTGGCGGTGGTCAGAAACTTGAGGGCCGCCTCCTGCGGCATCAGGCAGGCCGCCGCGAAATAGTTGATCTCCAGTCGCTGCCAGAGAAACTCGGCGTAGCTACCCGGACGCTCATGGCCGAGCAGTCGGTGCGCCATCGCCTGCAACGCCATCGAGCGCAGGCCGTGGCCGCCCGGAATGGACGCCGGTGGCAGGTAAATGCGCCCATTGGCCAGGTCGGTCACCGAGCGGGTCGAGTTCGGCAGATCGTTGACGTAGATCAGACTGAAGCCCAGCTGCTCGGCCATCACGCTCACCTCGCGGTGGGTCAGCGCGCCCGACACATGTCCGGATGCCTTCACTCGCTCTTCGGCCAGCGCCTCGATCTCTGGCATGTAGTTGGCGCGCTCCCGCATCCGCTCACGCAGTTCGGTGTTGGCCCGTCGTGCCTCTTCTGGGGTGGCAATCGCCTCGTTGGCACGGCGGGCGAGCTCCTGGTGCAGGCCGACGAGCGACTCGATGGCCTCGGTGGGCGTGCCCTTGGTGACCTTCACCTGCGGCAGGCCGAGCGCTCCGTAGAGCGCGTTCTTCTGCGCTCGCGCCAGCTCGATCTCGAGTGCGGCGCGGCGGTTAGGGGCCTCCCGGCTGAGCAGGTCGGTGAGTTCCACGCCGAGGGCGGCGGCCACCTCTTGCAAGGCCCCGAGCTTGGGTTCGCGCCGGCCGTTCTCGATCAGTGAGAGCTGACTTGCGGCCAGACCGACCCGCTCGCCGAGCTGGTCGAGGGTCAACCCGCGCTCGCCACGATAGTGACGGATGCGGTGTCCCAGGGTGATGAGATCGGATGCGAGGAGCGCCATTTCTTAAGAATAGCGAAAGAACTGGGTTTCTTAACGGTTCTTTTCTGACCCAGGCCGTATTTTCGGGCGCATTGTGGAGGAACGGAACAAAGTTTCACCCCACTCGTGAAGTCACCCGAAGACGAAAGGCCAGGAGATGACCATCGCAGCTCTCTCAGTTCAGACCAATGGGAATGAAGAACCCAAGAAGTCGGGAACGACCGACCCGCAGTTGCAAGCCTGGGTCGACGAGATTGCCCGGCTGACCCGTCCAGACGAGATCGTCTGGTGCGACGGATCGATGCGCGAAGCAGACCTGCTCTCGAAGCAGCTCGTCGCCGAGGGCAAGCTCATCAGGTTGAACCCGGAATGGCGCCCCAACAGCTACCTGGCCCGCTCCGACCCGAAAGATGTCGCGCGCGTCGAAGACCGCACCTTCATCTGCTCCGAAGATCCGGAAGACGCCGGCCCCACCAACAACTGGGCAGAGCCCACCGCGATGCGCACCGAGCTGACCGGCCTGTTCGCCGGCAGCATGCGCGGGCGCACGATGTACGTCGTGCCCTTCTCGATGGGCCCGCTCGGCGGACCCATCTCACAGCTCGGGGTTGAGATCACCGACTCCCCCTACGTCGTGCTGAACCTCGGCATCATGACCCGCATGGGCGACCGGGTGCTGCAGATGATCGAAGACGGCACGCCCTGGGTGCGCACACTGCACTCCGTCGGATTCCCGCTTGTCTCCGACGAGGGCGTGCGCCGCGACGACGTGGCCTGGCCCTGCAACGACACCAAGTACATCGTGCAGTTCCCTGAGACGCGCGAGGTGTGGTCGTTCGGTTCCGGCTACGGCGGAAACGCGCTGCTGTCGAAGAAGTCGTTCGCACTGCGCATCGCCTCAGTGATGGCCCGCGACGAGGGCTGGTTGGCCGAGCACATGCTGCTCGTCAAGGTCACCTCGCCAGAGGGAAGCGTCTCGCACCTCGCCGCGGCATTCCCGTCGGCGTGCGGCAAGACGAACCTGGCGATGCTGCGCCCGACGATCCCCGGCTGGACCGTCGAGACAATCGGCGACGACATCGCCTGGCTGCGTCAGGGTGAAGACGGCCGCCTGTGGGCCATCAACCCGGAAGCCGGATTCTTCGGCGTCGCGCCCGGCACCGGTGAACTCACCAACCCGACCGCCGTACAGACGCTCTGGGGCAACACCATCTTCACCAACGTCGCCCTGCGCGACGACGGTGACGTGTGGTGGGAGGGCCTCACCGAGACCGCACCCAGCCACCTCATCGACTGGGAAGGCAACGACTGGACGCCGGCTTCGGCTCGCCCGGCCGCCCACCCGAACTCGCGCTTCACCGTCTCTGCCGCGCAGTGCCCCTCGATCGCCGAGGACTGGGAGGCCGCCGGTGGCGTGCCGATCGACGCCATCCTTTTCGGTGGACGTCGTGCGACGAACATTCCGCTGGTCGCCGAGGCGCGCAGCTGGAAGCACGGCGTGTTCATGGGCGCGACGATCTCATCGGAGAAGACCGCTGCCGCCGAGGGAACCGTCGGCGAGCTGCGCCGCGACCCGTTCGCCATGCTCCCGTTCTGCGGCTACAACATGGCCGACTACTGGGCGCACTGGTTGCAGGTCGGCAAGTCGCTCGGCACGAAGGCTCCGGCTATCTTCCAGGTGAACTGGTTCCGCAAGGGTGACGACGGCAGCTTTCTCTGGCCCGGATTCGGCGAGAACTCGCGCGTGATCGAGTGGATCGTGCGCCGTCTCGAGGGCCAAGCGGGCGCAGTGAGCACCCCGATCGGCCTGCTGCCCGACGTCGAAGACCTCAACCTTGACGGTCTTGACCTCTCGGCGGATGCTGCGCGTCAGCTGTTCGAGATCGACAATGCCTCCTGGCAGGTCGAGTGCGATCTGACCGAGGAGTACTTCGCTCGGTTCGGCGACCGCGTTCCGCCGGCACTGAACGCCGAGCTGGCGAGCCTGCGCTACCAGCTGAAGGAGTAGCGCACGCGCGTATCAGAGGGCTCGACTGCGATCAGCGGTCGGGCCCTTTGCGTGTGCCTGAGCCCCAACCCCGTTGATCGAGGAGCAGCCGACGAAGGAGGCCGCGTCTCTGAGGTATTTGGGCCATTTCGTTGGTCGAGGAGCACGCGACGAAGGAGCGCGCGTCTCGAGACCCGGCGAGCCGATCTCTTGACTTGGGTTGCGTTTGAACGTCGGCTCACGGGGTCTCGAGACGGCCGCGGGCGGCCTCCTCGACCAACGCGGACTGCCCTGAGCATTGCGGCAGGCCGAGGTTGCGAATAGATTCGCCGCTGAATCTATTCCGCGCGCGGCCGCCCGTGCAGAGTGGAAACCCGACACAGGCAGTCATCCTCCTGGGGAGACCTCGTGTCCTCATTGCTGTACTCACTCGGTCGCTGGGCTTTCACGGCCCGACGCTGGGTGCTCGGCTTCTGGATCGTGGTTCTCGTGCTGGTCGGCGGCAGCGCCGCACTGTTCAATCAGGGCCTCAACAACGCGATCACCGTGCCTGGCACCGAATCGCAGGAGGCCCTCGACACTCTCGCACACACGTTTCCGCAGGTGAGTGGCGCGACCGCACAGATGATTGTCGTGGCTCCCCCCGGAAGCGCTGTGACCGACGAAAACGTGAAGGCTCCGATCGACGATGCCGTCGTTGAGCTGAACGCGGTCGACCAGGTCTCGAACGCCACATCGCCGTTTGATCCGGACATTGCCGACGCGATCAGCACCGACGGGTCCTCGGGTCTTGTGAGCATCCAGCTCAATGACACCGTCTCCAATATCACCGCCGACACCCAAAGTGCCCTCCAAGACGTGGCGGCTGAGTTGCAGAAAGCGCTCCCGGCCGACTCAGTCGTCTCGCTCGGCGGGCAATTGTTCAGCCAGAGTCTCGCCGGCGTGAGCCTGATCGAACTGATCGGCATCGCCGTGGCACTGGTCGTGTTGATCGTGACCTTTGGCTCGTTCGTGGCCGCCGGCATGCCGTTGATGACGGCGTTTCTCGGGGTGGGGATCTCGATCTCGTTGATCTACGTTGCGACGGCCTTCGGGCCGATCACCTCGACGACCACGGTTCTGGCCCTGATGCTCGGGCTGGCAGTGGGCATCGACTACGCACTTTTCATCATCTCGAGGCATCAGGAGCAGTTGAAGGCCGGACTCGAGCTCAGAGAATCGGCGTCGCGAGCGGTGGCGACGGCCGGCTCGGCTGTCATCTTCGCCGGGCTCACGGTGATGATCGCGCTCATCGGCCTCAGCGTCGCCGGCATTCCGTTTCTGACGACGATGGGCATTGCAGCGGCGGTCGGCGTGATGATCGCCGTCATTGTCTCGCTCACTCTCATTCCAGCGCTGCTCGGCTTCGCCGGCGAACGGCTGCGCCCCAAGCCGAAACGCAACCCGCGCAGGCAGAAGAATCACCGCCAGGCTGCCGTGGCAGCGGATGTCGTGCCTGCCGGCGAGCAGGCGCTCGACGTCGTGCAGACTGCGGATCTCAGGCAGACCACCGACCTCGTACCAGCGGCCGAGGCCGAGCCCGATGGGCTCACCGTGCTGATCGCCGAGTTCGCGACGGCCGGCGAGCCCGAACCCGCAGCATCCGTCGAGATTCCGCAGGAACCAGAGCCAGAGCTATCGCCGCTAGCCGGGAAGAACCGGTTCTATGTCGGCTGGGTGCGGGTCGTCACTTGGCACCCCATCGTCACGATCATCGGCATCGTCGGGGTGCTCCTCATCGTCGCCGCGCCGGCCGTCGGCCTGCGGTTGGCCCTGCCTGACGCCGGTTCTCTTCCTGAAGACGACCAGGCGCGCGTCACTTACGATCTCATCTCCGAGCATTTCGGCCCGGGATTCAACGGCCCGCTCATCGTCACGGGCAGCATCGTGTCGAGTCACGACCCGGTCGGATTGATGGACAAGCTCGGGGCGGAGCTTGCGGCGCTTCACGGCGTCGCGGCCGTGCCGCTGTCGACCCCCAACCAATCGGCGGATACCGGGATCGTGCAGGTGATTCCGACTACCGGGCCAGACAATGAAGAAACCAAGGCGCTGGTCAACGAAATCAGGTCGCTGCACGACCACTTTCTGGCCGAGTACGGCGTTTCCCTCTCGGTCACCGGCGTCACCGCCGTCGGCATCGACGTGTCTGACAAGCTCGCCGCGGCCTTGATCCCGTTCGGACTCATCGTCGTGGGCTTGTCGTTGATCTTGCTCACCATGGTGTTCCGCTCGATTGCCGTTCCGATCAAGGCGACGCTCGGCTACCTGCTCAGCGTCGCAGCGGCATTCGGTGTGGTCTCCCTCGTCTTCGAGGATGGCTGGTTCGCCGACGCTCTGAACGTGGCGGAGATCGGCCCGGTGATCAGCTTCATGCCGATCATCTTGATGGGTGTTCTCTTCGGCCTTGCCATGGACTACGAGGTCTTCTTGGTCTCCCGAATGCGAGAGGACTACGTGCACACCGGCCTCGCCAAACAGTCGGTCAAGACCGGGTTCGTCGGCTCGGCGAAGGTCGTCACCGCCGCTGCGATCATCATGATCGGTGTCTTCGGGGCCTTCGTGCCAGAGGGCGACGCCAACATCAAACCGATCGCACTCGGCCTGGCCGTCGGTGTCTTCGTCGACGCCTTCCTGGTGCGCATGACCCTCGTGCCGGCCGTGCTGACTCTGCTTGGAGACAAGGCCTGGTGGATGCCCGCCTGGCTCGACAAGGCGCTCCCCGAATTCGACATCGAGGGGGAGGGCCTGCACCGCGAGCTCGAACTCCGCGACTGGCCGGAGCCTCATTCGAGAGACATCGTGACAGCCGACGGGTTGTCGCTCTCTGTCGACACCGTGTCGCTCTACTCGGATGTCTCGTTCTCGCTGCCGCCCAACGGAACCCTCATCGTCGAAGGCGATCAGGAGGCCGGAGTTCGTTCCTTGCTCCTCACCCTCGCCGGGCGCACGAAACCAGACGCCGGGCTGCTGAAGGTCGCCGGCTTCGTCGTGCCGGTGCGTGCGGCGTCTGTGCGGTCGCGGGTCGGTTTCGTCTCGCTCGTGCGCTCGAGCGATCCCGTCGCCGACGTGAGCGAAGCGCTGCGTGAGAAACCAGTGCTCCTCGTCATCGACGGGCTTGACCACGTGACGGATGCGTCGGCTCGCCGCGCTCTCGGCGAGACGCTGATCGCGGCCGGCGACGCGGCCAACCAGAAGGGCCGCACCCTCGCGATCGTCGTCGGCACGGCATCCGTCACCGGCGTCGCCGACGTGATCGCCGCCCGCGACACTGCCGTCGTCACCCGGATCATCCCGGATCTCGCCCTCGACGTCGTGCCGGCATCGAGCTGACTCGACCGACCTGACTCGACCTGAACCGAAGCGACTCGAACTGAAACGACAGAACTGAAACGACAGAACTGAACCGACAACAAAGGTGACACCATGAGCACCCTGCTTGAACGACTCGGATTCGCCCGCACGGCCGGCCGGCTGGGCTGGCCGGCCCTGATCGGAATCGTTCTGGTTCCGGTGGTGGTGGCCGGAATTCTGATCTGGGCCCTCTGGAACCCGGCCCAGCGACTCGACCACGTCACCGCCGCGATCGTCAACAATGATGTGCCCGTCACGATCAATGGCCAGACGGTTCCGCTGGGGCGTGAACTCGCCGCGGGCCTGGTCGACGGAACGAGTACGACCTCGACCAGCACCGCAGCGCCCACCTCATCAGCGCCGAGCACCGCGGCACCCAGTACGGCGACACCGAGCGCGCCCAGCCCCACTCCCACCCCTGCGCCCACCAATACCGCGATGCCGGTCTCTCCGATCGGTGGTTCCGGCAGCGACGAGACGCTCAACTACACCTGGGTGATCACCGACGCCGACGATGCGAAGGCCGGGCTCGCCAACGGTAGCTACGCGGCGGTGATCACGATTCCCTCAGACTTCTCTGCGGCGGCGACCTCCTACACCGGGCCTGCGGCCGACGCGAAACAGGCAACGATCGACGTGACGATGAGCGGCACGAGCACGGTCGTCGACAACGCGATCAGCCAGGTCATCTCGACGACCGCCGCCTCGGTAGCCGGCAACCAGCTCACCACGACCTACCTCGAGAACGTGTACACGAGCTTCACCACGCTCGGCACCCAGCTCGGGCAAGCGGCGAGCGGGGCAGATTCTTTGGCGGCGGGAACCACCTCACTGGCGAGCGCGTCGGCCCAGCTTTCGAGTGGTGCGACGCAGCTCGCCGCCGGCGCCTCCAGCTTGTCAGAGGGGGCGTCGCAGCTCTCGGGCGGGCTCGACCAGCTGTCGGGAGGGCTCGATACCCTGCAGCAGCAAACGGCATCGTTGCCGGCGCAGACCAGCCAACTCGCCGACGGAGCACAGGGGCTGGCCAACGCACTTCATGCGGTGAACGCCGCCCTCGCTCAGAAGATTGCCGACCTCCAAGCGCAAATCGCCACCCTGACCACGCAGGTTCAGACCATCTGCGCGCCCGGTCTGCTTCCGGATGCCTGCGCCTCGGCGAAGGCAGCCCTCGCGGCCGCAACGGCCGATCTCACCTCGTTGAGCTCGCTGGCCGCGTTGGCCCCGCTTGCTTCCTCTGCCGACCAGGTTGCCGCAGGGGCGTCGCAGCTGGCCGCCGGCATGCCGTCCGTTTCTGCGGGAATCAGCCAATCGGCATCCGCTGCGGCGACGTTGGACTCGGCCGGCGCGAGCGTTGCTTCGGGGGCGGCCTCGCTGGCGACCTCGGCCGGGTCGCTGGCGACCGGCGCCCAGTCAGTGGCCGACGGTGCGGCAAGCGCAAACTCCGGCGCCGCCGAGCTAGCGACAGGACTCCACAGCTCGGTACAGCAGGTGCCGAGCTTTACCGAGAGCGAGAGCACCCATCTGGCCGGGGTCGTTGCCGCCCCGGTCGTGGTTGGCAGTTCCAGCGGATTGGGCGTTGGCACCAGCAGCGTGCCGTTCTACGCGGTGCTGGCGCTGTGGCTCGGCGGCTTGGCCAGCCTGATGGTCCTGCGGGCCACGCCCGTCCGAGCATTCGGGTCGACCAAGTCGTCGCTCGCGCTGGCGGTGCGCTCGTTCCTGCCCGTCGCCGCAGTCGGCGCCGTGCAGGGACTCGTGGTCACCGCCATCCTGTCGAGCGTCGTCACCCTGAACACCGGCGGATGGTTCGCCCTCGCCGGCATCGCCGTTCTCGTCGGCGTCGCCTTCTCGGCGGCCAACCAATCGCTGGTGGCTCTGTTCGGCGGGGCCGGCCGGTTTCTCTCGATGATTGTTGCGCTGGTGTTGATTGCAACCAGCATCATCGCCACGGCTCCTGCTGCACTGTTCACGCTCGGCAGCCTGATGCCGACGCAGCCGGCCGTTGATGCCTTCCACGCGATACTCAACGGCGGCAGCGCTGGTGGCAGTGTCGTCGGCGCGCTTGTCGGCCTCGTACTCTGGACGCTCGGCTCTCTCCTCGTCAGCACGCTGGCGATCGCGCGAACGCGCAGTGTGCCGGCACGACAACTGGTGCCCTCGATCACCCGGGTAGGGGAGCCGGTCTGATGCCTGGTGACAAGCGATCCGCCCGGGCGTGGGGAATCCCGCCTGGCGTGTGGAAGCTCCCGCGCCCCGCGGGATTCCCCGCTCCCGGGCTCGAAGCGTGCTGCAATCGCGGTTGCGCGTCGATAATGTTCAGCCCTGAGCACCTGCAGCACTCCCGGGAGGCTGCGCACCCTCACAGCTGAACATTGTCGATCTCGTTTGCTCAAGCATCCGGCGGCATGCCTGTCGGGGCCACGGCCCGCGGTCGTAGGATGCAGGCATGCACGACGACAGCGAACGTGTTCAGATGCGAGTCGATCGGTTTCTGCGCGAACGGCTGCAGCCGGCGCTCTATCGCGCGGCATCCCCACTCTCCCTCGACGTCTGGGAGGCGCCCGGCGAACCGGTGCCGTTCGCCGAGGCGATCCGCCAGCGGTTCGAACCGTTCTCGGTGGGGCAGCCATGGGGCAAACCGTGGGGCACCACGTGGTTTCACCTCACCGGAACCATCCCTGAGGCCTGGGTGGCCGCGCCCGACGCCCGCATTGAGATCGTCGTCGATCTGGGTTTCAGCGCCGCCGATCCGGGATTCCAAGCCGAAGGAACCGCGTATGCCCCGAACGGCATACTGCTGAAGGCTGTCGAGTCGCAAAACCGATGGATTCCGCTCCCTGGACCGCACGGGTCACCGATCGACCTCTATATTGAGGCCGCCTCGAATCCCGACCTCGCCCAGGGCTGGACGTTCGCGCCGACCCCGCTCGGCGACTCGGCCACGGCGGGCAGCGACCCGATCTACACCTTCCGGCAAGCGGATGTCGCGGTGCGCGACATCGGTGTGTTCGAGCTCACCCACGACATCGTTGCACTGCTCGGGCTGTCGCGGGAGTTGCCCGCGACGCTTCCCCGGCGCGCAGAGATTCTGCAGGCGCTCGACCGCTGCCTGGACCGTCTCGATCCCGACGACGTGGCCGGCACCGCGGCATCCGCTCGCCTCGCGCTGGGGGAGGTGCTCGCACGCCCGGCATCGGCGAGCGCGCATCGCCTTCACGCGGTTGGCCATGCGCATATCGACAGCGCGTGGTTGTGGCCAGTGCGGGAGACGGTGCGCAAGGTCGCGCGCACCTTCTCGAATGTGCTCAGCCTGATCGAGGAGAACCCTGATTTCGTCTTCGCCGCGTCGTCGGCCCAGCAATACGCGTGGCTCAAGCAGTACTACCCGGAGCTGTTCGAACGGGTGCGCCAGGCCGTGACGAACGGCAACTTCGTTCCGGTCGGGGGCATGTGGGTGGAGTCGGACAGCAACCTGCCGGGAGGTGAGGCTCTGGTGCGACAGTTCGTGGCCGGCAAACGATTCTTCATCGAGGAGTTCGGCGTGGAACCGCTGGAGGTGTGGTTGCCCGACTCGTTTGGCTACTCGGCTGCGCTGCCGCAGATCGCGCTCGCAGCGGGGTCGCGCTGGTTTCTCACCCAGAAAATCTCCTGGAATGACACGAACACCTTTCCGCACCACACCTTCCACTGGGAAGGTATCGACGGCAGCCGCATCTTCACCCACTTTCCGCCCGTCGCCGACTACAACGCCCGGCTGTCTGCCGCCGAACTGGCCAGGGCGGAGCGTCTCTACGCCGAGAAGGGGCACGCGAACACCTCGCTGATTCCCTTCGGCTGGGGTGATGGAGGGGGAGGACCCACGCGCGAAATGCTGGCGGCTGCCCGGCGCACCGCGTCGTTGGAAGGATCGCCGACGGTCGAACTGTCGAACCCCCGGCGGTTCTTCGAGACCGCTGAGGCTGAATACCCCCGGCCGCCGGTGTGGTCGGGGGAGCTCTACCTCGAGTTCCACCGAGGAACCTACACCTCACAAGCGCGCACCAAGCAGGGAAACCGGCGCAGCGAGCATCTGCTGCGGGAGGCCGAATTGTGGGCCGCGACGGCCGCCATCCGTTCAGGTGCCGCCTACCCGTATGACCAACTCGAGTCGGCCTGGCAGACGGTCTTACTGCAGCAGTTCCACGACATTTTGCCGGGGTCGTCGATCGCCCGCGTGCACCGTGAGGCCGAGCAGAACTACGCAGCGATTGCGGATGCGCTGGGCCGGGTGATCGAGGAATCGGTGCGTGAGTTGGCCGGTCCGGGAGATGCGACGCTGGCGCTGAACGCCGGGCCGTATGCGCTGGGCGGGGTGCCGGCGCTGGGCGGGGGCAACATCCACACAACCGATGAAACGGGGGCGGTGCTCGGTGAGGGGTCGCAAATCGACCTTCCCGAACCCAACCAAGGTCGAATTGCGACCCCTCACATGCTGATGGGGCCGCATGTGGCACCCGACGCGTCGGCCACCCGCACTCCAGGCCGAATCGTGATCGCCAACTCCCTCGTCGCCGCGACGTTCGATGCCGAGGGGCTCCTCGTGTCACTGCGCGATCTGCGCGCCGACCGCGAGCTGATCCCGGCCGGCGCCCGCGGCAACCTGCTCCAGCTGTACCGGGACATCCCGAACCAGTGGGACGCCTGGGATCTCGACGCGAACTACACCCACGTCGTGACCGATGTGACGGATGCCGACAGCGTCGAGATCATCGACGCGAACGTGACAGGGCGGGTCGGCGTGCGAATCACCCGTTCGTTCGGCGCCTCGCAGGTGGTCGAGGAGATCACTCTCGACCCCGATTCGCCCACGCTCGACGTGGCCCTCTCGATCGACTGGCACGAGCGCCAAAAGCTGCTCAAGCTCACTTTCCCGCTCGATCTGCAGGCCGAACGGGCGGCATCCGAAATTCAGTTCGGGCATCTCTTTCGTCCCACCCACGCGAACACGTCCTGGGACGTCGCCCGCTTCGAAACCGTCGCCCACCGCTGGGTGCACGTCGGCGAGCCGGGATACGGGGTCGCCATCGCCAACGATTCGACGTACGGGCACTCGATCGGTCGGGCGACGGATGCCACCGGCCGCGTGGGCACCGTGGTGCGTCTGTCATTGCTGCGCGCACCGCTCTATCCCGATCCCGACGCCGATCAAGGGCGTCATGACTTTCGGTTCAGCGTGCGTGTCGGAGCAGGAATCCCCGAGGCGATCGCTGAGGGCTACCGGTTGAATCTGCCGCTCCGCACCGTGACGGGAGTCGGCGGTGCCGTGATCGAACCTCTGCTCAGCGTCGACAATCCGGCCGTGGTGATCGAGGCGGTGAAACTGGCCGAGGACCGCAGCGGCGATGTCATCGTGCGCCTCTACGAGGCGCACGGGTCGCTCTCGCGGGCCCGCGTCATCCGTCATTTCGAGGCGACGGTGACCGAAACCGACCTGCTCGAACGCCAGGTGGCCGAGCAGCGTGCGTTGCTCGATCTCGACCCAGCCGATCCGGCGTCGTTCACTCTGGAGCTGCGGCCCTTCCAGCTGCTGACGTTGCGGTTCGCTCGTTCTCGGTGAGCGTTCTTCGACTCGCTCAACGGTCGAACCGTGCGCGAGCCTGCGCGCACGCTTACCTGCGGCGACTGCCCGGTCGCGCCGGTACCCCGGGGCGTAGTCTGGTGCCGTGTCCTCAACGGGAGTGCATGCGAGAAGATGGCGCTGGCTGGCTGCGGCCTGTGGGATGCTCAGCGCGGTCGTCACCCTCGCCCTCGCCGAACTGGCGTCGCTGTTTGTCGCCCCGGCCAGCAGCCCGCTCTTCGCGGTCGGCGCCTGGATCGTCGACCTGACGCCGCTCGGTTTCAAGACCTGGATTATCGGACTGGTTGGAACAGCCGACAAGCTCGTGCTGTTCATCTGCCTCGGGGTGCTCCTGCTCGTGCTCGCGCTGGTCACCGGGGTGGCCGAGCTGGAGAGGCCGCCGGTAGGCACCATCGTGCTGGTGGCCGTCGCAGCGATCGGGGCGCTGGCGGTCGTGACGCGGCCGTCGGCATCCATCGTCTGGGCACTGCCAACGGCCCTCGGCGCGGCGGTCGGCGTCTGGGTGCTGCGGCAGTCGATCGCCCGGCTGCGTCGATGGCGGGAAAGCCAGAGCACGGGAGAGAGCGCGGCCGCGGTGGCTGGCGTGGACCGGCGGTCGTTCCTCACGTTCGTCGGGGTGGGCGCAGCTGCCGCCCTGATCGTCGGTATCGGCTCTCAGCTGACCAGCGCCGCGAATTCCGCGGTGGTAACGGTGCGCGAGGCTTTGCACCTGCCGAAGCCGGCGGTCCCTGCTCCGTCGGTCCCCGCGGGGGCCGAACTCGACCTGCCGGGGCTGGCGACGTATGTCACGCCCAACGCCGCGTTCTACCGCATCGACACGGCGTTGCAGGTGCCAGCGGTGAACCCCAACGACTGGCATTTGCGGGTGGTGGGGATGGTCGATCGCGAGACAACGCTGAGCTTTGCCGAACTGCTCGCGCTGCCGCTGACCGAGCACATGGTGACCCTGGCGTGCGTCTCGAACGAGGTGGGCGGCGACCTGATCGGCAACGCGTCCTGGCTCGGCTATCCGATCCGCGAGATCCTCAAGCGGGCCGGGCCGTCCGGCGACGCAGACATGGTGCTCTCCCGGAGCGCTGACGGTTGGACAGCCGGCACGCCCCTCGACGTGCTTCTCGATCCGAACACGGATGCCCTGCTGGCCGTCGGGATGAACGGCAAGCCGCTGCCGCTGGAGCACGGGTTCCCGGTGCGAATGGTCGTGCCGGGACTCTACGGATACGTGTCGGCGACCAAATGGGTCGTGGAGCTGAAGCTCACGCGATTCGCCGACGAGATGGGGTATTGGACAGACAAGGGCTGGTCGGCCCGCGGCCCGGTCAAGACCGAATCACGCATCGACACGCCCCGAAGCGGTGCCGCCCTGTCTCCGGGGCGCACGGCCGTCGCGGGAGTCGCGTGGGCCCAGCACACCGGCATCGACCGGGTCGAGGTACGCATCGACGGTGGCAGCTGGCAGCGGGCGCGGCTGGCCGACTCGGCCTCCGCTGACACCTGGCGGCAGTGGGTGCTCGACTGGGACGCATCCGCTGGCGACCACACGATCGAGGTACGGGCGACCGACGCCTCCGGGTACACCCAGACCAACGCGGAGGCGCCACCCGTGCCCGACGGGGCGACGGGCTGGCATCGCATCAGCGTCAGCGTCTCCTGAGAGAGCGAGACGGCCGGGGCGGCCCGTCTGTGTGGGGCGGACTAAGAGTCGCCCACTTTTGCTAGTGAGAGGGGCATGCGCACTAGCAAGAATGGGCAACCCATGGAAACTAAACCAGCAGCTGGTGCTTCGCCAGATCGCGGTAGAGCGGGGTGGAGGCCACGAGCTCCGAGTGCGTGCCGGTTCCGACGACCTGACCGTGGTCCAGCACCACAATCTGGTCGGAATCGACCACCGTCGACAGACGGTGCGCAATGACGATCAGTGTGCGATCTGCAGCAACGGCGTCGATGGCCTCGCGCATCTTCTGCTCGTTGACACCGTCGAGGCTCGACGTCGACTCGTCGAGCAACAGGATGGGCGGGGCCGCCAGCAGCGCCCGCGCGATCGCGAGTCGCTGACGCTCTCCGCCGGAGAGCATGACTCCGTCTTCACCGACCGCTGCGCCCAGCCCGGCCGGGTCGCGCTCGAGCACCTCGGTCAAGTTGACGGCGTGCAGCACCGCGATGCATTCCTCATCGGTCGCATCGGGCGTCGCCAAGGTCAGGTTGTCACGGATCGTGCCGGCCAGCACCGGCGCATCCTGCTCGACGTAGCCGATCTGTGAACGCAACGCGGTGCGATCAAGCGAACGGATGTCGAGGCCACCGAGCTTCACGACACCATTGGTCGGGTCATAGAAGCGTTCGATCAGCGCCAGAATCGTGCTCTTGCCCGCTCCAGACGGGCCGACCAGCGCGGTGCGGAGCCCGCGCGGCGCGCTGAACGACACTCCATGCAGAACGGGTTCGCGGGGCGCAGCGGACTCGGCAAGCGAGGAGGAATCAGCAGAGGCAGCAGCGGAGGCGGCGGCAGCGGCAGCCTTCCCCCCCGACGCGGACCGCTTGGTCACCTCGGCCTCTGCATCGACCGCCGCGACGGCAGCGGCATAGCCGAAGTGCACGTTCTCGAACTCGATCGCCGCCGAATCCGGGTTCACCAGCTCATTGGCTGCCCCGACGGTGATCGCGAGCGGAGCGATCTCGCGGTCGAACTGGTCTTCCGACGGCAGTGCGATGATTTCCTCGATCCGGCCGAGAGCGCCGAGCGCCGAGTTCACCGAGGTGAGGGCGCCGAAGGCGGTGCCGAGCGGCATGATCATCATGAACAAGAACAGAATGAACGCGACCAGATCGGCGACGGTGATCGCACCGCTGGCGACGCGGAAGCCACCGACCCCGAGCACGACGAGCAGCGACACCTGCATGGCGATCCCGGCGATCGGAACGACGAGAGCTGAGATCTTCGCGACCTTGATGCCCATCCGCCAGGCGCCTTCCGCATCTTTCTCGACGACGGCGATCTCGCGCTCCGTGGCGTTGGCGGCGCGCACGGTGCGTACGGCGCTGATCGCGCGTTCGACGCTGGCGGCCAGGTCGCCGACCTTGGCCTGAGCCGCGTGACTGGCCGTACGGATGCGCTGCGACAGCAGGGTCACCGCCACGATGGAGACGGCGATCACGAGTGCGGTGAGTCCGAGCATCACCGGGTCGATGATGAGCATGGCGATGAGTGCGCCCACGAAGGTGAGCGCTCCGCCGACCGAGTCGACCAGGCCCTGGGTGAGCACGGCGCGCAGCAGGGTCGTGTCGGAACCGACACGGGAGACCAGATCACCGGTGCGACGCGTGTCGAACTCCGAAATCGGAAGGTGCAGCATCCGTGCGACGAGTCGGCGGCGGCTGGACAGCACGACTCCCTCGCCAGTGCGCTGCAGCAGATAGTGCTGGTAGCCACTGATCACGCCGGAGATGACAACAAGGGCGATCAGCGCCCAGACGAGCGAGCCGAGCGGGAGACCCTTCTGCACGATGCTGATGACCTGACTGACCAGAAGCGGCTGGGCAAGGCTCGCCGCTGCACCGATCACGCTCAGCACAATGACCACGCTCAGCACCTTTTTGTGCTCGAGCAGGTAGGGCAGCAGCTGCTTGAAGCTGGCGCGCGGGCCGACCTGTTCTGCTCCGCGGCGTCCGAACCGCGAGCGCCCCGACGGGCGTGGCGCGGCGGGAGCGCGCTTGTCGCTCGGGGACGACCCGGCGGATGTCTCGGATGCGTCGGCGGCGGGCGTTGAACTGCGTGTCGAACTGGTGGAGGTGCTCACCAATCGAGTTTAACCGCTGTGGAGCGGGCGAAGGTTCGCCTCCGGTGCCCCGCAGCTCGCCAGACGGTGAGCAGTTCGCGGAGTCTGGCACGCGAAATCCCCCCTGGCGCGCGGAAGCTCCCGCGCCCAGCGGGATTCCCCACGCCAGAGTGGGAGGCAGCACGAAAAAGGCCGCGCCGCGAATCCGAGACGGATGCACAGCGCGGCCTTCAGGAGCCAACCGGTTAGCGGTCGATGTCGATGTCTTTCGTCTCTTTGCCGAGCAGCAAGGCGACCAGGGTGATCACGCCCATGATCGCGAGATACAGGCCGACCAAGAAGGGGCTGCCGTCGGCGAGGCCCCACAGCCAGACGGCGATGAACGGGGCTACGGCGGCACCGAGAATCGAGCTGACGTTGTAGGAGATGCCGGAGCCGGTGTAGCGCACGTTGGTCGGGAACAGCTCGGGCAGCAACGCGCCCATCGGCCCGAACGTCATGCCCATCAGGCTGAAGCCGATGACCAGCCAGATCATCACACCGGCAAATCCGGCGCCGAGCAGCGGCACCCAGATCAGGCCGAACACGATGATTCCGATCGTGACCCAGATCAGCGTCTTGCGGCGGCCGAACCTGTCGGCCCACGGGCCGGACAGCCAGGTAAAGAGACCGAAGAAGAGCACGCCGGCGATGAGCATCAGCACGAAGGTGTTGTAGCTGTAGCCGAGGCCAGGCAGCACCGTCGCCTCCGCCGGGGTCGCCGGAGCGCGGCCGTAGCTGAGCGAGAACGTGGTCATCAGGTAGAAGAGCACATAGGTGGCCAGCATGAAGAACGTGCCGAGGATGAGCTGGCGCCAGTTGGACTTGAAAACGAGCGCGAGCGGAAGCTTAACGATCTTGCCGGCCGCCGCCGTCTTCGTGAACGCGTCGCTCTCGACCAGGCGCAGACGCACCCACAGGCCGATGATGACCATGACCGCCGAGAAGAGGAACGGAATGCGCCAGCCCCACTCGAGGAAGGCGCTCGACGGGCGCGTGGGGTCGTCCGACGGCAGAACCGCCGCAATGATCAGAAACAGGCCGTTGGCAATGATGAAGCCGATCGGCGCTCCCATCTGCGGGAAGGTTCCGTACCGAGCCCGTTTGCCGACCGGGGCGTTCTCGGTCGCCACGAGGGCGGCCCCGCTCCACTCGCCGCCGAGCGCGAAGCCCTGGGCGAGACGCAGCAGCACGAGCAGCAGCGGCGCGAACCAGCCGATCATCGCGTAGGTCGGCAGCAGGCCGATCAGGAATGTCGCAATTCCCATGGTGAGCAGTGCCGCAACGAGTGTGGTCTTGCGTCCGACCCGGTCGCCGAGGTGACCGAAGAAGACGGCGCCGAGCGGGCGCGCGACCATTGCCGCGCCGAACACCGCGAACGACGCGAGCAGGGCGGTCGTCTCGTTGCCGGTCGGAAAGAAGAGGTGCGGAAAGACGAGAACTGCCGCCGTGGCATAGACGTAGAAGTCGTAGAACTCGATTGTCGTGCCGATCAGGCTGGCAAGAATGACCCGACTGCGCGGATTCGCCGGCGTGGCCGTCGAGGCCAGAGGTGCGGATGTTGAGGGTGTTGACATGAAAGTGGGGCGCTTTCGATAAGACGGAAGTCGGCCACACCGGCGTACGCCGTTCAGGCGGAGAATTCAGCGGGTGACTCGGCAGAATTGGGGGTGGCCGCTTGTGGCGTCCGTGCACTAGCCTATGCCCGCTGGTCGACCGGTGGGCAACGCGCGCCTTCTCACCACGCGGAGACTCGTCGCTAGGCTGAACCCATGGAAACTGTCATGAGCATCCTGCACGTCGTCGGAGCTGTCTTCATCGTTGGTCCGATGGCCATTCTCCCCATGAGCGCCATGCGCGCCGTTCGTGCCGGCAACGCCGGTCAGGTCGCCATGCTGGCGAAATCGACGAACCTGTTCAGCTGGCTGTCGCTGCTGGTCGTCATCTTCGGGTTCGGCGTGATGGGTATGGCCGACGAGAAGTTCAACCTGTCGATCACCACCGGGTGGATCCTCTGGTCGATCATCCTCTACGTCGTGGCCCTCGGCCTCACGCTGTTTCTCGTCGTTCCCACGATGCGCAAGGCGGCCGACGCCCTCGAGGGCACGCCGGGCACGGATGCCGCAGCCGGTCGCGCCAGCTACCCGGCCATCGCTGCCGGAAGCGGCATTGCGTCGCTGCTGCTCGTCGCTGTCGTCGTGCTGATGGTCTGGAAGCCGTAGTTCCAAGCAGACTCGGCGGTCGAGGAGCGCCCGACGAAGTCGGCCGCGTCTATGAGGCAAATGACCACTTCGTTGATCGAGGAGCAGCCGACGAAGGAGGCCGCATCTCGAGATCTCGCGAGCCGATCTCTTGACTTGGGTTGCGTGTGAACGTCGGCTCGCGAGGTCTCGAGACACTCGCTGGCGCTCGCTCCTCGACCACCGAAATGGTCAGATTCGTTCACCACCATGCCGCGCAGAGGCGCCACAGCTCGAGACCCGGTAGCCCGGTCCTCCCGTCAGAACGCGGCAGACTGCGGAACCCATTCGACGGAGATTCTGCCTGTTTCGCGACCGATCGGCAAGAATTGCCGGCGCGTCGTGAAAAATCTCCGTCGAATGGGTGGCGGGCTCAGTGCTGACTAGCCGCGCAACCCCGCCAGCACCCGCGCCGTCTGCAGCGCGGCCGTCGCCGCTTCGTCGCCCTTGTCCTCTTTCGAGCCGGGCAGCCCGGCCCGGTCGAGCCCCTGCTGCTCATCGTCGAGGGTGAGCAGTCCGAAACCGACCGGCTTGCCGGTGTCCAGCGCCACGCGAGTGAGGCCATCCGTCGCCGCCGCCGACACGTACTCGAAGTGCGGCGTGCCGCCTCGAATGATCACGCCCAACGCGACTACCGCATCCGCCCCGTTCTCCAGCGCCGCCTTGCAGACGACCGGCAGTTCGAAGCTGCCCGGCACGCGCACGAGCGAGTAGGTCGCCCCTGAGGCCTCCAGCACGCGAGTTGCGCCGGCAATCAGCCCGTCGCTGATGACGTCGTGCCACTGGCCGGCGACGATGACAACGTTCAGCCCCGTGCCGTCGACCTCAATGGTGGGGGAGCCGGCTCCGCTCATGATGCGTTTCCTTTCAGGATTTCTGTTGCGAGGTGGTGACCCATCCGGTCACGTTTGACGTTGAGGTAGCCCTCATTGTGCGAATCGAGACCGACGATCAGCGGAACCCGCTCGGTCACCGTGACACCGTGCGCCTCAAGCTGGCGCACCTTTTCGGGATTGTTGGTGAGCAGGCGAATCGAGGAGATTCCCATTTGCGTGAGGATTCCCGTCGCCGCGCTGTAGTCGCGGGCGTCGATCGGCAAACCGAGCGCGACGTTCGCGTCGAGAGTGTCGAGTCCCTCTTCTTGCAACTTGTAGGCACGGAGCTTGTTGATCAGACCGATGCCGCGGCCCTCGTGCCCACGCAGGTAGACGACGACGCCGCCTTCAGTCGTGATCGCGTCGAGCGCCGCATCGAGCTGAGGCCCGCATTCGCATTTCAGCGAGCCGAAGGCTTCTCCGGTCAGGCACTCGGAATGCACGCGAACCAGAGCGCCGTCGACTGGATCGCCGGCGACGAGCGCCACGTGGTCTGCACCGGTCATCCGGTCGCGGTAGGCGCGGATCTTGACCTCGCCGTGCACGGTCGGCACGGTCGTCTCAACCTCGAAGTCGACCCGGGGCGACTCCGCGATCGGGGTTGCGGCCTCGAGCGGGGTGTCGCAGTGGAACTCCTGCAGGTAGTCGATCAGCGCGGCGATGGTGATCACCGGAATGTTCTCCCGCTCGCCCATTTCGAGCAGGCCAGGCAGGCGCATCATCTCGCCGTCGTCGGCGACGATCTCGCAGATCGCGCCGACTGGGCTGAGCCCGGCGAGCTTCATCAGGTCGACCGCCGCTTCGGTGTGACCGTTGCGTTCACGCACACCGCCGTCGACCGCGCGCAGCGGCAGGATGTGGCCGGGCCGGTGCAGACTGGACGCCACCGAGTTCGGGTCGGCCAGCACCCGCAGGGTGTGTGCGCGGTCGGCGGCACTGATACCGGTGCTGGTGCGGTCGGCGGCATCGACGCTGACCGTGTAGTTCGTGCCGCGGGCATCCTCATTGGTCGTCACCATCACCGGCAGGGCCAGCTTGTCGGCGAGCTCGTTGGTCAGGGGCGCGCAGATGAATCCGGAGGTGACGCGCACCATCCAGGCCAGCCATTCCTGCGTGGCGAGCTCGGCCGAGATGATGACGTCACCTTCGTTCTCGCGGCCCTCGTCGTCGGCGACGATGATCGGTTTGCCGAGCCGCAGCGCGGCGATGGCGGTGGGAATGTCGGTGAGGCTCATGATGCGTTCCTTGCTTCATTCGGCGTGACGGGTGTGGCGGGGGCGGAGGATGCTGCGGTGGACGAGACGAGCGAGGGGGAGGAGAGCGCGAGAATGCGCTCGACATGGCGGGCGACGATGTCGGTTTCGATGTTGACCTTGTCGCCGACCACGCGCTCGCCGAGGGTCGTGGCGGTGAGAGTTTCAGGAATCAACGAGACCTCGAACCACTGGTCGGCCTCGGCCGCGTCGCTGATGCTGCTCACGGTCAGGGACACCCCGTCGATGGCGATGGAGCCCTTGTCGACGACGAGTCGGGCGAGGGTCGGGTCGAGACTGAACCGCAGCACGCGCCAGGCATCGCCAGGGGTGATGGCGAGGAGTGTGCTCGTGCCGTCGATGTGACCCTGCACGATGTGCCCGCCGAGTCGGTCGCCGACCAGCGCGGCGCGTTCGAGGTTCACCGCGGTTCCGGCGACTGCACCGTCGAGCGTTGACATGCGCAGGGTCTGCTCCATCACATCTGCGGTGAAGGTGACGGGCGTCTGCTCGACGACGGTGAGGCAGACCCCGCTGACAGCAATCGAGTCGCCGTGGGCGGCGCCGGTGACGGCGAGGGGGCCGCGGATGGTCAGCCGAACGGCGTCGGCGCTGCGTTCCACCCGTTCGATGCGGCCGAGTTCCTCGATGATTCCGGTGAACATGTCAGTTCCTTTTCTCTGGTCGTGCGACGACGAGAAAGTCGTCGCCGAGCTGTTCGATGCGGTCGATGGTGAGGCGGTGCTGCTCGTCGATGCGTCCGACGCCGATCTCGCCGAGTGCGGTGCGACTGCCGCCGAGCAGGGTGGGTGCGAGATAGATGAGGTATTCGTCAACCAGGCCGGCCGCGACGAAGGCGCTGGCCAGTGTCGGTCCGCCCTCGATGAAGGCGTGACGGATGCCGTTGGCATGCAGTTCGCGCAGCACGGAGGCCAGGTCAGTGGTGTCGAAGAACAGCGGCGTGTGTGGGTGCCGGCGCAGCGCGGCGCTGTCGGGGATGGGGCGCGTGCCGATGACGACGGGAACCGGCTGCTCACTCAGCAACTCCCCGTTGGCATCCCGAGCGGTCAGTGACGGATCGTCGGCGAGGGCCGTGCCGGTGCCGACGATGATCGCATCGGAGGCGGCACGACGCCGGTGCACGTCGGCACGGGCCGCCGGTCCGGTGATCCACTGGCTGCTGCCATCATCTGCTGCGGCACGTCCGTCGAGACTCGACGCCCATTTGAGTGTGACAACGGGGCGCCCCAACCGGGCAGCGGCCAGCCAATCGGCGATCAACGCCGTCGCTTCGTCGGCGAGCAGCCCGGCCTGCACGGCGACGCCCGCCGTGCGCAACCGCTCGGCACCACCCGCTGAGGCAACACCCGGATCTGACACGGCATAGACGACGCGGGTGATTCCGGCGTCGATGAGAGCCTGGGCGCAGGGGCCGGTGCGCCCGGTGTGGTTGCACGGCTCGAGCGTGACGATTGCCGTAGCGCCCCGCGCGGCGCCGGGCGCCAGCTGAGAGAGGGCGTCGACCTCGGCATGGGCGGTGCCGGCTCCGCGGTGCCAGCCTCCGGCGATCTGCCGGCCGTCGGCGTCAAGAATCACGCAGCCGACCTGAGGATTCACGCCCCTGGCCGGCCCTTGAGTCGCCAACTCCAACGCTCGCCGCATTGCAGTTTCAAGCGTTGCAGCGTCGAGAATTGCAGCTTCGTGATCTGACTGCTGCGCCATCTCCACCCTCATTCGTTTCGGTAACGAAACTCCGGGGGATTTTGGGCGTCGAGCGTTGACGAAACCCGTCGAGAGGTCTGACAGACCTTTCGACTCGTGCGCCTCCCATCCGGACTTTAACCGTCGGTGCTGGAATTTCACCAGCTCAACCGTCTCGACTGTTCAGCTCTCGCTGTTCAACCGACTCGGCTCGCGGACTTTCACCGCCGGTTCGGATTCTCACCGACCCCGGAGCACGTTTCTTATCTTCAGTTATAGCTCAACGAAGGCTCAACCGAGATAATTCCCGCGAAACAGATGCGGCATGTGACGTCACACAATCGCGGGCGGGCCGCGTTGTCGGGAGCACAAGTGTGCAGAAAACGCAGCTGTTGGGCCGTGTGACGCACGTGTGTGCACCGAATCATCCATTTCGGAGGCGACTCGTTACTCTTGGGCTAGGAGTGGCGGGTGCCCTCGCCGACATCGGAGTGACCGTGGCGGACTAGAGACGAAAGTGACGGCCAAGGTGCGGACCGAATCAATGCTGATCGATGGAACCTGGACTGCATCATCGACCCTGCGCACACAGGACGTCATCAACCCTGCCGACGGCGCCGTCGTCAGCACAATTCCGGTGGCCAGCGTTGAGGACCTCGACCGCGCTCTCGCGGCAGCGAGCCGTGGCGCCGCCGTATGGAAGGCCACGACGCCGTGGGAGCGAAGCGCAGTGCTGCGACGCACCGCCCGGATCCTGGCCGAACGGCACGAAGACATCGCGCGTGTGCTGACGACCGAACAGGGCAAGACTCTCGCCGAAGCTCGGCTGGAGGTGGGGGCCGCGATCGACCAGTTCGACTGGTACGCCGACGAGGCGAAACGGATCTACGGTCGCAGCGTCGGCTCGGCCCAAGCGGACCTGCGCCTGCTCGTGGTGCGGGAGCCCGTCGGCGCCGTTGCGGCGTTCACCCCGTGGAACTTTCCCGCGTTGTTGCCGGCACGCAAGCTTGCCCCTGCGCTCGCCGCCGGATGCTCAATCATTCTCAAGCCGGCGGAGGAGGCGCCCAGCGCCGCGCTGGAACTGGCACGCGCTCTGACCGACGCCGGGCTTCCTGATGGTGTTCTCGGAGTGGTGTTGGGCGATCCAGCCCAGATCAGCGCGCATCTTCTCAGCTCGCCCGTGATCAAGAAACTGAGCCTCACCGGATCGGTGCAGGTGGGCCGTCACCTCATGAAGGCTGCCGCCGACAACATCACCAATGTGTCGATGGAACTCGGCGGGCATGCCCCCGTGCTCGTCTTCGCCGATGCCGACCCGATTGCGGCCGCGCGGATGTGTGCGATCGGCAAGTTTCGAAATGCCGGACAGGTATGCGTCGCGCCCACGCGCTTCTACGTGCACGACAGCATTGCCGAAGCGTTCATCGCCGAGTTCATCGCGGTGGCCGCTGCACTTCGGGTGGGTCCAGGACTCGACGAGGGCTCCCAGGTCGGACCGTTGACGAGTGAGCGGCGGCTCGTGGCCGTCGAAGAGCTCGTGGCGGATGCCGTGGCGCACGGGGCGACCGTCGCCGTCGGGGGAGCGCGCATCCCCGAGCTCCCTGGCTCCTTCTACTCTCCGACGGTGCTCCTCGACGTGCCTGACGACGCCGCGATCATGCAGACTGAACCCTTCGGTCCGGTGGCGCCGATTTCGACGTTCAGCAGTTTCGGCGAAGCCATCGAGCGGGCCAACAGCACTCCCTATGGGCTCGCCGGGTATCTGTTCACCAACGATCTGACCACCGCGACGCGGGCGTCGGAAGAGCTGGAAGTCGGAATGGTCGGCGTGAACTCCTTCTCGGTGAGCCTGGCCCAGGTGCCGTTCTCCGGAGTGAATCTGTCGGGAATCGGCGCAGAGAACGGCACGGAGGCGTTGGACTCTTATCTGCACTCGAAGACCATCGCGCTCGGGATCGGGCCGCGCGCATGACCGAACTGCAGACATGAAACTACAAGGATGAGACGACAATGGTGAGCAACGAGGGGGGCGACACAATGCGATCGACGGATGCAGTCGCGAAGCCCTGGCCGAAGTCCCGAATTCCCAAAGCGTCGTCGCTGCTCGCGAACGATCTGCGCAACGACATCTTGCGACGCAAATTGCCCAGTGGCACCAACTTTCCGGGTGAGAGCGAGCTGATCGACACCACTGGCTACAGCCGGGCGACGGTGCGCGAGGCATTGCGCCTCCTCGAGTCAGAGGGGCTCATCGTCACTCGGCGCGGACCGCAGGGCGGGATCCAGGTCAGCCGACCAGACGTCAATCAGAGCACGCGCTCGATGGCTGTGCTGCTTGCGCTCTCCGATGCCACGTTGCGGGAGCTGTTCGAGTTTCGCTGTGTGGTCGAGCCGCAGGCGGCGCGTCTCGCGGCATCCGCAGCCACGCCGGAGCAGATCGCGGGCATGGTGCGCGCGACCGCGGAAGATCTGGGCCCGCTCGACTCCGTCGTGTCGTTTCACGATCTGATTGCCGAGGCGTGCGGAAATGAGTTCTATCGAGTCACCGTCAAGGTGATTCTGGAGATCGCCGCCTGGCACACTCCAGAGGAGGGGCTCGACTCTGCCGACCTCCACGGCGCTCATGCCGCCCACCGACGAGTTGTCGAACACATCGCCGCCGGCCGCGGCGACCGGGCCGCCTCTGCCATGGAGAAGCATCTGCGCGCGTTCGAGGCAGTCGTCGATTCCAGGGGCAACCTGGATGCGACAGTGCTCAGGGCCGGGGATTGGCCGCCGCGCGTCGCACGCTAGCGCGAGCTGCCGGGTCGCCACGCGGGTCGGGCGCCGCCACGCGGGTCGGCCCCGACCCGCGCAGCGGCAGCCGACCCGCGCGACCGTTTCGTTGATCGAGGAGCAGCCGACGCAGGAGGCCGCGTCTCGAGATCTCGCGAGCCAATCCTTGAACTCGGCGTGAGTTCGAACATCGGCTCGAGAGGTCTCGAGACACTCACTGGCGCTCGCTCCTCGACCAACGGCGGCTGGGCTCTCTAGCGCGCGCCCCCATTGATGTAGAGAGTCTGACCCGACACGTAGGAGGCGTCGTCACTCGCGAAGAACGCGATGGCGGCGGCGACCTCGTCTGGTTGACCGACCCGGCCGAGCGGAGTGCGCTCCGCAACGATGCGCTGGTGTTCGACGGCGTCGAAGCCCAGCCGCTCTGCGGTGGCCTCCGTCATCGGTGTGGCGATGTACCCGGGCGCGACGGCGTTGACGGTGATATTGAACGGGCCAAGTTCGATGGCCAGGGTCGCAGTCAGCCCTTGAATGCCGGCCTTGGCTGCCGCGTAATTGGCTTGCCCCCGGTTTCCGAGCGCCGAACGACTGCTCAAGTTCACGATTCGCCCGTACTTCGCGTTGACCATGAAACGCTGTGCCGCGCTCGTGCACAGATAGGCGCTCGTGAGATTGGTGCTCAGCACCAGATTCCATTCGGCGGCGCTCATCTTGAACAGCAGATTGTCCCGGGTGATGCCGGCGTTGTTGACCAGGATGCTGAGACCGCCGTGTGCGCCGGCGAAGCGATCGAATGCGTCGGTGACGGCGTTCTCGTCTGTGACGTCGACGGCAAGTGCCACCGCTCGGCCTCCGGCGGCGGCCACCCGTTCGTCGGCAGAGATCCGCTCGGCCGTGGCCTGCGCGGCCTCTGCATTGATATCGGCGACGCCGACGACGCATCCGCCTGCCGCAAGACGGAGGGCTGTAGCAGCCCCGATTCCTTGTGCGGCGCCGGTGACGATGGCGCTCTTGTTCTGAAAAGTCATGATTCTCCTCGGTTCGAAAATGGGGCTCGCGGCCTATCTGAAGGCCGAGATGCCGGTGATATCTCGGCCGATCAGAAGCGACTGAATAAAGTCGGTGCCCTCGTAGGTGTGCACAACTTCCATGTCGGTCAGATGGCGGGCAACGTGATTGTCGAGAAGCAAGCCGTTGCCGCCCAGGAGATCTCGCGCCGACGAACAGATCCAGCGACCCTTCTGTGCGGTGTGCATCTTCGCCAGCGACGACATGGGTCCGGTGAGCTGGCCGAGGTCGGCAAGCTGGGCGACGCGAAAACAGATCAGCTGCATGGCGGTGAGTTCGGTGAGCATATTGGCGAGCTTGTTCTGCACCAGCTGATGTGCGGCGATCGGCTTGCCGAATTGGATGCGTTCCATCGCGTAGCGCGCCGCAGCCTCGTATGCGGCGGTGGCGTGCCCGACGGCCTCCCACGCGGCGCCGCTTCGCGTGGCTGCCAGCACCGTGCTGGCATCGCGGAATGACTCGGCGTATGCGAGCTTGTTGGCGACGGGAACCCGCAGCCCGTCAATTCGGATGTCGGCCTGCAGAATCGCCCGCTTGCCGACTTTTCCGGTGATCACTTCGGGCACATAGCCGTGCGGATAGGCGCCGGCGGCATCCTTCTCGACGATGAATGCCTTGACCTTGTTGTCTGCGACGTCGCGCGCCCAGAGCACGACGACATCGGCGATGTGACCGTTGCCGATCCACCGTTTGTGGCCGTCGATGACGTAGTGGTCGCCGTCGAGTCGTGCCGTGGTTTCCAAGGCGACGGAGTCAGAACCGTGGTCAGGCTCGGTGAGGGCGAAAGCGCCGATCTTGTCGAGGGTTGCCATCTGCGGAAGCCAGCGTTGCTTCTGCTCCTCGCTGCCGAGCAGGTTGATCGACCCCATCGACAGGCCGGATTGCACTCCCAGAAACGTGTTGATGCTGCCGTCGCCGCGCGACATCTCCAAGGCCACCATGCCCGCAGCGAGACGCGACATTCCGGGGCATCCGTACCCCTCGATCGTCGTGCCGATGATGCCGAGCTCCGCCAGCCGGGGCACGAGTTGCATCGGAAACTCGGCGCGCTCCCAGTAGTCGTTGATGACAGGGAGGAGTTCGGTGTCGACGAACGTCCTGACCCGCGCGACAAGAGCGCGCTCGTCATCACTGAGAAGATCGTTCAGAAGGTAGAAGTCGAGATTGATCGGCGTGCTGAGCATGTCCTGCGCATTCATCGGTCGTGGTGGGGTCCCGTGATTCAGGTAGACATCAGGGCTAAGTGGGTTTAGTATACTAATTACACTAATGCGCTGACGTTCTCCTGTCAGCCGCGGAACAGGAGTCGTCGGGTGCGTGCCATCGCGGGAGTGAGCGAGCTTGAGACGCTCGTCGGTGCCGAGCTGGGGATGAGTCAGTGGATGGCTATCGAGCAGCAGCACATTGACGCGTTTGCTGATGCGACGGGCGATCACCAGTGGATTCACGTCGACGCCGAGCGCGCGGCGGCCAGCGGGTTCGGCGCAACGGTCGCTCACGGGCTGCTCACTCTCTCGCTGATTCCGCAGCTGTCCCGCAAGGCGTATGCGATCACCGGGATCTCGAAGACCGTGAACTACGGCTTCAACCGAGTGCGGTTTCCCGCCCGCGTGAGTCCGGGGGCCCGCATCCGCGATCGAGCACAGTTGCTCTCCGTTGTTCCGTCGCCCGCAGGGGTGATGGTGACGATTCGACACGAAATCGAGCTTGAAGGCAGCGACAAACCGGCGTGCGTGGCCGAGACGCTCACCCTAATCAGCCCGGAGCAGCACGCATGAGCGAGTCGCACACCCATGAGTTCGACCAGCCACGCAGCGGTCCGCTGAGCGGGGTTGTCATTGTCGACTTCACCCGGGTGCTCGCCGGCCCCTACTGCACCATGCTTCTCGGAGACATGGGCGCCACGATCATCAAAGTCGAAAGCCCTGCCGGCGACGACACTCGATCGTGGATGCCCCCGGTCGTCGATGATGAGGCCACCTACTTTCTCTCCGTGAACCGCAACAAGCACTCCGTTGTGCTTGACCTGGCCGACCCGGCCGATCAGGCAACGGCCGCCGAGTTGATTTCTCACGCCGATGTTGTCGTCGAGAATTTCAAGGCGGGCGGAATGGCTCGCTTCGGTCTCGACTACGACACGGTGTCGGCGGATCACGCCGGCCTCATCTATGCCTCGATCACGGGCTTTGGAACCGGACTCGGCGCGAAGTATGCCGGGTACGACCTCAGCGTGCAGGCCATCTCGGGAATGATGAGCCTGACCGGCGGCGCAGAGACCGAGCCGTATCGCGTCGGCGTTGCCCTGTTCGATGTGATGACGGGGATGCACACCGCCATCGGAATTCTCGGCGCACTCCACCATCGCGACGAAACGGGCGCCGGCCAACAGATCGAACTCAACCTCCTGACGTCTGCGCTGTCGAGCCTGGTCAACCAGTCAGCCGCGTACGCGATGGCCGGTGTCGTTCCCACCCGCATGGGTAACCAGCATCCGAGCCTCTACCCCTACGAGCCGTTCCCGGCTGCCGATGGTGACATCATCGTCGCCGTCGGCAACGACGCGCAGTTTCGGCGCCTCTGTACGTTGGTCGAGGTGCCCGAGTTGGCAGACGATGTCCGCTTTCAGACCGTGCTCGGGCGCAACACCCACCGCGATGACTTGCGCATCCTTCTTCGCCGCCGGTTGATTACCGAGTCGGTGCAGCACTGGTTCGATGAGTTGACGGCGCTCGGCGTTCCCTGCGCCCCGATCAACACCCTGGGGCAGGGCATCGACTTTGCCGACCAGATCGGTCTGGAGCCGATTGTTGTCGCGGGAACCGACGAGCGCGCGATCCGCACCATTCGGCATCCGGTGAGCTATTCGCGCACCCCGGCGAGCTACGAGGTCGCCCCACCGCTTCTCGGCAGTGCACACGGGCTGGTCATGGACTGGCTGAACGCCCGGCGGCCGGCGGCCCCAGAAACAGCGGGCACAGAAACGACAAGCACAGAAGCGACAAGCACAGAAGCGACAAGCACAGAAGCGACAAGCACAGAAGCGACAAGCACAGAGACAGCGAACGTCGAAGGAGACGCCCAGTGAACCGCATCGACGACCTCTTCGATCTCACCGCTCTGCTCTCGCCCGCAGAGATCGACTGGCAGACGCGTGCCCGCGACCTGGCCACGACGCTGATTGCGCCCGTCATCGACGCCGACTTCGAGAACAAGCATTTTCGGCGGGAGATCGTCGCCGAGCTCGGCGCCGGCGGATTCCTCGGAATGCACCTCACCGGCTACGGCTGTGCCGGGGCGAGTGCCGTCAGCTATGGCCTCGCCTGCCTGGAGTTTGAAGCAGTCGACAGCGGATGGCGCACTCTGGTCTCCGTGCAAGGCTCACTGGCGATGTCGGCCATCTGGCATTTCGGTTCAGAGCAGCAGAAGCAAGAGTTTCTTCCGCATATGGCGACCGGAGCGGTGCTCGGGTGCTTCGCCCTCACCGAACCGCACGGAGGCAGTGATCCCGCTGCCATGGTGACCAGAGCCGACCGAGACGGCGATGGTTGGGTGATCACGGGCACGAAGCGGTGGATCGGGTTGGCCTCTGAGGCCGACCTCGCCATTGTCTGGGCCCGCACCGACGAGGGCATCCGTGGCTTCATCGTTCCCACTGACGCCGACGGTTTCGTGGCCCGCCCGATCGACACGAAGCTGTCCATGCGGGCATCCGTGCAGTGCGACGTGGAGTTCAACTCCGTTCGCGTCTCTGGCGATGCGCTCCTGCCCGGCGTCACGGGGCTCTCCGCGGCACTCAGCTGCTTGAACGAGGCGCGGTTCGGCATCGTGTGGGGAGTAATGGGCGCAGCCCGCTCCTGCCTGAACGCTGCCGTCACCCGTTCCACCGAGCGCAGCGTTTTCGGTCGTCCCCTCGGTGCAAACCAACTGGTGCAGCAGAAGCTGGCCGAGATGTTCGTCGAGTACGAAAAGGGGATGCTGCTGGCCCTGCACATCGGTCGTCAGAAAGAGCGCGGAACGCTCACCCCCGAACAGATCAGCGTCGGAAAACTCAACAACGTGCGCGAAGCGATCGCCATCGCATCGACGGCACGATCACTCCTCGGCGGTGACGGGATCACCTCGGAGTTCCCGGTGATGCGACACATGGCCAACCTTGAATCCGTGCGCACCTACGAAGGCACCGACGACATCCACACCCTCATCCTCGGCCGGGCGCTGACCGGCTTGGCGGCGTTCTGATGACGCACCGAGCCGTAGCGAGCAGCACGAGGGGAGGTGCCGCATGACCGAGATCGCAGAGCAGACGAAGTCGGCGCTGAAAGCCGCACATCTCTACTACATCCAGGACCTCACCATGGGGGCCATCGCCGAGGAGCTGGGCACGTCGCGATCATCGGTCTCGCGGCTCATCTCCTATGCGCGCAAGAGCGGGTTCGTCGACATTCAGGTCAAGTCGCCGCACGAGCGCATTCCTCGTCTGCAACACAGTCTCAAGGTTGCCTTCGGGGTGAACGCCTACATCGTGCCGGTGCCTGACCAGGTGAACAGCGCCGACCGGCTCGAACGGGTGGCCGGGAGCGCTGCCCGTCTGCTGAACATGTTCGTCGGATCGAACGCGACCATCGGTGTCGCGTGGGGATCAACGATCAGCGCAGTCAGCCGACACGTGGTGCCGAAAACCACCCACAATTCGACGATCGTTCAGCTCAATGGCGCCGCCCACACCCGCAGCACCGGCATCGTCTACGCCAGCGAGATCCTGCACCGTTTCGGTGATGCCTATGGCGCCTACGTGCAACAGTTTCCCGCACCTGCGTTCTTCGATAACCCGTCGACCAGGGTTGCGATGTGGGAGGAGCGCAGCATCCGTCGCGTTCTCGATGTGCAATCGCGCATGGATGTCGCTCTGTTCGGCGTGGGTGACCCGTACTCCAACATTCCCGGGCACGTGTACAAGTCGGGGTACATCGACCCTGCCGACTTCGCCGAGCTGCAGACGCAGGGCGTGGTCGGCGATGTCGCGACGGTGTTCTACCGCTCGGACGGCTCCTGGGCCGATATCGCGATGAACTCTCGCTCGAGCGGTCCCAGCCTGGATCTTCTGCGGTCGGTGCCTCGGCGAATCTGCGTCGTCAGCGATGCCAGCAAGCTCGCCAGTTTGCACGGCGCCCTGGCCGGACGGCTCATCACCGACCTGATCATCGACGAATCAACCGCCCGCCAGCTACTTTCCTGCACACCTGTGCAGGGCGTTTGGCCGCCGTGATTAACCACTCGTAATCTGAGCCGAACTCTGGCGCCACCGCTTCACCCGCAGAGTCCCACCGCTGCACTGCAGCGTGGGTGAAAGCGGTGCCCCCACAGCTGCTCCATCCCCCTAGCTCCATCCCCACCACAGAAAACAATGAGGTTGCAATGATGCAGATGAATCACGGAAACGGGCGGCGGATGCGTCGTACCCTGATCGCCGGTGGCGTCACCGCCGCGCTCGCCCTCAGCCTGGGCGGTTGTGCAACGGCATCGAACGATGCTCCTGCTGCCGTCGACGGCGGCGGGCTCGGCACGGCCGACAAGCCGGTCGAGATCACCATGATCGCGAACGACGGATACGCCAAGCAGTGGCAAGAGAACATGGTTCCGGAGTTCAACAAGGAATTCCCGAACATCAAGGTCAACATCGAAGGTGTTCCCTATGGCGACCAGCTCTCGAAGACGCTGCTGGAGATGACAGCGCCGGAGCCGCGTTACGACATCGTGATGGCCGATGACAACTGGATTCCGCAGATCGCATCGACCGGTGGGCTGCTTGACCTGAAGGCCGGCGCTGCCGCGTGGACCGACGAGGACTACGACTGGGATGACTTCTACCCGGCCGCGCTCGCCGCCGGCGAATGGGACGGTAAGCAGTACGGCGTTCCCACACGCAGCAACCTGTTGATGATGTTCACCAACAAGTCGCTCTATGAAAAGGCCGGCCTTGAGGCGCCCACCCCGGAGATCACCTGGGATGAGTACATGGAGCAGGCTCCGAAGTTGGTGCAGGACACCGATGGCGATGGCGCCGTCGACGCCTGGGCTGTCGGAACCTACTTCGTGCGCGACAGCCTGACGCCGACAATCTGGCAGACGATTCTGAACTCGAATGGCGGAAAGCTGCTCGACGATGACGGCACGGTTGCCTTCGACAACAAGAAGGGCGTCGAAGCGCTTCAGACCCAGATGGATCTGCTGCAGTACGCCCCTCCCGGAGCGTCAACCTGGCAGTTCAACGAGCCGCTCGAGGCATTCCGTCAGGGCCGCCTCGCCACGATGTTCACCTGGGGAAGCGTCTACCGTGGAACCGCTGTCGACCCGACAACGACCACGCTCACCCCTGAGCAGGTCGGCATCCAGACTCTCCCCGTCGGCAGCGCATCCGCCGGCGCACACCGCGGTGTGTGGAGCGCAGCGATCAGCTCCAAGAGCGCCCACCCCGAGGCATCCTGGGCTCTCGTGCAGTGGCTGACCTCGAAGGCCGGCGAGAAATGGCAGTCGAACACCCTGGGAGTCTTCCCCGCGCGCCAGTCGACCCTGAACTCGACTCCGGAGCAGGAATGGCTCGTTCCGGTCTTCGCCGCGATCAAGGAAGGCTTCGAGGCCGTCGACGCTGGACAGATGTGGCGCCCGCGCATGGTCGAATCCGACGCTGTGCAGCAGATCCTTGCTGACCAGACAGGCGAAGCCATCCCCGGCCAGATCACCGCACAAGAAGCAGTGGACACCATGTCCGCCGACATCACGAAACTCCTGAAGTAACACTATGAATGCGATCCAAATTGCAAAGCCGATCAGCGGTCTTGCGCAGTCGAAGTCCGGTCGACGATTCCAGAAGTATCGAGTACTCGATTTCTTCGACCGCTGGACGTTTATGGTCCCCGCTGCAGTCCTGCTCCTCGCTGTGCTCGCGTACCCGCTCTTGTACACGGTGCAGATCAGCTTTGCGAAGTTGGACCTGGCGACCTTTGCCCCCTCCGAATGGGTGGGCTGGGAGAATTACGCCACAGTGCTCACTGACCGCGGTTTCTTGAACTCGATGAAGGTCACCGCCATCTATCTGGTGCTGGCCCTCCCGATTCAGATGTTCCTCGGTTTTGGGATCGCATTCCTCATCAATGCCGAGTGGAGGGGGCGCGGCCTAATCCGCGCCCTCTTCCTCATCCCCATGGTCATCGTTCCCGTTGTTGCCGGTGGGGTCTGGAAAATGCTCCTCGACCCGCTCTGGGGCGTCTTCAACTGGATGGGAAGTCTGGTCGGACTGCCGACCGTTGACTGGCTGGGAGACCCGACCCTGGCCATGGTCAGCATCGTCATGATCGACACCTGGCGCTGGACCCCGTTCATCGTGCTGATCGCATCCGCCGCTCTGATGGCGCTGCCGCAGGATGTCTTCGAAGCCGCGGCCGTCGATGGCACCCGCTGGTGGCAGACGCTGCGTTACATCACGATGCCGTTGCTGGCACCGATCATTGCCGCCACCTTCGTCGTGCGCTGGCTCGGTGCCGTCAAGATGTTCGACATCGCCCTCGCCGCCACCCGCGGTGGGCCTGGACAGTCGACCAACGTCGTAAACCTGTATATCTACGAACAGGCGTTCCGCTCGCTCAAGTTCGGAGAATCGTCGGCGATGGCCGTGATCATCCTCATCATCACGGTGATACTCACGCTCATCTTCCTGGCCATGAGCAAGAAATTGGAGGACAGGTTTTGAGCACTCTCACGCTCCGACCCACCCGCAAACGTTTGAAGAGTCGCACAGGGGCCAACGTCAGGATCATCTCCGGCGTGGTCGCCTGCTTCCTCTTTCTCGTTCCGGTGATCTGGATGGTCGCCACCTCATTCAAACTTCCGACGGACATCTTCACCACGCCGCCGTCGTTCTTCGCCCCCATCACCTTCTCGAACTACGGCAGCTACATGGATGCCGCGGACATCCCGCACCGCATGATGAATACCGTGATCGTCGCGATCGGCGCCTCGGTTCTCTCGGTCGTCGCCGGTGCGATGGCCGGGTATGCGCTGTCGCGCCTGCGGATCAAGGGGGCAGCGACAATCGGCGTGCTCATCCTGGTCTCACGCGGAGTGCCGCCGATCGCCCTCGCCGTGCCGATGTTTCTGGTCGCGCGCAAACTCAACATCACCGACCTGCACATCACCCTGATCCTGGCCTACTGCACCTTCCTCATTCCCTATGTGATGTGGCTGATGCGGTCGTTCTTCCTGGCGCTGCCGAAGGAGCTCGAAGAGTCGGCGATGATCGACGGCACCTCCCGGCTCGGCGCGTTCTTTCGGATCATCGTGCCCATTTCGATGCCGGGCCTCATCTCGACTCTGATCTTCAGCGTCATTCTGGCGTGGGAAGAACTGTTGTTCGCCCTCGTTCTGACCAACCGCAATGCGGCGACGATTCCGGTCGCGATCGCAGGCATGGCCGCCGACACCGAGAACGGTGCGATGTGGGGTCAGCTGGCCGCCGTCGGTACGATTACGGTTCTTCCCCTGATCGTGTTCGCTCTGCTGGTGCAAAAGTGGCTGGTCAAGGGACTCGCCGAGAGCGCGACAAAGGGATAACGATGAGCCGCACGCACGACAGTCGCACTGGTAATGGCCGCGCCCAGACAGTGGCGAAGCACGAAATCGAACTTCTCGAACCTGTTGATCTCTGCCTGCCGAACGGAAGGCTGAATCCGCAGGCCGTCGGCTGGAGTCGCAGCGCCATGGTTCGCCCGAACCTCCGGGGTTGGGGGCGCAACAAGCGCTTTGAATATTGGTGCATTGCGACCCCCACCCAGGTCTTCGCGCTCAACATCTCCCATTCTGACTATCGGTCGACGTTGGCTGCCTTCTCCCTCGACCTGCACACCCTGACGGCGGTGTCTGAGGTCGAGGTGCGGTGGTTGCCACCGCGCAAGAACGCTCTGCCCGGCGTGACGGGGGTCATTCCCATGGAGGGCAAGGGCAAACGGCTGACAATTCGGATGACTCCCACGGCGACGGGCACCCACCTCTCCCTCGTCGGCGAGCGACTGAGCGCCGAACTCGACGTCTTCGAGCCGCGCGACCATGAGTTCATGGGGGTTGTCGTTCCGTGGGACGACCGACGCTTTCAATACACGCGCAAAGACAACTGCCTGCAGGTGCAGGGTGTCATCTCCGTCGACGGAGTCCAGCACGCCATCGAGCGCGGCGAAGGCGCGTATGCGACGCTTGATCACGGTCGCGGCCGGTGGCCGTACTCGATTCTGTGGAACTGGGCATCCGGCAGCGGAACAACCGATGGCCATGAGATCGGTCTGCAGTTCGGGGCAAAATGGACCGACGGCACCCCGTCGACCGAGAACGCACTGCGCATCGACGGCCGAATCGAGAAGATCAGCTCCGACATCGACTGGAACTATGACACGTCAGACTGGCTCGCACCGTGGACGATCACGAGCGACAGAGTCGACCTCCACTTCACGCCCGTCTACAACCGGGCATCCCGCTACAACCGACTGATCTTTCTCAGCAGGGAAGATCAGGTCTTCGGCTACTTCGACGGAACGGTGACCTCGGAATCGGGTCGGGTTTACCGGGTCGAACGGGTCTTCGGGTGGGCTGAAGAGGTCGCCCGCCGCTGGTAGCGCTACTCGCGGGTCGGTGTGCTGTCGGCGGATTCCAACAGCAACCGGGCCGTGCCTTCGTCGAGAATCACATCGGTCACGAGTCCTGCTCGAAGCGCTCCGAGCAGACTCGAGACCTTTGATCGGCCAGATACGACGCAGATACGCCGCGGGATTCGACGGAGCACGCTGAACTCGGGGCCCGTTCCGCGAGCGTTCAAGGCGATCCCGTCCGTCGAGCCGTCTGAGCGATAGAAGACGGTCGCCACATCGCCGACGACCCCGTCTTGACTCAGCTCGTCGTAGTCTGCCGACTCGAGGTAGCCGCCGCTGTAGACGTGACTGGGAATCTCGGCGAACGGAGATCCGATGCCGAACAGAACGACATCCATCTTCGATTGGAGTTCCAACAGGCGCTGCGTGCTGCGCTCTCGCCACATCGCCGATTTCGTTCCGGGGTCATCGAAGAATGCCGGCACAGGAAACTGCTGAACGTGGGCGCCGTACGAGTCGCCGAATCGCCGCAGAATCTCGCTCGCGTAGCCGATGCCGGTCGTGCGGGTATTGCCTGCGCCGTTCAGCTGCACAATGTGCGAATTGTGGGTTTGCTTCGGAACCAAGTGGCGCGAGATCGCGCTGACCGTTGAACCCCACGCGATTCCCATTGACATGTTCGAGTCAAAGAACTGTCCGAGAATACGTGCAGTGGAGAGCGCGACACGGTTCAACCTGTCGACGTCACTGACCTGGTCTGGCACCGGAACGACGTGCGCGGTGACCCCGAACTTGGTGAGAATCTCGCTCTGCAGGCGAGCAGGCAACTCGAGGGGGGAGTGGATCTGGATGTCCACCAATCCGCTGGCCCGAGCATGGCTGAGAAGGCGTGAAATCGAGGATCGGGAGGTGTGGAGCTCCTGCGCGATCGCATCCATTGTCAGGTCCTGCATGTAATACAGGTGTGCGGCAGTGAGCGCACCGCGGGTGCGATCGGACTGCATTTCGTCGTCTGTCAGACCCATTGTGACTCCTTGCACGTATGTTCATCCAGCTTGACCGTTTGTGACGGATTGTTCAAGCTGTATTCATACACACGGCTCGCCCCGCTGCAAGCCGACACGACAGTAGAGGTGAGTCCGTGAAGTCTTCAAACGTCACGCCAAGGTCAAAATCAACGTCAGCTCTCACGGAGCGTCCGAACGCCCAGGTGCTCGTCATCGGTGCGGGGATCAACGGCATTGCGACATTCCGCGACCTGGCCCTGCAGGGCGTCGATGTGACGATCGTCGATCGCGGTGACTACGTCTCCGGCGCATCGGCCGCGTCGTCGCACATGATTCACGGCGGCATCCGCTACCTCGAAAATGGCGAATTCCGTCTGGTCAAGGAATCGGTTGAAGAACGCAACGGGCTGATCAAGATCGCCCCGCACTACGTCAAGCCGCTGAAGACCACCGTGCCGATCTTCTCGACCTTCTCCGGTGTGCTGTCGGCCCCACTGCGTTTTCTCACCCACAAGCAGGGCAAGCCGCAGGAACGCGGTGCGCTGCTGATCAAGCTCGGCCTCGGCCTCTACGACTCCTTCTCGCGCGACGGCGGCAGCGTGCCCCGGCACGAGTTCCGCGGTGCGAAGGAGTCGCTGCGCCAGCTTCCCGAGCTGAACCCGGCACTCAAGTACACGGCCACCTACTACGACGCATCGATGCACGATCCTGAGCGACTGGCCCTCGACGTGCTGCGCGACGGTCTCGACGCCGGCCCGCACGCTCGGGCCGCCAACTATGTCGAGGCTGTCGGAATGGATGCGGATGGTGTGCGCCTGCGTGACACCGTCACCGGCGAGGAATTCAGCTTTGCCGCCGACATCGTGGTCAACACCAGCGGACCGTGGACAGACCTCACCAATCAGGCGCTCGGCGAAGCCAGCACCTTCATGGGCGGTACCAAGGGCTCACACGTCGTGCTCGACAACCCGGCACTTCTGGCCGCAACGGGCGGGCGGGAGATCTTCTTCGAGCACAGCGACGGACGCATCGTGCTGATCTACCCGCTCAAGGGCCGCGTTCTGGTCGGAACCACCGACCTTGAGCACGACATGACCCAGCCCATCCGCTGCACTGAGGCCGAGGTCGACTACTTCTTCGAACTCGTCGCGCACGTTTTTCCGCAGGTCGCCGTCGACCGCTCCGACATCGTCTACCGTTTCTCCGGTGTGCGCCCGCTTCCGCGGCACGACGACGAAGCGCCCGGTTTCGTCTCCCGCGACTACCGCATCGAGTCCCGTCCGCTCGGCGCCCGCGCCGGCACGCTGCTCAGCCTCGTCGGTGGCAAGTGGACCACCTTCCGCGCCCTCGCTGAGCACCTGAGCGGCGACATCCTGACCCTGCTCAACCTGCCGCGCGTCGTCTCGACCGAAGGCCTCGCCATCGGCGGCGGCAAGGGCTTTCCGACCACGGATGCCGCGCACCAGGTCTGGGTGACCGCGCACGGCGACGAGGTGGGCGTGCCGCGTGCCACCACTCTGCTCGCCCGCTACGGAACCAGGGCTGCCGACGTGATCGCCTCGATTGTCGAAGCGCCAGATGCGCCGCTCCGTCACAACGCCGACTACTCCCGCCGGGAAATCGAGTACCTCGCGGCCAGCGAGTCAGTGGTGCACCTGGTCGATGTGCTTCTGCGCCGCACCAGTATGGCCTTCGTCGGAGGCCTGAGCCTCGACCTGCTCACCGAGATCGCCGGGCTTGTCGCACCGGTGCTCGGCTGGGACGATGTGCAGGCGACCGCCGAGATCGCCGCTGCTGTTCAGGAACTCGCCGAAGCACACGGCGTTGTGCTGGCACCGCACCGCCAGGAGGCCCTCGCGAGCGCCTGAGCGTGACCGGCCGGAGGGGTCACTGACGTCCTCCGGTGCCCTTCAGGTCGCGGAACGTTGCACAAATGTGCATCGAAATCCCCCCAAAGGGGTGAGGCGGAGCCGATACGGTTTCACAAGAATCACGAGAGTGTGACTTCTTACTCGCGCCTCTAGGAAAAGGGTCAAAGTGGACAATCTCGGTGTTGCATTTCTGTCGGAGGTCGTGGGAACCGCCCTCCTCGTGCTGCTCGGCTGTGGCGTCGTCGCCAACGTCGCTCTGGCCAAGACCAAGGGACTCGGCGGCGGGTTTCTGATGGTCACAATCGGATGGGGCTTCGCAGTCTTTTCCGGTGTGATCGTGGCCTACAACTCAGGTGCCTACCTGAACCCGGCTGTCGTTCTCGGCGTTATCGCCTCAGGTGCCGACAACTTCGGAGGTGGTGCGCAGGTCCCGGTGAACGTCGGCTCAACGCTGGCGTACATTGCAGCGGAACTGATCGGGGCCATCATCGGTGCCATCGTTGTCTGGTTGGCCTACAAGCAGCACTTCGACGAGGAGCCGGTAGCGGCAAACAAGCTCGGGGTCTTCTCGACCGGTCCGGCCATCCGTTCCTACGGATGGAACCTCATCACCGAGATCATCGGCACGTTCGTGCTGGTGTTCGTGGTGATCGCCTTCGGTGGCGGACGACAGGGTGAGGGCGGACTTGCCGCTCTCGGTGCATTGCCTGTCGCTCTACTCGTGCTCGTCATCGGTACCTCAATCGGTGGCCCGACCGGATACGCCATCAACCCAGCCCGTGACCTCGGCCCCCGTATCGCGCACTTCATCCTGCCGATCAAGGGCAAGGGCGGCTCTGACTGGTCCTACTCGTGGGTTCCAGTGGTCGGCCCGATCATCGGCGGTTTGCTCGCCGGCTGGTTGTCGATCGTGCTGCTGCCGCTCCTGACGTAACCGACGGCATCCGCCGGCAACCACCCGGTCGCCGACTCAATTTTCTTATTACGAACCGCATTCATAACGCATAACGAAGGAGTTACCTATGGGCGATTACGTCATCGCGATCGATCAGGGCACGACGAGCAGTCGCGCGATCATTTTCGACAAGGCCGGGTCGATCATCTCGACCGGCCAGCTCGAACATGAGCAGATCTTTCCGCAGGCCGGCTGGGTCGAACACGATCCGAAGCAGATCTGGGACAACGTTCGCGAGGTCATCGGTCAGGCACTATCGAAGGCCAATCTGACGCGCCATGACATTGCCACCGTCGGTATCACCAACCAGCGTGAGACCGCGGTGGTCTGGGACAAGAACACTGGCGAGGCGGTCTACAACGCCATCGTCTGGCAGGACACCCGTACTCAGCCGATCGTCGACCGACTCGCCGCCGATGGTGGTGTCGAACGCTTCAAGCAAAAGGTCGGCCTGCCCTTGGCGACCTACTTCTCCGGCACCAAGATCGTCTGGATCCTCGAGAACGTCGAGGGTGCTCGCGAAAAGGCGGAAGCCGGCGACCTGCTCTTCGGCACCACCGACTCGTGGGTTCTCTGGAACCTCACCGGCGGCATCGACGGCGGTGTGCACGTGACCGACGTGACCAACGCTTCGCGCACGATGTTCATGGACTTGGAGACCCTCGACTGGGACGACGAGATCCTGGCTGCATTCAACGTGCCGAAGTCGATGCTCCCGACCATCAAGAGCTCGTCAGAGGTCTACGGCACCGTCGGGCAGAACTCGTTGCTGCGCGAGGTGCCGGTGGCCGGCATCCTGGGCGACCAGCAGGCCGCGACATTCGGTCAGGCGGCGTTCGACCAGGGTGAGGCGAAGAACACCTACGGCACCGGCAACTTCCTGATCTTCAACACCGGCACCGAGATCATCCACTCAAAGAACGGGTTGCTCACCACCGTCGGCTACAAGCTCGGCAATGCTCCGGTGCACTACGCGCTCGAAGGCTCGATCGCGGTGACCGGCTCGCTCGTGCAGTGGTTGCGTGACAACCTCGGCATGATCGGTTCCGCAGAGGAGATCGAGACGCTCGCCGCTTCGGTTGACGACAATGGTGGCGCCTACTTCGTGCCGGCGTTCTCCGGCCTGTTTGCGCCGTACTGGCGAGCGGATGCCCGTGGCGCGCTGGTCGGTCTGACCCGGTTCGTGAACAAGGGGCACATCGCCCGTGCTGCGCTCGAAGCGATCGCATTCCAGACCCGTGAGGTTCTGGATGCGGTGAACGCCGACTCCGGTGTGCCACTGACGGAGCTCAAGGTTGACGGCGGCGCAACGGCCAACAACCTTTTGCTGCAGTTCCAGGCGGACATCCTGAACGTGCCGGTGGTGCGTCCGGTTGTGGCCGAGACGACGGCACTGGGTGCGGCCTATGCGGCCGGCCTGGCCGTCGGTTTCTGGAACGGCCTCGACGACCTGCGCGCGAACTGGCAGGAAGACGCACGCTGGGAGCCGAACATGGATTCCGCTGAGCGCGACCGCTTGCTGCGCAATTGGAAGAAGGCGGTCACGAAGACGCTCGACTGGGTCGACGACGACGTGCGCTAACCGGCACGAGTTCGATCACTCTGGAAGCTCGGAGCCACTCAGGTGGCCCCGGGCTTCTGTCGTTCGCAGCCGTGCAACTGCGCTGGAGGCGGGGCACTTCCCGCCGAAAGCTGCTGCGCGGGTCCGGTGCCGCTGCGCGCGTTGGCCCCAATGCGCGCAGCGGCACCCAACCCGCGCGACGGATGGCGGTGGTCGAGCCGATCGACCGCTCGACGGGTCAGTGGGAGCGAGGCAGATTCAACACAGCGGGCAACTCCGCCAGCCCCGTGATGCGGATGACGCCGAGACGAGCCGCCTCAGCCGTCTCAGCAGCCTCAGCAGCCCCGGCAGCCCCAGGCGCCTCGAGAGTGCCGACTCCTGCCACAGGGGGAGTGGAGGCGGCCGGTGAGGCCTTCGAGGCCTCCGCCGACGCGAGAGTGGCCTCTGACGCCCCGTGGCGGTCAAGCCACACCCCGGTGAGACCCGCCGATGCCGCACCGATCGCATCCGTGCGCAAGCGATCGCCGACATACACGGCGGATGCCGGCGCCACCCCGAAGAGTTCGCAGGCGAGAATGAAGATGGCAGGGTCGGGCTTTGCGACGCCCACTGATCCAGAGGCGACCACCTGTTCGAAGCGCGACTCCAGCCCGGTCGCCTGCAGCTTGCGCCGCTGAAAGGCGAGATCGCCGTTGGTGATCAAACCGAGCCGCACACCCGCCTGCTCGAGCGCGTCGAGGCAGGGGAGGGCATCTTCGTGCAGGTTCCAGCTCTCCTGGTAGTGAACGAAGTAGGCGTCGAACCACGCGCCGGCATCCGCCTCGTCCAACTCCACGCCGTGCGCCGCAGCAAAGTCTCGAGCCCGGGCCCGGCGCTGACCCTGAAAGTCGAGCCGTCCCGCCAGATACGAGTGATAGTGCTCTTCTTCGAGCGAATTCCAGAGCGTGATCGCTGCGGCCGGTTCCGCGGTGCCGAAGACGCCGCCGGCCATCTGCATATGCCGCAGAATTCCCTCGGCCACCGCGTTGCGGTGAGCGAACAGTGTGTCATCGAGGTCGAACAACACGACACGAGGCGAAATGTCGGTCATGGAGCCAGAACCTCCTGGGGCCAGCCGTCCTTCGGCAAACGATCGTCGTCGGCATACAGCCAGCCTTGCCACGATGGCGGATGCGAGCCGTCGCGATAGGCGGCCAGCGACGGACCCACCCCGGTGAAGGTGAACCCCGACTTTCGAGCCACCCGCGACGAGGCGATGTTTCCGACCAGGCACTCCCAATGGATTGCCTCGACGATGCCCTCGGCGAACGCCCAATCGGCGACGAGCCGCTGGGCCTCGGGAATGAATCCATTGCCGCGATGGCAAGCTCCCAGCCAGAAGCCGATCGACCCGCTCGGCACCCGCAGACAGATGATTCCCATGAGGTCGGTGGAGCCCGGAGCGCGCAGCGCCCAGGTGTACTCTTCGTCAGACTTCCACGCCCCCGGTATATACCGCGAGATGAATGTTTCGGCATCGGAGGCGTTGTAGGGCCACGGAACGGTGAGGAATCGTTCGAAAACAGGGTCCTGACAGAATTCGAACATCAACGTGGCGTCGGCAAGCACCGGTTGGTCGAGCAGAAGCAGGGGCGAGCTGAGCGAGATGGGCTGCATGGCTACACCCGCGGCAAGAGGCCGACGCGGTCGTAGGCCTTGGCCAACGTCGCATCGGCAACGGATGCCGCCCTGTCCGCGTTCTGCGCGAGCAAACGGTCGAGCTCGGCAGGGTCATCGAGCAGTTCGAGCACCCGCTCACGGATCGGACCGAACGTGCCGGTGACAACCTCGGCGAGACCCTTCTTGAGGTCGCCGTAGCCACGCCCGGCATACTCGTCTTCGAGCGAGGCGATGCTGCGTTCGGCCATCACCGAATAGATCGTGAGCAGGTTGGCCACGCCCGGCTTGTTCTCGCGATCGAATACGATCCCGCCGTCTGCGTCGGTCACCGCGCGCATGATCTTCTTCGCCGTCACAGAGGGCTCGTCGAGCATCCAGATGATTCCCGCGTGCGACTCGGCAGACTTCGACATTTTCGCCGTCGGGTTCTGCAGGTCGTAGATCTTTGCGGTCTCCTTCTGAATGGAGGCCTCCGGCACCACGAACGTCTCACCGAAACGGGTGTTGAAGCGGGTCGCGAGATCGCGCGTCAGCTCGATGTGCTGACGCTGGTCCTCGCCGACCGGCACGATCTCGGCGTCGTAGAGCAGGATGTCAGCGGCCATCAGAGTCGGGTAGGCGAACAGCCCGACGGTGGTGCCGTCGTGGCCGTGACGGGCCGACTTGTCCTTGAACTGGGTCATCCGGCCCGCCTCACCGAAACCGGTGATGGTGTTCAGCACCCACGCCAGTTGCGCGTGGGCTGCAACGTGAGACTGCACGTAGAGCGTCGACTCCGAGGGGTCGATGCCGGCGGCGATGTACTGCGCGGCAGTGCGGCGGGTATTCTCGCGCAGCAGCGCCGGATCTTGCGCGACGGTGATCGCGTGCAGGTCGACGATCGAGAAGAACGCGTCGTGAGTCTGCTGCAGCGACTTCCAATTGAGCAGGGCGCCGATGTAGTTGCCGATCTGCAGAGATTCGGCCGACGGCTGCATGCCTGAGTACAAACGGGTTTTCGTCATGTGTCGTTCTTTCGTGCTGGGCCGCTCGCACTGCACAGAGTGCGAGCGGCGAAAGTGTGGGGCGAAAGGTGTGGGGCCAGGAGTGTGGGGCCAGGCGTATGGAGTTAGAGGGCGTAGTCGACAACGACAGGCGTATGGTCCGACCATCGCTCGTCGTAGGCCGCAGCCCGGTCGACTGCATAGTTGGTGACGGATGCCGCCAGCTCGGGCGTCGCCAGCTGGTAGTCGATGCGCCAGCCGGTGTCGTTGTCGAAGGCCTGCCCACGCCACGACCACCAGGTGTACGGGCCGTCGGCCTCGCCGGCCCACTTGCGTCCGACGTCGACCCAACCGAGACCGGCTCCGGCGTTGTAGGCGGGGTCGTCTTCTGCGCCGACGATGCGATCGAAGTAGGCCCGTTCTTCAGGCAGGAACCCGGCGCGCTTGACGTTGCCGCGCCAGTTCTTGATGTCCAGCTTGCGGTGTCCGACGTTCAGGTCACCGACGACGACCGCGAGGGGATTGTGGGCCGCGAGTGCCGGCATCCGTTCGAGCATCGCGTCAAGAAAGTGGTACTTCTCCACCTGCTTGGGGGTCTCGACCTCGCCGGAGTGCACGTAGGTGCTGACCACGGTGACGATTTTGCCGCCGACCTCGTAGTCGGCCTCCAACCAGCGCCCGGCGCTGTCGAAGTCGTCGGCGCCGAGTTCAACGCGGTGAATCGTCGCGGTCGACCGACTTGCCAGGGCGACACCGGCCCGGCCCTTCGCGGTCGCCGGGTCGTGGAGGATGCTCCACTCTGGTCCGAGCAGACTCTCGAGGTCTTCGGTCGACGCACGTACTTCTTGAATGGCCAGGATGTCAACGTCGCGCCCGGCCAGCCAGTCGCCCATTCCCTTGCGGTAGGCGGCGCGCACGCCATTCGTGTTGATCGAGGCAATGCGAAGGTTTGTCGGCATGTGCCAAGTCTATGGCGTGGGCCCGACACCCGGGCTGGTGCGGGCCACGCGCTTCTTGGCCGCCCGCAGGCGGCGATTGCTCGCCCAGACTCGATACCAGGGGGCGTGTGCGCGGGCATCCCTGGCGTTTCGCAGCTCGACCACCGCTGCGATACGAAGAGCTTCCTCCTCGCGTTGCCGATTCTCCTCGGCCAGTGCTTCCGCGCTGACCTGATGCGGGGTCAGCCCGGCGTCGTTCATTCCGACGGCGATCCACGAGGCGGCGAGCAGGATGACGGTGCTCATCAGATTGAACCAGATGAGCAGACCGACGATGACAGCGAATGCGGCAAGCAGTGGGTTGGCGCCGGCTCCGCCGAGAAGGGCACTGCCCAGAACCTTGAGAACGCCGAGTGCGGCGGCACCGAGTAGCGAACCGGTGATCAGTCGGCGAAACGGAATATGCACCTCAGACAACACCCGAAACAGCAGGGCGAGTGTGAGGGTGTCGATGACGAGCACGAGGGCCAGTCCGACTCCGCGGGCCGTCACGGTGAACCAGAAGGAGTCCTGGGGGATGCCCAGCAGCCCGAAGAGCGAGCCGAGCGCCTCAGTGCTGGCGATGGAGATGATGGCGGATATCACCAGGATGATGCCGAAGAACAGTCCCAAGCCGAGCTCCCGCAACTTGACCCAGAGGAAGAACGTCTTCGAGGGCGGCATTCTGAAGATGGTGCGCACGGCCTGGGCGGTCGTCGACATCCACCCGAGAGCGGTGAAGAGCAACCCGACCAGCGCGATGGCGCCGGTCCAGCTCAGCACGGTGGCGGTGTCGAGGTCGGAGGGATGGATGACTCCATCCGGACCGATCAGGTTGGGGATCGACTGGTTGATCAGAGCGTAGAGCGCGTTCATCAACTCGGGGTTTCCGCCGATCCACAGACCGGCGATCGAGAAACCGACCCAGATTGCGGCGAAGACGGCGAAGAGGGACTGGTAGGACATGCCACCGGCCAGGATGCCGCCGCTACTGGCTCCGAAGTGCATGAAGACGCGTACCGGGCGCAGTCCGTTGACCCAGCGAACGATCCCATTCACCCTGTCAACGACCGCGCTCATTTTCACAAGCCCAGCCTAGCCAGCTGGAAACTCGGCGGATGCGGAGAGCGGAAAATTAGAAGTGGGTCGATGTTGCCGACGAGCGACACGCCCCCAATGTGGGGCACAAAAGGTAAATGAGCGTCGCTCACCTCTTGCGACGTGCCTTGCGATCCTGCGAGGATTCAGTTTGCTGACCCGAACCGAGCCGGCTATCCATAACCCGAATGTGGATGGTTTGATCATGTTTTCACCGATGCTGTGGCGATCCCGCGTTCCAGGAGTTCTTTCTCCGGTGCGTGCGACCCCCGGTTTTGTCGCGTCGATTGCACTTCTTACCCTGCTCGGTTGGGGTCAGCACACAGCACCTTCGGCATCTGCCCTCCCCGGCGCCTCCGCAGCCACCTCACAGGTCTGCGTTTTCGAGGCCACGTCGAAGTCACCATTCGTGCTGCCCGCGGACGTTCCCGCCGGCTGTGCGTCCCTCAACCAGTCGGCGTCATTGCAACCCGAGGCGATGACGCCGACTGCTCTTCTCGCCCTGTCGTCTCGTCAGACAGCGACTCAGGCGGCAAGTCACGCACCTGATCCTCACCTAGCCGGAAGCGGGGTGTCGGTCATCTGGCTGGTTCCGTTGGGCCTCGGAATCATCGTTCTGGGCGTGTTCTTCGCCGTGACGATGTATCTCCATCGCCACGACGACATCGACTAGCGCGCTCGAGGCCCACAGGACACGCATCCGCGCACAAAAAACGCATCCGCCCACGAGAACGTGAGCGGATGCGTCAGATGGAGAGCAGCGTGACCAGCGGTTACGCCTTGCCGCGCAGGATTGCCTGCTTGACCTCGGCGATCGCCTGCGTCACCTGGATGCCACGGGGGCATGCCTCTGAACAGTTGAAGGTGGTGCGGCAGCGCCACACGCCCTCTTTGTCGTTCAGGATGTCGAGGCGCACGGCGGCGTTCTCGTCGCGCGAGTCGAAGATGAAGCGGTGGGCGTTCACGATGGCGGCCGGGCCGAAGTACTGGCCGTCGGTCCAGAAGACCGGGCAGCTCGAGGTGCAGGCGGCGCAGAGGATGCACTTGGTGGTGTCGTCGAAGCGCTCGCGCTGGGCAACAGTCTGGATGCGTTCCTTGCCATCCTTCGCCTTCGTGGTGGCGACGAGGAACGGCTGAACCTCCTTGAACGACTCGAAGAAGGGATCCATGTCGACGATCAAGTCCTTCTCCAGCGGCAGGCCCTTGATGGCCTCCACGTAGACGGGCTTGGTGATGTCGAGGTCCTTGATCAGCGTCTTGCAGGCCAGGCGGTTGCGCCCGTTGATGCGCATTGCATCCGAGCCGCACACGCCGTGCGCGCAGGAGCGGCGGAAGCTGAGCGAGCCGTCCTGCTCCCACTTGATCTTGTGCAGCGCGTCGAGGATGCGGTCCGTCGGGTACATCTCTACGTCGAAGTCCTGCCAGTGCGGCTCGTCGTCGACCTCAGGGTTGAAGCGACGCACGATCAGCGTGACGGTGAATGACTGGATCGCCTCGGGGGCGACCGGGGTGTCGATGGTGGCAGTGCTCACCGTTAGTACTTCCTCTCCATCGGCTGGTAGCGCGTGATGACCACGGGCTTCCAGTCCAGCGCAATGTGATCGGCGGCATCCGCAGAGTGCGGGTCTCCGGTCAGGTAGGCCATCGTGTGCTTCATGTAGTTCGCGTCGTCGCGGTCGGGATAGTCGTCGCGCATGTGGCCGCCGCGGCTTTCTTTGCGGTTGCGGGCGGAGAAGACGACAACCTCGGCCAGGTCGAGCAGGAAGCCGAGTTCAACGGCTTCGAGCAGGTCGGTGTTGAACCGACGACCCTTGTCCTGCACGCCGATGTTCTTGTAACGCTCGCGCAGCAGGTGAATGGTCTGGGTGACTTCGGAGAGCGACTCGTCGGTGCGGAAGACCTGAGCCTTCTGGTCCATCATCTCCTGCAGTTCCTTGCGGATCACTGCGATGCGCTCGGTTCCCGTTGAGGTGCGGATGCTCTCCAGCAGGCCGCGCACGAAGCCGGCCGGGTCTTCGGGCAGCGGAACGAACTCGGCGGTCTTGACGTACTCGACGGCGTTGTTGCCTGCACGCTTGCCGAACACGTTGATGTCGAGCAGCGAGTTGGTGCCGAGGCGGTTGGAGCCGTGCACCGAGACGCAGGCGCACTCGCCGGCAGCGTAGAGGCCGGGAACGACGGTGGTGTTGTCGCGCAGCACTTCGGCGTTGACATTGGTGGGGATGCCACCCATCGCGTAGTGAGCGGTCGGCATGACCGGAACCATCTCGGTCACCGGGTCGACGCCCAGATAAGTGCGAGCGAACTCGGTGATATCGGGCAGCTTGGTTTCGAGAACCTCGGCGCCCAAGTGGGTGCAGTCAAGGTAGACATAGTCCTTGTGCGGACCGGCGCCGCGGCCTTCTGCGACCTCCTTGACCATGCAGCGGGCGACGATGTCACGCGGGGCGAGGTCCTTGATGGTCGGCGCGTAGCGCTCCATGAAACGCTCGCCTGAGGCGTTGCGCAAAATCGCGCCCTCACCGCGAGCGCCCTCGGTCAAGAGGATGCCGAGTCCGGCCAGGCCGGTCGGGTGAAACTGGAAGAACTCCATGTCCTCGAGCGGCAGGCCCTTGCGCCAGATGATGCCGACGCCGTCGCCGGTGAGGGTGTGCGCGTTCGAGGTGGTCTTGTAGATCTTGCCGAAACCACCGGTTGCGAAGATCATCGCCTTCGCCTGGAAGACGTGCAGTTCGCCGCTCGACAGGTCGTAGGCGACGACACCAGACGGCTGGTCGACGCCGTCGACGTTGGTCATGATCAGGTCGAGCACGTAGAACTCGTTGAAGAAGTTGATGCCGCGCTTGACGCAGTTCTGGTACAGCGTCTGCAGAATCATGTGGCCGGTGCGGTCGGCGGCGTAGCAGGCGCGGCGAACCGGGCTCTTGCCATGGTCGCGGGTGTGACCGCCGAAACGACGCTGGTCGATCTTGCCTTCCGGCGTGCGGTTGAAGGGCAGACCCATGTTCTCAAGGTCGATGACCGCGTCGATGGCTTCCTTCGCCAGGATCTCGGCGGCATCCTGGTCAACCAGGTAGTCGCCACCCTTGACGGTGTCGAAGGTGTGCCATTCCCAGTTGTCCTCTTCGACGTTGGCCAGGGCCGCCGCCATGCCGCCCTGCGCCGCACCGGTGTGCGAGCGGGTCGGGTAGAGCTTGGAGATGACAGCGGTGGATGCGTTCGGGCCGGCTTCGATGGCGGCACGCATGCCGGCCCCTCCGGCTCCAACGATCACAATGTCGAACTTGTGGTAGTGCACGCCGTCGATAACGGTGGACTCCGAGGGCGCTGTCACAGTGGCATCCGTAGTCATGATGGGTTTTTGCAGCTCCTAGCTGGCCGGGCAGAACGAGGGGAGAAGGTCGGCGGGCGCGCCGGCCGGGCAAGGGTCGAAGGTGAAGACAACGAGGGTGCCCAGCACGATCAGTACGACGACGGCGGCGAGAATCGCTGACTTGAAGATGCCGCGGGTGAGGCGGGTCGACGCGTAGTCGTTCACGATCGTGCGCATGCCGTTGCCACCGTGGATCAGTGCGAGCCAGAGCATCAGCACGTCCCAGACCTGCCAGAACGGGCTCGACCATTTGCCGCCGACGAAGGCGAAGTCGAGGGCGTCGACGCCCTCGCCGACCATCAGGTTCACAAAGAGGTGACCGAAGATGAGCACGACCAGCAGCACGCCGGAGACGCGCATGTAGATCCAGCCCCACTTCTCCCAGTTGACGCCGCGCTTGACGCTGGTGCGGGCCTCGCGGGAATAGGGACTGCGGGGAGTTTCAATGGTGGTTGACATATCTGTTCCCCCTCCTAGTGGCTAAAGACGTTCATCAAATGGCGGGGAGCGAAGCCAAGCATCGTGATCACCCAGAGCGCGATAACCACGTAGAACATGATCTTCGAGTACTTCGCATTCCAGAAGTCGATGAGGATGATGCGCAGCCCGTTGAACGCGTGGAACACGATGGCGCCAACCAGGGCGACTTCACCGAGCCCCATGATCGGCGTCTGGTAGGTGCCGATCACCGAGTTGTAGGCCTCAGGACTGACGCGCACGAGCGCGGTGTCGAGAATGTGAACCAGCAGGAAGAAGAAGATCGCGACGCCGGTGATGCGGTGGAGAACCCACGACCACATTCCTTCACGGCCCCGATAGAGGGTTCCGGCGGGGCGACGCGATGTTGTCTTTTGCTGAGCTGTCAGGGTTCCTGCCGGAATCTGTGGCATGAACAACCCTCCCTGGCTGAATGGTGAGACCCCGACGATTGGGGGGCCTGCGGCTCGCTGAGCGCGTGGAGCCAGTCTAGTTCCAGCCGCAATGCATTTTCCGGTTAGGGCAACCTAAGAAGCGGAGGGGGCCGGGCGGTATCTCTCGTCGCACGAGGCTCTCACGCCGCGGCGCGAAACCTCGGATGCCCAGTTCCCGCCGGGTAGGCTGGCTGAATGTCTCACTCCACTGACGCTCTGAACCGGTTCTATGGCGTGATTCCCGCCGGCGGAATCGGATCCCGGTTGTGGCCCCTGTCGCGGGCCGACGCCCCCAAGTTTCTTCACGACCTGACCGGGTCGGGGCAGACCCTTCTGCGCGACACCTGGGACCGGCTGGTTCCGCTTGCCGGCGACCAGCGCATCATGGTCGTGACCGGGCGTGCCCATCGCGCGGCTGTCGAGGCGCAGCTGCCAGAACTCGCCGATCACAATGTCGTACTCGAAAGTGAGCCGCGCGAGTCGTCGGCCGCGATCGGTCTGGCCGCCGCGATCCTTCAGAAGCGCGAGCCTGGCGTCATCATCGGCGCGTTCGCCGCCGACCACGTGATCAAGAATGCCGTCGTGTTCCGTCAGAGTGTTCGCGAGGCCATCGCCGCAGCGGATGCCGGCTACATCGTCACCCTCGGCATCCAGCCCACTGAGCCCTCGATCGGGTTCGGCTACATCAAGTCAGCCGACCCGCTCGATATTGCGGGTGCGCCGACAGCGCGTTCCGTCGCGTCGTTCGTGGAGAAGCCCGACCTGGCGACGGCAGAGAAGTACGTCGCGAGTGGCGACTACCTCTGGAATGCCGGGATGTTCATTGCCCGCGCCGACCGCATCCTCGAAGAAATCGGCACGAACGAGCCAGAACTCCTCGCCGGGCTTCTGGAACTCGCCGAGGTGTGGGACACCCCGGAGCGCGGCGCCGTCGTCGACCGCATCTGGCCGAAGCTCAAGAAGATCGCCATTGACTATTCAGTCGCCGAGCCGGCTGCGGCGGCCGGCCGGCTCGCGGTCATCCCCGGCCAGTTCGATTGGGACGACGTCGGCGACTTCGCTTCGATCGCGAAGATCCATTCCGGCGGGCGCAAGCGCGATCTGGCGATTCTGGGCGAAGGCGCGCGCGTCTTGTCAGACTCATCGAGCGGCATCGTCGTCAGCCACACCAAGCGGGTGATCGCGCTGATCGGCGTCGAAGACATCGTTGTTGTCGACACCCCCGATGCGTTGCTGGTGACGACAAGCGCGAATGCCCAGAAGGTCAAGGCTGTCGTTGACGCGCTCAAGCTTTCCGGGTCGAGCGACGTTTTGTAGTCGCCCGTCGTTCACCCATCCACCGAGCTCACAGCACGAGCGCACGCACCGTACTCGACGCATCCTCTTCAGCACACTCACTTTCTTGGGGGCAACCAATGTCACAACGTCGTTTCATTCTTGGCGCAACTGTCGCGGTGGCGACTGCGGCTCTGTTCGCAGGCTGCGCGCCGGCTCCGCAACCGACACCGCAAACCACCTCGGCTGAGGCGGAGTATTGCGCCCGCATGGTGACGAACTCGGGCGGTCTACAAGACCGCTCCTTCAACCAGTCCAGTTGGGAAGGATTGGAGCAGGCCGGAACGAAACTCGGGATCGAGGCCAAGGCCATCGTCTCGACCGGTGAGACAGACCTCGCACCGAACGTCGCGCAGGCCGTCGACACCGGATGTTCCTTCATTCTTACTGTGGGGTGGGAACTGGCTGAGGCCACTCTCGCTGAGGCTGCGGCGAACCCCGAGGTGCACTTCGCCATTGTCGATGAGCAGGTCGACGGACCGAACATCAAGTCGATTGTGTTCGACACGGCGGAGGCCTCCTTCTTGGCCGGCTATCTGGCTGCCGGTGTGAGCAAGACCGGAGTCGTCGCGACCTTCGGCGGCGACAACCAGCCGCCGGTGACACTGTTCATGGACGGTTTTGTCGACGGCGTCGCCAAGTACAACGAGGTGCACTCCACCGCCGTCTCGGTGCTCGGCTGGAACAAAGAGACGCAGAGCGGCTCGTTCACCGGGGACTTCGAAGACGTCAACAAAGGAAAAGTTCTGGCGCAGGGCTTGATCGATCAGGGGGCAGATGTGATTCTTCCCGTCGCCGGCCAGGTTGGCGAGGGAGCGGCAGCCGCCGCGATCGGCGCTCCGGGGGTATCGCTGATCTGGGTCGACAACGATGGTTACGACACGCTTCCTGCAGAGTATCGACCGATCATTCTCACCAGCGTGCTGAAAAATACCCAGGATGCCGTCGTGCGCATCGTCAGCGACGATCTGAAGGGAACCTTCGACAACAGCCCGTTCATCGGCACCCTGGAGAACGGGGGAGTGGACATCGCGCCGTTCCACGATCTCGCCTCCGCCGTCTCGCCGGAACTGACGGCAGAACTCGATCAGATCCGTGAAGCGATCATCGCCGGCATCATCAGCGTCGAGAGTCCAAGCACTCCGCACTAAACAGGCTCATGTAACAGGTGTGTTTCAGTGATGTAACCGTTATCTGGCTGAGCCACTTTGCTCGTTTGAGCAGCGAATTGTTCGGTAGCCTGTAGCAACACAGCCCCCGGCCCAGTGCGGGGCCGCACTTTTTGGAGGTCACTCTTGAGAATCACAACCCGAAAGACCGTCTTCGGCGGTCTCGCCGCTTTGGGCGTCGCCGCTCTCCTCGCCGGATGCGCCCAGGCGCCGACATCCGGCGAATCGTCTGGCTCCGCAGCACCCGTTGCCAGCGACTTCTTGCCCTGTATGGTTTCTGACGCCGGTGGATTCAACGACAATTCGTTCAACCAGATTGGTCTCGCCGGACTGACCGATGCGGCCAAAAAACTCGGTGTCAAAGAGATCCATGTCGAGTCGAGCTCTGACTCCGACTACACGCCGAACATCACCAACCTGCTCGACCAGGGTTGCAACCTGATCGTGACCGTCGGATTCAACCTGGCCGCAGCGACGAAAGAAGCCGCCACAGCGAACCCCAAGGTGAACTTCGCGATCATCGACGATAACTCGATCGACCTGCCGAACGTCAAACCAATCGTGTTCGACACCGCGCAGGCCGCCTTCCTGGGTGGCTACGCGGCGGCGAGCTACAGCAAAACCGGAGTCGTCGGCACCTTCGGTGGCCTCCCGATCCCGCCCGTCACCATCTTCATGGATGGTTTCGCCGATGGCGTCAAGTACTTCAACGACCAGAAGAGCAAGGACGTCAAGGTTCTCGGCTGGGACGTTGCCTCCCAGAACGGCGTCTTCACCGGTGGTTTCGATGCCGGAACCGTCGCCAAGCAGACTGCACAGGGCCAAATCGACCAGAACGCCGACGTCATCCTTCCGGTTGGCGGACCGATCTATAAGAGCGCTGCTGAGGCAGTTCGCGACGCCAATAAGGGAATCGTGCTGATCGGCGTTGACGCCGACCTGACCCAGACCGACACGGCTAACGCCGATCTCTTCTTGACCTCGATTCTGAAGGGCATCCAGCCCGGTGTTGAGGAGACCACCACCGCCGCTGCGGAGGGAAAGTTCGACAACTCGCCGTTCGTTGGCACGCTGAAGAACGAAGGTGTCGCCCTGGCTCCGTTCCACGACTTCGAGTCGAAGGTCGACCCCGCTCTGCAGGGCGAGCTTGACACCATCAAGGCAGGCATCATCGACGGCTCGATCCCGGTCGAGTCGCCGTCCTCGCCGAAGTAACACTCACTATCAGGCGTCGGGGGGGCCAGCACAGCTGCTGGCCTCCCCCTCACCGTTAACCGATCACCTGAACGGCACCGACTCCCTCTGATCTGTGCTGAACTGTTCCCCTGGACATCGCGAAGCGGCGAATGTCGGAAGGTAGATTGACTGACCATGAAGCTTGAACTTCGCGGCATTACGAAGCGATTCGGTTCGCTTGTTGCCAACGACCACATCGACCTCACCGTGGAGCCGGGTGAGATCCATTGCCTCCTCGGCGAGAACGGCGCAGGCAAGTCCACGCTGATGAACGTGCTCTACGGCCTGTATCAGGCCGATGACGGTGAAATCCTGCTCGACGATGTCGTGCAGCACTTCGCTGGCCCTGGCGATGCGATGGCCGCGGGCATCGGCATGGTGCATCAGCACTTCATGCTCATCCCCGTGTTCACCGTCGCCGAGAACGTGATGCTCGGACACGAGGAGACCACGTTCGGTGGTCGACTGAACATGGCGTCGACGCGAAAGCGCGTGCGCGAACTGTCTGACCAGTTCGGTTTCGATCTCGATCCCGATGCACTCATCGAAGACCTCCCTGTGGGCGTTCAGCAACGCGTCGAGATCATCAAAGCCTTGTCTCACAACGCGAAGGTGCTCGTCTTCGACGAGCCGACTGCCGTGCTGACTCCGCAGGAAACCGACGAGCTCATGCTGATCATGAAGCAGCTCAAGGCCGCGGGCACCGCCATCGTCTTCATCACGCACAAACTGCGCGAGGTGCGTGAAGTCGCCGACCGGATCACCGTCATCCGTCTGGGCAAGGTCGTTGGCGAGGCCTCACCGACCGCCACGAATGAAGAACTCGCCTCGTTGATGGTCGGCCGCGCGGTCGACCTCGTCATCGACAAAGCACCCGCGAAGCCGGGTGCCTCTGCGCTTGTCGTCACCGATCTGTCGGTCATCGACCCGCACGGGCAACTCGTCGTCAACCGGGTCAGTTTCGATGTCAAGGCGGGCGAGATCCTCGCCATCGCCGGAGTGCAGGGCAACGGGCAGACCGAGCTCACCGAGGCGATCATGGGTCTGCAAGACCGTGTCACCGGCGACATCTCCTTGAACGGAAAGAGTCTGACCAAGTTGAGCGTCAACAAGGTGCTCGAATCCGGAGTCGGATTCGTTCCGGAGGACCGCAACGAAGACGGTCTGGTCGGAGACTTCACGATTGCCGAGAACCTGATGCTCGACCGGTCGAACGGTGCGCCATTCGTCAAAGCCGGAAACCTTCAGCTGCGCTACCTCAACGAGTTCGCTCAGGAGAAACTCGGTGAATATGACGTTCGGGCCCAGGGCATCACCACAGCGGTGAGCAAGCTGTCGGGCGGTAACCAGCAGAAGGTGGTGCTCGCTCGGGAACTCAGCCGGGACCTGCAACTCTTCGTCGCCGCTCAGCCGACCCGCGGTCTTGACGTGGGATCGATCGAGTTCGTGCACAGCCAGATCGTCGCTGCGCGAGACGCCGGAGTTCCCGTCATCGTCGTCTCGACCGAACTCGATGAAGTGACGGCCCTGGCCGATCGAATCGCCGTCATGTACCGCGGAGGAATCGTGGGCATCGTGCCCGGCACTACCTCGAGAGACACCCTCGGATTGATGATGGCCGGAGAAGCCGCACCCGAAGCAGGAGAAGCAGCATGAGCGACCCCCAGATTCCCGCGACGGGTCAGCCGGGTGGGCCAACTCCACCGGCCCCTGTGACTGACACCCGATCGGTGGCGACAGGCCAGAAGGTCGAACCGCCGACCCGTTTTCAGGTGGCAATGAACGAGATCATGGGCGGATCCATCATGATCTCGTTCCTGTCGATCGTGCTGGCCATGCTGGTCGGTGCGTTGCTGATCGCGGTCACCGACCCGAACGTGCAGGCGACGGCCGGATACTTCTTCTCCCGTCCCGGCGACCTCTTGAACGCGGTCTGGCAATCAGTAGCCGGCGCATACTCCTCACTGTTCCAGGGCGCGATTTACAACTTCCGTCGCCCGGAGTTCGCCGATGCGATCAAGCCGATCATGCAGACGCTGAACTTTGCCACCCCGCTGATCATCGCCGGTCTCGGAATCGGTCTCGGTTTCCGCGCCGGCATGTTCAACATCGGTGGACGCGGCCAGATGCTGATCGCCATTGGCATCTCGGGCTGGATCGGTTTCTCGTTCGATCTGCCCTACGGCATCCACATGATCGTCGCCATTATCGGCGGCATGGTCGGTGGAGCGCTCTGGGGCGGCCTGGTCGGTCTGCTCAAGGCCCGTACCGGCGCCCACGAGGTCATCACGACCATCATGCTCAACTATGTGGCGTTCTATCTGATCTCCTATCTGCTCCGCACCCCTGGCGCGTTGCAGGCTCCGGGCTCGAACAACCCGAAGTCGCCGGGGATGAAGGAAACCGCAGTCTTCCCGAAGCTTCTGGGAGACCAATACGCCTTGAACCTCGGCTTCATCTTTGCGATCATTGCGACCATCGTCGTCTGGTGGATCCTCGCGCGCTCGAGTCTCGGCTTCAAGTTCCGCGCTGTGGGAGTGAATCCGAGTGCCGCCCGGGTGGCGGGTATCAATGTCGGCAGCGTCTTCATCTGGGTAATGGTGATCTCAGGTGCCCTCGTCGGCCTCGCCGGAGTTTCACAGATCCTCGGTACCGTGACCACCGGCTTCAGCTCGGGGATCGACGCCGGCATCGGGTTCGATGCCATCACTGTCGCGTTGCTCGGGCGGTCCAAGCCCTGGGGCATCTTCTGGGCGGGCATCCTGTTCGGAGCGCTGAAAGCGGGCGCATTCTCGATGCAGGCCGCGCAGGGCATCCCCATTGACATCGTGCTGGTCGTGCAGTCAATGATCGTTCTCTTCATCGCAGCGCCGCCGCTGGTTCGCGCGCTGTTCCGGTTGCCCACCCCCGGGGTCTTCAAGAAGTCCATGCCCACCCGGCTGAAAGTTGAGGGTCTGTGATGACTACCCTGACGCACACTCCTGAACAGGGAGCCAGCAAGATCGTGCTTGAGACGACGGTGATCAGAAGCTGGAAGGCTCCGGTCTCATTCGGAATCATCACTCTGCTGTCCCTCATCTTGTTCGTTGTCTTCTCCCGTCCTGGCGTGAGCCAGTTTCGGTTGACGGCCGAAGCGAATCTGATTCAGCTCCCGGTCATTTCGTTCCCGACAGTGGCGACCTGTGTCATCATCACGGTGCTGATGGCCGCATTGACCGTGCTCGCTGCGCTGCGAGTGCGCTCGGGGCACAAAGTCTCGCTCTGGCTGGTCGCCCTCTTCGGCTTCCTCTTCCTGGTGAACTTTCTCACCTGGGCCGGCGCCGGGTCGTCGATCCCGGTCTACGGTTTGCTGCTTGGCACCGTCGCGTTGAGCGCTCCACTGATCTTCGGTGCGCTCGGCGGTGTGATTTCGGAGCGATCCGGTGTCGTGAACATCGCGATCGAGGGGCAGATGCTCGCCGGAGCCTTCGTCTCAGCGATGATCGCATCGATCACCCGGTCGCCGTTCCTCGGCCTTCTCGGAGCGATGGTCGCCGGAATGCTCGTGTCGTTCATCCTCGCCGCGTTCGCGATCAAATACCTCGTCGACCAGATCATCGTCGGTGTCGTGCTGAACGTTCTTGTGCTCGGGCTCACCAACTTCCTGTACTCCACGGTGATGACCGCGAACCCTGAACTGCTCAACTCGCCGCCGCGCTTCGATCGACTTCCCATCCCGGTGCTCAGCGAGATCCCGATCATCGGACCGCTGCTGTTTCAGCAGACGATCATCATCTACATCATGTACGTGGCGATCGCCGCTGTCTGGTTCGGGCTGTACCGCACCCGGTGGGGCCTTCGAGTGCGCGCGGTCGGCGAGCACCCGCAGGCGGCGGACACCGTCGGCATCAAGGTCGGGCTGACCCGGTTCTGGAACGTCTCGCTAGCCGGCGCCGTCGCCGGCCTCGGTGGCGCCTACTTCACCCTCGGCTCCGTCGGCTCGTTCAACAAAGAGATGACAGCCGGTGCCGGATTCATCGCCCTCGCGGCGGTTATCTTCGGCCAGTGGGACCCGATCAAGGCAACCCTGGCTGCCCTCCTGTTCGGGTTCGCGACGAACCTGCAGAGCGTGCTCGGGATCATCGGTTCGCCGGTTCCGAGCGAGTTCATGCTGATGCTGCCCTACATTGTGACGATTCTCGCCGTGGCCGGATTCGTCGGAAAGTCGCGGGGCCCCGCTGCGAGCGGAAAGCCGTACATCAAATGACCGAGTCATCGACGCCGGTCGCCGACCAGGTCGACTGGGAGGCACTGCACGTCGCAGCCCTCGACGCGATGACGAAGGCGTACGTTCCCTACTCGCACTTTCCGGTGGGAGTCGCGGCGTTCGTCGACGACGGTCGTCTGATCACCGGATGCAACGTCGAGAACGCCTCGTACGGGCTCACCCTCTGTGCCGAGTGCGCTTTGGTGTCGACTCTGCACCTGACCGGTGGCGGACGCCTCATCGCGTTCGCCTGCGTCGACGGCAATGGCAACGTGTTGATGCCGTGCGGACGCTGCCGCCAGCTGCTCTATGAGCACTCGGCGCCGGGAATGCTGCTGAAGACGGTGTCGGGTGTGAAGACGATCGACGAGGTGTTGCCCGACGCGTTCGGTCCCCGCCAGCTGCTCGAGTATGCCGGAGAGACGCCGTGAGTGGCGACGGAGGGCACGGCATCGAAGCATTCGATGCCGTCGATCTGATCCACACCAAGCGCGATCGCGGCGAGCTCAGCACCGCCCAGATCGACTGGCTGATCGATGCGTTCACCCGCGGCTACGTCGGCGACGAGCAGATGGCTGCCCTCGCGATGGCCATCTTCTTGAACGGGATGAGCCGCACCGAGATCCGCGATCTTACGATGGCAATGATCAACAGTGGCGAGCGGATGAGCTTCGCGGGTCTCGGCAAGCCGACGACCGACAAACATTCGACCGGCGGGGTCGGCGACAAGATCACCCTGCCGTTGATGCCGCTTGTCGCGGTGTTCGGCGCCGCGGTTCCGCAGCTGTCCGGCCGGGGCCTCGGCCACACCGGCGGCACGCTCGACAAGCTCGAGTCGATCCCCGGCTGGCGCGCGAATCTCACCAATGACGAGATGTTCGCACAGCTGCGTGACCATGGAGGTGTCGTCTGTGCAGCCGGCAGCGGGTTGGCGCCCGCCGACGGCAAGCTCTATTCGCTGCGCGACATCACCGGAACCGTCGAAGCGATTCCGCTGATCGCATCCTCCATCATGTCGAAGAAGATCGCCGAGGGAACCGGCGCGCTCGTGCTCGATGTGAAGTTCGGCTCCGGCGCCTTCTTGAAAGACATCGAGAAGTCGCGGGAGCTCGCCCGCACGATGGTTGAGCTCGGCAGGGATGCCGGCGTTGCCACTACGGCGCTGCTCACCAACATGAACGTTCCGCTTGGTTTCGCCATCGGCAACGCCAACGAGGTGCGGGAGTCGGTGGAGGTGCTCGCCGGAGGCGGCCCCGCCGACGTGGTTGAACTGACCGTCGCGCTGGCCACCGAGATGCTCGCCGTGGTCGGAATCGTCGATGTCGACGTCGCTGCAGCCTTGAAAGACGGCCGCGCCATGGACAAGTGGCGCGACGTGATCCGGGCTCAGGGCGGAGATCCGGATGCGCCGCTGCCGGTCGCGAAAGAGACCCACACGGTTCTCGCCGATCGCGACGGCGTTCTCGTCGAACAGCAGGCGCTGCCCTTCGGGATCGGCGCCTGGCGCCTCGGCGCCGGTCGCGCACGGAAGCAGGACCCGGTGCAGCACGCGGCCGGAATCGATTTGCACGCGAAGCCGGGCGACACTGTTCGCGCCGGAACTCCGCTGTTCACCCTGAGCGCCGACGAGCCAGAACGGTTCGCCCGCGCGCTCGAAGCTGTCGAGGGCGCCTGGCGGATCGGTGACCAGGGGGATCCCATTCTCACCGGTGGTCCGCTGATCGCGGAGCGTATCTCCTAGCCGCACAAACCATGACGGGCTCGGCCAACCCGTTGATCGAGGAGCAGCCGACGCGGGAGGCCGCGTCTATGAGGCAAATGACCACTTCGTTGATCGAGGAGCAGCCGACGAAGGAGGCCGCATCTCGAGATCTCGCGAGCCAATCCTTGAACTCGGGTTGAGTTCGGACATCGGCTCGCGAGGTCTCGAGACACTCGCTGGCGCTCGCTCCTCGACCAACGAGATGGTGACGAGCGCGCGCGACTACTCGGCTGGATCGCCGATGCGTTCCAAGGCATCGACGATTAGTGCCCAGAACTTCTCGTGATCGAGGTCGATGGCGACCTGCGTGGTGCAGTCGGCGGGCGCGGGGGAGCGGAAGTCGGCGACGGTCATGCCCAGCGTCAGGGTTCCGGTGAGTTCGACGTCGAGCGGGGCCTTGCGCACGGTCATCACAGTCGGGTCGATCACGAACGCGACAGCGCACGGATCGTGAACGGGCGGGAAGTCGAAGCCCTGGGCATCCTTGTAGGTCTCACCGAAAAACTCGAGAAGCTCGCCGACGAACCGGGCAGGGCCGGTGCCGACGGCGGCGATGCGCTCGGCGACATCGGGGGTGGCCAACGCCTGGTGGGTGAGGTCGAGACCGATCATCGTGAGCGGCCACTTCTCGTTGAAGACGATGTGTGCGGCTTCGGGGTCGATCACGATGTTGAACTCGGCCGTTGCCGACCAGTTGCCCACGTTGAAGCCGCCACCCATCAACACGACCTCTTTGACACGGTCGACGATGCGCGGCTCTTTACGGGCGGCCATCGCGATGTTCGTCAACCCGCCGGTGGGCACCAGGGTGATCTCACCTGGTTCGTGCGCCATGATCGTGTCGATGATCAGGTCGACGGCGTGACGGCCGTCCAACTCAATGGTGGGCTCTGGCAAGACGGGACCGTCGAGGCCGCTCTCGCCGTGAATCGATGGGGCGAGCTCAATCTGCCGCACCAGCGGGCGTGGGCAGCCGGCCGCGAACGGAACCCCGGTGATCCCGGCCACGCGAGCGACAGAGAGGGCGTTGCGGGTGACCTTCTCCAGAGTCTGGTTGCCGACCACCGTCGTCACCGCGACGAGTTCAATGTCGGGATTGCCGTGCGCGAGCAGCAGCGCAATCGCATCGTCGTGGCCGGGGTCGCAGTCGAGAATAATCTTCGTCACCATGTTGTCCAACATATATGAAAGTCACGTTCATGTGTGCAAAACTTTGTGCATGACTGACAAGACTCTGACGGATGCCTCTGTTCGCACTGACCCGGACGCCGACACCCTCGCGACTGGTCGCGCGCGCATCGAGTGGATTCGCTCCCGAATGCCGCTGCTCGCGGAGGCCCGCGCCGAATTCGAGTCGACGCGTCCGTTCGCGGGACGCCGCATCGGCATGTCATTACACCTGGAACCCAAAACTGCCGTGCTGCTCGAAACCCTGCAGGCGGGCGGGGCTGAGGTCGTGGCGACGGGAAACCACGGCTCGACCCAAGACGACATCGTGGCGGTGCTGCGTGACGGCGGTATGACGGTGTTCGGCGCCCGTGACGACAGCTTCGACGAGCACCACCGCAATGTGCAGGCCGTGCTCGATGCCGAACCCGACATCCTGCTCGACAATGGCGGTGACCTCGCCGCCGGTCTCGTGGCCGCCGGGCGCACCGCATCCGTGACCGGCGGAACCGAGGAGACAACGTCGGGCGGTCTGCGCCTGCGCGGTGAGATGTCCGGAGCGATCCCCTTTCCGGTGATCGTGATCAACGACAGCCTGCTCAAGGCGATCGGCGAGAATCGGCACGCGGTCGGCCAATCGGTCGTGGAGAGCTTCATGCGCCTCACCAATTTGATGGTGCCGGGCCGCCACTTCGTCGTCGCCGGCTACGGCTGGTGCGGGCGGGGGATCGCCCAGTACCTGCGCGCACTCGGCGGTCAGGTCGCCATCGTCGAGGTCGATGTGATGAAGGCCTTCGAGGCGGCGCTCGACGGGTACCGGGTCGGCGCGATCTCCGATCTGGCCGAGTGGGCGGATGTCGTGATCACCGCGACCGGTCAGCCGGGAGTGATCGCCGGTGACACCTTCGATCTCTTCCGAGACGGCGTCGTGCTGGCGAACAGCGGCCACTTCGCGGGCGAAATCGACGTGCCGGGGCTGCTGGCCGGTGCCGAATCGGTCACTCAGGTCGCGGACGCCATCCAGCGCATCGATCGTGCCAACGGCCGTCACGTGGTGCTGCTCGCCGAGGGACGCATGGTCAATTTGGCCGGTGCCGCGCCGAAGGGCAACTCGCTCGAATCGATGGATCTCGGTTTTCTGCTGCAGGTGCTGTCGCTCGAACGGGTGGTAACAGCGCCGGAGACTCTCGTGCCGGGTGTCCAGCCGGTGCCGGTCGACATCGAGCGCACGATCGCCACCCGCTTTGTCGCGGCGCTCGACGCGAAGCGCTGATGGCTGCGGCAACGGCGCCGGTCGCGGGCGCAGCGACGGGCATGGACGTGGGCACGGCGACAGGCTCGAGCGTGGGCACGGCGACGGGCACGAGCGTGGGCACGGCGACGGGCACGCGCACGCGCACGGCCACAAGCACGGCCACGAGCACGGCCACGAGCGCGGCCACGAGCACGCCCACGACCGCAGCGGCGGGCACAAGTGCGGCCACGGCTACCAGCTACGCGGTTCCGGCGCTCGACAAAGCCCTCGACGTGCTCGAGCTGTTGGCGGCGCGCTCCGATGGCCTCACCCAGGCGCAGATCGCCGAGGAGATCGGGCGCAGCGTCGGAGAGATCTTTCGGGTTTTGCAGGCCCTCGAGCGGCGCGGATTCATCTTGCGCGATCGACCGTCCGGGCTCTATCTGCTGTCGACGCGCATGTTCGAGCTGGCGCAATTGCACCCGCCGCTGCGCGGATTCGTGCAGCGTGCGCTCGGCCCGATGCAGCGGCTGGCCAGCGATGCAGTGCAGTCGTGCAACCTGTCGATCCTCGACGGCGCCAGTGTGCGTGTCGTCGCGCAGGCCGAGAGCCCGGGCGACTTCGGCTTTCGGGTGCGGGTCGGGGCGGCGTTTGAGATCGCGGCCACCACGAGCGGTGCGGTGCTTCTCGCGTTCGCGCCAGACGACATCCGTGAGTACACCCTGACCGAGCTGCGCTCCCGGGGGCTCGGCGACGCCGGTGTCGCGACTCTGGAGACGCGGATGAGTGTGGCCAAGCGGCACGGATTCCTGGAGGAGGTCGACGCGCAGCAGGCCGGCATCCTCGACCTCGTGTACCCGGTCTTCGGGCGTGACAACCACGCGATCGGAGCCCTCACCGTGCCCTGCGTCACCACGAGTTACAGCGAGCACGATGCGCAGACGGTGAGTCGTCTGCTCGGTGAGACCGCGAAGTCGCTCTCGCTGCTGATGAGGGGCGATGCGGCGGCCCTCCAGCCGTAGCCGAGCGTTCTCGCCTTCTCGCGTTCTCGTTTTCTCGCGTTCCCTCGCGCACGGGGTGCCGCGAGTTGTCACAGATAGCCCCTTGGATCGCGTTCAAGGGGCCATCTCTGACAACTCGCGAGAGAAAATCACGGGGTGTGGACAGATTCGACCGGATGTTTCGGCATCGTGGCACTCTAGGCGGATGCATCGGCGCACACCGCTCCCGCCCATACTCGTCTGGGGGCCGTTCACACCCCGCGAGGCCCGCGACCGTGGGGTGAGCCGGAAGCGTATGCGCTCCAGCGACTTGGCGAGCCCGTTCTACGGCGTTCGAGCTCAGGCGGGCGCGGAGTCTCTCATCGACCGCTGTGAGGCGTGGGCTGCGCGGATGCCGTCGGCTCCGGTGTTCAGCCACGTCACGGCAGCACAACTGCACGGCATCCCGCTGCCCAGGAGAATGAGCGAGAGTGCGGCGCTTCACGTGACTGTGGTCAAGCCGGTGCGGACGCCACGGGCGGTTGGCATTGTCGGTCATACCAGTGACAGCCTGCCTGACGTGGTGCTGATCGACGGATTGGCAGTTTTCGGGCCGGCGCAAACATGGTGTCAGCTCGCCCCGATGCTGGGACTCGACGAAATGGTCGCGGCCGGTGACCGGGTGATCGGACTCCCGACGCCGCTCGCGACGGCCGACCAGCTCGCATCTGCCGTGCGTGCCTACGCCGGACATCGCCACGCCAAGAAGCTTCGCGCGGCGTTTGAACTGGTGCGCCCCCGCGTCGAGTCGCCTCGCGAAACCAGGCTTCGCTTGCTCCTCATTCGTGCCGGTTTTCCGGAGCCCGAGACCAACCGTCCCATCCCCTTGCTTCCCGGGCGCAAGCCGGCTAGGGGCGACCTCATGTACCCGCAATACAAGGTTCTCGTCGAATATGACGGCCAACAGCACCGTACCGATGAAGCGCAGTATCAGCGTGATGTCGAGCGCCTCGCCGACATCGCCGAAGCAGGCTGGATCAACGTTCGCGTGCTCAAGGGCATGTCGGATGCGACGGTGCTGGCCAACGTGGAGCGTGCACTTCGGTCGCGTGGCTGGCGCGGCGAGCGTTCCTGATAGCCGAGGCGAGTTCTCCGTCGCCATCCGCCTCGCCCGCCGTGCGTCGCCATCCGCCGCGCCCGTCGTGCGTCGCCATCCGCCGCGCCCGTCGTGCGTCGCCATCCGCCGCGCCCGTCGGTGCCATCTGGCCCCGTGAGTTGTCACAGATGGCCCCTTGGATCGTGTTCAAGGGGCCGTCTGTGACAACTCGCGAGGAAAAGTACCGGCGTGGAACTCTCGGGGAGAACAAAGGGGTGGAAGGGCCGCGCACACACGTGCACACCACCGCCCGCCGACGCTTCACGAAACAGCGAGACTCAAGGGGCGCTGCGCCGGTAGATTAGACGAGTGAACACGACCCCACAGGAATACCTGCTGCCCGGTGGCGCCATCAGCATCAACGCGTTGCCGAAAATCGCACTGCACGACCACCTTGACGGTGGTTTGCGCCCGTCGACCATCATCGAACTCGCCGACTCGATCGGCTTTGAGCTGCCGGCAACGGATGCCGCATCACTCGGAGCCTGGTTCGCCGACCGGGCAAACTCCGGCTCCCTCGTCGAATACCTCAAGACCTTCGACATCACTACCGCTGTCATGCAGACCCACGAGGGGCTCGTGCGCGTCGCCCGCGACTTCATCGAAGATCTCGCCGCCGACGGCGTCATCTACGGTGAAATCCGCTGGGCACCCGAGCAGCACCTCGGCCGCGGTCTCAGCCTCGACCAGGTCGTCGAGGCCGTGCAGGAAGGCGTCGACGCCGGCATCGAGAGCGTTGCCCAGAACGGCTCGCGCATCAAGATCGGTCAGCTCCTCACCGCGATGCGTCACGCCGACCGAGGCCTCGAGATCGCTGAACTCGCCGTGCGACACCGCAACAACGGTGTCGTCGGCTTCGACATCGCCGGTGCAGAGCTCGGATTCCCGGCACGCAACCAACGGGCCGCGTTCGATTACCTGGCGCAGGAGTTTCTGCCCGTCACGGTGCATGCCGGCGAGGCAGACGGGCTCGACAGCATCCGCGGCGCGCTCTTCGACGGACGCGCCCTGCGTCTCGGTCACGGCGTGCGGATCGCCGAAGACGTGACGATCCAGCGCGAAGATGACGCGAGCACTTTCGTCACCCTCGGCCCGATCGCCCAATGGGTGCGCGACCGCGAGATCACCCTTGAGCTGAGCCCCTCGTCCAACCTGCAGACCGGTGCGATCGCCGCCTGGGGCGACGACCTGCTCGACCACCCGTTCGATCTGCTCTACCAGCTCGGCTTCCGGGTCACGGTCAACACCGACAACCGCCTGATGAGCAACACGACCCTGACCAAGGAGCTCGCTCTGCTCAGCGACGCCTTCAGCTACGACGTCGACGACCTCGAGGTGTTCCAGCTCAACGCGGCGGCGGCGGCCTTCCTGCCGTTGGACGACCGCGAAGAACTGACGGATGCCATCATCGCCGGCTTCGCGAACGCCTGACCCTCCTGGCCGTTCGAACCCGCTCCAGCCCCCTTCACCCTCGCGTCACCAACGCCAACCACGAAAGCTCATATGCCACTGCCGTCCCTGCCGCTTCCCGCTATCGCGATCGGCGTGCATGCCACAGATTGGCGCGCTGCGATCACCGCGGCGGGTGACGCTTTGGCGCGCTCCGGCGCCACGACACCTGACTACACCGAACGCATGATCGGGGTCATCGACGAGTTCGGCGCGTACATCGTCATTGCGCCGGGCCTGGCACTCGCTCACGCGCGCCCCGGTCCCGATGTGCTGCGCGAGGGTCTCTGCGTCGTGACCCTCGCCGAACCCGTGGCGTTCGGGCATCCGCACAACGACCCCGTCAGCGTCATCGTCGGGCTCAGCGTGACAAGCCCAGACGAGCACGTGCAGTTCGTCGCCGAGCTGGCGAACATCTTCAATGATCCCGCGGTCATTCCGGCGATCGCCGCCGCCGCATCGGCCGAAGAGATTCGCCTGCTGCTCGGCGTGACCGACGAGGAGCAGGCATGAAGGTCGTTGCACTCTGCGGAGCCGGCATCGGCACCTCCGCGATTCTCAAGGTGAACGCGGAGCGTGTGCTGGGGCGGCTCGACATCGACGCGGAGGTCACGGCCACCGACATCAAGCATGTGCAGGATGTCGCCGCAGACGCCCAGGTCATCCTCACCTCGTCAGAACTCGTCGACGCGATCGGCAAGACCAACGCCGACGTCGTCGTGATCAACAACTACTTCGACCTCGAAGAGCTCACCGCGAAGCTGGAGATCGCGCTGGGCTGAGCTCGCCCTGGTTCGTGAGACCAGGCCAGCGGTTGCGTGCGCGAGTCAGCAGTTGTCGGAGCCTCACGTCAGGGGAGGCACCGACAACTGCCGTTTCGCGAGTAAGTGCGCGGCGCGCGTCAGCCGATCAGTTCGCGCATGCCGGCATCCAGCACGGCAAGCGCCGACTCCGCCTCACGCTTGCGCTCGGCAACCGTGCCGTCGGTACTGTGCGTGTCGAGGTAGACCTTGAGCTTGGGCTCGGTACCGCTCGGCCGCACCATCACGCGTGAACCGTCGATGAGCTTGATCCGCAACACGTCGCTCGGCGGCAGGCCGGCAAAGCCATCGCGCAGATCTTCAATGCGTTCGACCAGGATGCCGCCGACCGCGATCGGCGGGTTTTGCCGAAGCCGCGTCATGACCCGGTCGATGTCGGACAGATCGGTCACCCGCACCGAGATCTGACCCGAGGCGAAATGCCCGAACCTGGCACTGAATTGATCGAGGTGGTCTGCCAGCGTCAGGCCGTCGGCCTTGAGTTCGCTGACCAGCGAGAGCAAGGCGAGGGCGGCGGAGATGCCGTCTTTGTCGCGCACCGAATCGGGGTTGACCAGGTAGCCGAGGGCTTCCTCGAATCCGTAGATCAGCCCGGGAGCGCGAGACACCCATTTGAACCCGGTGAGGGTGTCGGCAAATCTCAGGCCGTAGTCCTCTGCGACGGCGGCCAGCGCCGGCGACGAGACGATCGAGCAGGCCAGGGTGCCGGTCGGCGCCGGGCTGCCGGGGGCGGCCTGTGCTGCGCGGGCTGCGTGCTCGGCGGCACGCCAACCGAGGATCGCCCCGACCTCGTTGCCGCTCAACCGGCGATAACCCTCCGCACGCGTCGCATCGGGGATGGCGATCGCGAGACGGTCGGCATCCGGATCGTTGGCGATGATGAGCTCCGCGCTGACCTCGCGCGCGGTCTCGTAGGCCAAGTCCATGGCGCCGGGCTCTTCGGGGTTCGGGAAGGCAACGGTCGGGAACCGCGCATCGGGGGCGATCTGCGCATCGACGAGGGTCGGCAGCACGAAGCCAGCGGCTTCGAAGACGCGACGGGTGGTGTCCCAGCCCACACCATGCAGGGCTGTGTAGACCGTGTTGACCTGCGCGCGCGGGCGCGGAGCCAGACTCGCGGTGGCCGCGATGTAGGCCTGCACGACCGCCTCCGACGCCGTCTCATAGGGCGCACGGGGCAGCTCGGGAACGAGCTTTTCGGCCGACACCTCGAGAATCGCCGCGGCGATCGCCGCGTCGGCGGGCGACACGATCTGCGACCCATCGTTCTCATCGCCGAGATAGACCTTGTAGCCGTTGTCGTTCGGCGGGTTGTGCGAAGCCGTGACCATCACTCCGGCGCTGGTGCCGAGGTGGCGCACCGCAAAGGCGAGCACGGGGGTCGGCAACAACCGCGGCAGCAGGATGGCGCGCACGCCGGCTCCGCTCATCAGCTCGGCCGTGTCGGTGGCGAAGACCTGTGAGTTCTTGCGGCCGTCATAGCCGATCACGATCGACGGGGTGACGCCCGGCCGGGCCGCCGCGTGCAGGTAGGCCGCGAGCCCGGCAGCAGCCTGGGCGACGAGCACCCGGTTCATCCGATTGGGGCCGGCCGCGATCTCGCCGCGGAGTCCCGCAGTTCCGAACGCGAGCCGGCCGTCGAAGCGGGAGCGCAGATCGGCTGCAGCCGCGGCATCCCCGCCCGTCGCCAGCGCCAGCAGTGAGCGCAGCTCAGCGCGCGTCTCGGGGTCGGGATCCTGGGCCAGCCAGGCCTGCACCGCGGCGAGGAGTGCGGGGTCGGTGGTGGCAGCTACCGCAGTCGGGATGGCAGCGGTCGCTGTGGTCGGGATGGCGGCGGTCGGTGTCGCATCCGTTCCGTCGGCTCGGTCGGCGCCGTTGGGTTCGACGACATCGTGGCCAGCGGCTTCCGCCGGGTGTGACTGTTCCGGTCGGGAGGAAGGCTCGCCGGACCCAGTGCCCGCACCGCCCGCCGTCGGAGCCGCGATCGGCATCATCCGGGTCGCGTTCAGATCGTCGGGGCCGGCAGCGTGACGACCTCGCGGGCGGCTGTCGTCGCCGATCCCGCTCACAGTGCCGCCACGATGCGGGCGAGGAGAGCGCTGATCACCGTCTCGGCGTTCCGCCCGGCCTCGATGACCTCTGTATGGCTGAGCGGCGTCTTCTGAATGCCGGCGGCCAAGTTGGTGATCAGCGACATTCCGAGGATCTCCATGCCCGCCTGGCGGGCGGCAATCGCCTCGAGCGCCGTCGACATGCCCACGATGTGGCCACCGAACGACTTCGCCATCTGCACTTCGGCCGGCGTCTCATACTGCGGTCCGCGGAACTGGCAGTACACGCCGTCGTCGAGGGTTGGCTCGATCGTGCGCGCGAGGTCGCGCAGCCGCGAGGAGTAGAGGTCGGTGAGATCGACGAACGTCGCGCCTTCGAGGGGGGAGTCTGAGGTGAGGTTGATGTGGTCGCTGATCAGCACGGGGGTTCCGGGCTTCCAGCTCTCCTTGATGCCCCCGGCGCCATTGGTGAGCACCATCGTCTTCACGCCGGCCGCCGCTGCGGTGCGCACGCTGTGCACGACTCTGCGCACACCGTGGCCTTCGTAGTAGTGGGTGCGGGCTCCGATGACGAGCGCGCGCTTGCCGCTCGGCAGCAGCACAGAGCGCAGGGTTCCGACGTGTCCTTCCAGCGCCGGAGCGCTGAAACCGGTGATCTCCTGGGCGGGGATGGTGTGGGTGGTCTCGCCGATCAGGTCGGCGGCCTTGCCCCATCCGCTACCCAAAGTGAGGGCAACGTCGTGCTGGGCGACGCCGGTGAGAGCGGCGATTTCGGCAGCAGCGGTCCGGGCGATCTCAAACGGATCAGCGTCGGGAGCGTCTAGCGGATTTGTCTCGGAATTCAGCATCCCACCACTCTAATTGGCTGCCCCATTCGACGGAGATATCGCCGCAATATTTGCTCGATTGCGCAGGGAACGGCGGCTCAGGTCAGGTGAGGCGAAAATCTCCGTCGAATGGGATCTGAATCGTACGGAACGCCGGTTTCGCGCTGACGGTGTTGGGGCGGGAGAATAGAGCCATGGCCAACGAGTTTGAACGCAAGCAACGCATAGTAGTACTCGGTGGAGGGCCAGGCGGTTTCGAAGCGGCGCTTGCCGGCGCCCAGCAGGGAGCCGACGTCACGCTCGTCGAACGCGTCGGTGTCGGCGGATCCGCTGTGATCACCGACGTCGTGCCGTCGAAGTCGCTCATCGCCACCGCAGAGGCGTCAAACTCGATTCGCGAGGCCACCGACCTCGGTGTGCAGTTCTTCGTGCGTGGCACCACCGGCAAGCCGGCTCGCCCAGAGGTCGCCATCAACCTGGCCGCCGTCAACAAGCGTCTTCTCGGACTCGCCCGGCAGCAGTCCGAAGATATGAAGGCCATCCTGATCCGAGCCGGCGTGCGTCTGGTGCAGGGGCAGGGCCGCCTCGACGGCCCCAACGGCGTCATCGTCTCCACTGCACCCGGCGATTCCGGCACCGATTTCGATCGCATCGAGGCCGACACGATCGTCGTGTCTGTCGGCGCGAGCCCGCGCATCCTGCCGTCGGCCTTGCCCGATGGCGAACGCATCCTGACCTGGACGCAGCTCTACAACCTCAAGGCAGTTCCCGAGCACTTGATCGTTGTCGGTTCCGGCGTGACCGGCGCCGAGTTCGCCTCCGCCTACCGCGCCCTGGGCTCCAAGGTCACTTTGATCTCAAGCCGCGACCAGGTTCTGCCCGGTGAAGACGCGGATGCCGCGTCGGTGATTGAAGACGTGTTCACCCGCAACGGCATGGTGGTGCTGTCGAAGTCGCGCGCCGAATCTGTGGTGCGCACTGCCACCGGCGTGCTGGCGACGCTCTCCGACGGGCGCACCGTCGAGGGGAGCCACTGTCTGATGGCCGTCGGCTCGGTTCCGAACACAGTGGGAATCGGTCTCGAAGAGGCCGGCGTGCAGGTCAACGAGTCCGGACACATCCGGGTCAACCGGGTCGCGCGCACCTCTGTGCCGAACATCTACGCGGCCGGTGACTGCACGACCGGGCTGCCGCTGGCATCCGTCGCCTCGATGTCGGGTCGCACCGCGGTCTTCCACGCGATGGGAGACGCCGTTAGCCCGATCGAGGTGCGCAACGTCGCAGCGAATATTTTCACTCAGCCCGAGATCGCCACCGTCGGCTGGACCCAGAAGCAGATCGAAGAGGGACTGGTTCGCGGCGAGATCTACAAGCTGCCGCTCTCGTCGAACCCGCGCGCCAAGATGATGGGCATCAAGGACGGCTTCGTCAAGCTCTTCGCCAGCGTCGGTAGCGGTGCGGTGATCGGCGGCGTGATCGTCGCACCCAAGGCCAGCGAACTGATCTTTCCTCTCGCCCTCGCGGTCGAGCACCGGCTCACCGTCGATGAGGTCGCGCGCGCATTCCCGGTGTACCCGTCGCTGACCAGCTCCATCACGGATGCCGCCCGCGCCATGCACATCGTTCAGTAGCGTTTCGAAGCGGTAGCGACTCAAGCAGGAGCAACTCGCAGCAGTTCCGTCACCGGTCCAAATACGCGCGAGGTGCCACGACACGACACCGCGACACACCCGCCTGACCGGGTGTGAACACAATCTCCGCCAAAATACAGGCGGAGGAACCAACAATGCGATACCTACGACCCCTGGTCGGCGCCGTCTTACTGGCAACCCTACTCGCTGGCTGCACGTCGGCGCCGACCCCGGACGGAAGCGTCCCCGATGCTTCCGCCCCAGGCTCGGCGACGACCCCGCCGCGGGCGAAGCCGAGTGCGACACCGTCGGCCGAGCCGGTTAACCCCCTGGCCGCCGTGACCGCCATCATCGTGCGTCCGGAAAACCTCGATCTGAATGACACGTCCGGTGCCACGATTCGCGCCCTCTCTTACGATGCCGAAGCTGCCGATTTCGTCGCTGCATTGAACGACATCCTGGGTGGCGAGCCGACCGTCACTGAGTTCGCCGGCGGGATGGAGTCATCTCCGTGGACGCAGTATGACTGGGCGGGCGTCCAGGTGAATGACGACCACGAGGCGAATGGTGAGCGGGACATGAATCTCTCCGTCATTTTCGATTCGCCGAGCGTCGGCCAGAGCGTCTCCGTCGCGACGATCCAGGGCTTCCAGCCCGGCGGCGACCTGGCCGAGCTCGCCGAATGGATGGACGAACCCTTCACCGCCGGTGGGTACAACCAGATCCAGGCCGAGCGTGGCCCCGACATCGGGCCGCGCCAGTTCGATACCTATGCAAATGCACACTCCGTCACCGGTCAAGATTTCACGGGGTCGACCGTGATCTTCGCACCGTGGAACTTCGGCATCGGTCACGTCTAGTTCGTCGCGGCCGCGCAGAGAAACGAAGGGGCGGTGCGAGGAAGATTCTTCCTGGCACCGCCCCTTCGGCGTTGTGCAGACGTGAGTTGCGCGGCCTGAGCTACGCGGCGACCGTGTCGACGACGGTCAACAGCAGGTGCCCCGACGACACGGTGGCGCCGACCTCGGCGGCCACGGCGCCGACGATTCCATCCTTGTGCGCCGTCAGCGGCTGTTCCATCTTCATCGCCTCGAGCACGAGAAGCAGGTCGCCCTTGACGACAGTGTCACCCTCTGAAACGAGCAGCTTCACGACCGTGGCCTGCATGGGAGCCTTCACCGCATCGCCGGTCGCGGTGTTGACCGAGTGGTTTCCTCCGCGACGACGCGGCGCAGGTCCGGCCGTCGATGCGGATGCTGCCCCCGGCAGCAGACGGGTCGGCATCGTCACTTCGATGCGTCGGCCTTCAACCTCGACAACGACACTGTGTCGTTTTTCCGGTCCGGCGAGGTCGTCAAGCGTTCCGCTCCACGGCTCGATGTCGTTCTCGAACTCGGTCTCGATCCAGCGGGTATACACCGAGAACGGCTGCCCGTCGGTCGGGGCAAACGCCGGGTCGCGCACGATCTTGCGGTGGAACGGGAGAACCGTCGGAAGCCCGGCAATCTCGAACTCGTCGAGGGCACGGCGCGAACGCTCCAGAGCCTCCTCGCGGGTCGCCCCGGTGACGATCAGCTTGGCCAACAGGGAGTCGAACGATCCGGAGATCACATCGCCAGACTGCACGCCCGTGTCAACGCGCACGCCGGGGCCGCCGGCGGGCTTGAAGACGTGAACGGGGCCGGGGGCGGGAAAGAAGCCGCGACCGGCGTCCTCACCGTTGATGCGGAATTCAAAGGAGTGACCGGTGGCCACGGGGTCGTCGTAGTCGAGAACTCCGCCGGCGGCGAGGCGGAACTGCTCGCGCACGAGGTCGATACCGGTGATTTCTTCGGAGACCGGGTGCTCAACCTGCAGGCGGGTGTTCACCTCGAGGAACGACACGGTTCCGTCTTGACCGATCAAGAATTCGCAGGTGCCGGCGCCCACATAGTTGACCTCGCGGAGGATGGCCTTCGACGCGGTGTAGAGCAGCTCAGTCTGTTCGGGGGTGAGGAAGGGGGCCGGTGCCTCTTCGACAAGCTTCTGGTGGCGGCGCTGCAGCGAGCAGTCGCGCGTTGAGACGACGACGACATTGCCGTGCGCGTCTGCCAGGCACTGGGTTTCGACGTGACGCGGGGAATCGAGGTACTTCTCGACGAAGCACTCGCCACGACCGAACGCGGTGATTGCCTCGCGGGTAGCCGAGTCGAAGAGCTCGGCAACCTCGTCGCGGGTGCGGGCCACCTTGAGGCCGCGTCCGCCGCCGCCGAATGCTGCCTTGATGGCGACCGGGAGGCCGTGCAGGTCGACGAAGTCGAGAACCTCAGCGGCATTCGCCACCGGGTTGAGCGTGCCGGGGGCCAAGGGTGCGCCCACCTTCTGGGCGACGTGCCGGGCCGAAACCTTGTCGCCGAGCTGCTCGATCGCCTCGGGGGAGGGGCCGATCCAGATCAGGCCGGCGTCGATCACGGCGCGAGCGAAGTCGGCGTTCTCGGCGAGGAAGCCGTAGCCGGGGTGTACGGCGTCGGCACCGGAGCGGCGGGCGATCGAGAGAATCTTGTCGATCACAAGATAGGTCTCGGCGCTTGTCGTGCCGTCGAGCCCATAAGCCTCGTCAGCGAGACGCGCGTGCAGGGCATCGCGATCCTGGTCGGCGTAGACCGCGACCGAGAGAATGCCGCTGTCTTTGGCTGCCCGGATGACCCGGACGGCGATCTCGCCCCGGTTGGCGATGAGGACCTTCGTTATGCGAGACACAATGATCTAGCTTAGGGCGCGTGGGGGCGTGCCCTTTGGTTCAGTCCGACAAAATAACGGCCGCAGCCACTGCGGATGCCTACAAAGCGTCGCCGAAGGGGGCGATCAAACCCGTGGCCTGGCCGCGGCAGTGCTCATCTCGACCACGGGTGTCGCAGTGTGCCGCCGACGGGCGTGAGTGTGGCCGGTGTCGGGGCCGTGTGTCGATACTGTTCAGCTCTGAGCGCGCGCAGCGCTCCCGGGAGGCTGCGGGCCCTCACAGCTGAACATTGTCGACATCCGTTGGTCGATCATCCGTTGCTCGAGTCTGTCGAGTCCGTCGAGTCTGTCGAGACCCCGTGAGCCGGCCTCCAGGCGTCGGCCGGGTCTGCGGATTGGCCGGCGGGAGTCTCGACGAGCTCGACCACCGGTATCGATCGGCGAAGTCAGGCCGCGCGGTTCCAGAGACTCGGCCACTCGTGGCCGAGCTCGCGCACGAGCCGGCGCAGGGTCGGCAATGACAGCCCGACGACGGTCGACGGGTCGCCGGCGATGCTGGTGATGAATGGCGCGCCAAGACTGTCGATGGTGAAGGCGCCGGCGACGTAGAGCGGCTCCCCGGTGGCGATGTACGCGTCGAGCTCTGAATCGGTGATGTCGTCGGCAAACGTGACCTGGGCCACGGCCACCGCGCCGTGGGCCCGAAGCGCCACGCCGTCGACGAGCTCGATCAACCAGTGACCTGAATACAACTGACCAGTGCGGCCGCGCTGCAGGCGCCAGCGTTCCGCAGCCTTCTCTGCCGTGTGCGGCTTGCCGTAGATCACTCCGTCGAGCACGAAGACTGAGTCGCCGCCGAGCACGAGGCCCTGAGCCGGCACGGTGCCGTCACTGGTGCCCTTCTCAGCGCCATCGGCAGGGCCGGCGCCCCCGAGCAACATGTCGACAACCGCCTCGGCTTTCGCCTGGGCGAGCAACTGAACCACCTCGTGTGGCGCGAGCTGCACCCCGGCGGCAGCAGCCGCGGCATCCGCCACTGCCGTCTCATCGACCTCAGGCGCCAGGGTGATGGGTTCGATTCCGGCGGAGCGGAGCAACATCAAACGCGCAGGTGACGTGGAGGCGAGGTACAGACGCATGGTTTCCTTCGGAGGGCGGGTGATGCAGGTACCCAGGCAGTGTGGGATGCTCGAGAGATGGGTACGAGCAATAACAATCAGACCGGTCACAATGAACGACAGAGCGAACCCGGTGTCGTCGGAGCCGAGCTCGAACTCGACGTCACAAATGTAGCTCACGGCGGCATTTTCGTCGCCCGTCACGAGGGCCGCGTGGTCTTCGTCAACGACACACTTCCGGGAGAGCGCGTGCGTGTGCGCCTCACCGATGCAAACAAGAAGAGCTTCTGGCGCGCCGAGACCGTCGAGGTGCTGAAGGCAGCCCCCGAGCGTCAGCCGCACGTGTGGGCTGCGGCGGCCGTCGAGCGCGCCCCGCAGGATCGCGCCGGTGGAGCCGAATTCGGCCACATCGAACTGACGCACCAGCGCGAACTCAAGCGCCAGGTGTTGGCCGACGCGTTCAAGCGCATGGCCGGCATCGAGACGGATGTCGTCGTCGAGGCTGTGCCCGTCGGCGAAAACGCTTCTCCGGGTGACGAGCTCGACGGAACCGGCTGGCGCACTCGCGTGCGGCTGCACGTCGCCGAGGATGGCCGGGTCGGCCCGTACGCCGCACGCTCGCACCGCGTGATCTCGGTCGACGACCTGCCGTTGGCCGCTCACGGTGTTGAGATGGCTGCGCCGCTCGACGAATACTTCAAGGGTGCGGCATCCGTGGATGTCGTCGGTCCGAGCACGGGGCGCGTGCAGATCGTCGTCGCCGAAAGCGATGCAAAGGGCAAGCGCGTTGCCACCCCGCCGCGCACGATCATCGAACGTGTCGGCGACCGCGAGTTCCAGCTTGACGTGTCGGGATTCTGGCAGGTGCACTCGAGCGCGGCGCAGACGTTGACGAGTGCCGTGCAGGAGGCCATCGACGAGTCGCTGTTCGACCCGCGTGCCGACAACCTCGATTTGTACGGCGGCGTCGGCCTTCTCGCCGCGGCAGTCGGCGACAAGTTCGGTTCGACCACTCGCATCACCTCGGTCGAGAGCGACCTGCGCGCTACCGAGTTCGCCGGAGAGAACCTCTCTGACTGGGTCGGCGCGAGCGCACAGACCGATCGGGTCGACCGGTTCCTGGGTCGAATCGGGCGCGAAGCCAGCGCCGCAGATCGTTCGCGCCAGCAGGCGGCGACAGTGGTGCTCGACCCGCCGCGTTCCGGCGCCGGCAAGGCTGTCGTCGACGCGCTCGCCGTGCTCTCGCCCGCACAGATCGTCTACGTTGCATGCGATCCGGTGGCGTTGGCCCGCGATATCGCGCTGTTTGCGGCCCACGGCTACCAGCTGCAGAAGATGCGTGCGTTCGACCTTTTCCCGAACACTCACCATGTTGAAGCAGTGGCGTTGCTTACCCGTCAGCCGTAACTGTCGATACTCTCAACTGAACGAATCACTCCAGAGAATGTAGGCATCGTGACCCTCACCGCACCACGCAACACCGCGAGCGTCGATCGTCCGGTGCGCATCGGCATCGTCGACGACCATGAGTCAGTGCGTCTGGGGCTGGCGGCAGCCTGCGAGAAGGCCGGCTACGAGGTCATTCACACGGCCCCGACGGCCAGCGAGCTCGTCGCAGGTCTGGCCGGTCGGCACTGCGATGTGATCGTGCTCGACCTGTCGCTGGGTGACGGCTCTCGCGTCACAGACAACGTCAAGTTGGCTCAGGACACCGGTGCCTCGGTTCTGGTGCACAGCATCGCCGACCGGGTCGCGCTGGTGCGGGAGGCTCTCGCTGCCGGTGCGGCCGGAGTGATCCCGAAGTCGTCGCCGACCACGACCGTCATGGCCGCCGTTGCCTCGGTTGCCAGAGGCGACGTGCTCAACAACCTGGAGTGGGCGACAGCGATTGACGCCGACCACGCCTTTGCCAAAGCCCAGCTGGGGCGTCGTGAACGCGATGTGCTTCACCTGTATGCCTCAGGGCTGCCGTTGAAGATGGTCGCCATGCAACTGGGCATCGCCCATTCGACGGCGCGCGAATATCTCGACCGCATCCGTGTGAAGTATGTCGAGGTCGGCCGTCCGGCCCCGACGAAGGTCGACCTGTTGCGCCGCGCGGTCGAAGACGGGATTCTTCCCGGCCTCGATGCCGACAGTGGAAATGGACGAAGCTAGCCGCCCGGCCGCGGCATACGCGGGCCTTCCGCCAGTGTCGAGCGGCCGGCTTCCTCGTTCGGCCGGCCAAACCAACGACCTCACCTTCAACTCGGTGGGGGAGGGCGGCACTGGCGTTAATCTGGGTGTCAAGGCGCCCCGCAACCCCATCAGCCGGGCGCAGATTGAAACGGTGATCTCGCGTTCTGTCGCGGGTGTCGCACTGGTCTTCTCGCTGCAGTGCCTGCCGATGTTCTTCAGCCAGCTCGACCAACGCATCCCCGTGCTGTCGATCGGGCTGGCGTCGGCGATCGCCCTCTCGGTGATCGCGCTGGTTGTCACGGCAATCGTCAAGCGCGGCGTCAGCATCGTGGCGACAGTAATCACCGCGCTCTACTTCATTGAGCTCGTCGCCTGGCCGTTTCTGATGAAAGACCCCTCGACGGTGCTCGACGGCGCCCCCTGGCTCTGGTATCTCTGCACGGTCGCGACCTCCTGCGCGGCAATCGCCTTTCCGCTGGTCTGGGCGGCGACCTACACGGTGGTCATCCCGCTCATCTACGGCCTGCTGCGCACCACTCCCGCCGGAGGCGGCAAAGACCTCGCCTTGGCCTCCCTCGACGCGGTCTACGCCATCCTGCTCGGTTTTGTGGTGCTCATCATCATCACTCTGTTGCGACAGGCCACGGCGGCCGTCGACATTGCTCAGACCAATGCGCTGACCAAGTACGCGGTCGCAGTGCGTCAGCATGCGACAGAACTCGAACGGGTTGAGGTCGATTCGATCGTGCACGACAGCGTGCTGACGACATTGCTGTCGGCGGCCAGCGCCGAGACCCCCAAAGCCCAGACTCTGGCTGCAACGATGGCCGGTGAAGCGATCACCCGATTGAGCGATGCCGGGGCGGTGCATTCCGGCGACGACATCGTCATCCCGCTCGCCCGGCTCAGTCATCGCATCCGTGAGGCAGCCGAGGCCTTCGCCAGCCCGTTCACTGTCGTGGAGGAGGAGATCGAGTTTCTCAGCCTGCCGGTGCATGCCAGCGAAGCGCTCTATTCAGCAAGCGTGCAAGCGATGGTCAATAGCACCCGGCATGCGGGTCCGCCCAGCGCCGAGTTGACGCGCACCCTGGTGATCAAGGCCAATCAGCGGGGCGGATGCATCGTCGAGATCTCTGACAACGGGGTCGGCTTCGATCCATTGCAGGTTCCACACGACCGGCTGGGGCTGCGGGTGTCGATTCTTGAGCGAGTGTCCGGTGCCGGCGGTGCGGTTCGCGTGTTCTCCCGCGTGGGAGAGGGCACGACAATCACCATTGAGTGGCCAGACACCGATGCGGGCCAGAACTCAGTACTCGGGCAGTTCAGCAGCGACGAGATTCCTGCGCTTGGTCTCGACGTCGACCAGGAAGACGAGCGGAGCGTGAACGAATGATCACCGTCCCGCGCAGCCTCATCCTCGGACTTGCCGCGCTGCTCTCCGGCTACCACATTCTGCTCGGGGTCTACTCGCTTGACGTGCCGGACCGGCAGGGGCCGGTCATCGTTGCCCTGGTGCTCTACGCCGTCGCAACTCTGATCAGTCTCTGGCCGACGTCACCGATGCGCATGCCGCTCTGGCTGTCATTCTTCGACCTCGCCGTTTGCGCTGCGCTGCCCTTGCTCGTCGGAAGCACCCTCGACGGTTCCTCGTCGAGCAACGGCTACGCCACCTGGTACGTCGCCGCCGTCGGCACCCTGATGACCATCGTCGCCACCCGCAAGAACCAGGTTGTCGCCTGGGTCGGTGTCGGCTTTCTCGTCGTGCACACCATCGTCTGGGCCGGTCCAGCGGCGCTCGGCTCGCTGGGCGTCATCGGAAGCGTCGTCTGGGTGACGATCGCCGTCACGCTGTCCAGAGGTTTGGCGCGGGCCGGGCGTGATGCGCGCCAGTTCGCGCGTGCGGAACGGGAAGCCACCGAGTGGCAGGCCGCCCAGGAAGCCCACCTCTACGAACGTCAGGTGCGACTCGAACACACGAGCCGTCTGGCCGTTCCGATGCTGCGACGCATTGTCGAGCGCCACGGCCGACTGAACACGGTTCAACGCCAGGAATGCCGCTATCTCGAGGCCGCCATCCGCGATGAGATCCGCGGGCGCGAATTGTTGAACGACGACGTGCGCAAACAGGTGATGGCGGCCCATCGCCGCGGGGCCATCGTGACGCTACTCGACGAGGGCGGCATGGACGATATTCAGGGGCCGGAGCGCGACGCGATCCTCAACGAGCTTGCAGCGGCCATCGGAAGCACCGGTGCCGACACGATCATCGCCCGCACGGCGGCCGGCTCCGACACGGCGGCGGTGACCGTCGTCGGCCTCAGCAGCACCGACCCGAGTGTCAGCGCACTCGGACAGGACTCGCCCGATGACGAAGTCGATCTGTGGTTGGAAATCCCGCGGCGAGAGCCGGTCCAGCTCAACCGGAACGGGCTGGTGTCGACCGACGAGAAATGAGGAAAGGGGACCAGCCATTGGCCGATCCCCTTCCGGAAACTCGAGTCAACGCGACAACCCGAATGTCACACTGACTCGCCCCCAAAAATTCGCCTGCTTACCCTAGTCGGCGAACTATTGGTGGTGGATCTCATTGAGATGCACCGAGCACTCACTATGTTGCCGGATTTCTTCGAGGGACCCTAGTCGTCATTTAGGGGGACCGCCGGGGGGACAGGATTTGTCAAGCCCTACCGGTGGCTACGCTACTCGACTATTTGCAGTCGGGTGCATGGAGTCCGGTGCGTGGAGTCGGGCGACCGAGCCGGTAGCTAGCCGGAGAATCCGCGCCACTGCCCGTAACCGGGAGTCAGCGGACTGCGCAGTTCCCGTTGGCTCCGATGCCAGGCGCTCTGTCCGTGAGGCGGAGTGGCGCGCAAGCTGTCCGACTCCGCCTGCAGCAATCCACCGAGCACGGCCGATACAGCCGACACCTCAGTGGCGCTGAGACCGGTCGTCACGAAGGTCAACCGCGACCGGGCGACCTCTTCTGATGCATTCTCGTCTGCCATGATGCCGCCTACAGCGGGATGTTTCCGTGCTTCTTGGGCGGCAGGCTCGACCGCTTGGTGCGGAGGGCGCGCAGCGCCTTGGTGATGGCAACGCGGGTGGCGGCCGGTTCGATGATGCCGTCAAGCTCGCCGCGCTCGGCGGCCAGGAACGGGCTCGCCACGTTGTAGGTGTATTCGTTGGCCAGACGCGTGCGCACGGCGGCGACATCCTCACCAGCATTCTCAGCCGCCTTGATCTCGGCGCGGTAGAGAATGTTGACGGCGCCCTGGCCACCCATCACCGCGATCTCGGCGGTCGGCCACGCCAGGTTGATGTCGGCTCCGAGTTGCTTCGAGCCCATCACGATGTACGCGCCGCCGTAGGCCTTGCGCAGAATCACGGTGATCAGCGGAACCGTTGCTTCAGCGTACGCATAGAGCAGCTTGGCGCCGCGACGGATGACACCGGTCCATTCCTGCTCGGTGCCAGGCAGGTAGCCGGGAACATCGACGAGGGTGAGGATCGGAATGGAGAATGCGTCACAGAAACGCACGAATCGAGCGGCCTTCTCACCGGCGTCGATGTTCAAGGTGCCGGCCATCGCGTTGGGCTGATTGGCCACGATTCCGACCGAGCGGCCCTCAACCCGAGCGAACCCGACAACGATGTTCGGGGCGAACAGCGGCTGCGTCTCGAGAAAGTCGCCGTGGTCGACGATGTGCTGGATGACGGTCTTCACGTCATACGGCTGGTTCGGTGAGTCGGGAATGATGGTGTTGAGCTTGCGGTCGGCGTCGGTGGTCTCGAGCTCGATCTCGCTGTCGAACACCGGCAGCTCAGCCAGGTTGTTGTCGGGCAGAAAGCTCAGGAGCGAGCGGGCGTAGTCGAGGGCATCCTCTTCGTCGCTGGCGAGGTAGTGCGAGACACCGGAGACGGAGTTGTGGGTGAGCGCGCCGCCGAGCTCTTCCATGCCGACGTCTTCGCCGGTGACGGTCTTGATCACGTCGGGGCCGGTGACGAACATCTGGCTGGTCTTGTCCACCATGATGACGAAGTCGGTCAGGGCGGGGGAGTACACCGCGCCGCCGGCGGCCGGGCCGCAAATGATCGAGATCTGGGGGATCACGCCGGAGGCCGCCGTGTTGCGACGGAAGATCTCGCCGTACTTGCCCAAGGCGACGACGCCTTCCTGAATGCGGGCTCCGCCGGAGTCGAGGATGCCGATGATCGGCACGCCGGTCTTCAGTGCCAGGTCCATCACCTTGATGATCTTCTCACCAGCGACCTCGCCGAGCGAACCGCCGAAGATGGTGAAGTCCTGGGAGTAGACGGCCACCTGACGGCCGTGGATGGTGCCGGTTCCTGTGACGACGGCGTCGCCGTATGGACGCTTCTTCTCCATGCCGAACGCGTGGGTGCGGTGACGCACGAATTCGTCGATTTCGACAAACGATCCAAGATCGAGCAGCAGATTGATGCGCTCGCGGGCGGTCATCTTGCCCTTGGCGTGCTGCTTCTCAATGGCTGCTTCACCGCTGGCAGTGACAGCCTCGTGGTAGCGGGCCTTGAGGTCGGCCAGCTTTCCGGCCGTCGTGTACATATCGGGGGCTTCCGCAGGCGTTTTTACAGTCACGCGTTTCACTCTACCGGCCAACCGACTGCGCTAACCGTTGACGATTCTCTACAAATCTCGCGCCGAACGCTGGTCGTTTCCCCCTGGGGGTGTGGCTAACTCCTGCAATTCTGGGTCCTTGGCCGAATCATCCGCGTCGACATGCGTGTCGACATTCGGCCGGTCACAGCAGCCGGGACAAATTGCAGGAGTTAGTCACCGACGCAACGGGTGAGCGAGAATAAGGCGTTGTCGGGAGTAATTCGGGAGAATCTCCTGAATTAGACGCAGGGGCGAAGAAAGAAGTGCGCATGGAGTTTTCGCAGAGCCGTCAGGCTGCGACACGGTTCGATCACCTGGCTGAGGCCGGCTCGACCAACGATGTTCTCGTCAGCCACGCGACAGGTCTGGATGCGGGCGCCTGGCCCGATTTCTCGGTCATTGTCACCGACAACCAGACCAGCGGTCGCGGCCGACTCGGCCGTGTCTGGCAAGCCCCCAGCGGCAAGTCGCTGGCCATCTCGGTGCTGCTGCGTCCCACCGGCCTCACCCCGAACGCCTTCGGCTGGTTTCCGCTGCTCGCCGGTGCCGCAATGACGCGAGCCGCCAGGGGAATCGTCGAGGACGCCCTGCAGTCCGGCGGCTCCGCGCGACTGGCCGGAGCATCCCGAGTGGCCGGTGCGCTCGGAGCATCCCGCGCCGGGGAGACCCCGCTGCGCGAAGAAGAGAATCCCAGCCACGATGTCTCACTCAAATGGCCAAACGACGTGTTGATCGACGGCTACAAGGTGTCAGGCATCCTCTGCGAGCTGCTGTCTGACGGCCGCGGACTCGTCATTGGGGCCGGCGTCAATGTGTCGCTCGACGAGCACGATCTGCCGACCGTGACGTCGACGTCGTTGCTGCTGGCCACCAACGGCCCGGTCGACCCCGACGCCGTTCTGGTGCGCTATCTCACCGAGCTCCGCACCCTGACCGATGCCTTCATCGCCAGCGGGGGCGACGCCGTTGCGAGCGGGTCGTTGGCCGCCGTCACCGAACTGTGCGGCACTCTCGGCAGCCACGTGCGGGTCGAGTTGCCCGGCGGCGAAGACTTGCTCGGTGTCGCGACAGGCCTTGACCCGCAGGGCCGACTCATCGTGGCCGACGAGGCCACCGCAGAAGCCCGTTTTGTCGCGGCCGGCGACGTAACGCACCTGCGGTACTAGACGCACCGACGGCATTGCACGCACCTGCGGTACTAATGAGACATGACATTAACGAAGATATGACGAAACGCACAGCAGACCGGCCGGCCCAGTCGGCCGCAGCTCCGGCCGAGCGGGTCATCGCCCGGCTGCATCCCCATGCTCGTCGACTCTTCTGGCCGTGCGTTCTGCTGATCGCTGTGTCGGGGGCGACGGGGTACTTCGCCGGCACCTTTCCCGAGACCTGGCAGAATACGGCGCTGCTGATCGTCGCCGGGCTGATCGTCTTTCTGTTCTGCCTCCTGCCGCTGCTTTTCTGGCTGAGCACGCGCTACACGATCACGACCCGACGTGTCATCCTGCGTCGTGGGTTCTTCGTGCGCGTCAAGCAGGAGGTGCTGCACAGCCGCGGCTACGACGTTTCGGTGCGGAGCGGCTGGTTGCAGGCGATGTCGCGATCAGGTGACGTGCTCATCGATACCGGCCAGGGGCATCCGATCGTCTTGGCAGACGTTCCAAGCGCGTCATTGGTGCAGCAGACGCTCCACGACCTGATCGAAGATGCTCAGCGTTCGAGCGATGCACCGGATGCCTCAGGCTCCGGCCCGATCACGAGCTGATCAACCGGGCAGGCCGGCTGTTTCGCGCACCTGCTGGGCGCCGGAGCGGCCAGGTGCGAAGACCCAGTAGCGATAAAGCGCGAAGCGGAAGATCGCACCGAGAGCCAGGCCGATCACATTCGAAGAAATGTTGTCGGCGAGCAGGCTGGTGAAGCCCAGTGCGTAGTGCGAGATCCAGAGGCAGGCCAGGCCGATACCCATGCCGACGATGCTGACGGCGAAGAACTCGATGCCCTCGCGCAATGTCTGAGACTGCCGATTCTTGCTGAACGTCCAATACCGATTGCCGAGCCAGTTGACCAGGATGGCGAGCACCGTCGAGACGATTTTCGCGTACATCGGGCCGGCGTGCACGTTGCTCGGATCGAAGATCGTGGTGCGCAACAGATTGAACACGGTGATGTCGACAGCGAACCCGACGAGACCGACGGCACCGAACTTGCCGATCTGCACGCCCAAGGCGAGAAATCGGGATCGGTTCCAAGAAAGTGAAGACATGACGGGGGTCCGGCCGGTTCAGCAATGCAACAACAGTGAGGGAAGATAGAGGTGCGAAAAGAGACTGCGAGAACGGCAGTCTACGACGCTGCTGAGACGCCTGCCTGAACGCAGGCCGACGGCCCCCTGAAAGCTCGCACAGAAATTGGTGAAAAACATGGCGACCATTGTTGGTGTCATTGGTGGGGGTCAGCTGGCCCGAATGATGATTCCCGCGGCAGTCAATCTCGGCATCGAGATTCGAGTGCTGGCGGAGACCGACGGCATGTCTGCTGGTCTCGCGGCGTTCGGGGTCGGCGACTATCGCAATCGCGAGGTGGTGCTCGCCTTCGCCGAGACCGTCGACGTGATCACGTTCGACCACGAGCACGTGCCACAAGAGATCTTGCGGGAGCTGGTCGAACGCGGCGTTGCCGTGCATCCCGGCCCCGACGCCCTGCTCTACGCCCAAGACAAACTGCTGATGCGTCAGAAACTCTCTGAACTCGGGCTGCCGGTGCCCGATTGGGCGCGGGTCGAGAACTCGACTCAGCTGGCCGAGTTTCTCGCCGATCATGGTGGCCGTGCCGTCGTGAAGACCGCCAGGGGCGGCTACGACGGCAAAGGCGTGCGTGTCGTGCGCCATGCCCATGAGGCCGACGACTGGTTCTTGGCGCTCGCCGAAGACGCGAACGGTGGGGCATTGCTGGTGGAGGAACTCGTCGAATTCAAGCGGGAACTGGCACAGCTCGTTGCCCGTCGACCCTCCGGCGACATCGTTGCCTGGCCGGTCGTCGAAACGGTGCAGCGTGACGGCGTCTGCGCCGAGGTCATCGCGCCGGCGCCGCACTCGTCCGGCCGACTCTCTGAGGTCGCCGAAAGCATCGCGATCGCCGTGGCCGAGGGCATCGGCGTCACGGGAGTGATGGCGGTCGAGCTGTTCGAGACTGTCGACGAACGGCTGCTGATCAACGAACTCGCCATGCGTCCGCACAACAGTGGGCACTGGTCGATTGACGGTTCGACGACCGGACAGTTCGAGCAGCACCTGCGTGCGGTGCTCGACCTTCCGCTCGGCGGAACGGGCGCGCGCGACGCCTGGTCGGTCATGGTGAACATTCTGGGCGGACCGGCAGAGGGATCCCTCATGGACCGCTATCCAGGTGCGTTGGAGGCATACCCCAGCGTCAAGGTGCACAACTACGGCAAAGACCCGAGGCCGGGTCGCAAGGTTGGTCATGTCACGGCTGGAGGCGACGATCTTGACGACGTCGTGTACCAGGCGCGGGCCACTGCGGCATTTTTTCAGGACTGAACCCATAAGATCGACTCCGTGCCAGTGAATCCGACGCCCCTGAACCCCGCGCCAGCAAATCCCGAGACAACGGATGCTGTGACCGACGTTTCGGTCGCCCCTGCCGCGACTCCACTCGTGGGTGTCGTCATGGGCTCCGATTCCGACTGGAACGTCATGAGCGACGCCGTGCAGGTGTTGCGTGACTTCGGCGTTGCCTGCGAGGTCGACGTGGTTTCTGCGCACCGCACCCCGCAGAAAATGATCGACTACGGCGCATCCGCTCGCGAACGCGGTCTCAAAGTCATCATCGCCGGGGCCGGTGGCGCCGCTCACCTGCCCGGCATGCTCGCCGCCGTCACGACGCTGCCCGTCGTCGGTGTTCCTGTGCCGCTCAGCCGGCTCGACGGCCTCGACTCGCTGCTGTCGATCGTGCAGATGCCGGCCGGCGTCCCCGTCGCGACGGTGTCGATCGGTGGAGCGAAGAATGCCGGTTTGATCGCCATCAAGGTGCTGGCCACCGCCGACGACTCGCTGCGAATCAAACTCGATGAATACGCCCTGGAGCTTGCTGCACAGGTCGAGCAGAAGAGCCGGGATCTTCGATCAAAGCTATGAGTAGCGCGCAGAGCCCCATCCGCTATCCGCCACTCGGCTCCAGCTCGGTCATGACCAAGCGCGGCTGGTGGCTGGTTGTGCTGAACCTTCTGGTGCCCGGATCCGCGCAGGTGCTGGCCGGAAACCGCCGGCTCGGCCGCTTCGGACTCGGTGCCACTCTCACGCTCTGGGCGCTGGCAGTGCTGCTCGGCGTCGCCTACTTGCTCTGGCCGGCCGCGGTGTTCACCCTGTTCACCTCGACGCTCGGACTCTGGGCTGCGGCCGCTGTGTTGGTCTTCTACGCCGTCATCTGGGTGATCCTCACCCTCGACACCATCCGCCTGGTGCGCCTGGTCAAGGCTGCGCCGAAGGCCAGACCCGTCATCGCCGGTCTTGCGGTGGTGCTGATGGTGGCCGTCAGCGGAACCGCGGCATACGGCGCATACGTCGCCACAACCGCGAGCGGATTCCTGTCGTCAGTCTTTGTCGCCGGACCGACAGAGCCTCCGGTCGACGGTCGCTACAACATTCTGCTGCTCGGCGGTGACGCCGGGGCCGACCGTGAGGGTATGCGCCCCGACAGCATCTCTGTGGTGAGCATCGACGCCGACACCGGTCAGGCGACGATGATCGGGCTGCCGCGAGATCTTCTCTACGTGCCGTTCTCCGACGATTCTCCGATGAAGGCCGAGTATCCCGATGGATACGGCGGGACCAACGAAACCTGCAGGGTCGGTGGAGTAGACGATCCTTGTCAGCTCAACTGGATCTACACCGAGGTTGAGGATAAGAGTCCGGAGATGTACCCGGATGCGGTGTCGCAGGGCAGCGAGCCCGGTATCGAAGGCATGCGGGACGCTGCGCAGGGCGTCACCGGCCTGACAATCCAGTACTTCGTGCTGATCGACATGCAGGGGTTCTCCGACTTGATCGACGCGCTCGGCGGTGTCGACATCGACGTGCAGTCGCGGGTTCCGGTGCACTCAGACGACACCTTCACCGATGTGGCGTTCTGGTTCGAGCCAGGGATGCAGCACATGGACGGCTACCACGCGCTCTGGTTTGCCCGCTCGCGCCACGGCACGAGCGACTATGACCGGATGAACCGCCAGCACCAGCTGCAGGAGGCGGTCTTGGCGCAGGCCAACCCCACGAACGTGATCGCCAAGTTCGAAGCCGTCGCCAAGGCGGGAACCCAGGTGGTGAAGACCGACATTCCGCAGGGCATGCTGGGCTACTTCGTGAACCTCGCCTCGAAGACGAAGACGCTGCCGATCAATTCGGTGAACCTGACGCCGGACAACAACATCGACCCGACGGATCCCGACTACACAGCCATCCGCGAAATGATCGACGCGGCGCTGAACCCGCCGTCGACGGAGACGCCCGCCCCGTAGCTCGCTCGACCGTCCCGTTGGTCGAGCCCGTCGAGGCCACGCGAGCCAATCTCGAGACCTGCCCGTCGTTCTCCGGCACGGTACCGCGTTCAGGAGTGGAGGTGTGTCGGCCGGGGCGTGCCCGCGGAATCCAGGGCCGCCGCATCCGCGACACGCCCTCTGTTCCTGAACCCGGTACCCCGCGGAGCTAGCTACTCCCGCGAACGGGATTCGGGCCGACTACAGGTCGGCGTGCAGCTGCCAGACGCGCTCAGCCGAATCGCGCCAGCTGAACGCCTTGGCGCGGTCGCTGCCGAAAACCCGCAGCCGGTCGGCCAGTACCCGATCTTCTACGTTGCGACCAACACCACGACGCCGGCATCTTCGAAGCTCCTCACGACGGCGGCTTCGACCTTGTCGTCGACGATGACATGAGTGAACTCGTCGATGCGGCCCAGGCGGTGCAAGGCGCCGTGGTCAATCTTGCTGTGGTCGAGCATGAGCACCCGGCGCTGTGCTGCGTTCATCATCGCCCGCTTGGCGCTCACAATCCGCTGGTCCTGATGGTATACATCCAGTCCGCGCACGGCTGACGTCGACGCGATCAATACGTCGGCATACAGATCGCTCAGGTTGCGTTCGCACATCATGCCGAGGAACGACTGGTACCGCGGCGTGAACTCGCCGCCGAGAGCGATGAGGTGCACGTCGGGATGGTTGCTGACTTGCTGCATCGCCGGCAGAAAATTCGTGATGATGGTCAGCGGTGGCTGAGCGATGAGTAACGGCACCACCGCGAGTGAGGTTGTGGAATCATCGATGATCACCACGTCGCCCTCGGAGACGAGGCTGGCGGCGACGCGGGCCATCTGCTTCTTTTCGTCGACGGCGCTCATCGACCGAAACTGCAGGTCGCTCTCGAATTGTGTCGACCGATGAGCGGATGCGCCTCCGCGCACTTTGCGCAGCATGCTCATACGTTGCAGCTCGTCAAGGTCGCGGTGTACCGTCATGCGGCTCACCCCCAGCTGCTCGGTGAGGTCATCCACGCTCACGAAGCCGCGCTGGTTCACGATCTCGCCGATGAAGCTCAGGCGGGCCGCCTTGGTGCGGCCGTGGGAGTGCAACGCATCGTGCGCGTCGGCGTGTTCCTCGGGCGCCTCAGGCATGGCTCAGGGGGTGGATTCTCGGCATGATCAGCGATCTTTCTATTCGTGATGCCAGCGGGTCTAGCTAGCTTGGCATAGTGCGACAGCGTGTGGCGGGCTGCCTCACGCGGCCCGTCTGGGCTGGGTGCGTTGGAAGGCCGCAACCTGCTCGCGATCCACGATGCCGGCGTCTGACCCTAGCCCGGTCGCCACGAGGCTGCCGCAGGCAAGGCCACGTTCTGCCGCGTCGATGACGTCGAGGCCGTCGAGCAGACCCGAGATGAGTCCGGACGTGAAGGCATCGCCGCAGCCTGTGCTGTCGACGACGTCGATCTCGTAGGCGGGCAGCACCGTTTCGGCGCGGCCATTGGCGGCAACGCTCACGCCGTCTCCGCCCATGGTGAGGATCGTGTGGCCGGCGCCCTGGCCGTGCAGCCAGGCGATGATCTCCTCGCGATCCTCACTGCCGACCAACCAGCCGGCCTCCTCGATGTTCGGCATCAGGTAATCGACATACTGCAGCGACGGACCGATCAAGGCTTGGGCGTCGTCCCGTGGACTCATCAGGAAGTCCATCGTTACGGTGAGACCAAGTTCCTTCACTCGCTTGAGCACCCGGGCCATCGGTGTGCCGTCGAGGCCGGGCAGGATGAACGCGCCGCCGAGGTGAAAGATCTCGGCCTGCTCGACAACACCCCACGGCACATCCTCTTCGGTGAGGCCGGCGTTGGCGCCGATGACGTGGAGCGCCGGCCGCGAGCCGTCTCGTCGGATCGGCAGTAGGCTCGCCGACGTCTGCCGCGTGGGGTCGACGATCAGGTGGTCAGTATTGACCCCGTAGCCGGCCATGGTTGAGCGCACGAAATCTCCGATCGTGTCGTTGCCGATGCGGCCAACGGTGGCCACGTCGATGCCGAGCTTGGCCAGGTTCACGGACGGCGCGGCAGCGGTACCGGCCACGGTGAACTTGATTTGCTCGATGAATTCGAGGTGCTGGCCGGGCGGTACGGTCGTAAACGGCCAGCCGAGCGCATCGGCGATGTGCGCTCCCATGGATATCACTCGAGACGTCATTGTTCCTCCGTTTTGATATGTCGTGCAGTCAAGTTTCGCGGATCTGGGGTCGCGGTGCGACCTAGATGACTCTGTCGTTGCCGCCGTCGACGGGCACCTGCGCACCTGTGGTGGACTGGAACGTGGCCGTGCACATCGCGCCAACCATGTGGGCAACGTCGAGGCTGGTCACCTCGGTGGCGAGCAGGTTACGGCGCTTGTACTCCTCGATGCTGACGCCGTACTTGGCCGCGCGTTCGCTGAGCAATTCAGGGGTCCACAACGCGGTGTCGAAGACTGCATCGGGGTGCACAGTGTTCACACGGATGCGGTCGCCCGCCCATTCGAGGGCCGCCACGCGGGCCAACTGGGTAAGCGCGGCCTTCGACGCGGAATACGCGGCGGCGCCGGGGCCGGGGGCCGCCACGTTCTTCGAACCGATCACGACCACGCGGCCGTAAGTGGGTGACTCGGCCAGCAGCGGCTGGGCGAGCGCGAAGAGGGTTTGCACCGAACCCACGTTGATCGCCATGGTGCGGTCCCAGACTGTGCCGTCGAGTGCGGTGATGGGCGCACTTTCGGCGAAGACGCCGGCCGAGATGATGAGCATGTCGAGTCCGCCGAAACGCGCAGCAGTCGCGCGCAGGGCGCCGTCGATGGCGGCGCGGTCGCGCACATCCACGGGGAGCCCCAGCCAGGCCGCGTCCGAGAACGTACTGGCGACATCCGGAGAAATGTCGATGCCGACCACGCATGCGCCGAGGTCAAGAAGGTGGCGGGCGATACTTCGGCCGATGCCGGAGGCCGCACCCGTGACGAAGGCGACCTGGCCCGAGAGCTCGGCCGGGGCCCCGCCCATGCGCAGCTTGGCCTGCTCGAGGTCCCAGTACTCCACATCGAACAGCTCGCCTTCTGGGAGGGCGGTATAGCGACCGAGCCGTTCGCCGGCCTCGATGACATCGAAGGTGTGAAGCGCGATGTCACGCACGATGTTTGCATCCTTAATGGTCTTGCCCACCGTGAACATGCCCTGCTTGCGGTCGAGGATGAACCGTGGGGTGGGGTCAAGCATGTCCAGCGGCACGGTGGATCGATCCCGATTGCGCTGAAAATAGGCTTCATAGTCGGCCGCGTAGTGGTCGATGTCGGTGCCATCAACGTCGCTTCCCACCAGGGGCAGGCGCTTGGTCCGGATGATGTGGTCGGGGGTTGCGGGGCCCCGGGTGGCGATCTGTTCCACGTTCTCCTGGCTCATAAACTCCCAGACGCGGGCGCCGGTGTGGTGGCTCAGGATGAGAGGGCGACCGGCGTGCCGCGAGACAGCTCGGCGCAGGCGAGCGATCGGAAGTGACGGCGCCACCGCTTCCCTTTCGGGGAGGGGTGTGGGCTGTGCGTCTGCCGTGACCGGAGAACGCAGGGCGGCTTCGGCGGCAGAGATGAGCTCGAGGTGCCTGTTGTATGCCTCGGCCATGGTGTCACCAAAGGTGAAGAGACCGTGGTTGAGCAGTACCATGCCCCGGGTGGCCGCAGTCGCCAGTTGCGGCCACAGTTCGTTGCAGAGCCGGGCGAGGTCGAAGCCGGGCATGACGTAGGGGATGAGCACCACACTGTCGCCGAAGAGCTCGGTGACCGCTGCAGCCGGGTCGGGCTGGTTGGTGAGGGAGACGATCACGTCGGCATGCGAGTGCAGCACTGCGCGGTAGGGCAGAAGCGCATGCAACAGCGACTCGATTGAGGGGTCGGGTGCTGAAGCATCCACGAGCGCGCAGCGCAGTTCGTTGACCAGCACGGCATCGGTAATCGTGTCGACGGTGAGCAGCTCGCGCAGCCGATTCAAGCGCAGCGGGGCAAAGCCTTGGGGCTCGATTGTGGCCATGTCCCAGCCACTGCCCTTGACGTAAATCACATCGAGGGGAGAGCCGGTCACATCGACGATGGTGTCCTTGATCGAGGAGTTGCCGCCGCCGTGCAACACAAGATCGTCATGCGCCCCGATCGTGCGCGACCCCTGCACGCACTCCTCGAGGGCGCTTTGCCCGCCGGAGATCGGCGTCTGCCACAGACTCTTCACTAGAACCCCTTTGTTTGTGTTCGCCGCATCAGATGGTAATAATTCCGTTACAAACGGCGTGAATCACGGCGATGTAACGAAACATATCAGACTTGTCACACGGTGTATTCACTTACTATCTTCATTCGCATACCTCCAATTTCACCGGTAATCAATCGACCGATTGCCCAAGATTGGTAATTCGAGTTGATGATAAGTTGTGCTTTACTGTTACAACCGTCCCGGCCATTGTGATGTCGGGAGTGTCTTGTAACACAGATGCGTTCAAAGGAGAACAGTAATGAAGCGACCAACTAAGTTTTTAGGCCTCGCGGTCACTGCCATCGCGGCAACTGCCCTACTGGCCGGCTGTGGCACGGTGGGAGACACTGGTGGAGCCACGGCCGCCGGGTCCGATGACGGTGTCTTCCGAATCGCGACGGTGTCGAAGGTGGAGGGCATCTCCTGGTTTGAAGCGATGCGCACTGGCGTCGACCAGTTCGGTGAGGACAATAGCGGCGTCGTTGAGGCGTGGCAGACCGGCCCGGACAGTGGAGATCCTGCCAAGCAGGTGCAGATCGTCGAAGACCTTATCGCCCAAGGTGTCGACGCACTCGTTGTGGTGCCGAACGACCCGCAGTCGATCGCCCCCGTGCTCAAGAAGGCCCGGGATGCCGGCATCGTGGTTATCACCCATGAAGCGCCAGCGCTCGCCGCGACCGAGAGTGTGGATTACGACCTGGAAGCCTTCGACAACGCCGAGTTCGGCGAGAAGATGTTCGAGCAGCTCGCCAACCAGATGGGCGGCAAGGGCACGTTCGTGGGCGAGGTTGGCTCACTCACCAGCGAGACTCACATGGCCTGGTACAACGCGGGGATCGCCTACCTGGAGAAGAACTATCCCGATGTCACCCCGGTGTCGGCGCAGCCCTACGAAGACGACAATGACGACTCCAAGGCCCGCGACAACGCGCTCGAGATCCTCAAGGCTTACCCCGACCTCGGCGGGTTCATCGGCACATCCGTCTCCGCCGGGGCGAACTTCGCCGCCGTGCTGAAGGAGAAGAACCTCACCAATATCGCCACGTCGATGCTGAGCTTGCCCTCGGTCGCCGGCCCCTACCTGGAAGAGGGCGTCGTGCGCTCTGCCCAGGCGTGGAACCCCGCAGGCGCCGGCTACGCAGCCAACGCTGTTGCCCTCGCCGTGCTGCAGAACAAGGCTGTGGAATCGGGCAGCGACCTCAACTTCGAGGGCTACAACGACGTCACGGTCGACGGCAAGCTCATCACTGGCGCCGCGATCCTGATGATCGAAAAGGGTCAGTACCCCGGCAACAAGTACCCGTTCTAAGTACCACGCGCCTGTAACGAATCTCAGGTGGTGGTGCCAGCGCTCTGTTGACGCCACCACCCCTCCGGTCACGCCTAGCGTGACGCCCTCGCGCGACCCCCGCTTGCAGCGGCCCTTGGTTTTGGTCGCACCCCTTCTACTCACGAATAGAGCGATCATGGGCACTCCCATTCTCATCGCGGAAGACCTCTCCATCGCCTTTGGCGGGGTGACCGCACTCGATACCATCAACCTGTCAATCGGAGAAGGCGAGATCCTCTGCCTCGCCGGCGAAAATGGTTCCGGAAAATCCACCTTCGTCAAGATCGTGTCCGGCGTGTATGCGCCGAGCGCGGGCAGTGTGACGATCGACGGCGTCCGGGTTGACAACCAGGGTCCGCGCGCCGCGATCAGCGCCGGCGTGCAGGTGATCTACCAGGATCTCTCTCTCTTCGACCACCTCTCTGTGGCAGAGAACATCGCAATGAACCGGATGATGCACGACGGCTCTCGTCTCGTGAAGCGCTCGACTATGCGCACCATCGCGGCCGAGCAGCTCGCTCGAGTGGGCGTCGAACTGCCGCTCGATGACCGGGTTTCCACCTTGTCCGTGGCCAACAAGCAGCTCGTCGCCATCGCACGAGCGCTCAGTATGGATGCCCGCATCCTCTTCATGGATGAACCGACCACCGCACTCACCACTAACGAGGTGAAGCGACTTCTCAAGATCGTGCTCGAACTCAAGAGCCGCGGCCTGTCGATCGTATTCATCAGTCACAAGCTCGACGAGGTCTTCGCCATCGCCGACAACATCACCATCTTCCGCGATGGCCGCAAGGTGGGCGACTTCACTGCGGCTGAGCTCGACGAGGAGTCGTTGAGCTTCCACATGACCGGTCGCCGCGTCTCATATGCCCGCTACCACCGGCAGCTCACCGATGAGACCCCCCTCCTCGAGGTGCGAGGCCTGGGACGCACCGGAAACTACTCCAACGTCAATTTCAACCTGCGCAAGGGGGACATTCTCGGCCTCACCGGGTTGCTCGGCGCCGGCCGCACCGAGCTCGCCTTGTCTTTGTTTGGCCTCAACGCCCCCGATGCCGGCCAGATTCTGATTGGTGGTAAGCCGGTGAGCATGCGGTCGCCGTGGGAGGCCATGGAACTTGGCATTGCGCTCGTGCCGGAAGACCGCAAGACCCAGGGGCTGTTCGGAGCACAATCGATCCGAAACAACGTTTCGTCCAACGTGCTCGACTCGCTGCTCGACCGCGCTCGACTTATCGACGGCAAGGCAGAGCAGGCGCTCGCCGTGGCGACCGTGCACGAAATGAACGTGAATAACAAGAACGTTGACACGCTCGTGCAGAATCTCTCCGGCGGTAACCAGCAGAAGGTGGTTATCGGCAAGTGGATCGCACGCAACCCGACGGTCTTCATTCTTGACAGCCCCACCGTCGGTATCGATATCGGCTCCAAGCAGGAGATCTACGATCGCATTCATGCTCTTGCCGCCAGCGGTATCGGAGTCATTGTCATCTCAGACGAGCCAGAAGAGATCATCGCGAACTGCAACCGGGTGCTCGTCATGCACGAGGGTGCCGTACTCGACCGGTTTGACGAGGCCGACCTGCGTGCCCCCGAATTCAAGGAGCGCCTCGCCAGCATCATCGGCGACCCGGATTCCCACGTGAGTCACGTGACCACACTTCCCGCCACCACCAACACAGGAGACCAGCGATGAAGACCTCCCCGTTCCGCGCCGTCTTCAATCGGCCCTTCACCGCGATGGAGAAGTATCTCCTGGGCATCATCGTCGCCTACATCCTCATCGTCGCCGTCAAGAACCCGCTGTTTTTCAGTGTCGAGACCCTGTTCGACATGCTGCGTAGCGGGTCGGGTGTGATGATCCTGGCCATTGGCGTGCTCATCGTGCTCATCTCGGGCGGCATTGACGTTTCGTTCACGGCGATTGCCGTGGTGTCGGGCTACACGTCGGTGAAGCTCATGCTGGCGCTCGGCGTCAACAACATACTGTTCGCTTTCATCGTGTCGATCGTGGTGGGCTGCCTGCTTGGTTCGATCAATGCCCTGATCATCTATCGCTTTAAGCTGCCCACCCTTATCGTGACTCTGGGCACGGCCAGCGCCTACCACGGACTCATGGCCATGGTGCTGGGGACGAAGTCGTTCCCGACCGGTGCGATGCCGCAGGCACTCGTCGAATTCGGATCCACCGACCTGCTCGTGATCAACTCCAATACCGGACGTTACGGCCTGACAGTGTTCCTGCCGATCGTGATCGCGGTACTCGTGATCACCTGGTTCATCCTCTACCGCACCATGCTGGGGCGACAGGTCTTCGCCGTGGGCAGTAACGAGGAGTCAGCGTCGAGGTTGGGCATCAACATCTTTCGCACCAAGCTCTTTGTCTACTGCTACTCGGGTGCCCTCTCCGGGTTGATGGGCATCATCTATTTCAGCGAACTCAAATATGTCAACCCGGTCTCACTCGTGGGCACTGAGCTCATGATCATCGCCGCGGTCGTCATCGGCGGTGCCAAGCTCACCGGCGGTGAAGGAACCATCCTTGGCACCATCCTCGGCATCGTCGTCGTACAGCTGTTCCAGTCCACTCTCGTATTCCTCGGCCTGGGCTCCTCCTGGAACGACTTGTTCTTCGGCGCCGTGCTGCTGATGAGTCTGGGCGTCATGTATTACCGTCAACGCATCCAGGACAGAAAGAACCTCGTCTTCGCGACGAGCTAACCGGAGAGAAGAGAAACCATGAGTTCCATCGCTCGTCTCGTCGCCCGAGACAAGAACCTGTCAGTCCTGGTCGTGATGACGGCCGTCACCCTCATCGTGCTGATCACCCTGCTCGGCGGCCGTTTCCTCTCCGCCGGTAACCTCCAGTCGATGTCTTCCCAGGTCAGCGAATTCGGCTTCCTCGCCCTCGCAATGGGCCTGGCCATGCTGACCGCAGGCATCGACCTATCGATTGTGTCGGCGGCAGTGCTCGCGGGCATCGTCGGGGCCACCGTCATGAGCGGTCAGCTCGTGCCGGTGACCGCGTCGAACTCGTCAGCGCTGATGCTCGCCGGCATCGTCGCGGCTTTGGTCACCGGCATGCTCTGCGGTTTGCTCAACGGCCTACTCATCGCGAAACTGTCCATCCCGCCCATTCTCGCCACGCTGGGCACGATGATCCTATTCACAGGCGTCGGCATGGTCATTACCAACGGTCAGAGTGTTCCCATCGCCATCACCGGATTCTCTGCCCTCGGCGCGGCGACGGTGGCGAACGTCCCGCTCATCTTCATCCTGATGGTGGTCGCCTACGTCGTCGTGGGCTTCGTGCTGCGGCGTTCCCGGTTCGGCCGACGCGTTTACCTCTTTGGTGAGAACGACGTGGCGCTGCGCTTCTCCGGGGTGCGCAATGACCGGGTAATTATCCTCACCTATCTACTGATTGGTCTGCTGGTGGGCATTGCCGCCGTGATCATGGTGTCCAGGGTGAACTCAGCCCGCGTCGGGTTCGGCGAGTCCTACTTGCTGCAGGCGATCCTCGTCGTGGTGCTCGCCGGGTTCGACCCCAACGGTGGTCGCGGTCGGGTGATCAGCGTGGGTCTCGGCCTCATCCTGTTGCAGTCGTTGCAGAGCGCCTTCACCATCCTGCAATTCAACCCCTACGTGAAGAACCTCATCTGGGGTTCGATGCTGCTGCTCGTCATGATCGTCAACTACTACGTGGCCCGTTGGAACCCACGAGCCACCGCGGTGAGCAGCGGTCCCGGCGCGGCGAGGTCCGCCGCCAAGCCGGCTCCGTCGGACGCGGCCGAGACCCACGACGCGGCGGATGCGGTCGTGTCGGCGCGGCGATCGCTGTGAGCGGCTTCCACGAGCAGTCCGCCACGATCGCCGGTGAGCTCGCAGCCACGCTGGCTCGGGTGAACGTCGACGAGGTGGAGCGCACGATCGAGGCGATCCTCTCCTCCGACACCGTCTTCGTGATCGGTGTAGGCCGAGAGGGCCTGGCCGCGCGCGGCTTCGCGATGCGGCTGGCACACCTCGGTCTGACCGTGCACTGGGGCTGGGACGACACCACGCCCGCTGTCACCGCCCGCGACGCGTTCGTCATGGTGAACGGGTCCGGCGCCATCGGCCACCTCGACTACGTGTTCGACCGGGTGCGGGAAGTCGGCGCAACGACCATCGTCGTCTCGGCCATCGCCGAGGCCCGTACGCCCCGACGTGCCGATGTCGCCCTCATCGTGCCGGCCACCGTCTACCGAGGTGACGGTGATCTGGTCGCATCGATCCAGCCGATGGGCAGCTTGTTCGAACAGAGCACCCAGCTCGTTTTCGACACCCTGGTGTTGCAGCTCGCCGAACGTCTCGGCCTAGCTCTCGCCGACCTCGCGCCTCGCCACCGCAACTTCGAATAGCCACTGAGGAGCAGACCGCCATGACCCGAATCCACAATGACCCCGCCGACTTCGCCGAAGAAGCACTCTCGGGTTTCGCACTGCTGCACGAGCGATTCGTGCGCCCGGTGCCGGGCGGCGTCGTGCGACGTCGCCCGGGCCCCCAGGGCAAGACCGTGGTGATCTTCGGCGGCGGCAGTGGCCACTACCCGGCCTTTGCCGGGCTGGTGGGCCCCGGCTTCGGCGACGGCTCCGTGGTGGGCAACATCTTCACCTCGCCGTCTGCCCAGTACGCCTACTCAGTGGGCCGGCAAGCCAACCGTGGCGGCGGCGTCATCTTCAGCTTCGGCAACTACGCCGGCGACGTGATGAACTTCGGTATTGCGTGTGAACAGCTCGCAGCCGAAGGCATCGATGCGCGCTCCGTGATCGTCACCGACGACATGCTCAGCGCCTCCGTCGATGAGACCAGCAAACGACGCGGTATCGCGGGTGATTTCGTGGTGTTCAAGGTGCTCGCCGCCGCCGCCGAGGCGGGCGCTGGCATCAATGAGGTCGAGCGCCTCGGCCGCAAGGCCAATGACCGCACGCGCACCGCAGGCATTGCCTTTTCCGGCTGCACCTTTCCGGGCGCGGTCGAGCCGCTCTTCACTGTCGACCGCGCATCGATGGCGGTCGGTCTGGGCATCCACGGTGAACCAGGCCTCGAAACTGTGCCGCTGCAGAGCGCCCGGGAGATCGGCGAATTGCTCGTGCGCACGGTGCTCGCCGAGGCGCCCGCTGGCAGCAGCGGTCGGGTTGGTGTGATCCTCAACGGTCTGGGCTCCACCAAGTATGAGGAGTTGTTCCTGCTCTGGGGTGAGATCGCGCCGCGTCTGGCCGACGCAGGGCTGCAGCTCGTGGAGCCGGAAGTGGGGGAGCTCGTCACAAGCCTCGATATGGCCGGCGTCTCGCTCAGCTTGGTCTGGCTCGACGACGAACTTGAACCACTCTGGTGCGCGCCGGTCGAGACCCCCGCCTACCGCAAGGGCTCCGCGCCCGGGGCCGATTCGGGCAGCGACGATGACGGGGCTGTGGCGGATGCCGTGGTCGAGCAGATTGCACCCGGCAGCCCGGTCTCGCAGGAGCTCGCCGCGCAGGTCGTGGCTCTGACCACGGCTGCGTTCACCACGGTTCGCGAGAACGAAGACCTCCTCGCCCAAATGGATTCCATTGCCGGTGACGGCGACCACGGCCGCGGCATGGTGCGTGGCCTCGACGCCGCCCTCGCTGCAGCGACGGCCGTGGCCGCCCAGAGCGCTGGTGCCGGCAGCACCCTCGCCCGAGCCGGCGACGCCTGGGCAGAGCATGCTGGCGGCACTTCCGGGGTGCTCTGGGGGTCGGCGCTGCGCGCTGCCGGACAAGTGCTTGGCGACGATGACGCGGTCGATGCGGCAGGCGTACTCGCCGCAGTCGACGCCTACGCGGCGGCCCTCACCCGGCTCGGCAAGGCCGTTCCGGGTGATAAGACCATGGTCGACGCCGTCGCCCCGTTCGCCGCCACGTTGCACGACGCCGTCGCCACGGGCCGTCCCTTGTCGGAGGCATTTCTGGCCGCCGCAGCCAGCGCCTCGGCAGCGGCGGCTAGTACCGCCGACCTGCTGCCAAAGCTTGGCCGCGCCCGCCCGCACGCCCACAAGAGCCTGGGCACTCCAGACCCCGGCGCCACATCCTTCGCCCTCATCGTGACAACCCTGGCGGATGCCGCAACGCACGAAAGAAAGGTGCACGTCGAATGACTCTGCAGCCCCTCACCATCATCATCGGCGCCGACGACGCCGGCTACAGCTATAAGGAGATTCTGAAGAGCGACCTCGAGGCTAGTCCCCTGGTGGCGTCGGTCATCGACATCGGAGTGGACGAGAGCAGCCACACCCCCTACCCGAGCGTGGCCATCGAGGCCGCCAGCTTGGTGGCCGCCGGACGGGCCGACCGGGCCCTGCTCATCTGCGGAACGGGGCTGGGCATGGCCATCGCGGCGAACAAGGTGTCTTCAATACGAGCGGTTACCGCGCATGACGCCTACTCGGTGGAGCGCGGAGTGCTGAGCAACAACGCCCAGATACTCGCCTTTGGCCAGCGTGTAATCGGCATAGAGGTTGCGCGCCGCCTCACCCAGGAGTGGTTGCGCTACCGCTTCGACGACTCCTCCGCCTCGGCCGACAAGGTGCAGCTGATCACCGACTTTGACCAGCTGACCGCGTAGTACCGCTCGGCCGTTGACCGACCCGGGATTCGGGCCGCCTACAGGTCGGCGTGCAGCTGCCAGACGCGCTCAGCCGAATCGCGCCAGCTGAACGCCTTGGCGCGGTCGCTGCCGAAAACCCGCAGCCGGTCGGCCAGCTCACGGTCGCCAAGCACGCGGTCGAGTGCGGCCGCCAATCGCTCAGGGTAGCCGTCGGCATCCTCACGCTCGACGACGAAGCCGGCGTCTCCGGCGGTCTCCACCAGGGCCGGTGCGTCCGAGTGGATCACCGGGGTGCCCATCTGGAATGCCTGAATGATCTGCAGGCCGAAGCCTTCCGCCAGGCTCGGTGCCACGAACGCCGAGGCGCGCGACATGACCAAGGCCACATTCTCGTCTGACAGGCCGCTGATTGATCTCACGCGTCCGACTGGCAACCCTGCCTCGTCGGCAACGGCGGCCAGATCGAGTTCGCCCCAGGTGTCGGGGCCGAGCACGAGCAGGGGAAGATCGGGGGCACCCGGGCGGCCGAGCGCGGCGATCAGCGACGTCACAGCCTTGCGGGGTTCCAGAGTGCCGGCGGTGAGGATGAACTCCGTCGGCAGGTCGAGTGCGGCCAAGCGCTCGGCGATGAGCTCGTCGGCAAAACTCCGTGCAAGCTCGGCGCCGGGGAGATGAAAAGTGCGGCTCAACGCCGGGCCGATCACGCGCACACGATCGCCGAAATCGGCGAACTCTGCAAGTTCTGCGGCAACGGCATGGCTCGGAACAACGACAGCATCCGCGTGCTTGCGTGCCCGTTTCAGCATGCCCTTGGTCCAGGCGACTGTCGCCGATGTGAAAGCCTCCGGATGCGACAGGGCCAGGGTGTCATGCACGGTCACGGCAACCTGCGTGCCGCCGTTCACCCGGTCGTGGCGGCGCAGCGGGGCAAGGAGACTGGGGGAATGGATCATGCCGGGCCCGGGGGAGGTGGTGATACCCAGCTGCCAGGCGGCAGCCAGTTCGCGACGACCCAGGGTGGTCTTGTAGAGCCCCGCCAGGCCGGGGAGGCGTTCCTCGATGAGGGCGTACTCGGCCGGGGTCGACGACGAGACAATGCCTTCGACCTCGCAGCCCGCGGGGGCCGCCGTGATCAAAGCCTGCGTGAGCTGCTCGGTGTACCGCCCGATACTGCCGGGCACCGGTGCAATCAGCTGGTCGACGACGACCCGTAGCGTGGTCATACTTTCCCCAAAACTCCCTGTTGTGCGGCAGCGGCGAGTGCGGCGTTCCAGTCGCGCATCGGCTCAAGGCCGGCCAGTTTCCAGGCGTCATGCCCGAGCACCGAGTACGACGGGCGCGGGGCCGGTCGCACGAACTGGGAGCTGTCAGTCGGCTTCACGCGCTCGGGGTCGAGCCCCGCTGCCGCGAAGACGGCGCGCGCGAAGTCGTACCAGCTCGCCACCCCAGAGTTGGTTCCGTGGTAAATGCCAGCCGGAGCGTCGCTGTCGAGCAGCGCCACAATCTGGTCGGCCAGGTCGGCAGTCCAAGTCGGCTGCCCGAGCTGGTCATTGACAACGCTGACCGTCTCGTGGGAGCCGGCCAAGCGCAGCATCGTGGTCGCGAAGTTCGGCCCATGGGCGCCATAAAGCCAGGCGGTGCGCACGATGAAACTACGGTCGGGGTTCTCGGCGAGCACGAACTCCTCACCGGCACCCTTCGTACGGCCATACGCCGAAATCGGATCGCGCGGCGTGTTCTCCGCGTAGGGCAGCGTGGCGCTGCCGTTGAAAACGTAGTCGGTCGAGACCTGCACGAGGCGTGCCTGCTGAGCGGATGCCGCCGCAGCGAGATTGCGCGCGCCAACGGCATTGACAGCGTAGGCTGCGTCTTCGTGGGACTCGGCGTCGTCGACCTTGGTGTAGGCCGACGCGTTGATGATCACGTCGTGGCCGGCCGCGGCATCCGTCACCGCTGACAGGTCGGTGACATCGAGGTCGGCGCGGCCGAGAGCCGTGACCTCGCGCCCGGCGAGGGCGCTCTGCAGGTCGCGGCCGAGCATTCCGGCAGCGCCGGCAATCAGATAACGGGTCATGCTTAGCTCAGCGACGCACGGGCCTTGAGGGGCTCCCACCACTCGCGCCTGGAGCGGTACCACTCCACGACATCGGCCAGGCCCTGCTCGAACGGAACCTGCGGCTCGTAGCCGAGCTCGGCGCGGATCTTGCTGATGTCGACCGAGTAACGCAGGTCGTGACCGAGACGGTCGGCGACGCGGTCGACGTACGACCAGTCCTTGCCTGTCGAGTCGAGCAGCATCTGGGTGAGCTCCTTGTTGGTGAGCTCGGTTCCGCCGCCGATGTTGTAGATCTCACCGGCGCGACCGCCGACGAGCACCATCGCGATGCCGCGGGTGTGGTCGTCAACGTGCAGCCAGTCACGGATGTTGTTTCCCTCGCCATAGAGAGGAACGTGCTTGTCGTCGATGAGGTTCGTGACGAACAGCGGGATGACCTTCTCGGGAAAGTGGAAGGGTCCGTAGTTGTTCGAGCAGCGCGTGATCGACACGTTGAGGCCGTGGGTGCGGTGGTAGCTGCGGGCGAGCAGGTCGCTGCCGGCCTTCGACGCGGAGTAGGGCGAGTTGGGCTCGAGCGGACGCTCTTCGTCCCAGGAGCCTTCGGCGATCGAGCCGTAGACCTCGTCGGTGGAGACGTGCACGAAGCGCTTGAGGTTGTTGCGCAGTGCGGCATCGAGCAGCTGCTGGGTGCCGAGAACGTTCGTCTCGACAAAGATCGACGCATCGCGCACCGAACGGTCGACGTGCGACTCCGCGGCGAAGTGCACGACGGCGTCCACGTCGGGGAACAGCGTGTCGAGCAGCGCGCCGTCACGGATATCACCCTTGACGAAGGTGTAGCGCGGCGAATCGGCGACGGAGGCCAGGTTCGCGAGGTTGCCCGAGTAAGTCAGCGCGTCGAGAACGACGACGTCTGCTCCTTCGAGGCCGGGGTAGGCGTCTTCGAGTGTGCGGCGAACAAAGTTCGAGCCGATGAACCCGGCGCCGCCGGTGACGAGGATCTTCATGGGTGTTCGTAACCTGTCTGTAAACGTAAAAGTGGCAGCGTCAGTCTACTGGGCGGCCCCTGAGCGGGCCCTGATCGTAGGATGCCCGCGAAACGATAAGGTTTTTTCGCCTGACTACCGCGATATTGCTGCCGATAGTCGACAATAGGCAACGATCTTGCTCATCTGTGCGCCCCGTTGCTCGGGCAGCGAACAGTCCCTGCCATGCGACGACTGCCCCGAGAGGCCCGCCACTTATGACACGAATGAACGCTCTCCTGCGCCGAAGTGGCGTTCTTGTGACTGGTGCACTGCTGCTCGGGATGCTTCCGGCCGGCACCGCTTTTGCGGCAACGGCTACCCCAGATGGTCCCGCTGACGTGCCGACCGCGCTCGCAGCCGTTTCCTCTTCCGTTGCTGAATCTCCGGCGGGCGATGGCGGGCTGACGCCGACGACGCGCTCGCAGGGGGACGACATGGTCTTCGTCGGCGACGACGCAGGCACGACTGATTGGCTTCGTTCGGGCAACGGCGCAGCGACGAGCCCGATTCCGCTTGCTGCCGCGGCGGCGCCGTCGAATCACACCGTGAACGTTGCGGTGGTCTCGCCGGCTGGCGTAGCGCTCAATACCGACTTCATCAGCGATGCGGCGATTGCCGATTTGCTGGCCCAGGTCGGTGCGTCGTGGAAGACGCAATCGAACAACCAGGTGCAATCGGTGTCGCTGAGCGGAGCGGTTGAGCGCTACACGAGCACGGCCACGTGCGACAACCAGACGGGAGCGTGGGCCGAAGCGGCAGCACGGTTCGGTCATACCAAGGTCTCTGACTACTACGGTGGTGCGGCCTCGTCGCACCTGCTCGTACTTGTGCCTGCGACCTGCACCGCGTCGGGACTCGGCACGGTCGGCAACGGCAGCGGTGTGGCCAGTGCCAGCTACGGCGGGCTGATGTGGGTTTCGCTGAAGGGGCGCGGTGATCTCGACACCGTGACACACGAATTCGGTCACAACCTCGGCCTTCAACACTCGAACTCGCACCAGTGCCCCGTAGCCACGATGAGCGAGGGCCTGATCGATCCGACGACGGGAGCCTTCTCTGACGGCTGCGTCGACTACTCCTACGGCGACTACTTCGACGTGATGGGTCCGAGCTGGTCGGTGAACGGAGCGGGTGGTGTTATCTACACGAACGCCCGTCCGACCGCCCTCAACGTGACGCAGAAGTTGCGTTTGGGCGCCGTGGCAAACGGCGAAATGGAAACGGTGACCCTGCCGGCCGACAGCGAGACGTCCGAGACCTCGTTTGCCCTGACATCCGTCGGCTCGACCTCCGGCTTGCGCGATGTCGCGCTGACCGACCCTCGCACCGGGCGGGTCTACTACGTGGACTTCCGGGGCGGCGGAGGAACGGATGCCGGCTCCTTGTACGAATCCGGCATGCTCGCTGGGGTTGGAACAGCCATGGGCGTTCGCGTCTTGACGACCCGCCCGGACGGATCGTCGATTGTGCTGAACAGCCCAGAGAAGGCTCCGCGAACAGGAAGCAAGCTTTACCTGGTTGCCGGGGAATCCCTCTCGACCCGATCGGGTGGCGTGACGGTATCGGTCACAAGTGTGTCGGGCACAACCGCGACGGTGTCGGTCAAGTTGGAGGCGACTCCGACTCCGACGCCGACGCCCACTCCGACTCCCACGCCCACGCCGACTCCGACTCCGACTCCGACTCCGACGCCGACTCCGACTCCGACGCCGACGCCGACGCCGACGCCGACTCCGACGCCGACGCCGACTCCGACTCCGACGCCGACTCCGACTCCGACGCCGACGCCGACGCCGACTCCGACGCCGACTCCGACTCCGACTCCGACGCCGACTCCGACTCCGACTCCCACGCCCACGCCGACTCCGACTCCGACAACGACGCCGGTCGTCAAGTCGACGGTCACCTTCAATACACAGGGTGGCAGCACGGTTGCCGCAGTGACTGTGAACAACGGAACGGTCATCACAGCGCCGAAGTCTCCGACTCGCGACGGCTACACCTTCTCGGGTTGGTACACGAAGTCGACCGGTGGCAGCGCCTGGAACTTCGCCGGCAAGGTGACGAGCAACACCACGGTGTACGCGCAGTGGTCGGTGCAGAAGCGCACCGTGACGTTCAACGCGCAGGGCGGCAGCAAGGTGGCCGCGGTGAGCACGAACTACAACACCGCGATCAAGGCGCCGAAGTCGCCGACGCGCACGGGTTACACCTTCGCGGGGTGGTACACGAAGGCGACCGGTGGCAGCAAGTGGAACTTCACCGCCAAGGTGACGACCAGCACCACCGCGTACGCCCATTGGACAGTGCAGAAGCGCACGGTCACGTTCAACGCGCAGGGCGGGAGCACGGTTGCCGCGGTGAGCACGAACTACAACACCGTGATCAAGGCACCGAAGTCGCCCACTCGCAGTGGATATGTCTTCAAGGGGTGGTACACGAAGGCCACGGGTGGCAGCAAGTGGAACTTCACCGCCAAGGTGGCGACCAACGCCACTGCCTACGCCTACTGGACGAAGAAGTAACCCACCGGATTCGGCGGTCGCCTCGCACGGAGGAGGCCGCCCCATCCAGCCTCGATCTGGCGGCCTACTCTCGGCATCGGACCATCTCGTTGGTCGAGCTTGTCGAAACCAGGTGAGCCGATATTCACACGATACCCAAGTCCGGAGATCGGCTCGCCCGGTCTCGAGCTTCCGGGCCGCTGCGCGGCATGGTGGTGGACGAATATCACCATTTCGTTGGTCGAGGAGCGAGCGCCAGCGAGTGTCTCGAGACCTCGCGAGCCGACGTTCAAACGCAACCCGAGTTCAAGGATTGGCTCGCGAGATCTCGAGACGCGTGCTCGCAAGCTCGCGCGCTCCTCGATCAACGAAATGGCCCATATGGCCAATAGATGCGCGCTCCTGCGTCGCGTGCTCCTCGACCAACCAAAGGGTCACACACTTCGTAGTACTGGTGGGCCAATGCGCACCTCGTGCGGACCAGCGAATCAGCAGCCTCGCAGCTCAGCGACATCGGCCGAGAGCGTTGCCGGCCCGCCGAGCAGCGTCACCGCTGTGGACTTGAAAGCAGCAAGGTCCGAGCGAGCGGTAGCCGGAATGTAGACCTGTCGAGAAGGTCAGGAGCAACGGGCCGCCTGAACGGCGCCCGCACATGCAAAACGCGCTTGGCCTGCCCCGAGACTCAATGGAGTCGGGGCAGTCCAAGCGCGCGGAAGGTCGGCTAGCAGCCCTTCAGCGCAGCGACATCCTTGTTGAGAGCGGATGTCCCGCCCAGAAGCGTCACGGCCTTCGTCTTGTAGGCCGTGAGGTCGCCTCGGATCGCCTTGGGGACGCATCCGGTCTGCACGACATACAACGGCGCCTTCTTCGAACCGGCCAATGCAGCCCCGGCCAACGCGTCAGGAAACTGGTACCCCGTCGCGAAGTAGGCCCGGGTGACGGTCTTGAAGGCATCCCGCGTGATTTTCTGCGAGGTGTCGAATCGGTCGACGCCTGAGATGCGCTTGACCTTTGCAACCTTGCTCAGCGAGCTGGAGATTCCGGCGGAGACCGCGAGGTTTCCACCGACAACAGTCAGCGACTTCACCTTCATCTTTTTGAGCAGCGTCGTGGTCGCGGCGTCGGCCGAGCGGGCTCCTCCGTTGACGAGCACGACCGGGATGCGCTTGCTGCCGGCTGCCGCAGAGGCTGACAGCGCATCGGGATAGTTCATTCCGGTTGCGATGTAGGCGGAGGTGATGGTGCCGGGGAACGCATCGGCAACGAGCTTGCGGCCGGTTTCAAATCGGTCGGCACCCGCCAAGCGCACCGTCTTCGGAGAGAGCTTCTTGAGCTGGTTGAAGACGGCGTTTGAAACCGCTGCGGTTCCTCCGACGACGATGATTTTCTTGGGCTTGAGCCTCTGGATCTCCTTCTTGACGTCGCCAGGCAGACTCGTCGACGGGGTGAGGAGCAGCGGTCCACCCTTGGCCGAGGCTGCGGGAGCCGCGCTCAACGCGTCGGGGTAGTTCGCACCGGTTGCGATATAGACGATCGGTGCGGTGCGGGGGTACCCGGACTTGGAGATCGCGACGGCGGTGCTGTAGCGGTCACTGCCTGAAATGCGGTTGATGTTCGGCGTTGCGGGCCCGGATCCGAGCGAAACCTTCACAGAGGCGGTTGCGCCGAGAGAAACGACACTGATCGACAGGTTGCCCGACGGAATCTTGATCGACTCTCCGGCCTTCAACGCCATGTGACGGTCGATGGTCTGCGTTGAACTTGGATTGGGCTTTGTGAGAACGGTGGTGGTCTTGTCACCTCGAATACGAAGCACCCGCACGCCGGGAACGAGAGACTGGTGCAGTTTGCTCGCGTACAGTGCACCCGAGTCAATGCCAGTGCCCGATCGGTACTCGATGAAGTACACGGCGTTGGTCTGAGGGTCGACAACCTTCAGACCGCGGGGCCCGCTGGTCGCTGAGATCGGCCTTACTGCATAGGTCTTTGTCGTCGTGCCGAGTACGACCGTTCGCTTCACGGTCGGAAGGTCGGCTGAGCTCAGTGCACCCAGACGACTCTTCTGTGCCACGTTGAGCGCCGGCAGGTGGGCGTTGGTCTTGCCGTTGATCATGAGGCTGTAGCCCATGATGTCGTAGGCATCCTCGTATTCATCGTCAGCACATTTGTCGGAGTCGCTGTACTTTGCGGTTCCTTCAACCTTGTTGCCGGTGCAGTAGTGAGCATTCGAGTGCTTGAGCCCCAGGTTGTGACCGAACTCGTGCGCAATCGTCATCGTTCCGACCACGGGGTGCCAGGATGCCCAGGCGAATCCACCGGAGTTGAGTGTACCAATCGACCCGAGACCGGATCCTGTTGTGCAGGCCGCGGGAGCGATCACGAGCAGGTGGCGGGCGCCGGACTTGGAATAGTAGGAGTTGCCGCTCGGGTCGCCGAACGCTGTCGCAGCCTGCTGCCACACGGCTGCCTGATTGCAGGGATTTGACGAGACGAGACGTTTCACCGCCTTGGGCTTGACGATTCGGGACACCTGGCCTGAGCTCTGCGACGACCAGAAGGTGCTGATCGTGCTCATGATCTTGTCGACCTGTGAGTTCGAAACCGGGTAGTTCTGGTTGCCGCTTGCGGGGTTCTTAAACGACAGCACTGCGACGTCGACATTGTGCACGCGCGCGGCGCTCGCGGCCTCGAAATCAGGTGCAGTGATAGTGGCTTCGACGACGACGAGAGGAGCATCGAGCTCGGAACTGGCGGAGAGCACCTCGTCTTCGATGGTCGTCGTCACCGTTTGGTCGATAGTTTGCCCGTTGTCCACCGGCGCCGGGTCGTCGGTCGCTGTCTCGTCAGTCGACTCTGGCGTTTCAGCAACCTTCGGGACGTCGGTTGCCTTCGGCGTTTCGGTGGCCGTTGGAGTGGCAGTTGCCTCCGGCGTTTCAGTCGCTGTCGGCGTTTTGGTGGCCGTTGGTGTGTCAGTTGCCTTCGGCGTCTCGATTGCTGCCGGGGTTTCGGATGCCGTTGGCGTGTCAGTTGCTGTCGGGGTTTCGCTGGCCGTTGGTGTGGCAGTCGGCTCCGGCGTTTCAGTCGCTGTCGGCGTCTCGGTAGCAGTCGGGGCGGCGGTGGGCTCATCCTCGTCAGCATCGTTCGTGCTGTCGGGGGACTCGGGCTCCGGTTGCGGTGTTGTCGCGGCTTCTGTGAGCGCTGCCTCGACCGCCTCGTTGATCGCGGGAGCGAACTCGGCGGGGACCGCAAGTGTGCCGGAGAACTCGCTGCCGCTGACGACGTCTTCGGTCAGCGCTCCGGTAATGGTGACGGTTGTGCCCGTCACGGTGCGCAGTTGCACGCGGTCGGGAACTGTCTCGATCTTTTCAGAGCCGTCGAACGCCTCGACTCCCGAGTAGACGATGATCGTTCCGTCGACTTCGACTGTCGACCCAGCGTCGACGAGCGCGCCATCGGACAGCGAGACCGTGGGGGCCGCTGAGGCCGGCCCACTGATCATTCCCACGACAAGCAGTGAGGTGGCGATGGTGGAGAGACCGAAAACGGCTCTCCGTGAACGCGATGATTTGAGATGCATATGTTCCCCCCAGATTTGTATGCCCCTTCCGAAATCGGAGATCGAGGCTGTCCAATCCTAGTGAGTGGGAAAAAGCCATCCAGACCCTGGATCGTCTACCCTGATTCGGGGGGTCGGCGGGGCAAAATTGGCGGTCTCGCCCCCAATTTGAGGGACTCGCGCGGATGTCTGCAGAGACGGTGACGTGCCGCGTTAGCATCGCTAAATGCAGAAAACGCCGCTCTACCGCCTCGCAGTCACGGCAGCAGCTGCCGTTTTTCTTGTCGCAGGTGTCGGCCTGACGTCGGTAAGCCCTGCGTTCGCGGAGGACAGCGAGACGCCCAGCCCGACACCCACTGCCGTTGAGACCCCAAGGCCGGCACCGACGGACAGCACTCCGACTCCGCAGCCGGGGGAGGGCGTTGTGACGCCGACCTCGACGCCGGCCCCGAGCTCGACGCCGACCTCGACGCCGAGCTCGACCCCGACAGCCGTGACCGTCGTTCCAACTCCGACGCCGGCGACTCCTTCCGCTGAGCCGGACGTGGAACCTGCGCCCGATTCGGAGGTGGCGCCCTTGGCCTTCCAAGCGGACGGTCTTCAGTTTTCTGCGGCTTCGATCTCTGGCTTCGATCCCGGAAACATCATCAGTGACTACAACTTCTACAACTCTTGGGCCATGACCGAGAACGAGATCCAATCGTTTCTCGACTCGAAAATTGGAACCTGCAAGAATTCAAATTGCTTGAATGTGTATCGAATGGACACCCCGACGAGGACATTCGATTTCGGCACGTGCGCCACGTACCAGGGGGCTCCCAATGAGAGTGCGGCGCGGATTATCTACAAGGCGCAACGCGCCTGTGGAATCAGCGCCAAGGTTATTCTCGTGACGCTCCAAAAGGAGCAAGGCCTCGCAACCAATGACAGCCCGCCGCTGTCCGATTTGCGCAAGGCAATGGGATTCGGCTGCCCCGATACCTCAGAGTGCGATGCGAACTTCTATGGCTTCTTCAACCAGGTCTACGCTGCCGCTCGACAGCTCACGTGGTACAACAATCCGGAAGGGTCGTTCACGAAGCGATACAAGGTGGGTGCGTCGAACCCGGTGCAATACAACCCCAACGTGGGCTGCGGGGCACCCGAGGTCTACATCCAGAACAAGGCGACTGCTGCACTGTATTACTACACGCCTTATCAGCCGAACGCTGCGGCGTTGGCGAACCTGGGCGGTACCGGCGACGCGTGTTCGTCGTACGGAAATCGCAACTTCTGGGACTATTACCGGAGCTGGTTCGGCAACCCCATCGCGGCTGAACGTCTGGCCGGCGCAGATCGTTTTGACACTGCGGTCGAGATTTCGAAGTCAACATTCCCCAGCTCAAACGTCAACGTCGTGTATGTCACGACCGGTTCTGACTTTCCCGATGCGCTCAGTGCAGCGCCCGCTGCCGCAGCAGGGGGAGGGCCGCTCTTGCTCACCACTCCCACGAAGCTTCCGGCTTCAGTGAAGGCGGAGATTGCACGCCTGAAGCCGAAGAAGATTGTGATTGTCGGAGGAAAATCTGCTGTCTCAGCCAGCGTGGAGAAGGACCTGGCCTCGTTGACGGGATCTCTCGTGCGGCTGGCCGGCAAGGATCGCTACGAGACCTCGCGGATTATTGCGAAGTCGGCATTCCCCGATGCCGCGGGCGCCTACGTTGCCACCGGAGCGAACTTCCCCGACGCACTGTCGGCAGGTGCGGCCGCTGGAATCGCAAAATTCCCGGTCGTCCTGGTCAATGGCAGTGCGGCATCCGTCGACCAGCCGACGAAGCAGGCGCTCGCCGGCAAATCGAAGGTGATGATCGCGGGTGGCGCTGCTGCTGTGTCGGCCAAGGTCGAGGCCGGGCTCGCCGCAGAGGGGCGACAGATAACACGTTTCGCCGGCGCCGACCGCAACCAGACGAGCTACCTGATCAACAAGGCCACGTTCACCTCGGCAAAGAGCGTCTATCTCGCGACCGGCTGGTCATTCCCCGACGCGCTCGCGGGTGCGGCCGCCGCCGCCACGACGAAGAGCCCGCTCTATGTCGTTCCGGCCTATTGTGTTCCGGCCGACACTCGATCGGCGATTAACATCACGCTCAAGGCAAACCGAGTGATTCTGCTCGGCGGTCCGGCGGCGCTCTTCGATCAAGTCGCAGCGTTGGCGCCCTGCTAATTTGACGTGAGCCGCCCCAGGCCCACCCCCAATACAAGGGTGGCATGGGGCGGTCGCCCACCCTCTGTGGGGCAGCCGCCGGCGCGCCGCTGATGTCGGGCGGCGTGGCAGATGACAGGTTCACCGGCAACCCCTAGCCTCAGAGTGTGCGCTGCGGCACAGTCGCCCGCGCTTCAACGGTTGAGGCACACTGCGTCAGCTTTTGTCTTCTGAGGGGAACCAGATGAACATGCTCAATTCTCGAATCAAACGCGGACTGGGGTGCATCGCCGCGTCGTCGCTCATTCTTGGCGGGGCGTCCTTCGCTCTTGCCGCACCGGCATCTGCCACAACTGGCGGCGAGATCGCTCCTGTCGCGGCCGCGGCGGCGACCAGTGTCGTGCCAGTTACTGTCAACGACATCGCCCCAAATGAGTCGAAGTATTTGGGCTGGCACGAGGGATACACGAACGCGACGCCCGCATTTCGGATCGCGACCGACGGACTCCACTTGGGTATCGGTGCGCCCTCTCAGATCTTGAACGGACTTGTGGCGTCGGGAAAGCCCGGAATTGCCACGACCGACCTCCTGGCACTGATCACCGGTGCGAGCACCAGCGTGCGCTCTGGGGCAGTGACTTTTCAGGTTGCGGTGACCTGGGGGACTGGTGCGTCGTCCGGCTGGGCCACACTGCGTTCGGATGAGCTCATTCAGCCAGTGTCAACCATCAGGGCGAACGACCTGTGGGTGTCGAGCAAGGCCGTCGGAGCAATCGCTGCGGACACCCCGACAACGGTCAAATCACTCACTGACGAGCTGAAGCGCCTGGGCAATGTTCGATACTCAGGTTTTGGCGTACAAGCTGACGCTGAGGCTGCGGTCGGCGACGTGACCTGGGACGGCACGAAGTACGCCTTCACCGTGGTGACAGACCGCATCGCAGGAGACAACCGCTATGACACCGCCGTGAAGATCTCGCAGTCATTCGCCCCTGGTGCGAGTCGACTCTATGTCACGAGCGGCCAGGATTTTCCTGATGCATTGAGTGCTGGTCCCGCCGCAGCGCACTTTGAGAGCCCGCTGCTCCTGACCACCCAGGACACGGTGCCGGCCAACGTCGCGGCCGAGATCAAGCGGTTGAACCCGGACGAAGTTGTTGTCGTCGGTGGCACCACTGCGGTGTCAGCACAGGTCGAGACGCAGATTGAGAGCATCGTCGGAGCAGACGCTGTCATGCGCGTCTCCGGGGCCGACCGCTACGAGACATCCCGAAACCTCGCACTTGACGCGTTTGGCAAGGCGGACACCGCCTATGTTGCAACTGGCGCCAACTTCCCTGACGCGCTCGCAGCCGGCCCGGCTGCGGTGCACTTCGACGGCCCAGTCGTTCTCGTTGCCGGCTGGGGAACAACGGTCGACGAAGCCACGAAGACGCTGCTGGACAATCAGCTCGGCGTGAAGACTGTCAATATCGTCGGCGGAGAGGTCGCGGTGAGCCACGGGGTTATCGTCGACTTGCAGGCTCTGGTTCCGGTGGTCGCCCGTTTCTGGGGTGCCGACCGCTACGTAACGGCGAGCGAGATCAACAAGGTCTTTGGCACGAGTGACCGTCTCTACCTTGCGACAGGAACTGGCTTCGCTGACGCTCTTTCCGGAGCGGCGCTGGCCGGCCTCAATGACTCTCCCCTGTACGTCACGACACCGGATTGCCTCCAGGAAGCCACGACATGGGGCATCGTGTCGAAGGCTGCAACCGAGGTGACTCTCTTGGGCGGTCCAGACGTTCTGAGTCGGGGCATTGCGTCTCTGACGTCCTGCAAGTAGCACCAGAACTAAGCCGTCTCGCGCCGTGATCGGCGCGTGATCGCCAGAGGTGGGCTCGTCCGCGGACGAGCCCACCTCTGCGCTGTCAGGGTTGCTGACTTCTGGGCAACGCCTCACCGACACTCACCCCCCCCCGTTCAGCCTCATTCTCAGGAGCACCATGCGCACACGAGCACTTCTCATCGCGGCCGCCATCTCGGCATCCGTTTTCACCGCCCTGCCGGCGCAAGCCGCGGACCTTGGCGGTCAAGCTGCAGACGACCAGATGCTGAGCCTCTCGGCAGCGGCGGTGGCCGGCACCGAACGGGTGGCCGGCGCCGACCGGTATCAGACGGCGATCAAGATCTCTCAGAAGAACTACGCGCCAGGGGTCGGTGTCGTCTATCTGGCAACGGGCTCGAACTATCCGGATGCGCTGAGTGCCGCACCGGCCGCGGCCAAACTTGGCGGCCCTCTCCTGCTCACGCTCCCTGACCGTCTCTCGGCCGAAGTTCGACAGGAAATCGAGCGGTTGCAACCCGCCCAAATTGTGGTCGTCGGTGGAGAGAGCGCGGTCAGCCGCGCTGTCTACAAGGCAGTGGCGACGCTCGCACCCACGCGCCGTGATGCCGGTGGCGATCGCTATGAGACCTCGCGCATCCTCACCACCAACGCATTTTCCGACACCGGCGCTCAGATCGCCTATGTCGCGACCGGCAACAACTTTCCGGATGCCCTCAGCGCGTCGGCCGCCGCGGGTTCGACCGCGAGCCCGGTGATCTTGGTGAACGGGCAGAGCAATGCGGTGGATGCGGCGACAAACGGCCTGCTGAGCACGCTCGGCACCAGTCAAATCATGATCGCCGGCGGCACGGCCGTCGTGTCGTCAGGAATCGAATCCGGCCTTCGTGGCGTGGCCGACGTGCGCCGCCTGGCCGGAGCGGATCGCTACAGCACCTCGATTGCGGTCAACACGGCGGTCTTCAGCAGTGCCCCGACGACCTACCTCGCGGTGGGCAGCAGCTTCGCCGATGCTCTGGCCGGTGCGGCCCTGGCCGGCCGTGATTCGGCGCCGCTCTATGTTGTGCCGAACAACTGCGTGCCCGATGGGGCGCTTTCCGCGATGAGTAACGCGGGCAGCGTACGCACCGTGCTACTCGGCGGCCAGGCCGCCTTGGGGGCTGGCGTTGAGAGCCAGGTGCCGTGTTCGTCGATCCCGGCGCCGACGCCGCCAGCCCCGCCTGCGCCGCCGGCTCCGCCTGCTCCTCCGGTAGTTTCGGGACCCACAGTGACGGCAGGGGCCTTTTGCAAGAAGACGGATGCAGGCCAGATCGGTTACACCAAGACTGGATCGAAAATGATCTGCTCGACCTCGGCGACTGACTCCCGGTATCGCTGGCGGGCAGCCTAACCGCTCGTCACGGACTCCGGCGGGTCAAAGTTCAGGAGTGGAGGTGTGTCGGCAATGCGACACTCGGTGAATCACCGGGATCGCGTGCCGAGACACGCCCTCCGCTCCTGAACCCGGTTCCCTCCCGGCTCAGCGCGTTTGTCGACTTCTGAATCTGAATTGCTTCCCGTGCCCGCCTCGGTAGTCGAGGAGTGCATGAGGGAATCGGCTGTCGAGACCCCGCGAGCCAGCCTCTGAACCTGGATGTCGTTGGGCTCTGAAAACTTTTCTGAGAAACTTTTCCGCACCCCCATTTTTCGGCCATTCTCGGCCCAGAAATGTCGGTGGTCTCCGGTTGACTGGGGTTATGAAACTCAACGACGAGTCCTCGAAACCGGCTGACGATCAACCGCCCGATCGGCCGCCAGATCCCCTCCCACCGGAGTCTTCACTGCCCGACCCTGACCCAGCCCGGATGTCCCCGGCCGCGATGGCTGATCACCTCGGCACTCTGCTTGATGCGGTCTTCGATTCTGAACGTGACCGCGGTGCGGCGGATGCGGCCCGCGTCCGGCGCATTGACGCAGCCCGGGTCTTCTCCGAGGTCACCATCAATACCAGTGCCCTGGTCGCCCCGGACTATGTGGGGTTCGGCGGGGACGCCTACCAGCGTGATCTCACCGCTCGGGTGCTGGTCAGCGAGGTGGCCTGTGGCCTGCGAATTCCGGAACGCACCGCCGAAACGTTGATCGTCGAAAGCCAGGCGTTGGTGCACGATTTCCCGGCCACGCTGGCCGCCCTGGAACAAGGGCAGATCAGCTACCGGCACGCCCACACGCTCCTCGACCAAGCCTGGACTCTCCCCGCAGCGGCTCGGCCCGCGTTCGAGGCGGCGGTGCTTCCGAAGGCCGCGACGCTGACGGTGGCGAAGTTTGACGGTGTCGCCCGGAGGCTGCGGGAGAAACTGCATCCCGAGTCGATTGCGGTGCGGCACGCGCGTTGTCTCGGCGACCGGGAGCTGACCTTCGAACCGGCCCCCGACGGGATGGCGTACCTGCACCTCTACCAATCTGTGGAGAAGGTGCGGGCGATCTTCGACCGGGCGACCGGACTCGCCCGCAACCTACAACGCGCCCGCGAACCTCGCACGCTTACCCAGTTGCGGGCCGACGCCGTCACCGATGTGCTCATCGACGGCGTCACGCCGGGTGGCCTCGGTCAGGGCATCCGCGCGAACGTGGCGGTGATGGTGTCGGTGATGACGCTCCTCGGCCACGACGACGAACCCGCCCACATCGAAGGGTACGGGCCGATCGACGCGGACACGGCCCGGCGGTTGGCGGCGCACGCGCCGAGTTTCACCCGCCTGTTGACTCACCCGGAGACCGGGGTGATCCTCTCCGTCGGTCGGTCGAGGTACAAGGTTCCCGAAGACCTGCGGCGCTGGTTGCGGGTGCGGGACGAAACCTGCCGCGGCCCCGGCTGCAACCGGTCCGCCGCGAGCTGCGACATCGATCACGGCGTTGAATGGCGTGACCGGGGTCGCACCCGGTACGACAACTTGTCCCATCAATGCAAACGGATGCACAAACTGAAAACCGAGACGAACTGGAACATGGTGCAACGAGTCGGCGGCATCGTCGACTGGACCTCACCGACCGGGCATGTTTATCGCACCGAGCCGGCGAACTTGATCGAAGTGCCGCCGCCGTTCTAGCCCGCATACGGGTCTCGTGCTTGAGCGAATCCGGTGACTAAGCGTGTCGAAATCACGCGACCCGATCTCGAAACCGACCAGCCAATCTCCCCGGTATCAGTTTGCATGTCTCCGTGTGGCGCCTCAGCAATGAACTCTGCACGCGCCAATCGGGCTCCCAGAGTGCGCTTGCTAGACTTCGACGGTGCAAATTCGTGAGCTTTCTATCCCCGATTCCTACGAGATCACCCCGAAGCAGCATGGTGACGACCGAGGCGTGTTCTTCGAGTGGTATCGCTTCGACAAACTCGAAGAGACGATCGGCCACTCGATGAACCTGCGCCAGGCGAACACTTCGGTGTCGAAGCGTGGCGTGGTTCGTGGCATCCACTTCGCCGACATTCCGGTCGGACAGGCCAAATATGTGACGGCGACCCACGGTGCCGTGCTCGACTACGTCATCGACATCCGCGTCGGTTCGCCGACCTTCGGTCAGTGGGACACCGTACTTCTCGACGACACTGACCGACGTGCGATCTACATTGCAGAGGGCCTCGGCCACTGCTTCGTCGCGCTGACGGAGAACGCAACGGTCAGCTACCTGGTCACGGATGTCTTCAACGCGTCCCGCGAACATGGCATCAACCCGCTCGACCCCGATGTCGCTCTCGTCTTCCCGCCCGAGGCGGGCGTTCCCCTGCTCTCGCCGAAGGACACCGGTGCGCCGAGTCTGGCCGACGCCGCGGCATCCGGTCTGCTTCCGACCTGGGATGCGGCTCGCGCCTTCTACACATCGCTGAATGAGGGAAAGTAACCCATGCGCGGAATTATTCTGGCCGGCGGCTCCGGCACCCGGCTGTGGCCGATCACCAAGGGCATCTCCAAGCAGCTGATGCCGATCTACGACAAGCCGATGATCTACTACCCCTTGTCGACGCTGATGATGGCCGGCATCAATGAGATCCTCATCATCACGACGCCGGAGTACAACAATCAGTTCCGTGCGCTGTTCGGCGACGGATCTGAGCTCGGCATCTCGATTCAGTATGCGGAGCAGCCCTCTCCGGATGGCCTCGCACAGGCCTTCATCATCGGCGAGGAGTTCATCGGCGACGAGAGCGTCGCGCTGGTGCTCGGAGACAACATCTTCCACGGCACGGGCCTCGGTTCTGCGTTGCGCACGCACAACGAAATCGATGGTGCGCTGATCTTCGCCTACCAGGTGAGTGACCCCAAGGCCTACGGCGTCGTGGAGTTCGACAAAGACTTCACCGCACTCTCGATCGAGGAGAAGCCGGAGAAGCCCAAGAGCAACTATGCGGTTCCCGGTCTGTACTTCTACGACAACAGCATCGTTGAGATCGCGAAGACCATCGAGCCCAGCGCGCGTGGCGAACTCGAGATTTCAACGGTGAACGAGCGCTATCTCGAAGCCGGCACGCTGCAGGTGCAGGTTCTGGACCGCGGCACGGCGTGGCTGGATACCGGCACATTCGAGTCGATGATGCAGGCATCCGAGTATGTGCGCGTGATCGAAGACCGTCAGGGCTTCAAGGTCGGCTGCATCGAGGAGATCGCCTGGCGCGCCGGCTGGATCGACGACGCGCAGCTTTTGGCGCTGGCCGCACCGCTGGTCAAGAGCGGCTACGGTGAGTACCTCAGGCGTCTGGTCAAGAACAAGTAGTCAGTTTCACAGTGTGTGGCCCGGCCTGTTGGCCGGGCCACACGCGTTTGTGGGCGCAGTTGTCTGTGGCCCCCGGCACCGGGCGCGCGGGATGCCAAACCTCGAGTTCCAGACTGCTACTGTGTGAGCGGGCCGCGGGGTGGGTGGCGACAATCAATACAATGAGCGGGCCGATGTACCCAACGGCAGTATGGGGAATTCGGTGTTTCGGTCATTGGTCGTTGTGGCGACGTGTGTAGCCCTCTCATTCACAGCGGCGCAGCCGTCGGTCGCGGCCACGCCGCCGCTGCTCGAGAATCAGAAGGCCGCCACGACGGATGTCGCGCTCCTCACATCAGCAGCCGAATCCGAGACCTTTCGCTTCGCCGGCAAGAAGTGGGCGGACACCGTGCGAATCGCCGGAGCAGACCGCCATGAATCAGCGGTGAAACTCTCCAGATCGGAATTCAAACCTGGGGTCGAAGCCGTCATCATCACATCCGGGCGAGATTTTCCCGATGCGCTCTCTGCAGTGCCAGTCGCAGTCAAGCTCGGCGGGCCCATCTTGATGACCGAGTCAGGCGCATTGCCCCCGGTGACGCTCGACGAGATCCAACGCCTCGGCCCGAAGAACATCTATATTGTCGGCGGTATATCTGCGGTCTCGGCCCAGGTCGAAAAGAAACTCAGGTCGTTTGCAGCGGTCGAGCGGGTGCAGGGCGCCACCCGCTACGAGACTTCTCTCAACGTTGCGAAGAGGTTCTTCCCGGCTGCCAAGGATGCCTTCATCGCCACCGGCCGAAACTTCGCCGACGCGATCTTGATCGGCCCTCGCGCGGCCCAGTGGGGTGCTCCGGTGCTGATCGTTGATGGCGCCCTGAGCTGGGTCCCCGCCGCGACGATGAGATATGTGGAAGCGGTTGCGGACTCGGTCGGCATTGTTGGCGGCTCGAATGCCGTAAGCAAGGCCATCGAACTGCAGCTCACCCTTCCCGATGTGTGGGTCGAGAGGTACGCCGGGGAAGACCGATTCGCCACCCAATCGGCGCTGATGAACGGACCGTCGAGCGCACCAGAGGGATTCGTCGTGACCGCGTACAACTTTCCCGACGCGCTGGCCGCTGGAGTGATTGCAGGTCGCCGCGACGCCTCGCTGTTTCTCTCACATCAGAGCTGCCTCGACAGCTGGTCGGCCATGTTGATGGCGGGCGGGTCCGCGACTACGTACACCGTTGTCGGGGGAGTGGCGGCGCTCGCTGCGCCGGTGATGGATCTCACGCAGTGCGGTACAACGCCGCCGCAGTCGCCTCCGCGCGTTGTCGGCGAACAGACCCGCTACGTGCCATACGGCCAGTGTGCGAGTACTGACTACCACAGTTCGCACAATCCCGGCCCGGGTGGCGGAAGCATCATCGACAGCACAGACGCGGAATTTGCGAAGAACAACCTGTACTGGACGTACCTCATCAAGGGCTACACGATCATCTACTACTCCTGTGTCAAGGTGTGAGGCCGAGCGGCGAGAACATCGTCTGGCCAAGGGCTCCAGCCTGCCGTGGTCACAATCAGCTGAGCAGGGCGAGGACTTCGGGCGGAGCCGAGTAGGGGATGCCGTCAGGCGATATCAAGCGCTGGCAACCGTCCAATTCGACGGAGAATGCTGGCCCTGCCACATTCACACCGCTTTTCGGCGTCACTACCACGAAGGCGCCGACCGCTTCGGTGCAGGCGGAAGCATCGGTTGCCGACGCAACATTCGCAGCGAATCCCGTCGATTGCGCCTGGTCCAACGTTTTCGCTGAGACGAAGCGACCGGTGCCTGCGGCCTGATCGGTTCCGTAGCGGCAGACGAGGATGGTGTCCGCTGAGTCGAGCGCTGCCAGCCAAGCGGGGTCTTTGGGTTTTGCGGCGTCAGAGGATGAAGCAAGCTTGTCGGCGGGGAATCCCCTGGTCCCGTCACAGCCGGCATCGAGCGCTGCGCGAGTCGCCAGCAACCTGATCGGGAAGAAGGTTGACTCCTCGACGGCGAGGTGTGCGAAAGCGGCGCGCGCGTCTTGTGTGATCCTGCCGCAGACATCCTTCGGCCAGGCAACTCGGATGGTGGCGCCGTGGGCGTCCTGCAACCACAATGGCGGCGTCGACTGGAACGACGCGTCACAGGCCTGATTCTGCTCAGGCACGTCGTCAGGAGCGCCGAGTGCCTCTCGCAAGGCCGTGAAATCGCCGACACGACGCTCGAGCGTTGCACCCATCCAGCTACCCTGTTCGTCTTCAACGAACGTGTCGTAGTTGCAGACCGACGCCGCGACCGGTTCGAAGTCGACGGGAATTCTCATCGCCACCCCGTCGGCGTTGGACATCGAGTCGGGCGCCAGACAATCGATGGTACCGGTGACGCCCGCAGGTGTGGCGTCCGGAGCGGGGACTGCATTCGGCTGGCCGGAGACTCCAGCGCAGCTGCTCAGGACAAGTGAGAGAAGAAGAGCGCCGATCGCCGCTGCAACTCGGGCAGTGCGCACTGGAACCCTCTCCTTGAACGCATAGGTCGCTGGTGAATCCACACTCGGCGGGCAATCGGCCGCACCACAAGTGGATTGATGTCCGGTGAGATCCCGCGGTTGACCCGGGTACATGTGGTCGCTGAGCCGTTCTTCGCTACCGAGACCAGTCACCGTGCGGGTCTTCGGAATCTGAACCGGTTGAATTCAGCGCAAATCGTCGCGGTGCAGATAGGAGTAGAACTCTTCCTTCTGGTAGACGAGCCCGTGGGCCTGATTCGTCTCGTCGAGCACGAAACTGATCTCGAGGTCGATCTTCTGCAGGGTCCAGCCCCTGCTCTGCGCGTAGTGGCTCATCCATTGGTCTTCCATGAATGCGTACTGACTGGGAAGCAAGGAAAAGAAGTCCCGGTGCGCCACGATATCAATGTCGCATACGCACCCGCCGGTGCCGACATAGTCGGCCGGCTCCCCATCGGCCAACGCCTGACGGTTCCAGTACGAGCCGTCTAACCCAAACGCCCAGAAGCCCGCGATGATCCGCGGGCCGGCCACGTCAAGCAACCGGGTGACGAAATCGGCCGGCACCACTTCGTCGTCATCGAGCATGATGAACGAGCCGCGGTAGCCGGAGCGCCGCAGCTTCGAGGCGACGAAGAACCGCGCAATCCCGCCCATGTTGATCGGGGAGCCGACCAGTTCCACGCTGAGAGTGCTGTCGCTGCGGGGAGTGAAGCCGGCCAGGGCCCGGCGGTAGCGCGCGCGATCCGCCCTCTTGTTGTTCCACAGCACAACGCGTACAGGGCGCATGCTGTCCTGCCGATCGAGTTCCTCGAGAATCGATTCGATGCGGTCCGGACGGTTCCATAAACACATCACCAGTGGAACCGCGTCGGCCGACGGCTTGCCGACAACCCGTTCCATCCGAAAATAGCCGCGCGAGAACAGTCGATAGAAACCGCGCCAGACAGTGTCCCGCACGGTCATCAGCGTCGCCTCAGCGTCGACACCGTCGATCCCAGCGCACGCAACCAGGCCGTCGAACGCCACGACGAGCTGGATTCGATTCCGGCAATGCGCTTGTTCAGATCGGCGACGATTTGGTTTCTCTGCGAGATCACACCTCGTTCGCGATCAGCGGCCTTGCGGGGGTTCTGGCAGAACGCAATCAGGGGGTCGAGCATCTGAGACCAGGTCTGGTCGAGCGCATACACTCGCACGCGTTCGGCGGTTGCGGCGAGGCGCTGCTCATCGAAGAGCAACCCCTCGATCGCGGCGGCGAGGGCATCGACGTCTTCCGCCGGAACAGTCTCACCTAAGCCGTTTGAGCGGATGATGGGGGCAAAAGTGTCACCGTCGGTCGCGACGATCGGAAGTGACGCCCAGAGGTAGTCGAGAATACGGGTGCGAAAACTGTACGCCGTTTCGACGTGGTCGAGGTGAGTGCTGATCCCGAGGTCTGCGTCGAGCAGAAAATTGGCCCGCTCGCGGTAGGGAACCCAGGTTTCGTTGAAAAAAACCACCCGATTCGTGAGCTGCAACTGGTCGGAGAGCTCGCGCGCCCGGCGCTCCATCTCCATCTGGGGCACGTCGGGGTTCGGGTGCTTCACACCCAGAAAAAAGAGACGCAGGGTGGGATGGGACTCGGCGACACGGGCCACTGCTTTGATCAGAGTAATCGGATCGAACCAGTTGTAGATTCCACCGCCCCAGATGATCACCTTGTCGTCGTCGCCGATTCCGTCGACCACGCCGCGGATGCCATGGGCCGTCTGCACAGGCGGGTTGTCTTCAACCCCGAACGGGGCGATATCAAGCAGCGAACGCAGACTCGGGTCTTGATCGTAGGTCGAGGGATTGATACGCGCGAGCGCGGCGAGTTGACCGAGCCAGAAGTCGCGCTGCTTCTCCGACGCGCAGAGCATGAAATCCGCGCGCTCCATCTGGTCGTTCATCACCTCGACGGCATCGAGCGCAACGGCGTAACGGTCAGCTTCCGGCAGATCCTTGCCCTGTTCCAGCTGTTCCAGATGCAACGGGTCGTAGATGTCAGCGACGATGATAGTGTCGAGCGCTTTGAGCCACGGATGACTGCGCAAAATGTGCCCCTGCACAATGATCACGTCTGCCCACTCCGCGTGTGGCCGGAGCTTCTCTTTGCCGGCGTGATGCACCTCGAAGTCGGGGTGGCTGATGGTCGCGCCGACAGTCGACACGAGACGCACCCGGCCAACGGCGGCGAGGGCGCGTGCAATCTCCCAGGCACGGATAGCCGGTCCGGCCATCCGTTCGCCCAGCGTGTCTGGCGTCACGATGAGAATCGAATACTGCTGCGCGCCCGGCACCGGGTTTGTCATCTGTGCCCCTGTCTGAACGGTCATCGGGTCACCCACCATTGACGTGCCGCCAAGGCGAGCCGCAATCCGAGACGCACAGGGGCGAGGTACCACGCAGAATACTTGCGCGAGAGGTAGAGATAGGCACTGTCGTGGTGCACCCGCTCCATCCGTTTCGCGCTGTTCGAGGTCGAATGTGCACCCGTGTGGGTGACAACGGCCGCGGGGATGTAGACATTGCGCCAGCCGGCTTTCGCCAGCCGGGCCCCGAGGTCCACATCTTCGAAGTACATGAAATAGCTCGGGTCGAAGCCGCCGATTGCGTCGTAGGCTTCCCGGCGAATGAGCAGGCAGGCGCCCGACAGCCAACCGGCATCCCTCTGATCGAGACTGTAATCGTGTTCGGCGCGGTAGCTGCGCGACCACGGGTTGCTCGGCCACACTCGGCTGAAAAGCGCATGTCCGACCCCGGTTCTGATCGAGGGAAGGTTGCGGGCAGACGGGTAGACGGCACCATGCGCATCAAGAATGCGTGGGCCGAGCGAGCCAGCGTTGGGCAGGGCGGCGGCGGCTTCCACCAAACGATCGAGAGCGCCGACCGCGAAAGTCACGTCGGGGTTGGTGATCAGCAGCAGGTCGTAGTTGCCCTCTGCCGCCGTGACACCCGCGGTGACGCCTCCGCCATACCCCAGGTTCTCGTCCAGTTCGATCAGGCGAGCTCCGTAGGCAGCAGCGGCCGCCCGTTCCACGGTGAGGTCGGTCGAAGCGTTGTCGACGATGATCACATCGGGATGCGCTGGGGCCGACAGAGCAAGCGAGTCGAGAAAAGTTGCCAAGGTCTCGCCGGAGTTATAGGTCACCGTAATGACGAGTACCGAACCGGTCATGGGGAACTAGCGCTCCACGACGGCGAATTCGGGCTCCGCGTAGGTGATCCCGACGGCAAGTGGGTTGTCGGCCACATCGAAGGAACACGCCTGCGGCATGTCGGCGAAGTGGCGCCCGGCCGAATCGATCAGTGAGATGTTCACGAAGTACTTGCCGGTTCCGAACGAGGTGTTTTTCAGCGTGAATTGCACGACCTGCTCGCCCGACATGCGTCCCAGTTCGACGCCCATCCGTTTGGTGGTTGTGCCGTACGCAACCTGCCCCAGTGTGTTGTCGACCTGCAGGCCACAGAGCCAGTTGTCGGGACCCGCGAGAAAGTCAAGATTGACGGTGACGACAATATCGTCGCCGAGCTGAACAGACTCGCTGGGGGCCCGTCCGACAGACTGCGCCGATGCGGAGAGGATCTTCGCCTCTCGCGGGGCGAGTACCTCCGGGTGAGGAGTAGCTTCGGCCTCTGCAACGCGGCGGTCCTCGAGGATGTCGCGGAACTGGGCGACTGCCTCACGCGGCTCTCCGTCGAAAACGACCTTGCCCTTGTTGAGCAGAATCGCACGATCGCACAGCTCAGTGACCTGGCCGAGCGAGTGCGTGACGAGCACAATCGTGCGGCCTTCCTCCTGAAAGGAACGAATCTTGTCGAGACATTTGCGCTGGAACGCCTCGTCTCCGACGGCCAGAACCTCATCGACCAGCAAGAGGTCGGGGTTCGTGTGCACGGCCACTGCGAATGCGAGACGCACGTACATGCCAGAGGAGTAGAACTTGACCTGAGTATCGATGAAATCACCGATGCCGGAGAAGGCCAGGATGTCGTCAAACTGGGCTTCGGTCTCGGCGCGGCTGAGGCCCATGATCGAGGCGTTCAGGAAGACATTCTCGCGACCGGTGAGGTCGGGGTGGAAGCCTGCTCCAAGTTCGAGCAGCGCCGCGATGCGGCCGCGTCGAGTCACTCGGCCGCTGGTCGGATCGATAATTCCACCGATGACCTTCAGAAGCGTGCTCTTGCCAGACCCGTTGTGACCGATGAGAGCGACAGTGTGGCCGGCCTGGATCGTGGTGCTGACCTCTTTCAGCGCCCAGAACTCTTCACGGTGGCGGCGCCCGCTGCGACCGAAAGTGACGAGTCGTTCTTTCAACGAGTTGTCTTTGCGCAGTACGAAGCGTTTTGAAACGTTGTCAACCACGACCACGTCGGGAGACGTGGTCGTCGTTGATGCGGCAGTGTCTATCTGAGTCATCGTGTCCTTCAGCTTGCTAACGTCACAGTGCTTGCGCGAAGTTGCCCTGGAGCTTCGTGAACACTCGGTGGAAGATCACCATGAGGCCGACTCCGATCACGAGGGCGACGCCAAGGCTGAGCATGAGATTGTCGGGATACGCCGCGGTTTCAGCGCCGCTGATCCAGAAAGCTTTCTGGAATCCAAGCACGCTGAGCGTGATCGGATTGTTGGTGTAGATCGCGAGCGCCAGACCATTGCCCAGGATGCCCCGCACCATTTCCCAGGAGTAGACGACCGGTGAGGCCCAGAGTGCCAGCATGAGCAGTACTTCAACGAGGTACTGGGTGTCCCGCAGATACACGTTGACCGCGGCCAACAGAAATCCGAATGCCATCCCGTAGACCAGCAGCACGAGAAACGAGGGAATGAAGTAGATCAGATTCGCGGAGATGGGGAACACGCCGAGAGCGAGAGTGGCCAGCAACAAAATGACCATTTGAATGGCGAAGTTGAAGAGTGCCGAGCCGGTGCTGGCGAGCGGAAAGACTTCGCGCGGAAGATAGATCTTCTTGATCAGGCCGCTGTTTCCGACAATCGATGCCGTCGAGCCGCCGACGATCTCGCTGAGCAGCCCGTAGGCGGTCAGGCCGGTGTACACGTAGATGGCGAACTGCGGGATGCCGCGTTCGGCGCCGAGAAACTGGCCGATGACGACGTAGTAGATGAACAACTGCGTGAGGGGCCGAACCAGAGTCCAGACAAACCCCAGTGCGCTGTCTTTGTAGCGTGACTTCAAGTCGCGTCGCACGAGCAGCGAAAGCATCTCGCGGTGATCGAGCACCTCGCGCACCGACCGGATGAGCCCGCGATCGGCGCTGGAGCCGGAGCCGACCGTCACCAACTTTTGCTGTGCGAGGGCGGCAAAACGCTCCTGTGCAGACATAAACTTCACTTCATTCAGGGGGAGGGGACTTCGCAAGTATAGTTGCAGGCCCGTGCGGCTCTCCTGGGTAAGGGCTGGACGGAAACCCGTTCAACCTCGTCTATCGGCGTCGGCCACGCAGGTGCACCGCGTGTGCGATCTTGTCGAGTGCACGCACGACCTTGCGGTTTTTGAGCGTCGTCAAATCGGATTCGATGCGCCCGACGGTTTCTCGCTCGTGCTGGAGTTCCTGCTGCAGCGCGTCAGTCTGCTCCGTCTGCTTGGCCCGTTCGGTTTCGAGATTCCGAATTCGAAATTCCAGCCCACTGATCAGCGTGCCGTAGGCCAACGCCTGCTTATTGGCATCGGGATCGACGGGGACATCGACGACCGGGTTGGTGAAGGCATCGGCGATTCGCCGGTCGACGATGAACGAGCCAGACGCGAGGCCGGCTTCAATCGCCTCATCAGTGGGGTGGCGCACCAGGTACGACGGAAGGAGAGTGTCGCCTTGCAGACGAAAAAAGTCGCGCATTCCGTGGTGGTTCGGGCTGGGAACAAGATCAGGTGAATCCAGGTAGGCGCGGCCGGAGTTGTCGACCTTCCGGCTGAACTGGGCCCAGGAGCGCCACGGAAAATGCAGCACCTCAATGGCGAACTCCGCTGGCGGTGCACCCAAACTCTGCAGACTGACGAAATGGTTTCCTTGAATCACCGTGATGTCAGGGTCACCGATGTGTGCAGCATCGTGAGTGGAATGCGCGTGCAAGCCGACGGCATTCAACTCGTTGACGGTGCGCTGGTCGCGGTAGATCAACCGCTGAAAACCCGTTCCTTGCAACGCGGGCGGGCCGGTCATATCTGTCACGTCGACAGTGAACGACTGAATGGCGGGGTCGATGTTCTCGAAAGCCTGCTTGAGCGTGAGGCCGGGACGCACCGGCATCCAGAATTCGTCGGCATCGGCGTTGAGAACCCAGGTTGCACCATGGATTGTCGCGGCATCCCGTGCCATCTGGGTGACGACGACGCCTTGTTGCTTGCGGTGTACCGGATCGTGCCGCAGATCGACCACACCGCGCGCCGCATAGCCCTCGAGAATCTCGGCGGTGCCGTCGACCGATCCGTTGTCGGTGACAATGATGATGTCAATGCCCTGGGCCAAGTGATGGTCAAGCATCGGAGCGATGATGTCAGCTTCATCGCGGACCATCATCGTCATCGCAAGTTTCATGGAACCTAAGTCTTTCGGTGGAGCGCCTGTCGTACGTCGTCTGCTTCAATCTTGGCAGTTACCGATGGGTTCGAGCTGTTAGCGGAAGAGAACATCTCTCACCGCGAGCAGGTAGGTGCGCCCAAAACGCTGCGACGGTTCAAGGACGGCACCCTCGGCCCACTCGTTCCAGGCGTTGATGAACACCACACGGTGGTCGAAATCACGGTCTGCGACAGCCGACACCGCCGAGTTCAACCAACGGCGGAACGTGTAGGGGTTCGAGCCGTACCAGAGGTCAGGCTGCCACTGTCGGCGCGCAGTGTTGTCGAAGTTGACCATCACGCCTGGATAGCGCTCTGCGTCGACCGGCTGACGCAGGTGCAGCTCAGAGTCGCCGGCCATCGCCGCGTAGCTCAGGATGTTTCCGTGCAGGCGAGCGTCGACGGCGAGGTTGTCTCGTTCCTGGGGAACCCATTTGCGATTGTGAGGAGCAAACTCCAGGAACGCGTCGAGACCATTCGCAGCGAGGTCGTTGTCGATGCCGTCCATGCTTCGCCCGACATCGACGGTGATCAGGTGCAATCCGTCCAGGCCGGCGTCAACGGCGATCTTCCGCCAGTACGCCAAGACATCGACGTGATCCGGGATCTGCGTGATGCGGTAGACGGCAACAACAGGCTTGTTGTCGATCCTGATGTACCGAGGGTCGGTGATCAGCGGAAGCACATCATGAATGAATTGTGTTGCAGGGACCTCGTCGTAGTCCTGAGCGATCAGAACGTTCTCGGAACCCCCGTCCCAGCGTCTGGTCCAGTTTTCGTTTGCCCACATGAGGCAGAAAGGCTCATGCTGGTCCCCCGACTGCAGATCATCCACTGGCATGTTCATGAGCTTCGTGCCGGCGAACCAGTAGTAGTAGTACATGAAGCCTTCGATACCGGCACCAGAGGCGAGCTCATATTGCCGTGAGCGCACGGTTTCGTTCGAGAGGTCGTAGAACCCGAGTTCCGCGGGAAGGAACGGCTGGTTGTGACCGCGAAAGACCGGCTGCGCCGACGCCACGTTGGACCACTCGGTGAAACCGGCACCCCACCAGGCCTCGTTCTCCGGAAAGGTGTGGAACTGAGGCAAGTAGAACGGAATGACGCGGGCGCGCGGCGTGTGTTCCCCTGAGGTCGAGTAGCGCTGCCAGACGTCTGGTTCGGAGTCCGACAGCTCATCGACTTGCCGCACGGCATAGCCGGCCTCGCGGGTGAGGATGCCGATCACGCGTTCGACCGCATGGGCCGTCGTGCCATCGACCTGGCCGCTCTCGGCATCAAAGTCATCGGCATCGAGGCTCAGCGCACGGAGTCCTTGAAGCACAAAACCGCGCACCCAATAGATTGAGCCGGCCGCGAACCGCAGCGACGCCTCGTCGAGCTCCAGCTGAAGCCGGAGAAGGAGCTCACGGGCCAGGGTGCGGTCACCGCCCCAGAATTCGGGTCCCAAGACGTTGCCGTTCGAGGTGAGAATGCCGAGGGTCGGGTCAGACGCGAATTCACCGAGGATAGCTTCGACGTGCGTGCGGGTGCCCAGCATGCCCGAGATGAAACCCTCGCGCCAAGCGGCGCCATCGCCATCGAGCTCAGCGTGGCCTTCACGCCAAGGACTCTTCTTGGTATGGATCTTGAGCACAAGCTCATACGGTTCGAGGAGGTCGGCGTTCACCACTGAAATGAGCGGCAGGATGTCGCGCCCGCGGTTCTCAACCGGAAGAACGGTGAGGTGGGCCAACAGGTCAAGGTGACTCGTGTCCAGAGTGAGCTCGGCTCCGCTGGCGTTGGTCACGATGAGATCGAATGGCACAGGGAGGTGCTGGAGCTCGGCCAGCAGTTCATCCAGAAGATCGGTGTAGTACACGTGGAGCACGACAGCGATGCGAGCGGGAGCGTCAGGAGCGTGGAGGGTATGCGCCCACTGCGGCGGAACGCTCGGTCGAAGCTTTCCGGAACGCCGTGCTACCCAGTCTTCAAACGTCGCAGGGTGGGCTGTGGCGACGGGCGCGGCGGCCGGTTCTGCCAATGCTCGCGAAAGTACGCCGAAACCGCTGCTCAGGACGCGCTTGAGACCACGAAGTGAATTTGTCGTCATGTGTCGTATTCCTCTGCGCTCTGGCCTAGAGCCAGCCGCGGGGGTCGGTCCCGAAATGCTCGTGCACGACGGCGGGGACATCTGATCCATCGGAGACGACGGCTGAGTTGGTCACGAGTTCCCTCTTCACGAAGGGGAATCCGAGCTTGAGCAAATTGCGCCACCCCTCCACCGTTGGATTCTCCGTTTGTGAGACTACACGTTCGGATTCGAAGCATGCGGAAGTGGTCAGGCCCTCAGCGAGGAGCAGCTGACTTAACCCCATCTCGTACCGTTCGATGATGAGTTGTTTGTCGGTCTCGACATTGAGGTTCGACCAAAACTGGCGCAACGCTCGGTCGGCCAGAATCCCATTCCGGTATCCGATGAAGAAGCTCTGCAGGTGGGGCCGAATCTGCCGTGTGTTCGTGGCCGCCCAGACATCAGTCGAGCTGTTTTCGAAGCTGTGGATCAAGGGCGTCAGGCTCGCGAACGGACCGACGAGGCTGTCGTTGGCGAAGATCACGTATTTCTTGCGGCGCACGCCGGGAAAGAGCTTGAGCCCCACAGCCCACGACCCGAAGTCATACCCGACATTGGCCTTGCGCACCACAATCGGCTCTGACGGAATGTCAGATGGCCAGACCAATGGGCGGGTATCGGCGGATGCGCGCACGACGATCACGGTGTAGGAATTCAACTCCAACTCACGAACCAGGATCGCCAGGGAACGGGAAACAGCGTTGTCGTCGGAAAAGCTCGCAACGAGTGCGACGCGATCGGTTTCGGGGAGTTTCTTGGAACCCCTCTCGATGCGCACAGACGGCATGACGGCACGGAGCACGCGTTCTGCCATTGTTTTCTACCTCTTATCCGCGTCGCCGACGAAGTCTGCGCAGCGGCTTCGTGATCCGCCACGATGACGAACGGCGAAGCGCTTCGACTTGTTCGCGGTAGCGGTCACCCTGCTTGCGGGCGGCCACGAGCTGACGTTTGAGATCGTCGATGTCCGGAGCCGTGCGCGCGAGTTCGGCGCGGAGCGCGCGAATCTCCAGGTGGGCTTCACGCAATTCGGACTTCAGCGTCACGTCGTTTTCCGCACGAGAAAGCGGATTTCTGTCTGTCGACATGGGAACCGATCTGTTGCTTCGAGAGTACTTTTTGATGATAGACCAGTGATTCTGTGACGCTCTCAGGTAGTTCGCAGCAACGCCGTTCCGGCCCGTTTGGCCCGCCGACCTGCTTTGTGCCGGAACAAGCGGCCCATTACCCTGAGTGGGGGCGTCGGCAATCTGACCGTGCTCTGAGCTGCAGAGAAAGTTGACGAAGTGCCGGGTCTTGCATCAAGAACCCTCGGACGAATCGTGAAATGGGTCGCGTGGCCATTCGTCATCCTGTTGTTCGCGAGTGTCGCCTTCGTGAGCATCAACGTGGCCGAGCAGAAGCCGATTTCACCGCTGGATGAGTACGTCTATCTCGACTATCTGAGCAAGGTTCCAACCCAGGGGTTCGTGCGCAACGGTGAAGAGACCGGCGACGTGGCTCGGCACGAGATCAGCTGCCGCGGCGTCGCGATTTACGGCCTGTACGGAACCGGCTGCGACACGAGTTCCACCAGCCCCGATTCGACATTCCCCTACGAGGGACATACCGGAGCGAGCATTTACACGCCCGCGTATTTCGCGGTGACCTGGGTTCTCGCCCAACCATTCGTCTGGGCCGGAATGGGGTTGCTCGACGCCGGTCGGTTGGTCGGGGTGGTGTGGCTGTCTCTCGGAACGTGCTTGACCTATGTTCTGCTCCGCAGGTTGCGGGCTCCAGCGCCGATCGCCCTGGGGCTGGTGCTGGCGACGATCGCAACACCGGCGATTTACTGGGCCACTGCCTACATCAGCACGGATGCTCCGACCTTGGCGGTTTCAGCGGGGCTCGGCCTCGTGGCACTCGCCGTCGCGCGCGGTCGCGCGCACTGGGCGTGGTTTGCGGCGGCCTCGGCTGTCGCGGTTCTCTTCAAAGTCCAAAACATCGCCGCAGTCGGTGTGTGTGCTCTGGCTCTCACCGTTTCGGCTCTCGTGAGTTTCTGGCCGCAGCGCGGCACGCCGCATCCGGTGCGGGAGGTGACCGGGTCGCTCATCCGATCCCCACTCGTTCGTGCAGGAATCATCGCGGGGGTGGCTGCGGTTGGCGCGCAAATCGTCTGGCTGGTGATTCGAGCGCGCGCGGCGTTGCCGGTTGCCGATGACGTGCAAATCGACTCGACGCAACTCCCGCTCAGCGTTTCCGCTCTCGTCACCGAATCATTCAAATTTCTGGGCGCCGTCGGCGGTGCCGGAATCGCGCCGGGTGCGATCGGCACGTTGGTGATCACCCTGTTGAGTCTGCTGTCGGTGGGCGCCATAGTCGCGATTCTGTTTCGGCCGCGCCCCAACCAGAATGCTGAAACGATCATTGCCGGGTCGACCCTGGTGGTCGCGGTTTTGCTCGGACCTGCTCTGATCCTCGGCACCGGCCTGGTGGCCGGATATTACGTACCCCTGACCGAGCGCTACGGGCTGGCATTGTTGCCGGCGTTCCTCGCCTGCATCGGTTTTCTGTTCTCGGGGAGATCGCGGGCATTCGGCTCGGTTGTCGCCGGTCTAGGGGCCGCTCTCGCCGCATGGGCGATCATCAGCTCCTGACGGCGCGCCGTTACGATCTACGGGAGGCGAGTATCACTCAGGGAAGCCTTGGTAGTCTTGAGGCTGCCGTTCCCTGATTGAAAGGCCCGTATGCCCAAGCTCCGACCAGGTGTCGTTTCCGTTGTCCTTGTGAATTTTCGGGGAACCGACGACACGATCGAAGCCATCGACAAGCTCGGCAAACTCGATTGGCCGCACGAGCTGCTTGAGATCGTGGTTGTCGAAAACGCGTCGGGTGACGACAGCGCCGAACGCATCCGTGCCGCTGCTCCGCACGTGCTGTTGATCGAGTCCAAGAAGAACCTCGGCTTCGCGGGTGGCTGCAACCTCGGCGTCAAGGCGTCGTCCGGTGAGTTCATCGCCTTCTTGAACAACGATGCGAAGCCGGATGCCGCGTGGGTGCGTGCCGCCGTCGATCGCTTCGCTGAGAGCCCGGCCATCGGCGCCGTCGCGAGCCGCGTTCTCGACTGGGACGGCAACCTTGTCGACTACATCGGCTCAGCCATGACCTGGTTCGGTCAGGGCTACAAGCCGCTCACCGCTCAGCCGGTTCCGAGCGAGCCTGACCGCGTTCACGATGTGCTCTTCGGCACCGGATCCGCCATGTTCGTGCGTCGCAGCGTCTACGAAGCACTCGGCGGATTTGACGAGCGCTACTTCATGTTCTTCGAAGACGTCGACCTCGGCTGGCGGCTCAACCTGCGCGGCTGGCGCTATGTCTACGAACCGGCTTCCCTCGCCTATCACAAGCACCACGCGTCGATGTCGTCGTTCGGCTCGTTCAAAGAGACCTATCTCTTGGAGCGCAACGCACTCTTCACCCAGTACAAGAACCTCGGCGACGAAGCCTTGGCGCAGGCGCTTCCCGCGACCCTGGCTCTGACCGTTCGACGTGGGGTGGCCCGCGGTGAGCTCGACTCGACCGAGTTCGACCTGCGCAAGGGTGCCGACAACGGCCCGACCATGGAGGTCGCCAAAGAGACGCTCGCCGGCGTCTATGCCATCGACCAGTTCGTTGAGCATCTGCCGTCGTTGCTGGAGTCGCGCAACCAGATCCAGTCGTCTCGGGTTGTCTCGGACAACCGGCTGTGGCGCCTGTTCGGCGAAACCGATGCGCCGTCGTACCAGTCGGAGCACTACCTCGAGGGCTACGACAAGATCGTCACCACCTTCGGTGTGACGGCGTCTCCGGCCGTGACGCGAGTGTTGGTGATCACCGGCGACCCCATCGGCGCCAAGATGGCCGGCCCGGCGATTCGTGCCTGGAACATGGCCGAAGCGCTCTCTGCCGACAACCAGGTCACGCTGGTGACCTTGGCCGGCGCAGAGCCGGTGTCTGCACCGTTCGACATCGTGCATGTGCGGCCTGGCGACGACCGGGCCATGGGCAAGCTGGAGCGCGAGACCGACGTCATCGTCTTCCAGGGTCTCGCCCTGGCGCTGTTCGACTCGCTGCGCAAGAGCGACAAGATCATCGTCGCCGACATCTACGACCCGATGCACCTCGAGCAGCTGGAGCAGGGCCGCGAGCAGGGTCCAGAGCAGTGGAACAAGCAGGTCGGTGACGCCACCGACGTGCTCAACGAGCAGTTGCTGCGCGGTGACTTCTTCCTCTGCGCGTCCGAGCGTCAGCGCCATTTCTACCTCGGCCAGCTGGCCGCGCTCGGCCGGATCAACCCCGCCAACTACGCTTCAGACCCGGATCTCACCGGTCTGATCAGTGTGGTGCCGTTCGGTTTGAACGCTGAGTTCCCTCCGGCAACCAAGCCGGCTTTGAAGGGCGCCCTGCCCGGTATCGCAGCCGACGACAAGGTGCTGCTCTGGAGCGGGGGCCTCTACAACTGGTTCGACCCGAAGACGCTGATCCGTGCCGTGGCGAAGCTCTCTGAGACTCACGACAACGTGCGGCTCTTCTTCCAGGGCACCAAGCATCCGCACCCTGGTGTGCCGGAGATGGGCATTGTCGCCGAGTCGCGCGCGCTGGCGAAGGAGCTAGGAGTGCTCGACACCTCGGTGTTCTTCAACTCCTCCTGGGTCGACTACGCCGACCGGCACAACTACCTCGGTGAAGCGGATGCCGGCGTCAGCACGCACTACGCCCACGTCGAGACCACGTTCTCATTCCGCACTCGCATTCTCGACTACCTGTGGGCCGAGCTGCCCATGGTGGTGACAGAGGGCGATCACTTCGCCGAACTCATCGCGACCGAGAAACTCGGGGTTGTCGTGCCGCCGACGGATGTTGACGCACTCGCCGACGCCCTCGAGAAGGTGCTCTTCGACGAGAAGTTCGCCCGCGCCACCCGCAAGAACATCAAGCGGGTGCGCGCCGACTACGAGTGGGACACAGTTCTCGCCCCGCTCGTTGGGTTCGTGGCCAGCCCGCAGCACGCGCCGGACCTGATCGCGAGCGGTGCCGTCACCGCCGGTTCAGGGGCAGCACGCAAGCCGGTCATCCGTCGCAAGAAGCACGGCATCCGTCATGACGCCGGCCTCTTCGTGCACTATCTCAAGAACGGCGGCCCCAAGGTGGTCGTGAAGAAGGTTCAGAGCCGCCTGCGACGCCGTTGACCGCCGCAGTGCGCTGAGTGGCGGGTGCCGATCCGGTCCGGTGCCTAGACGCCGACGCTCGGTATCCTGCCTCTGATGCTCAAGGCGCTGGCGCGCTCTTCTGAGCCGAGATCGACCTGGTGCCGCGTGAGCCGCTGCAGGCACAGCACGCAGGCAATCGTGACGAGTGTGAAGAAAACAAGCGAGAGGGCGACGCCGCCTGGCGGGTGCCACTGCGGTGAGAGGAACAACTCACGCCAGGTGCCCTGCGCACCGACCGCGTAGCGTTTGAGGGATGTCGTGAACGAGTCAAGCTGGCCGATTCCCCAGGCGACCCAAACCAGAACGCTCAGCCGGGGGAAAAACGGCCAGAGGTCGTTGGTAATGCGCTCTGAGAGCAGCGCCGCCGTGCCGAAGATCAGCATGGCGAAGAGCGGGAGTGAGTAGCGTCCCTGCCAGATGATTCCTCCGCCCGTGATATAGGCGCCCTGGATCAGAGCGGGGAGCAGCACGAAAAGTGCACCGAGCGTGAAGCTGACTGCGAGGTCTCGACCACGCAGCACGATCAACGTGGCACAGAAAAGCGCTCCGACCAGAGCCGTCCAGATGAACACGGTTCCGGGCGTGGCCGGAGTGTCTAGCCACCCGAAATTGCCGATCATGTCCTGGGCGTAGCGGAATGTGTCGTTCACCGTGCTGAGAAAACCCGAAAGGGCGCTGGCGCCGGTTCCTGGAACGTGCTTCGAGCTTTCGGAGCTCGTGAGAGCGGCGGCGAGCGAATTCGAAACCATCAGCCAGAATCCTGCGAAAGCGGTGGTGAGCGCGGTGCCGAGCGCCGTCCACCGCACGACGGTCGACTTCGCGAGGTCACGCAGTTGCGCTGCTGAAGTGAGCATCAATGGCACGCCGATCGCGAGGGCGACCCAGAGCGGGGAGAGTCCTCTCGTGTTCGCCGCGACGGCCGAGCCCACAAGCACGATCAGGCTTCGCTCGACCATCAGGGTCTTGCTCGGCTGAGTGACGATTGCGAGCATGGCGGCGAAGACGGCAAGTGTCGCCGACGTCTCCACTGCGTTCGGGTTCACCGAGCCCCCCAGAAAGAACAGCATCGGCGGTATCGCGATGGCGACCCCGGCGAGGGCGAGGGTGTTGACCCGCCAGCTGAATGCGAGCATCACGGTCAGCGCCAGAAAGAAACTGCAGAGGATGGCGCTGACGATGCGCATGGCGTAGAGGCCGCTTGCATCGGCAAAGAGCAGAGTTGGCCAGCCAACCAACGCATAATAGACGGGGTTGTAGAGACCCGCAGTAGTCGTTCCATCAACGAGTTCGGCGGGGTTGCCCACCACCGCAGGGGAACAGTCTGCGCTGGTGTCGGGGTGGAAAGCAAAACAGGTCAAGTTATGCGTGTTCGCGACGTAGCGGGGAACCTGAACGACATGGCCCTGCGTTGATGGTTCGCCAACGAGCTGTCCGCGTGCGACGGAAGCAGCCTTCACCATGTGAGCGGGCTCGTCAGGGGATGCGGCGAGCGGAGTCGCGACGGCCCAGCCGATCATGAGCAGGGCGAGCAAAAGCCAACTGACGCCGAAGACTCGAATCCGAGAGGGTCGGGGCGACGAGCGCACTCCGCGGTCAGCCTGAAGTGTGGGAGCAGTCATAGAGCAGTATGGTTTCTTGTCCGTCGGAGAGACGGGCAGAAACCACGTCGGGCACTACTCTACTGACCGGCGCCGGCGTCACGGGTGTCTCAACATCGGCTGGCCGATCAGCGTGACGCCGTAGGATAGGCAGGCTGCTCACTTGCGTCACGTCTTTCGTCGCGACCGATGACCGATGGATTGGATTGCCGTCAAGGCGAGAATGAAGTTTTCCCGTATTCGGATGCCCCAGGGCGTCACCCTGATTCTGCTGGCGACCGCGATTGCGGGTGGCTGCGGCTATGTCGCCAATCTTCTCGTCGGGGGCACTCGTTTGCCTGCCGACTACGTGGCATTCGGAATTTTCTGGTCGGCCTTGTACCTCGTGATCGCTTCGTTGTCTGGTGTGCAACAGGAGGTGACCCGTGCAACCGCTCCCCGTACGGCGGGCGTCTCCAGGGAGCACACCACATCGATTCGACGGTTCGGCATCTGGGCATCGCTGGCGACTGCCGCGGCGCTGATCGCGTCCGGTCCATTCTGGATGGGGGCGGTGTTCCCCGATGACGGCTGGGCATTCATTCTGCCCATTGCAATCGGGTGCGCGTCTTATGTCGTCGTCGCCGTTCTCTGCGGCACCCTCTACGGTCTGAACCTCTGGCCGGCGATCGCGTTGATGTCGTCGGTCGACGGAATCCTGCGACTGCTCTTAATCGGAATCGTGGTTCTCTTCGACGGGGGCATTGATGCCCTGGTCTGGGCAGTCGTGCTGCCGTTCCCACTGACCCCGCTCATCCTGTGGTGGTTCTTCCGGTCGTCGGTCGTCGGTCGCACGTCCCTCGACGTCGGCTACCGGGATCTGTCTTGGAATGTGCTGCGCACCGTGATCGCCTCCGTTGCCACCGGCATCCTGATCAGCGGCTTTCCGCTTGTCTTGAAGGCGATGTCGCCGATGGCGTCAAACGCCGAACTCGGCGCATTGGTGTTTGCGATCAACCTGGTGCGAGCACCGCTCGTCATCGTGGTGCTCTCGCTGCAGAGCTATTTCGTCGTGCGCTTTCGGGATGTTCCCGAGCGAGCCTGGGGAACCTTCCTCAAGCTCTCTGGTGCAATTGTCATCGTCGGCGCTGTCGGAGCAGTCGTCGCCGGACTGATCGTGCCGCCGCTACTCACACTTTTCCCCGGCGGCTATGCGCTCGACGGCTTCGTCATCGCCGGTCTTGTCGCCACATCGGCGCTGCTCGGTGTCTTGTGCCTCAGCGGACCGCTTGCCCTAGCCCGCTCGCAGCACGGGGTTTTCACCGCGGGCTGGGTTGTCGCGGCGGTGGCCAGCGTGCTGCTTCTCCTGGTGCCGGGCGATCTGGCAGGGCGGATGCTGTTCGCGCTGGCAATTGGCCCGCTTCTGGGTGTCGCCACTCACCTCACCGGTCTCTTTCTGGCGGGGCGCACAAGCGCGCAGCGCCACGCCCCATCAACCGATTCGGCGATGGGCGACGATTCAGTGAGTGGCGGGGCCTGAGTCCGTCGACGGCCGCGCGGTGTCGTTCAGACGATCCTCAAGATCTTCGAGACGCAAGCCCTGCAGGGCGAGTTTCTCGGCCAGAAGTTGAGACTGCGATTCAAGTGCGGTCAGCTCTGCGCTGTGCTGAATGCAGACCAGAAAGAGAATTGCGACGCTGACAAAGAAGATCAGGTTGGTCGGTGCGGCGACCCCGACCACGCCGGCCGCCCAGGTCAGGGTGACGGGAAACACACCAACGACGAGAGCCAATATGCCGGCAATTAGCCACCAGATCGCATGACGCTCGCGAAGTCGGCGGCGTCGGAGCATCTCAACGACCACGCCGAGGGTGAGCAGCGCCCCGACGATGCCCAGAATGTAGCTGGCAGTGCTCATCGGTTGGGAACGCTCGCTTCCGTCAATGCAATAGGGGGTCGCATCAGTGCGAAGACTAGAGCCATCATGGCCCGGCCCAGGTAAGTCGCGGCCTTGTAGGGATTGTGTGAAGGCGTTCCGCCCGCCCGCGGGCGCATCGCAACCGGAACCTGGCGCACAACGCAGCCGGCCCGAGCCGCAATGACGAGTGACTCGATCGTGTCACCCAAGTATTCTGAAGGGTAGTGCTCAGCGAACAGGCGCACGGCCCTCGGCCCACTCGCCTTGAAGCCGGAGGTGGTGTCGGAAAGTTTCGTCTTCGCGATCTTACTCAGGATGCCCGAGAGCAGGAGCATCGCCCAGCGGCGTGGTCCCCGAACCTCGTAATTCCCCTCGCCGGCAAACCGCGCACCCAGCACGACATCTGCACTTTCAAGAGCGGCAAGAAGCTCAGGCACTCCGGCAGGATCATGTTGTCCGTCGGAGTCAACCTGCACGACATTGCTCAAGCCATGCTCAAGGGCATAGTTGAAACCGACCCGCATGGCCCCGCCGACGCCGAGGTTGAACGGCAGTCTGGCCACGAGGGCACCGGCGAGACGCGCCTCACACGCGGTGTTGTCGGTCGATCCGTCATCAACGACGAGGCAGTGAACGCCGGGAAGAGTGCGAAGAACCTCGCGCACGACGTCACCGACTGACTCTTCTTCGTTGAGTGCGGGCATCACAATCAGTGTGCGCTCAAGCTCGGAAGTCATTATTCCAGCCTATCGAAGTCGCCTGAATGCTTAAGATCATGTGGTCCGCAACGAGTCCAGATTGTCGAGGTACCAGGCATACGTCGCGCGGAGCCCGTCGTCCAGCGAGGTGCCAGCCGACCAGCCGAGATCGTTGAGCCGTGACACGTCGAGCAACTTGCGCGGAGTGCCGTCAGGCTTGGACGGGTCTTGGGTGAGAGCGCCTGTGTAGCCGACCGTCGCCGCAACCCGCTCGGCAATCTCCCGGATCGGGGCATCTTTGCCGACACCGACGTTGATCGTTTCGGGAGAGTCGTAGTTCTCCAGCAGAAAGAGCGAAGCGCGTGCCAGATCGTCAACGTAGAGAAACTCCCGCAGTGGAGTACCGGAGCCCCAGATCACGACCTCGTCAGAATCATTGCTCTTGGCCTCATGGAAGCGGCGCATCAGGGCGGGAAGAACGTGTGAGTTCTCGGGATGAAAATTGTCGCCGGGGCCGTACAGATTAGTCGGCATCGCAGAAATCCAGCGTCGGCCGTACTGTCGCCGCACCGCCTGCACCTGCATGATTCCCGCAATCTTCGCGATCGCATAGGCATCGTTGGTCGGTTCGAGCTCGCCCGTCAGAAGCGACGATTCCTTGATCGGCTGTTCGGCGAACTTGGGATAGATACAGGAAGAACCAAGAAAGAGGAGTCGGTCGACTTCCGCGGCGTTCGCCGCATCCATAACATTCACCTGAATTTGGAGGTTATCGCTCAGGAACGAGGCCGGGTAAGTGGAGTTGGCGTGGATGCCGCCGACCCGAGCCGCCGCATCGATGACAACGTCAGGGCGCACCTTCTGGACGTAATCGAAGACTGCGTCACGGTTGCGGAGATCAAGCTCGCGAGAGGACGCCCCGAACAGGTTGCTGAATCCCTCGCTCTCGAGGAGTCGCCAGATTGCCGAACCCACCATGCCGCGGTGGCCCGCAATGTAGACCCGGGAGTCGCGGTTCAAAGTATTGCTTGATTGCATTCTCGTTATACTCACTTGAGCTCGTGGTTCTACAGACTCAACCTCTGGTCCGTCATGAGAATTCCGCAGAACGTGTTCATCATGTTCTTGCATGCTAGCAATTTCGTGAGTGTATTGAAGGGACCACGTCAATGCCTCAGGCTGACATATTGGTCATTTTGCCCACGCTGGGTGACCGGCTTGAAATGTTGGCGGACACCCTCGCCACCGTGGCGGAGCAACGTGAAACCGTTGATCTGACCTTGGTTGCGGTGATGCCGACGAAAGCCGTCGAAGCGCGGGCCATGGCTGCTGCAGCCGGTGCAATCGTCGTCGACGACCCGAAAACAGGAATCTCCGAAGCGATCAACTGTGGTCTCGCCGTGCGCAATGGTGAAAGCTACTACGCCTGGATCGGCGACGACGACCTGTTTCGACCCGGAGGACTCCGCCGGCTCCAAGACCTCCTTGAAGTCAATCCGAAGGCGGTTCTCGCCTATGGAGGCTGTGACTACGTCGACCCGAATGGCTTGACGATTGCGACCAGCAATGCCGGCGAACTGGCGAAGTTTCTCTTGCCGTGGGGACCGGACCTGATCCCGCACCCCGGAACGATGATCAGACTTGATGCATTGATGGACATCGGCGGATTCGACGCACAGCTGAAATACGCGATGGACCTTGACGCATTCTTGAAGCTACGCAGCTACGGGACCTTCGTGAACACGCGCGAAACTGTGTCGGCCTTCCGCTGGCACCCTGATTCGCTCACAGTGGCCGGCCGGCTGAGCTCCAGCAAAGAAGCCGAACGTGTCAAACGTCGGCACCTGCCCCGCATGCTTCAGCCGCTCAGTCCCTTGTGGCACTACCCCTGGCGCTGGGCATCCGCCTATGCGGCTCAGCATGTGAGCAACCGGGCGCGCAAGCTCGCCGCCGCCGCGTAGCACAGCAGTGTCCTCAGGCCTTCACTCAAATGGGCTGCGCTAGGCTAACTATGTTTTGACTGGCGGGCGCTCGACTTCTGAGTGACCCTCGAATACCACGGCGGAGAAAATATCCTTATGACTGAGACCCCGATCAAGCGTGCCCTGATCACCGGAATCACCGGTCAGGACGGCAGCTATCTGGCGGAGCTCCTGTTGTCGAAGGGCTATGAAGTCCACGGCCTCATCCGCCGGTCGTCAACGATCAACACGAGCCGCATCGACCACATCTACCAGGACCCGCACGAATCGGGCGCGCGCCTGTTTCTGCACTACGGCGACCTGACCGACGGCTCGCGGCTGGTGACACTGCTCGATCAGATTCGCCCTGACGAGGTGTACAACCTCGCTGCCCAGTCACACGTACGTGTCAGTTTCGATGAGCCCGAGTACACCGGCGACACCACCGGCATGGGGAGCATCCGTCTTCTCGAAGCAATTCGGATGATTGGGCTGCAGTGCCGCTTCTACCAGGCGAGCAGCTCCGAAATGTTCGGCGCGACTCCGCCGCCGCAGAACGAGGACACCCCGTTCTACCCGCGCTCCCCGTATGGCGTCGCGAAGGTCTACTCATACTGGATCACCCGCAACTACCGCGAAGCGTATGGAATGTTCGCGGTCAACGGCATCCTCTTCAACCATGAATCCCCGCGTCGCGGCGACACCTTCGTGACACGCAAGATCACCCGTGCGGTGGCCCGCATCGCCGCGGGAACACAGTCCGAGCTTTTCATGGGCAACCTCGACTCCGTACGCGACTGGGGCTACGCCCCCGAGTACGTCGAGGCCATGTGGCGAATGCTGCAGCACGACACCCCTACCGACTACGTCGTGGCGACCGGAACCAACTACACGGTTCGTGACTTCCTGCAGCTGTCGTTTGAGCACGCGAACCTGGACTGGGAGAAGTACGTTCGATTCGACGAGCGTTACCTGCGCCCGACTGAGGTCGACGCGCTTGTCGGCAGCGCTGCGAAGGCTCACGACCTGCTCGGTTGGAAGCCGTCTGTCCTCACGCCTGAGCTGGCCCGGATCATGGTCGACGCTGACATCGCCTCACTGGCCGCGACGGGCGAACCCTGGATCGATCGAGTTCAGTTCGCGTGAGCGTGAGCTCGACCGGCAAGACTCCGAAACTTCGCGTCGCGTTGTCGATGCTCACCTTCGTGCCCGGCGGCATGGGGGGTAGCGAAACATACGCACGCGAGCTCGCCACACAGCTGGGCACGTCGCCGGACGTTTCGGCGACCGCGTTTCTGCCCGATTCGGCACGCGGGTTCGGTCAGGGTCTGCCCGAGGTCGGCGTGCCCGGATTGCGCGCAGGTTCCTCGACCGCTGATCGTCTTCGCACGCTCGCACGCCTGACGTTGCGCGGACGTGCTCTGCGTCGATCGATGGCGTCGGCTGACCTGGTGCATTACCCGTTCACCGTGCCGGCCCCGCGACCTGGCCGCAAGCAGGTGTTTGTGCAGTCCCTGCTCGACGTGCAGCACCTGGAATTGCCGCAGATGTTCAGCAAATCGGAACTTGCATACCGCCGGTACTTTTACGAAGGCGCCGCCCGGCGCGCCGATGCCGTCATCACCATCAGCCACTTTGCCAAGCAACGGATGGTGGAGATGCTCGGCCTCGAAGCCGACCGGATTCATGTCGCTCAACTCGGTGTTGATACTTCCAAGTTCATTCCCAATCTGGGCGAACGCGAGAATTTCGTGCTCTACCCGGCACGTGGTTGGGCTCACAAGAACCATGCTGCATTGATTGAGGCGGTCGGGATCGCGCGGAGGTCGAACCCTGATCTTCGACTCGTTCTGACCGGTGGATCGCTCGACACGCTGGGGGAGCTGCCTGAGTGGGTCGACCGCAGAGGCCTCGTCTCAGAGGAGGAACTCCTCAGCCTGTATCGCACCGCTGGGGCGTTAGTCTTCCCGAGCCTCTACGAGGGTTTCGGCCTGCCGCCGCTTGAAGCGATGTCATCCGGATGCCCGGTGGCGGTCTCGAACGCCGGATCACTTCCCGAGGTGGTCGGCGACGCGGCCGTGCTCTTCGATCCCCGTGACGTCGAGTCAATTGCCGCGGGAATTGCCGAGAGCCTTTCCCGCGGTTCCGAGCTGGCCGTGGCAGGAGTGGAGCATGTGAAGAAGTTCACCTGGGAGCGTTGTCGAGATGCCCACGTGAGTGCATACGCCGCAGCCGTGCGGGGGCGTCGCTGATGGCCTCCCCACGCGAGCGCGTCCTGGTGACCGGCGCCAACGGGCAGGACGGCACCTATCTCGTTCGCCGGCTGGTCGACGAAGGACATGAAGTCCACGGAATGTGTCACTCGGCCGACGGGGCAGAGCGGCTGATCGCGAACCATCCGTTGGTCGTGGCGCACGTCGGCGATCTGGGCGACGGTCCCGGTATCGCTGAACTCGTCGCATCCGTTGAACCCACCCACATCTTCAATTTGGCCGGGAACACCTCGGTTGCACGCTCTTGGGAGTTTCCGGCAGAAACCGCCGATGTTCTGGGAGTCGGCCCCATCAGATTGATTGAAGCGGCCTGGAAGCTCGGACAGCGCACGGGAACGTCGGTGCGGTTCGTGCAGGCGTCAAGTGCCGAGATTTTCGGCGACGCGACGATGATCCCGCAGGATGAATCGACGCCTCGGGCCCCTGTCACTCCGTATGGCGTTGCAAAGTCGTTCGCCCACGACATGGTCGGTGTATACCGTCAGCGCGGCATGTTTGCGAGTTCGGCGATTCTGTTCAACCACGAGTCGCCGCACCGGCCCGAGTCTTTCGTCGCCCGAAAGATTTCACAGGAAGTCGCCCGCATCTCGCTGGGGCTTTCCGAGCGTCTGGTGCTCGGCAATATTGATGTGCACCGCGATTGGGGATTCGCACCCGACTACGTCGATGCGATGCTTCGCATTTCGCGAGCCGACACCGCCAACGACTTCGTTGTCGCGACGGGCGTATCGCACACGGTGCGGGATTTCGTCGACGCGGCATTCAGGTACATCGGGATCGACGATTCTGACCCATACGTCTTCATCGACCCGGCACTGTATCGTCCCGCCGACCCCAAGAATCTTGTGGGAGATCCACGTCGACTCCGGGCGCTGGGCTGGGAGCCGAGTGTAAACTTCACCGAACTCGTCAACCTGATGGTGGGCTCCGACATCGCGCTTCTTCGCGCCACTCCGTAGCCTGCGGCCATGCTGATCTCCGTCGCACTCTGCACCCACAACGGGGCTGGATTCATCGAGGAACAACTCCGCAGCATCCTCAACCAGTCGGTGCTGCCGGGGGAGATCGTCGTGTCTGACGATGCCTCGCACGACGACACACTTCAGATCGTGACGACCGTGTTCGAAGCTTGGCGGGCACAGAATCCCGTTGTCGCTCTCAAGCTGCGTATTCTGCGAAACATAACGCCGCTGGGCGTCACGGCGAACTTCGAACAGGCGCTGACCGCCTGTCGGGGAGACCTGATTGCTCTCTGCGACCAGGACGACGTGTGGCGATCTGACCGCCTGGAGATCATGGCCACCGAGTTTGAGCAACGGCCCGAGCTGCTTCTGTTGAATTCAGACGCGCGCCTCGTCGACGAGACGGGAAACCCAACTGGCCAAGCACTTTTGGCGACGCTCGGTGTGTCGAAGGTTGAACAGGACTGGGTGCACAGTGGCAACGGGATTGACGCCCTCTTGCGGCGCAACATTGTCACGGGTGCGACGACCGTTCTCCGACGCTCCCTGATCGAACGCGCCACACCGTTTCCGCCAACTTGGGTGCACGACGAGTGGCTTGCGATCGTCGCCGCCGCAACCGGGGAGATCGATCTGATCGAAGCGGCGCTGGTTGATTACCGGCAGCACGGCGGGAATCAGATTGGTGCGTCGAGTCTCGACTTTGCCGGCAAATTCGGACGGCTGAGGGCCGAACGCACGGAGCGCAATCAGCGCTTACTTGCACGGGTCGAGGCGTTGCGTGAACGAGTGGGATCTTTCGTGCCCCCTGCCTCGGCGAAAACCCTGGCGAGAATTGACGCCAAATTGAACCATGAGCGAATGCGCAGCCAACTCCCAGTATCCCGGTTGAGGCGAATCGTACCCGTCATGAAGGCTTGGCGATCCGGCGATTACAGCAGTTTCGGGCTGGGCATGCAAGACGTTGTGCGCGATCTCATGCAACCGGGCGAGAAAAGTCTGGGCTGAACGCGCCTTCGCCCGGTGGCGACTGCAACGTCTGGTTGAATGGTCGAATGATGAGTGTGCCCCCCAGCCGACGGATGCAGCGCGCCCACGAGAAGAAGCGCACTTCCCCATTTCGACGCTGGTGGGTCTGGACGATTGTCTTCGTCTTCGTCGGCATCGTCGCCGGCGGCGCCTGGTTGGGCACGCGCGCTCTTCAGGCTAAAGATGATCTGCAGGCAGCAGTTCCGCTCGTCTCTGAGCTGAAAGCTCAGGTGCTGGCGCAGGATGTGCCCGCAGCACAGGCCACTCTGGATAAGCTGACACCTCTTGTCGTCGAGGCGCGGGAGCTCACTAGCGATCCGGTCTGGCGCGCGGCCGAGATCGTTCCCATCGCCGGATCGAATCTCTCGGCGGTGCGTGAGCTCGCCTTCGTCACAGACTCGATCGTTACAGGCGCCATCCCCCCACTGTTGAACGTCGTCGACACGATGATGAGCGGTGGCCTCAAGCCCGTTGACGGTGCGCTGAATACAGGATTGCTCGTCGAATCGATTCCTCAGATCGAAGCTGCCGCCGATGTGATCGAGAATGCGGCAGAGGTCACCGAATCGATCGATACCGCGCACACGATCGGTCAGGTCACCGACGCTCAGAAGACGATGAGCGACATGCTCGGGCAGATCACCCCGATGTTGAAGACCGCTCGCGAGGTATTGCCGCTACTTCCGCCTGCACTCGGAACCGACGGACCACGCCAGTATCTCGTTATGTTTCAGAACAATGCCGAGGCACGAGCCCTCGGCGGGATCCCCGGAGCTATCGTCCAGATGACGATCGACAATGGCAAGATCAGCCTCGGCCAGCAGGCGAGCGGTCGGGATTTTGCAACGTACGGAGAATCGGTGATTCCGGCTCCTGATGGTGTGGAGGAGCTTTACGAACGCGCGTTTGGAACCTCAATTCTGAACTCGACGGTGCGGCCGAGTTTTCCATCAGCGGCGCAGATCGTCAGCACCATGTGGCAGAACCAATTCGGCGTCACCGTCGACGGCGTTGTGTCGCTTGATCCTGTGGCTCTGAGCTATATGCTGAAGGCGACAGGACCTATCTCGTTGGCATCAGGAGACACACTCACGTCAAAGAATGCAGCCTCGGTCCTGATGAATGAGGTCTATCTCCGCTATCCAGGCGAGACTGAAGCGCAACGCCTGCAGCAGGACGAGTTCTTCGGTTCCGTTGTGTCTGGCGTGTTCGGCGCAGTCATGTCGGGTGGCAATCTCGACCCGAAGGTCTTGGCTTCAGGCATGATGAAAGCTGTCGGTGAGCGTCGATTGCTGCTGTGGAGCTCACATGAGGCCGAAATGACCCAACTTGTGACAGCGGGTATCGATGGCGAGCTCCCGGTTGGGACTGACAAGACTGATCCCGTCGGGCTCTACACGCAGGATGCCATTGGCTCGAAGATGGACTTCTACCTCAAGCAGGCGGTGACGCTGAGCCAGGGCAGCTGTCGCACGGATGGTCGAGAGAACTATCGGGTAAGTGTTGACGTGACAAACATTGCGCCGAAGAACGCCGCCGACGTGTTGACCTTCTACATCATGGGTGACGGGAGCGAGGGTGTGGCAGATGGCGACATCCGGATCGACCTCCTCGCCTATGCACCACCCGGTTCAACCATCGTCGCCGTTCGCGTTGACGGCGATGCGCAAGACGTCGGCAGCCGTCACGACGGCGACTACCCGGTTTCGCGCGTACGCACGTCGTTCTCCCCGGGGGAGACTCGCAACGTGACTTTCGACATCGTTGCCGCAGAGTCGGGTACTCGAACCTTGGCCGCTGAATTGACCCCGTTGGTCTACAAGACTCCGGTCACCACGGTGCCGCTGGATTGTGCTGGTATCCCGACGGAGTAGCGGCGGGCTCGTCCACGAGTAGTCGGCTCTTGGCTCAGCCTGCTCCTCCGTCGTTGTCTGCCCGTGTTAGTGAGGTTTGACCGTCAGCGATCGTGCTTCGGATGCAGTGCCAAGGCATTTCGCCAGCTCATGCCTTGCGCGGCCTTGACCGAGCAGACGACAAGCAGGAGCCAGCCGAATCCGACGAGCACCGTGCTTTCCGCTGTCGAGGTGACGAGCAGAATGACAAGGATCAGAGCCGGCCAGACATACACGAGCGGGCGTTTGTCCGACGCGAGCAGCCACGATCGAACGAAGGCCAGCCCGAAGAGGGCGACAAAGGCGATGAAACCGACAAGTCCGACTTGAAAATAGACATCGAAGAACGCGTTCAAACCCGATGTCTGTTCGGTCTTGGTGATGAAGTCGAGCCAGTCGTACGGTGTTCCGTGCGAGGGCCACAGGCCGGCCCAACCCCAGCCCTCCAACGGATGCAGGCTGGTCAGACGCCACACCTCACGCCAGAGCGTCAGCCGCGTCTCAAACTCGCTGCCTGCGTTCAGCAGCGAGACGATCCGTGCGCGAGCGAGCCACGCGGCTGCCCCACCGACGACAACGGCGCCGGCCAGACCGAGTTGCAGCATCCAGCGTCGTTCGGGAGCGGTGCGACGCAGCCAATAAAGGGCCAGGGCTGCGATGCCGACGAAGAGCGCCACCACCAGGATCACGGGGGAGCGGGTGAGCACGAGCGCGGCACCGGCGAGCACGAGCGACACAATGCCGACGTTGCGGCGCACCGACCGGGCACGCAGCTCGATCGTGAACGTGACGGCAGCGATCAGCGAGACCAGCCCGAGCAGGTTGCGAGAACCGAAAACACCCTGAATCGGCCCCAGTGTCGAGATGTTGCCTGTGATGCCGAGGAACGTGATCGGAAGGTCAAGAAGAAGACCAGACACGACTTCCAAGATCAGTGAAAGGCCCAGCAGCACCCGCAGCACGTCTCCGGTGGCGCGCAGGATCTGGATCGTGTCCCGCACCAGCGCGATATAGATCGCAAGAAACGCGAACAGGAGCTGGTAGCCGATGCCGGCCAGCGAGATCAGGGGATAGCCGCTCCAGACCACGGAGAGAGCGCACCAACCGACGAAGACCAGAATGGAGATCGGCAGCAGGCCGTGCCATTCCAGCGTTGCGCGCCGGGCGAGCAGCGACAGTGTCGCCACGACAACAAGGGTGAGCAGGGCGCCGAGCAGGCCAGGCCAGCCCATCACGCTGAGCAACAGGTGAGAGCCGAATGCGACGCCGAATGCCAACTGGGTGAGCACCGTGGCCAGTTGCGGTGATTCGAGCGTCTGCCGCACCAGAGTGACGGTGGGGGATGCTCCGCGGGAGTTCATCGGCGGTCTACGCTCGCTGCTGTTCCGACACGCTCAACTGAGGCGGGACCCCGGTTTGCGCTCGTTTCGTGAAGACTGCGAGGACGACGAGCAGCACCCAGCCGTACTCGATGAGCAATCGGCTCTCCGCCAGGCTCTGGGCGAGCAGGGCGGCAACCAGCAAGAGGGGGAGCAGGGCGGATGCCGAGTATGGCATGTCATCAACGACACCCGCGCGCGGGCGATCGACGGCGAAGAACCACGAACGCCACAGGGTCGACGACACGAGTGCGGCAAACACGATGACGCCCACAATGCCGAGCTGCAGCCAGACATCGAGCCAGGCGTTATGGGCCTGCAGGTAGGTCACGCCTTTGCGCACGGCGAGACCGTTGAACGGTTCGACCCAGGGAGCCCAATAGCTCACCCAACCCCAGCCGAAGGCCGGCTTCTCCGACGCCAGCCTGATGACGCTGTTCCAGATGTCGAACCGACCGGTGAGGTCCTCGCTCTTGCCGAGCATGCGCAGCAGCAGCGGTGAGAAGGCGACACCTGCGGCGACAACGGCGACGATGGAGGCCGCGGCGGTCAGGTAGACCGGGCGGCGACCCTGCGGGCCGACCCGACGCGTCCAGAGTGCGAAGACCAGCACGACGAGCACCACAGCGGCAGTCACCGTGACGGTCGCCGACCTGGTGAGTGCAAGCATCCCGACCGCCAGCACCAGCCAGGCGATGCCCCAGCCACGGCGAACGGTGCCCGCTGCGAGCTGGATGGCGAATACGATCACGGCCAAGAGGGCGAGAAAGCCGAGCAGATTGCGATTGGCGACGATGCCTTCGAGCGGCCCTCCGGAAAAGAGCAAGCCACGCGACCAGTAAAAAGCTGCAGGAATCTTCTCAGCGCCGTAGTCGACGAAGAACGGGAGCACCGGTTGCCTGACGACTGCGGCGACGATGAATTCAAAGACGAGCGACAGAGCCAGCGCCCAGCGCAGGGCGCCGGCGAGCGTGCGCACGAGCTCAGGCCAGCTCAGACACAGCACCAGAAACAGTGCGGCAATGGTCGTCATCCACTGCAGGGCAATGCCGATGAGCGAGGCTCCCGGATAGAACGACCAGGCGACCGAGATCGTGGCCAGTGCGAGAAACGCGACGAGTGATTTCGGAAACCGGCGCCAGTTCAACGAGGGCTTCAGTCGAACCAAGAAGTAGATGCTGCCGGCGAGCACCAGCACAGCGACGGCGCCGAACCCCCACCAGCCGAGGAGGTTGCGCCAGAACTGCCCGGCGAACACGGCGAACCACACGAAAACCGCGAACGTGCGAACGGCGAAGCGGCTGCGAGCGGTGGGCATCTTCTCAGGATAGCGGCGGCGTCCCGGTCGAGGCCGGTGGCCGAGCCGTTCGGTGGTCAAGCCTGTCACAGGCCGCGCGAGTCGATCTCGAGACTCGACCACCGCCATCCGCTTAGACGAATGCAGCCTGGCCGGTGATCGTGCGCCCGACGATCAGGGTGTTCATCTCTTGAGTTCCCTCATATGAATAGAGTGCCTCGGCGTCGGCGAAGAATCGGGCCACGTCGTATTCGAGCGCGATCCCGTTGCCGCCGAACAGTTCGCGGCACCAGGCGACGGTTTCACGCATGCGTGAGGTCGTGTAAGTCTTCGCCAGGGCGGAGTGTTCGTCACGTTGGGTGCCTTCGTCGAGCATCTGGGAGACCCGCACCACCATGCCGAGGCTCGCCGTGATGTTGCCGAGGCTCTTCACCAGTAGATCCTGAATGAGCTGGTGGCCGCCGATCTCCTTGCCGAACTGAATGCGGGTCTTCGCATAGGCGACAGCAGCCTCGTAGGCTCCGATGGAATTGCCGACCGCCGACCACGACACTTCGGCACGGGTCAGACGCAGCACCCTGGCCGTGTCCTTGAACGAGTTCGCGTTCTGCAGGCGGTTGCGCTCAGACACGACAACGTTTTCCAGCGTGATGTCGGCGTTCTGCACGGAGCGCAGGCTGATCTTGCCGTCGATCTTGGTCGCGGTGTAGCCGGGGGTGTCGGTGGGAACGATGAATCCCTTGACCTGCCCATCGGACACATCCTTCGCCCAGATGATCGTCACGTCAGAGAACGTGGCATTCCCGATCCACCTCTTGGAGCCGTTCAGCACCCAGTCGTCTCCGTCGCGGGTCGCGGTGGTACGCAGACCTCGAGCGGAGTCGGAACCGGAGAGGGGTTCGGTCAGACCGAACGCTCCGATGATCTCGCCGCGCGACATACGCGGCAACCACTCTTCACGCTGTTCCGGCGACCCGGTGGCCGCAATGCTGCCCATCGCCAAACCGTTCTGCACGCCCTGGAACGTCGCAACCGACGCGTCGACCCGCGCCATCTCCAACGCGACGAACCCGCGAAAGACTGCCGAGTTGGCGAAGGGCTTCGTCTCCTCCCAGGCGAAGGAGTATGCACCGAGCTCAGCCAACGGCTTGACGATCTCGAACGGAAACTCCGCACGGTCCCAATAGCCGTTGACGATCGGACGCACCTCGGTCTCGAGATAGTCGCGCAGAGCGGCCAGGGCGGCCTTCTCTTGATCGGTCAACAGGCTCTGGTATCCGTAGAAGTCGCTGTCGAGTAGCTCAAATGTCATGTACGTGCTCCGTTGCATACTGCGAAAGCCTCTGCGGGCATCCGGCGGTGAATTCGTCGACAGCCTAGGGGGCAGGCACGGCAGGGCCAAGCGGTTGGTAGTTTGGACCCAACGAATTGAAAGTTGAGTAACTCATGTTTGTGGGCATCACCAATACGCCGCGTGATTACGCCTGGGGATCGGCCGGTGCGATCAGCGAGCTGTTGGGGCGCTCCTCGTCGGGTCGTGCCGAGGCAGAACTGTGGCTGGGCGCTCACGCCGGGTCGCCTTCCGTTATCGCCGACCCGTCGCAGGTCGGCGGGTTCGGCACACTGGCCGAGTGGATTGCTCACGAGCCCCAGGCTGCCCTCGGGGCGGAACTTGCCGCGTCGACAGCCGTGAGCGGGGGAGTGCGGTTGCCGTTTCTGCTCAAGGTGTTGGCCGCGGCCACACCACTCTCGCTCCAGGCTCATCCGTCGTCGGCACGGGCGGCCGCCGCGTTCGAGCTCGAGAACGCTGCAGGGATTCCCCTCGACGCCCCTGACCGCAACTACCGGGATCCGTTTCACAAGCCAGAGTTGATCTTCGCTTTGAGCGACACCTTCGACGCGCTGTGCGGCTTTCGTACCATCGCCGAGATCCACCGCATTCTGGCGGAACTGCGGGCGCTGGACATTGCGTCGCCCGATCCGCAGGCCGCGGCGCTCGACGCGCTCGAGAATCGACTCGTCGGTTCGGCGGGGCTGCACGACGTCGTCGAATGGCTTCTGCGGGATGGCCGTGGGGGTGACAGTGGTGAAGTCTCCTGGCTCGTCGAGCGTGTGGTGGCGCTCGCCGAGTTCGCCGCCTACCTGACAGAGGGCGGGGCGATCGTGAGCTACGCCCGTGAACTCGAGACCGTTCGGACCCTGGCCGCCGCCTACCCCGGAGACCCGGGAATTGTGATTTCGCTGCTGCTGAACCGCGTCGCGCTGAAACGCGGGGAGGCGCTCTATCTGCCGTCCGGAAACATCCACGCTTATCTGTCTGGACTCGGGATTGAGCTGATGGCCGCCTCAGACAATGTGTTGCGCGGTGGCCTCACCCCCAAACACATTGACGTCGATGAGCTGCTCGACGTGCTTGATTTCAGCCCGATTCCGGTTCCGTATCTCGGGCCGACCGAGGACTCCGTTGCCGGAGTGAGCGTCTTTCGACCTGGCATTCCCGACTTCGAACTGGTGCACATTCAGGCGGATGCGACGGATGCCGGCTCCTCGGCGGGCGACGGCCCGGTACCGATGCGGCAGGTCACGCTCGGAGGGCCAGGCATCGCGCTCTGCACCTCTGGCGGATTTCTGGTGGCCGGGGCCGCGTCTTCGGTGGTGCTGAAGCGGGGCGACTCGGTCTACATCACTCCTGAGGAGGGCACGCTGACCTTCGCCGGCGTCGGCGAGGTTTTTCTGGCGACGACCGGAACCTGACGAGGTCGGCCTGGGCAGTGCGCGTGCAAGCGGGATCCCCATTCGACGGAGATTCTGCTGAAACCAAGACGATTCGGCCCCAAAATGCGAAATTAGAGTCGAATCTCCGTCGAATCGTCGGCCCGCACAGCGCGGGAGCGAAGTTCACAGTCGCGTGGAGTCGGATTTCTGCACCGATTGTCGGATGCATCCCGCCAGAGTGCGATATCCCCGCGGGATACGGGTCATGCGATCACTCTCACAAGAAATCTCCGACCTCGGGCTATTCGTGAAATGCGCAAGCTTGATTCAGCACGGGTGGAGCCGCGAGGATCTCCGTGCGGGTATGAACTGCGGCGCGATCATACGTGTTCGAAAGGGCTGGTACAGCCTCCCGACGGCTCCGCGCGAGGCCGTCGAAGCATTCCGCATCGGCGGGCGATTGACGGGACTCAGTGCGTTGAGAACCTACGGAATCTGGACGCCGACGACCAGAAAGCTCCATGTCGTGGTGCCCGCAGATGCCCGCGGCCTTCGCCTCCCCACCGATATGCGCGCGCCATTCGTCATCGCCGGAGCGCCGCGTTGGCGTGTCAGTTGGACAGACGACGCTTCGAACCGGACACCTCCCTACGTCTGGCGCGTCTCGGTCATCGACGCACTTGTGCACATCCTGAACACGCACGATCGCACCACGTCGATCGTCTGTCTCGACGCGGCCCTCCACAACCGCGACGAAGACGGTGCCGGGATTCTCCACACTGACCTTGACCACATCTTTCAGCTGGCCCCGGTTCGAGCTCAGGATTGGCGAGCGGATGTCGATGGTCGCGCGGGATCGGGTGGAGAGACGGAGTTTCGGTTGGCCGCCTGGGCGGCCGGGATTCCATTTGTACCTCAGCCAGCAGTGGTCGGGGTAGGACACCTCGACGGTCAGGTCGGGCCATCGACATTTGTGGAGATTGACGGTGCGGAATGGCACGACAACTGGCCCGCTTTCAAAGCCGACTGCGAGAGAGATGCGAAGGTGGCGGCCAGAAGCGGGCGAGTATTGCGCTTCAGCTACGACCTATTTCGTGACAAGTGGGAGCTGTGCGAGCGCGCGCTGAGATGCGCTCTCACGGACGACTACCGTCGGCCACCGTCGAGGGCGTTCCCGGAGTTTCCGTGGCGGATGTCCAAGCCTCGCCGCTGAGCCAACCGCTCCATATCGCCTCAGCCGGTGTGCGAACCCAATGAATGAAACCCACATTCAATACCGGAGTTGTGCGCCCCATTCGACGGAGATTCGTCGCGTTTCAGCTGATTTTCGCCGGGATATCCCTGATTCGAGGTGAATCTCCGTCGAATGGTGGTGGAGAACCACGCGTCGAACGCAGGCATCTGGGTACGCAAATGGCCGCGTGCACTATCGCTACTGCAGTGGCAGTGGCAGTGGCAGTGGCAGTGGCAGCGGCAGTGGCAGTGGCAGCCGCCTCAGCCGCCTCAGCCGACCTGCCGCGCCCCGAACGTGCGCCGATACGCCGTCGGGGTGGTCTGGAGCACCTTGAGAAAGTGGTGCCGCATGACCGACGCGGCCCCGAAGCCCGTATCGGAGGCCACCGATTCGAGGCTCCAATCGGTTTCTTCAAGCAGCTGCTGTGCGCGCAGCAGCCGCTGCCGGTTCAGCCAGGCGGTCGGCGTCGTGCCGAGTTCCGCGCGAAAACGACGGGCGAAGGTGCGCGGCGACATCAAATTCTTGCGGGCGAGCTGATCGACGGTCAGCTCGTGCTCCAGGTGGGACAGCATCCATTCGGTGATCGCGGCGAAGGAGTCGCTCGGGCAATCGGTGACCGGCGGCTGCACATATTGGGACTGCCCGCCGTCGCGCTGCGGCGGCACCACCATGCGTCTGGCGATGTTGTTCGCCGCCGCGGCGCCGAGCTCCTTGCGCACGATATGAAGTGCGGCATCGATACCGGCCGCGGTTCCGGCACCGGTGACCACGTTGCCATCTTCGACGAACAGCACGTCGGGATCGACCCGCGTCAGCGGAAACGCGCGAGCGAGGTCATCCGTGTACATCCAATGGGTCGTGCTGCGGCGTCCGTCAAGGATGCCTGCTGCGCCGAGCACAAAGGCTCCGCTGCAGACGCTGAGCACCCAGGCGCCTCGCGCCTCGGCCTCGCGAATCACCCGGAGAATCTCCGGATGGATGTCGACCCCGGCTTGATAGGCCGGAATCGCAATGAGGTCGGCATCAGCGGCGGCCGAGAGGTCTTCATGCACGACGATGTCGAACCCCAGCTTGGTTCGAATCAAACCCGGTTCTGCCGCCGTGACGTGAAAGTCGAATGACGGCCCGTTGCTGTCGCTTCTGTCAATCCCGAACACCTCGCAGATCACGCCGAACTCGAACGGCGCCATCCCGGGCAATGCGACGCAGACAATCTTCTGAAGCATGTGACCTCCTCGTGGCAGAATAACCCAACACCGCTACTTTCTGCCAGCCCGGATGCGCCGGTGCACCACGTGGGACGACGTCCAGCGGGCTCCCGGTATTCTGGAGCAGGCCGGGGGCACACCGCATCCGCCTGAACACAGGAGTTGCACATGGCGTGGCTTGTTACCGGTGGAGCCGGCTATATCGGTTCGCACGTTGTGCGCGCGTTCATCGACGAGGGAATCGACGTCATCATCATTGACGATCTCTCGAGCGGTCACGCCGATTTCGTGCCGGATGGCGTGCCGTTTGTGCAGGGCAGCCTTCTCGACACCGAACTTCTTCGACGCACCTTTACCGAAGCGGCCGGCGCCATCACGGGCGTCGTGCACGTTGCGGGCTTCAAATACGCCGGAGTATCGGTGCAACGCCCTCTGCACACCTACGAACAAAACGTCACGGCCACCCAGAATCTCCTGGCTGCCATGGCAGAGGCTGACGTCTCGAACATCGTCTTCTCCTCGAGCGCTGCCGTCTACGGCACCCCGTCGACCGACCTCGTGACCGAAGAGACCGCGAAGAACCCCGAGTCACCCTACGGGGAGTCGAAGCTCATCGGGGAGTGGTTGCTGCGCGACCAGGGTGTCGCCGCCGGACTCACCCACACGAGCCTGCGTTACTTCAACGTTGTCGGTTCCGGTGATATCGCGCTCCGCGATACCAGCCCCCACAATCTTTTTCCGCTCATCTTTGACGCGCTCGTCGACGGCCGTACACCGCGCATCAACGGCACCGACTACGCGACGCCCGATGGTACGTGCGTGCGCGACTACATCCACGTGTCCGACCTGGCCGTTTCGCATGTTGCAGCGGCACGGCGCATGGATGCCGGCGAGCCGATTAGCCCCGTCTACAACCTCGGCAGCGGCGACGGAGTGTCCGTCGGTGAGATCATGTCGACTGTCGCGGCGGTGACCGGAATCGATTTCACCCCGGAGATTGCCCCCCGACGCGCCGGTGACCCCGACCGGATCGTGGCATCTGGCGAACTCGCCGCACGCGACCTCCGCTGGGTGATGCGCCACTCCCTTGAAGACATGGTGAAGAGCGCCTGGGATGCGCGGCAGGCGGCCGTTGTTCGCCCGCTGTGAACGTTGTGAAATTCTTGGCGCGTCGAAACTCTCCATCCAATATTGAGGGTTTACTATCTGCGACTTGACGAATAGGGAACTACACCGGTGTAATTAGGTGAAACGCTCAATTCGTGGGCGTGGAACGATGGGTGGGAGACGGTATGGCAATACCTGAGAATCGTTCTGGGGTACCTGACGACTGGTTCGTCGATCCCGTTCGACTAGGCGTACCGGGGGTACGCTCCACAGTTGGCGACGACAATCCACTTGCGTGGCAGGCCGATTCGCTGTGTGCACAGACTGATCCAGAGGCATTCTTCCCCGAAAAGGGCGGATCGACCCGCGACGCCAAGAAAATCTGTGCGTCGTGCGAGGTGAAGACTCAGTGCCTCGAGTACGCGCTCGGAAACGATGAGCGCTTCGGAATCTGGGGCGGGCTGTCGGAGCGCGAGCGTCGCAAACTGCGAAAGCGCGCGAGCTGAGCCGCAGAGCGCCTCACATCCGCTCCATCTGCCGCCCTCTCCTGACACCTGGTGCTGACGACTGATTTCGGGCGCGCCGATGCAGCCGACGTGGCTGGGCCAGAACCCGACCTAGGCTGATTTCGATATGCAACCCAGAGTCACCGCCATCCTCGTTGCCCGCAACGGCCAAAAACACCTTGAGCGAACTCTCGAGGCACTCACGAAGCAGACGCGTCAGCCTGACGCAATCCTGACTGTTGACTGCGGGTCGACGGATGCGACGGGCCAACTTCTCGCGGTCTTCGCACCGACCCAGATCATCGTCGCCGATGCGGATCTCTCATTCGGTGAGGCCATCAACGCCGCATTGCGGGTGGCCGCGCCCCCCGCCGACGAGAACAACGTGCTGTGGTTTCTCGCGCAAGACAGTGCTCCGGCGCCCGGTGCTCTGGCCGCGCTTCTCCAAGAGCTCGAGATCGCCCCGTCGGTGGCGGTGGCTGGCCCGAAGGTCATGGAATGGGTCGCCAGCGACTACATCCACGATTTCGGCGAGTCTGTCACGCCCTATGGAGCGTCGGTCTCTCTCGTCGAAAGTGAACTCGACCAAGGCCAGCACGATGACATCAGCGATGTGCTCGCCGTCGGTGCCGGCGGGATGCTGGTGCGCCAGTCGGTCTGGCACGAGCTCGGAGGTTTTGACCCCGCGTTGCCGAGCGTCGACGACTCCCTTGATTTCTGCATCCGTGTTCGCCTGGCCGGCTATCGCGTCTCAGTTGTCGCCGATGCGCGGGTGGCGACGGCCGGCGATGGCGTTGCCGGACCGAATGGGTCGTCGCGCGGAAAGCCTCGCCGCCAACGGATGCGCGCAGAACGGTCAGCTCAGCTTCATCGCCGTCTTGTCTACGCTCCCGTCTGGGCGCTGCCGTTGCACTGGCTCACCCTCGTGCCGCTGGCGCTCATCCGCTCGATCGGTCAGCTCCTCCGCAAGGAGCCCGGCGCAATCATCGGAGAGTTCGCTGCCGCATTCGCCGCGGCCTTCTGTCTGGTGCGCGTGGCGAAGGCGCGCCGAAACCTCGCCAAGACCCGCACACTCGGCTGGTCTTCGATCGCCTCGCTCCGCGTGCCGACGGCTGTCGTGCGTCGCCGGCACATGCTCAAACGTGAGGCAAGCCTCACCGGTGCCCGCGGCGAACGACCTGAACTCTCCTTCTTCGCCAAGGGCGGAGCATGGGTAGTGCTGATTGCCGCCTGTGTCGGCATCGGCGTGCTCGCCCCGCTTCTCGGCGCGCAAACGTTGACCGGGGGAGGGCTGCTTCCTCTGTCCGGCACGGTGACCGACCTCTGGCAGAGTGCCGGCTACGGATGGCGTCAGATCGGTCTCGGATTCGTCGGCGCGGCCGACCCGTTCTCCGCGGTCCTGGCAGTGCTCGGCACGCTCACGTTCTGGTCTCCGTCTTTCGCGCTCGTGCTGCTGTACTTCGTGGCATTTCCCCTTGCCGCTTTCGGGGCATGGGTGGCGGCCTCCCGCTTGACGGCGCGCGGCGGATTGCGTGCCGTTGCCGCTCTGTTGTGGGTCTTCGCTCCTTCCTTCCTCACCGCGTTGGCCGAGGGGCGTCCGGCCGCCATCCTGGTGCATCTGCTTCTGCCCTGGCTCTTCTATGCCGGGTTCGCAGCGGCGCGATCGTGGTCGGCCTCGGCCTCGACAGCCTTGCTCTTTGCCGCGATCGTCGCCTGTGCTCCGTCGCTCGCGCCGGCGCTCCTGCTCGGCTGGCTGATCTGCGTGCTGCTCAGCGGCAGACGAATCATGCGGTTCATCGGCATCCCAATTCCGGCACTCGCATTGGCCGCGCCGCTGATCTGGGATCAGGCCATGCGCGGCGCCTGGCTCGCTCTTCTCGCCGACCCCGGCGTGCCCGTTCCCTCCACCGCTGTGTCGGCCTGGCAACTGTTGCTCGGCTTCCCGGCCGGAGACTTCGGCGGGTGGAACCCGTTGCTGACGAAGCTCGAACTCCCTGGTGTGAACGCAGAGCTTCTGATCCCGCTCCTAGTGGCGCCACTCTGCGCGTTGGCTCTCCTCGCGCTGTTCCTGCGTGGTTCTCGGGGGGCAAGCTTCGCCCTTCTGACTGCGGTCATCGGTTTCGCCACTGCAGTGGCGGCCAGTCATCTCTCGCTCGCCGCGTCTGGCGATGCCGCAGTCTCAATCTGGACAGGATCGGGCCTCAGCCTCTATTGGATGGGCTTGGTCGGTGCCAGCATCTTCGCTTTGCGGGGACTTGGCCGTTTCGCTGTGACTCCCGCGATCGTCGTGTCGCTCCTGGTGCTGATCGTGGCGGCGCCGTTGGCCGCCGCGCTGTCGCTCGGCACGAGCGTCGTCGCCAAGGGGATCGGGCGAACCCAGCCCGCTTTTGTGGCGGCAGAGGCTGACATCAACCCGCAGGTGGGCACTCTTGAACTCTCGGCTCAGGCCAATGGCGGAATTCTTGGCACTCTCGTCAGAGGATCCGGGGCCACGCTCAACTCTCAGTCGACATTGGCGAGTACCGACACCAGCTTCGACAAGCGCGAGGTCGAATTCGCGACGCTCGTGGGCAACCTGGCTTCGCGCAGTGGGCTCGACAGTGCGCAGGGGCTGCACGATTTCGGCATCCGCTTCGTGGTGTTGCGTCCGGCAGAGACCGCCGACCGCCCCGCATCCGACAGCTCGCCCATCTCACCGCAGGCGGCAGAGACGCAACTGCGCACCGTCACCTCACTCGACGGAAATGCCGCTGTCGTTCCGGTCGGTGAGACAACGTTCGGACACCTGTGGCAAACCGCCGATGAGCCGGATGCCCCCGGCAATCTGTCGATCCCCGCGCACCCCGGGGGTGTGCTGAGCCAGATCGCCTTCCTCATCGCTGTCATCGTGATCGGCGCGACGGTTCTGCTCTCCATCCCGACCGGCGCGGGTCGGGAGGCAGTGCGAGAAGCAAACCGCGATGCGATTCGTCGTCAGGCGAAAGATGCAGCACGCGATGCCAAACGGCAGAAGCGAGAGCTGGCGGTAGTGAAGGCCGACGATGCGCTTGAGTCAAGCGCTGCACCGCTCACGCCGGACGACGCTGCGCCGGACGGCGCTGCGCCGGACGGCGCTGCGCCGGACGGTACTGTGCCCGACCGTACTGTGTCCGACGGCGCTGCGCCGGAGCCTGGCGAGACGAATGGAGCATCCGGCGTGCGGCCTGCTGTGCGGGCAGAACCTTCCGAGCCTTTCGATCAGGTAGAACCGGGCAACCACGACGCGACGATGAGGGAGACTGACAATGCCCACTAAGCGCAGCGTGGCAGTTCGCAGTGCCCAGACACTCGGCGGAATCCTCGGCATCGGGGCAATCGCGCTGGGAGTTTCAGCGGCAACACTGATCCAGTGGCCGAGCCTGGTGGTGACCCCCGGTTCCGTGGTGGTCACTCCACACCCGAGCGAACAGATGCGAGTCTGCCCCGGACCGCTTCTCACCCTGGCCGAGAACTCGAGCCTTGCCCAGGCGGTCACGTCGGTCGGCCCCTCTTCGACTGTCGCTGCTGCGACAGATCCGGCGAGCGGCGTGTCAACTGTGCGCCCCGAGATCACGGACCTTGCCGCACCAGACAACACGCTGGGCACCCAGGACGGTGCGCCCCAGCTCATTCGCGTTCCCGTTGCGGCCGAGACGAATGTTGCCTCGCTCGTGGCTGGCAGTCAGTCACAGTCCGCTGCGACCGAGACACTGGCCGGGTTCGCTGCCGCATCCTGCGCCGAAGCATCCAGCGATGCCTGGCTCGTCGGCGGTTCGACTGACATCGGCCGGACCACCTTGATTCTGCTCTCGAACCCGACGACCGTTGTTGCGACGGTGGGGCTCAGCGTCTATGGCGAAACCGGGCTGATTGATGCTCCCGGCTCGACCGGAATTCTGGTGCAGCCCGGCTCGCAACGGGTGGTGTCGTTGGCCGGTCTCGCTCCGAATCTCAAGTCTCCGGTCATTCACGTGCAGTCGCAGGGCGGACAAATTGTCGCCTCGCTGGAGCAGAGCCTCATCAGCGGTATCGTGCCAGAAGGCCTCGACCTGATCGGCGCGACCCGGAGCCCCTCGATGCAGCACACGATCGCCGGGGTGACCGTGACGGCACCGCCGGCTCCCACTCCGACTGCTGAGGCAACCGAACTTCCGGATGGCGCGGCGAGCGTGCGGATGTTGGTGACCGGCGACAAAGCAGCCACCGTGCAGGTCGGCGCGATCAGTGAGGGCGGCGCGAACCCTGGTACCTCGATTCAGGTTCAAGTTCGCCCTGGCGTCGCGACCGAGGTTCCGCTTGCCGGGTTGGCGCCCGGCGGATATGCCGTCAGCATCGAATCTGACCAACCTCTCGTTGCCGCGGCCACCGCGTCGACGACGAATGGAGGAGGCAAAGATTTTGCCTGGTTCGCTTCCTCTGAATCGCTCGGTGGAGAATTCCTCGTCGCGACGGCGCCCGGACCAGCCCCGACACTGCATCTCGTCAATACTGCAACCACCAGCACAGTCGTGTCTCTTCGGGGTGGATCCGGCGCTCCCGCGACCGTGACTTTGGCGGCTGGCGCGGCGGCAGCGGTTCCGGTTGCGGAATCGTCAACGTATCTCGTCGACGGAAGCACGTCGGTCGTCGTCGCCATCGGCTATGCCGGACCAGGCAAGCTCGCCTCGTTTACCGTGCGACCGGCCGGGCCTCTCGCTTCACCGATTGCCGTGTACCTCCAGTAGCACGTTCTCAGCTAGCACGTCCTCAGCTAGCACATCCTGCGCTAACGCTTTCTGCGTTGACTCAGTGTGCGCTCGTTCTGATGAGTGCCAGTGCTTATGAGTGCCGAAAACGCTCCGGTGCGAGATCCCACGGATCTTTGCCGAGCAATTCGGCGATCGCCCGAAACACACAACTCTCGATGATCATGCGCTGGTGAAACTCGTCGTTGCGGTGAAGTCGTGACAGGCGCTGGATCGGCAGCCGGTAGAAGACAACCCGCCGGGCGAGAGCGTCGACAGCCCATCGTTCAACTCCGACACCGGGAATGACGGTTGTCGGGCCGGGCGCCACCTCAAAAGTCACGTTGCCCAGGTCATCCGGCCACACCCCGCGCAGGTAGTCGACCGTTGTCGCAATTGTCATGTCGAACATGCTGATGCGCGTGCGAAGCGGCGGAAGATATGGTCCGGTCACCGAACTGCGGATGCCGCGACCGTGGCGGTCCCGACCTCGTCCCCGCGGCGTCGGCTCGGCGAATGGCGAGGCGGAACGGTGTGACCTGGACATGGTGCAATCCTACGTGTGGGGCGTGTGCGGGTACTCTAAATATCGATGTCTCACAGACCGTGCTCCCGAATCAGCTGCCCAGAACCCGCGGTGGCCACCCTCACTTTTGTGTACGCCGATTCCACGGCAGTGCTCGGACCGCTGTCTGCGACGCAAGAACCGCACGGTTATGACCTCTGCCGCCGTCATGCCGAACGCACTTCTGCACCTCAAGGCTGGCAGGTCATCCGTCATCGCTTTCTCAGCGATGAGATGGACGCCCGCTCAAGCGACAGCTGACATCTCGCCCACCTTCTCCCGTATCGCTGGAGTGCAGGCCGCGAGAACATGGGGGCATGACACCTGCACCCGCTGACCTGCCAGCACCCCTTCCGTTCCGGGTCGCAAATCTCGCGCTCGCAGAGGCGGGTCGGCACCAACTCCGTCTTGCTGAGAATGAGATGCCGGGCTTGATGGCCCTCCGCGCCGAATTCGCAGAGTCGCAGCCACTTGCCGGCGCGCGGATCGCCGGATCCCTCCACATGACGGTGCAGACTGCTGTGCTCATTGAGACTCTTGTCGCACTGGGTGCGCAGGTGCGCTGGGCGAGCTGCAATATCTTCTCGACACAGGATGACGCGGCGGCCGCGATCGCTGTCGGGCCGACCGGAACGCCCGAGGCACCCACTGGTATCCCTGTCTTCGCCTGGAAAGGCGAAACGCTCGACGAATACTGGTGGTGCACCGAGCAGATCTTCGAGTGGAGCGCGGAAGCGGCGGCGGCGGGGGAGACCTGGGTCGGACCGAACATGATCCTCGATGACGGTGGGGACGCCAGCATGCTGGTGCACAAGGGGCGCGAGTTTGAACGGGCTGGTGCAGTGCCGTCGGCAACGACAACGGACAGCCTCGAGTACCGGGTCGTGCTCGACCAACTCCGCCGTTCGCTTGATCTGTCGCCAGATCGGTGGACGCGCATTGCCGCCGACATTATCGGCGTGACCGAAGAGACGACGACGGGGGTGCACCGTCTCTACGAACTTGCCGCATCCGGTGAGCTCGTGTTCCCGGCGATCAACGTGAATGATTCCGTGACCAAGTCGAAGTTCGATAACACCTACGGCATCCGCCATTCGCTGCCCGACGGATTGAACCGGGCGACCGATGTTCTCATCAGCGGCAAGGTCGCCTTCGTCTGCGGCTACGGCGATGTGGGCAAGGGGGCCGCCGAAGCGCTCCGCGGCCAGGGTGCCCGCGTGATCGTCAGCGAAATCGATCCGATCAACGCACTGCAGGCAGCGATGGATGGCTTCCAGGTCGCCCGCCTCGAATCGGTCATCGAACAGGTCGACATCCTTGTCAGTGGCACCGGCAACTCCACCGTCATCACCGTCGAACACATGCTCCGGATGAAGCACCTCGCGATCGTCGGGAATGTCGGGCACTTCGACAACGAGATTGACATGGCCGGACTGGACGCACTGCCGGGGGCCGTCAAAATTGAGATCAAGCCCCAGGTACATGAATGGCGGCTGCCCACTGGGCGCAGCATCCTTGTTCTCTCGGAGGGACGCCTGATGAACCTCGGCAACGCGACGGGCCACCCCTCCTTTGTGATGAGCAGTTCCTTCACCAACCAGGTGCTCGCGCAGATCGAGCTCTACTGCTCCCCGCAGAAGTACCCGGTCGGCGTCTCTGTGCTGCCGAAGCATCTTGACGAGAAGGTCGCGCGTCTGCACCTTGATGCGCTGGGGGTTGAACTCACAGTTCTCACGCCCGAGCAGTCTGCCTATATCGGAGTGCCGATCGAGGGCCCGTACAAGGCCGAGCACTACCGCTATTAGGCGCAAAGACGGGGGAGTCAGGGGCGGGCCGAAGCCGACGCGCCCGGGCGGGCAGCCGTTTTGACGAGTGCCGAAACCGACCGTAATGTATATCTACGTACCCCACAGGTACGGAAAGCCGCAGAGCTTCCCGGCCTCAAGCGGGACCATCATCCAAAGCTGATAATCACTCGCATTCCTCTTGTAGGACTCGGGTTCATCGCTTAGGATGGAAAGTCCACTCACAGAGCTGATTGTTAGTTCGAGTTGCGTGATTGGGCGTGTGCAGAAGCACCGCTCAAACCCGCTAGAAACTCGATTTGACAGCCTGGGATTGAGTGGCTAACTTAGAGAAGTTGCCTCGGAGCGACAGTCACAATGCTAGTCATAGCGTGGCCTGAAACCGAGAGCGTCCGATCCTTGAGAACTCAACAGCGTGCACAATGTCAAATGCCAAAAACCTCGTACCGGTTCTGCCGGTAGGAGATTCCTTTGGAAAACATTTATAACAACAAAGCAAGTCAGTAATGATTTGTTCTGTCAGTTTCAAACTTGTGTTTGGTTCGCCCATTCCGGCGGCCATTCACACTAGATGTGACGCCGAGCTTGCTTGGTTAGTCAATCAAACATTTACGGAGAGTTTGATCCTGGCTC